>NZ_JBDKXI010000007.1:0-259369 GCF_039710385.1 Pseudoxanthomonas sp. CCNWLY206-1 | reverse complement strand
AACAGCGGAGCAAGCTCCGCTCTACGAGAGACAAACGCTTTTGCGTAGAGCCGAGCTTGCTCGGCTGCTCTTCGTCCTGTGCCCGTGAAGCAAGAACAGCGGAGCAAGCTCCGCTCTACGAGAGACAAACGCTTTTGCGTAGAGCCGAGCTTGCTCGGCTGCTCTTCGTCCCGTGCCGGTGAAGCAAGAACAGCGGAGCAAGCTCCGCTCTACGCGAGACAAACGCTTTTACGTAGAGCCGAGCTTGCTCGGCTGCTCTTCGTCCCGTGCCCGTGAAGCAAGAACAGCGGAGCAAGCTCCGCTCTACGAGACGGGTGCGCTTTTGCGTAGAGCCGAGCTTGCTCGGCTGCTTTTCGTTCCGTAGCTGTGAAGCAAGAACAGCGGAGCAAGCTCCGCTCTACGAAGCAAGAACAGCGGAGCAAGCTCCGCTCTACGTCAATTGGCGTTCGCGGCGCATGCCGCGGCGCGCTCCTGCAAGAGGGTCTTTTCGCGCTCATTGCGGGTGAGCGTCGCGGCGCGCAGGAATTCCTCGCGGGCTTCTTCCATCCGGCCGAGTTTGTAGAGCAAATCGCCGCGTACGCTGGGCAACAGGTGATAGCGCTTCAGGCTGGCTTCGCCGGTCAGCTGGTCCACCAATTCCAGCCCCGTCGCGGGGCCGAAGGCCATCGACAGCGCCACCGCGCGATTCAACTCCACCACCGGCGACGGCGTCAGCTGCGACAGCGCGTTGTATAGCGCGGCGATACGCGTCCAATCCGTTTCCTCCGCGGTACGCGCGCGCGCATGGCAAGCGGCGATGGCCGCTTGAAGGGCGTAAGGGCCGAATGCACCGCCGAGCTTTTCCGCGCGTTCCAGCGCCGCCAGGCCGCGGTGGATCAACAATTGATCCCAACGCGCGCGATCCTGTTCCAGCAACAGCACCGGTTCTCCGGAAGATCCCGTACGCGCGGCTGCGCGCGACGCCTGGATTTCCATCAGCGCCACCAGCCCGTGCACTTCAGGCTCGGTCGGCGCCAGCTCTGCCAGCACACGACCCAGGCGCAGTGCTTCGTCGCACAAGGCTGGGCGCATCCAGTCGTCACCGGCGGTGGCGGAATAGCCTTCGTTGAAGATCAGGTAGACCACGCCCAGCACGGACGCGAGACGTTCGGCCAGTTCATCCTTGCGCGGCACTTCGAATGGCACCTGCGCTTCGGCCAGCGTGCGTTTGGCGCGGACGATGCGCTGCGCCACCGTGGGTTCCGGCACCAGGAAAGCGCGCGCAATCTCATCGGTGGTCAGGCCGCCCAGCAGGCGTAGCGTCAACGCCACCCGTGCTTCCATCGACAGCACCGGGTGGCAAGCAACGAAGACCAGCCGCAGCAGGTCGTCGCCAATGTCGTCGTCGGCCGCGATTTCCGGCGCCAGTGCGGTATCGGCCTGCACCTCTTCCAATTCGCGTGCGATTTCCTCGTGCTTGCGCGCTTGCAGCGTATGCCGGCGCAGGCGATCGATGGCGCGGCGCTTCGCCGTCGCCATCAGCCAGGCGCCGGGGTTGTCGGGCACGCCGCTTTCCGGCCAGTTTTCCAGTGCGGCGACCAGTGCGTCTTGCGCCAGTTCCTCCGCCAGGCCCACGTCGCGAACCATGCGCGCCAGGCCGGCGATCAAGCGGGCGGATTCGATACGCCAGACGGCGTCGATGGCGCGGTGCGTGGCCGAATCAGTCATCCGCGCATCAAACCACGCCGGCGCGGAGGAGGGAAGTGACCGGTCCTGGCCCGCGACGGCCAGATAGCCAGTATCAGCGGCGGAGGCTTCGTAATGATTGGGCGAAAGCATGGTCGTCTGCCTTATGCCGCCGGTGGGTGAGCCGGCGTGCCCTGCATGTCCCGGAAACCATCCCCGACCACCTGCTGCACGTCGGCGGGAAAGTCTTCGTACTCCATCACTTGCCGGATTTCGATGGTTTCGTTGGGAGACCCCGGGCAGCGTTTGGCCCATTCGATGGCTTCCTCGCGGGAATCGACGCGGATCATCCAGTAGCCGCCCAGCACCTCCTTGCTCTCGGCGAAGGGGCCATCGATCACCCGCGGCTTGCCGTCCCCGAATGACACGCGGGCGCCCATCGACGGTGGGTGCAGTCCATCCAGCGCGATCAACACGCCGGCTTTCTGCAGCTCCTCGTTGTACTTCATCATCGCGGCCACCGCGTCGGCCTCGGGCAGCGTGCCCGGAGCGGCGCTTTCGTAGCCTTTGGGGATCATCAGCATCATGAATCGCATGGTGGGCTCCAGTGGTTGAACAATGGGATTCGGTTCCGCCGCGAGCATCGTCTGGCAGCGCTCGTACGTGGTTAGCGATCGTGCTCGCAGTTGATCATCCACGGCACGCCGAAGCGGTCGGTGGCCATGCCGAAGCGGGCGGCCCAGAAAGTCTTCTCCAGCGGCATCTGCACGCTGCCGCCCTCGGACAGTCCGGCAAAGATACGGTCAGCCTCGGCGATGCTGTCGACGTTCAACGAAACCGAGCAGCCCTTGACGCCTTCGTAGGGATACTCCGGATGATTGTCGGATGCCATCAGCGCTTGTCCGTTCACCACCAGTCGCGCGTGCATGATCTTGTCGCGGTAGTCCGCGGGAATGGAGTCGCAAGCGGGGGAGTCGCCGAACGGCATCATCATTTCCAGCGTGCCGCCCAGGCATTGCGCGTAGAACTTGAAGGCCTCTTCGCAGCGGCCATCGAATATCAGGTATGGGTTGATGATCATCATTGCTCTCTTGGTCGCGTGTGTATCGGTGGGTGGAGGCGCCCGGCGGGCTTGTCAGTGCGAGGTGCCGGACCGCGTGCGCGGGAGGTCCCGTCCCACCGGTTCGGCTGCGAATTCATCGCAGAAGTTGGCTGCCTCGAATACCTGGCGGATTTCGATTTCGGCATCGCCGGTGTTGGGGCAGCGCTTGACCCATTCGATGGCTTCTTCGCGGGACTTGGCCTGGATCAGCCAGAATCCGGCGATCAGCGTCTGGCTGTCGGTGAAGGGTCCCTCGGTCACCGTGCGCTGGTGGCCGTGGAAGCGCACGCGCGCGCCGTGGATGCTGGGATGCAGCCCCTCGGCTGCCAGCAGGACGCCGGCTTTGGCCAGCGCCTGGTTGTAGTGGCACATCTCCGCCAGCAATGTCTTGTCAGGTGCCGTACCGGCCTCGACCGTGGCATCGGACTTCAGCAGGATCATGAATCGCATGGGCTGCGCTCTTCAGTAAGGGAGTCCAAGCCCGCGACGGCCCGAAAATCGGTAGCCGGAAGCGTGCTCTTACCCGTACGACGAACCGCGGAGCGGGAAATCGACAAGGCTGGCGGAAACTTTTCATGGGCTCTTCCCGTCAGGTCGCGAAGAAGACAAGGGTTGTTCGCTAACCGGACGCGCTGCGGCGCGTTTTTGACGGTGCGTACTGAACGGCCATCGGGGCGCGGAGCGGCGTCCCGCCGCGAGCTCTTCCCGTCAGATCGCGACAAACCCGAAGAGCTCGCGGCGAGACGGCGCTCCTACCAGGCAAAGGCGCTCTGTCTGGTTTTGCTTTGTCGAGCTATTGTAGGAGCGGCGTCCCGCCGCGAGCTCCTCCCGTTAGATCGCGACAAACCCGTCAGGTCGCGACAAAACCCGAAGAGCTCGCGCCGAGACGGCGCTCCTACCAGGGCAAAGGCGCTCTGTCTGGTCTTTGCTTCGTCGAGCTGTTGTAGGAGCGGCGTCCCGCCGCGAGCTCTTCCCGTCAGGTCGCGACAAACGCGCCAGATCGCGACAAACGCGCCAGATCGCGACAAACCCAAAGAGCTCGCGCCGAGACGACGCTCCTACCAGGCAAAGGCGCTCTGTCTGGTCTTTGCTTTGTCGAGCTGTTGTAGGAGCGGCGTCCCGCCGCGAGCTCCTCCCGTCAGGTCGCGACAAACGCGCCAGATCGCGACAAACCCAAAGAGCTCGCGCCGAGACGGCGCTCCTACGAGGCAAAGGCGCTCTGTCTGGTTTTGCTTTGTCGAGCTGTTGTAGGAGCGGCGTCCCGCCGCGAGCTTTTACGTCAGACCGCAACAAACCCGAAGAGCTCGCGCCGGGACGGCGCTCCTACCGGGTCTTTGTCGTGGTAACAGCCATGTCCGGCCGCGAGCTTTTCCCTGCATCAACCGCCAAAACGTTCAGTGCCTCCGCACGGCGTGCCTTGCTCAGCGAGGCCAGTGCATGGTCGTAGGACCATCGGACCAACTCCGACAGGTAGGCGGTAGGCACGCGGGCCACATCCACGATCGTGATCCAACGGTAGCGGCCCAGCCAGCGTGCGGGCTTGATGCCGGGAACATCGGTCAGTTCGACGAAGCGCTCCGGCGTGACCTTGATACTGAAACGCCACCGTTCGGGCTGGCTGGTCTTGAAGTGAGCAAAGCGCTTGCCGCCCACCGCATACACCAGGATGTTGGCAGGCGGCCCATGCAGGGTCGCTTCCGCACCGGGTAACCGATGGCAGAAATCCTTGAGTTGTTCTGTATTCATGGCGGCATCGTAACCGCCGCCGAGAAACCTTGCCCGTGCGCGCCGTTGGAACGCTGGAGGCTGCGTGCGAAGCGCCGTGATGGCGTGGTTAACCGGTGCTTCACCACTGTTGAACGCCGCCACGCGCAAGGTGTTTGGAACCTCGCCAAAGGGACAGAACGATGGCTAGAAAAGCGCCAGAACAAGAATACGATGCAATGCAAGTCCGCGAACTGCTGCTGCAGGCGCTGGAGACCGAGCGCGGCGGCATCAAGATCTATGAGAACGCGATTCAGTGCGCAGTGAATCCGGATCTTAAGAAAGAATGGACCGAATACCTGCAGGAAACACGCAAACATGAAGAAGTGTTGACGCGCGTGTTCGAACTGCTGGAGATCGACACCGAGATGAGCAGTCCGGGTCGCCAGGTGGTCGCGCACCTGGGCGAGTCCTTGGTCATGGCCATGCAGATGGCGCGTGAGAGCGCCGATGCCGCCGCCGCCGAATTGGTGGCGGGCGAATGCGTGGTGCTGGCGGAAACCAAGGATCACTTGAACTGGGAGCTGATCGGCCATATCGCCAATCACTCCACTACCGACTCGGCCAAAGTGCTGAAATCCGCCCATGAAGCGGTGGAAAAAGACGAGGACCACCACCTCTACCACACCACCGGTTGGACACGTGAGCTGTGGATACAGTCGCTGGGCTTCCCGGCAATGCTGCCGCCGCCGGAAGAGGTCAAGAACGTCGAATCCAAGATGCAGGCCGCCCGCGCGGAACAGGCGCGCGACCGCATGATGTAGGTGGGGGCGTGACGGCCAACCGAAAACGACAGCGCCTACGGGCGCTGTCTTCACGTTGCGCTGCAGATTTTTTGGTATCCGTTCTTGGTATCCGTTTCTCCACAAGCCAGGAGCCGTGTCATGTCCACCTCGCCGAATTCCTTCACCCGCATGGCCAAAGCCGCGTCCAGCTTCACTGGCCGGCCGCTTTGCTTCTCGCTGGCCGTGTTCGTCGTGGTGGCGTGGGCCATCAGCGGGCCGCTATTCGGGTTCAGCAACACCTGGCAATTGGTGATCAACACCGGCACCACCATCGTGACGTTCTTGATGGTGTTCCTGATCCAGAACACGCAAAACCGCGATACCGAAGCGATGCATATCAAGCTGGACGAGTTGATCCGCGTCACCCGCCGCGCCAACAACCAGTTGTTGGACTTGGAAGAAATGGAAGAAAAAGATCTGAATGAGCTCCGCCAGCACTACGAGGAGATCGCACGCCGCGCCAAGGAAGGGAAGAAAACGCCGCAGCCGGCCAAATGATGTAGGTGGGCCCCCGGCCCACCATTGCCATCTAAACGCTTGCGTGGAGGGTTAACGAGAAAGTGCAAACGGGGCATTCAAACCCACTCCGTTCATTGCCGTCGCAAACACAGGCATCGCAATGGCGGGCCTGAGCCCGCCCTATGCAGAGATGTAGCCACCGCCATTGATGTGTATCAGTTGGCCGGTAATGAAGCTGCCGTCCTGGCTGGCCAGGAAAACATAGGCCGGTGCGACCTCCGCCGGTTGTCCCGGGCGCTTCAACAGCGTATCGGATCCGAATTCGGCCACTTGCTTGCTGTCGAACGACGCTGGAATCAGCGGTGTCCAGATCGGGCCAGGCGCCACCGCGTTCACGCGGATGCCACGCTCGGCCAACGACTGCGCCAGCGAGAATGTCATGGCGTGGATGGCGCCCTTGGTGGAGGCGTAGTCCAGCAGCGTCCGGTGTCCGCGCGCGCCGGTGACCGAACCGGTGTTGATAATGCATCCGTCCTTCGGCAGGTGTTCCAGCGCGGCATCGATCAAATAGAAAAGTGAAAACAGGTTGTTCTCGAAGGTCTTGCGCACGCGCGCCGGGGTCAGTTCCTCCGCTTCCTCGACGGGATACTGTTGTGCATGGTTGTTGACGAGTATGTCCAGGGCGCCGAGCTTCGCCACCGTCTTCTCCACCACCCTGCGACAGTTGGCGGGCGATGACAGATCGGTGCGGACTGTAAGGCAGTCGACGCCTTCGGCTTCCACCAGGCGTTGTGTTTCCTTGGCGTCGGTATCTTCCGACAGGTAAGCGATGGCGACTTTTGCACCTTCGCGGGCGAAATGCACCGCCACCGCGCGGCCAATGCCGCTGTCGCCACCCGTGATCAGCGCGACCTTGCCATCCAGTTTGCCGCTACCGCGGTAGTCATCGCGAATGGTGACCGGTTCCGGATGCATCAGTTTCTGCCGGCCGGGCTGCCGCTCCTGTTTCTGCGGCGGATTGACGGGTTTCTTGCTGGCCATTTCTCTCTCCATCAGCCATTGCCTCCGGAAAAGCTAAGGCTTCACACGTTATGCATGCGTGCTCAATGGATGAAGTTGCGTGCCGGATTAGCAACGCCATCGCAAGAATGGGGAGCACAAGCTGGACAAGCCGATCGACGAGCTTGCAAAAGGGAAAGCGATGGAGAAGATTCTGCGGAGTGGAGCGGCACCACTATGTCCAGCGGATCTTCATGGCATGCCTGCCCCGACAGTGGCGCGAACCGGTATGCCGGACGGATCGAAGTCTTCCAGGCAGAACACGTTCACTCCGAGATAATCTGGCGTAACTCGCTTGCGGTGGAACGGATAGATGCCGCAAGTGCGGCAGAAGTAGTGCTCGGCGGTATGGGTGTGGAACTGGTAGGTGCTGAGTGAGCTTTCACCGGAGATGAGCGTGAACTCGCTCTCGTGCACTTTCACCATCAGCGCATTCTTGCGCCTGCAGATGGAGCAATCGCAGGTGGTCAGTTCTGGGAAGCTCGTGACGATCTCGAAGCGGACGGCTCCGCAATGACAGCTACCGGAATATTTTTGTTGAGCTCTTTCGTGCATAGGGCGGCTTTCAATATTCCGGCTGCATGCCAGGAGCTCCGTCCGCATCCGACAGCCGGAAGATCGGAGTCATAGGCGTCCATTTCTGCCCGGCAGGCGTCCACGGCGTCGCCTTCTGGAAGTGCCACATCAGGGTTTCCCATTCGCGCAAACGCGCGCTCTCCTTTTCGGCATTGCTCATCGCCGCAGCGTCGAACACGGCATCGTCAGTGTCCATCACCATCACCAAGCGAGTACCGAGACGGAAGATCTCCAGCTCACGCACGCCGTGCACGCGCAGGTGCGCCAGCACTTCTGGCCAGACGTCTCGGTGATGGGCTTCGTACTGGGCGATAAGATCGGGATCGTCGTGCAGATCGAGGGCAAGGCAATGGCGCATGTGGTGTCTACGAATGGTTAGCGATTGACACCGATGCTAACGCGGATCCTCTCACCAGGGGAGCCCGGCCCTGAGATTGAAGCTTGTTGTCGTGTCCGCTTCCATTGCCGATTGCGTATGGCAATGGTAACGGAAACTTCGACGACGGCTCGCGCAGGGACTCTATCGGGAGACTGCTGTTGCGGCCGCGTTGGACTTTCTACAGCCGCCGTCTACGCTCATGGCGGAATGGGTGACGCGAGGTCGCTTCCTAGTTAATGCGAGCCACAAGTCGATCGAAGAACAATGTGGCGTAGCGGGTACACGTCTCGCATTCCGCAGCAGCAGACGTCCGGAAGACTCACTGCAAGGTGATGTCACAGCCGAGCTGGTCGAGCGGACCGCCAAGATGATCCTGGTGGCAAAACCCAACGCCGGCCACGAGCACTGCGTCGATCATTTCCAACTCACTGAAACGGGTACAACGTGATCAGCAGCCTCCTGCCACTTCGCGGCCCGCCTCACCAAGCGTTGGACCTGAGCGGGCGCACACATGATTTTTTAACTCGCATTAATCTCAATATCGGTGAGAACGGACCCCGTGCTGGATTATCGGAAATTGTCTATTCGGGGTATCGGTAGGGCCTTGTAGCCTGTCTGGGCTCATAGGAGGCGGCAGATCGGTGACATCAGTCCCACGATAGCTGCGCGCTTCCGCTCCAGAAACAGGACGCTTTTTCCATGGCTACGGCTTCACCCGCCTCCCGCGGCACGTTCGCGGGACACATCGACGATCCGGCGCTGGAATCTTTCGAACTGGAAGATATCGTCGCCGATGCATTGGTGCGCCGCGGCGGCATGCAGATCGGCCTCGAACCGCAATGGTCGCGCGTTGAGGACGCGCGTGAGCGCGGCATGATCACCACCGCGCTGCTGCACCCGAAAGTGGGCCGGATCCTCGCCGCCCGACATGGCGAAATCGTGCGCAGGCTGGGCCTTGATCTGCTGGCCTTCTATCGACGCATGGCGAAAGTGCTGGTGTTCCAGCGCGAGTTACGCCACCGCGGTGCGGTCGTCGTCTGTACCGTGGCCGCACCCGCGCTGGTGCTGAACGACGCAGAGCTGCCAGAAAAGCTCGCCGAGTGGGTGATCGGGCAAGGCGTCGAGCCGGCCGCGTTCGACCTGAAATTCGAGAACTGCGCTTCTCCGGGTCTCGGCCAGGCTTTTGGCGCCGTGCTGGATCGGCTGACCGTCATCGGCTTCGGTACCGCGTTGGATGTGATTGATCTGGACGGTCCGTTCTATATCGCCGCGCTTGATGCGGGCCGCCCGAAAATACTGGTGGACGGCGACGCGCTCGATGCCGCTCATGTCGCCAAGACGGAAATGGAGTTACGTCAACGACTGGATACCGCCGTCGAGCGCGGTGCCATCCCGGCGGTGTGGGGTATCGCGAACAAACGTCATCTGCAAACGGCTGTCGCACTGGGCTTCGTCCAGAACAGCCGGCCCTCGCCGACCAGAGTGGTGGCCGAGTGCCTGCGAATCGCCAACAGCCGCTGAGAGCCCGAAGAGTTCGCGGCGGGACGTAGCTCCGCGCCTCGGTAGCCCCTTGGCGTGCGTGATTGCGAGCGCGCCGCAGCGCGTCCGGATGGTGAACGGACGGGCTTTGATTGCTCTGAAGCGGTGACGAACAACGGCAAGGATGTTGCCGGCGTCGCCCATGGCGCCAAGGTGCAGCCTGTCCGGGTGCTCGGCCACGGTGGCGGCAGCATGTCGGACATCATCGACGCGATCGTGTGGGCATCGGGAGGCAGTGTGGACGGAGTCCCTGACAATGGCACTCCGGCGGAAGTGATCAACATGAGCTTAGGCGGGGCGTTTGCCTGCAATCAAAGCCCTGCGATGCAGGAAGCGATCGATGATGCCGTGGGTCGCGGCGTGGTGGTGGTGGTCGCGGCAGGGAACTCCGATGCGAATGCCAGTGGGCATTCCCCGGCCAGCTGCGCTGGCGTGATTGCAGTTGGCGCCAGCGGCGCCGATGGCGCTCGCTCATCCTTCTCCAACTATGGCCCGGCGGTGACCCTGAGCGCGCCAGGTGGCACGCCTTCCAGTTCCGATCCGGACCTGCGCTGGATTCACTCGTTGGGCAATAGCGGCATGCAGGCACCGGAACCCAGCCCGGCCGGCGATATCGTTGTCGGGAGCATGGGTACGTCGATGTCCAGCCCACATATGGCAGGTATCGTCGCACTGATGCAGAGCGCGGCGGTCGCCGCTGGCAGGCCGGCGCTGACCCCGGCGCAGGTCAAGACGGTTTTGCGCAAGACGGCGCGTCCATTCCCCATACCGCCACCCACGAGCAAGCCGCAAGGTGCCGGCATTGCCGATGCTGAGTCGGCTGTGCTCGCGGCGCTGGAAGATATCCCCGACGATCAAGGCGAATTGCTGAGCAACCGTATCCCGGTTGCTGGCCAGACCGGCGGTACGGGAGAAGGAAGGTTGTTTCAGATCGTGGTTCCCGCAGGTGCCACCAGCCTCAATCTGCGCACCTATGGCGGCAGCGGCGATGTTTCCCTCTACGTCGCCCGTGACCGCGCTCCGACGCAAATGGACTATGACAGCAAGTCGAGCAAACCCGGCAATAGCGAAGCGGTCGTGATCACGAATGCCGCTGCGGGGACCTATTTTCTCCTTGTACACGGGGAAAGCGCGTTCGCTGATGTCAGCGTGCTGGGAATCATCCGCTAATTCGTCACACGGATAGAACAGAAGGAACTTATCGAAGTCGCGAGGGAAACCTCGCGACCATCGATCCGTTCGATCTCATCAAGTTCTACGGCAACCAACAACGATCTCTCTCCCAGACGATATCGGCTTCTACTCGCGAGCCATCCAAGCGGATGTACGTCATCTCGCCACGGGACAACCATCAACACACGAACACATGAGGAAGCACTATGAAAATACTATTCTCCGCGCTGCTGGCAATGATTCTGGTGGCGCCTGCCCAAGCCGCGCTCAATAATGGCTTTACCAGCGATCCTGCGTACACCGCGGAAGTCGTATCGGCCAACCCATGGACGATCCGCTACAAGTTGACAGGAACGGGTCGTTTCAGCGCAGAGGAACTGCCAACAACCATTGATGGTGGTGCCACTTTCGTCTATGCCCACGAAGGCAAGGACGTGATGGTCCATTCCCATGGGCTGGTCAATAAAGAAGATCATTATCTCTTTCCGTATCCCAACTACATCAACACGGATCCGAACCACCCGATTGCCACGATAACGGCGATCCAAGCTGGAGACGAGGAACACTCGTTCCACTACGCAAAAAACAGCTCAGGGCAGTACGGCCTCAACGCTTCGTTCGTAGTGACCTATAAACAGGGTTTCCAATACTCGCCTGAGGCCGTGCATATGCAGGCAGTGTATTTTTCCTACGTACCTGGAACACCTTTCATCGATGTCTTCACTGCGGCTGAGTAAGGGGCGCGTGACGTCGTTGGTGCTTCTCATGTTGGGGAACACATAGAACACGAGACCGCGATCAATGGTGACGTAAGAGCACCGGTAAAATGATGTAGGAGCGCCGCCCCGGCGTGAGCTCTTCGCTTTCATCGCAGTTTGAAGGAAGAGCTCGCGGCGAGACGCCGCTCCTACCTGCCGGGGTGGCGCTCCTACAGCGGTCGTCGTTCAGTCGGTGAGCTGCGGTGAATGCGGCAGCACTGTTACGGAATCGACGGAATGTCGGAAAAGGCGTAGCGCCGTTCCCCCTCCTGCGAGGGCGGCAACAGAACCGCCGGACAAAGCGAGATGCCCAGTTCGCACGTGCGCTCAGTAAGTATTTTTCGTACTAGTTGCATGGTCTACAAAGCGTGTGCGGCCTAATCTGCAGCCGTGGAAAAGACCTCTCCTGTGCAGAGATGTCTTTTCTGCGATTAGGCATCGGATGAGAGCGGGCACCGAACTTGTTGGCTCTCCCCTCCCCAGCTGGCCGGCTTCGATCCGCTCTCATCCAACGCCAGGGTGTCACCCGTTGCTCCTCCTCAGGTTGGGAGGGCTTCCGCCTTCCGTGTCACTCGCTCTTCGCTTCTGGATCCGGATTGAAAATGAGAGTTCACAAATATCGTGCCGCACCTATTGCGTGGTGCGTGTTGATGCTTGCGCTGGCAAGCAGTGCTACGTATGCATCGCCGGCAGCCGCGGCGACAGCGGGTGCCGTGAGTGATCCGGGTGGATTGTTGACGGTCCTCGGATTCGCCTTGCTGGGCGGCATTGTGTTGAACCTCATGCCCTGCGTATTGCCTGTGCTGTCACTGAAGGTTCTCTCGGTGGTTGATGGCGGCAGCCATCCTTCTCAGGCTCGCGGACATGCGCTGTGGTACACGGCAGGCGTGGTTAGTTCCTTTGCAGTGATCGGCTTGGCCGTCGTAGCGCTGCGATCCGCCGGCAATACATTAGGCTGGGGATTCCAGCTGCAGCAGCCGGCGTTTGTCGTGATACTGGTACTGGTGATGGTGGCCGTTGGCCTGAGCCTGAGCGGCTTGTGCACGCTCGGCGGCGGCTTGGGCAATGCCAGTCAGAAGCTGTTGAACAAGCCCGGCCGCGCGGGAGATTTCTGGACTGGTGCGCTTGCTTGCCTGGTCGCTAGTCCATGCGTCGCGCCCTTCATGGGTCCGGCCTTGGCTTACGCATTCACCGCATCCTGGTTTGCCGCACTGTTGGTGTTTCTGGCACTAGGATTCGGACTGGCTCTACCATTCCTGCTGATCGGCTTCGTGCCAGGGGCAGCACGGTTGCTGCCGCGCCCGGGCGCCTGGATGGAAACGTTCAAGACGGTGCTGGCGTATCCCATGTTCCTGACCGCGGTCTGGCTGGTATGGCTGTTAGGCAAGCAGCGGGGCATTGACGCTGTCGCCGTGATCCTGACGGGAACCGTCGTTCTCGCTTTCGGACTCTGGCACTACGAGCAGGCCCGCTGGCGTAGCCTCGCTTGGCGTAAGTGGCTGGGCGGAGCGGTTATCGCAGCCAGCCTGGCATCGATAGTCGTTGTCCACCGCATGCCGGCACCCACCGATTCCGGCACCAAACCTTCGCAGATGCAGGGAGCCACGGTATATCACCCTCGCGACCTTGCGCAGGCACGTAAGGAAGGTCGCAACGTGCTGGTGTCCATCACCGCCGACTGGTGCATCACCTGCATTGCCAACGAGCAAACGGTTCTGGGTACGGCTGGATTCCAGGAGCTGCTGCGCAGCACAGAGACGCTATACATGAAGGGAGACTGGACCAATAGCGATCCCGTTGTGGGCGAATTCCTGGAACGGCATCATGCCCCCGGCGTACCGCTGTATGTGCTGTATCGAGGGATGGACGACCAGGCCACTGTCCTGCTGCCGCAAGTACTGACGATGAACCTTGTGCGGGACGTGCTGGAAAGCGAAAACTGATTCCTCGCGCAAGGCTGTCGCGATCCGAAAACTGCATGCATATGCGTGGCAAACAGCTGCGAGGCGCGGCGTGTCGACAACAATCGGAGAGCGCTGAATTGGGCCGCATCCTGAGTTGTGGTGCCTCAGTCACCGCCACCGCGCCAGTCGTCAGCGCCGTAGCGATTCGTAGTTGTTGTATGGGCGTGCCTGTACCAACGAACAAGAATTGCGTTCCGACTAACGACTAACCGTCGTTCCTCCTGATCGCTGGATGAGCGTGCGTCGATGGACGAAGACGCACCGTCGAACCACGAACCCGTTGTGATGGGCGAAGGAAATCCCTATGACGATCGCAAATGCTGTTTTATGGGCCTATTCGGATACTCAGCTGATCCTGTCGGCGACATTCCTCGCGTTCGGCCCTGGACCAGGGCACGTCGAGCCGTTCCTCGGCGCCATGGCAGTGTTCGTAGTAGTGGTGTCGTTGTTGCTGTTGATCATGATGGCGTTGCCCGGTAGTAACCTGCCAGAACGGCTATCTGCTTTCATGTCTGTAGATGTACGGCCAAGCCGTGCAGGTGCGGAGAACTCGAGCAACTGGTCGCAGGATGCTCTGACTGGATTGCCTACCAGGATAGTCCTGCAGCAGCGATTGCAGATTCAGAGTCACCGGCGAGCGGCGTTACTGGTGCTCGGTATCGATGGGTTCCGCGTGATCAATACGGCATATGGGCATGCCGCCGGCGATACCTTGCTCCGTAAGGTAGCTGATCGCCTTCGCCTGGCGGCTGGCAACGAAGATATGGTGTTCCGGTTGGAAGGGGATGAGTTCGCGATACTGACTTCCGTGGAAGATCCGGATCAGCTGACGGTGTCCGCACGACGAGTATTGCAACGGATACAGAAGCCATTTCTGCTCGAAGGTGGAGAAGTGCATATCACGGCGAGCATCGGGGCTGCGGCGGAAGAAGAAGGCCGTGGTCGTGGCGAGCTATTGGCCAACGCCGGTTTGGCGCTGCGCAGCGCGAAGGAATCCGGGCGGAATCGTCACAGCCTGTTCGAGGTCTCGATGAACGCCACGGGCATCGAGATCGAACTGATGATCGGCGACATACGGAAGGCGATCCGCGATAGCGAACTGTTCTTGCTTTATCAACCCAAGCTAGACCTGGGCACGGGTAGCATCCAAGGCGTGGAAGCGCTATTGCGCTGGAACCACCCAAAGCATGGCGTCATCCCACCCGATCAGTTTATTCCCCTGGCGGAAAAGACCGGCATGATTGGCGAAATCGGCGCATGGGTGTTGGACGCCGCAGGCCACCAGCTGCAGCGGTGGCGCAATGAGCAAATCGTGGGCTGGAATGTTGCCGTCAATGTTTCGATATTCCAATTGACCTCGCCCTGCTTCTTCGACACGGTCTGCGACGTGTTGGAGCGCTATGATCTGGATCCTTGCGATCTGACACTGGAAGTTACCGAATCCAATGCCATGCGCAGTGTCGAGCTGACCATGGCGGTCCTGCGCAAGTTGTCCTCGATTGGGGTGAATCTATCACTGGATGACTTTGGCGTAGGGCATTCCAGTCTTTCGCATCTCAAGCGGTTGCCAGTACGCGAGCTGAAGGTGGACCGCAGTTTCATCAGTGATATCGAGAATGATGCCGAGGATATGGCGATCGTTTCGGCCATCGTTTCACTGGCCAAGGCAACTGATCTGAAAGTGGTGGCAGAAGGCGTGGAAACCGTGGGGCAGCAGGCGCTGTTGGCGGAAGCTGGCTGCGATGTAATCCAGGGCTATCTGATCGGGCGCCCCAGCCCGCCTGACGATATTCCTGCTATCGCGAATCGCTACGAGGCGAAGCGGCGAGCGTTTCAGGCGAGCTTCACTGCCGAGTAATCTCGCTCCGGATTGCGCCTCGTCGGATTGCTCGTGTTCGCTAGATCAACGTCCGATCCGGCGGTATCGCGATCCAACTGTGTATTGATGCTTCGGCTCCATCTATCGTGCCGGCTCCTGGACCCCCAGGTTGCCGCTGCCAAGGGTCCGGATAAGTATTAGCTTCAGTTGCCAGATGAATACTCTTTATGCACGCGGTGCGCCCAAGCTGCGCCAGGTATCTGTCCGAGGATTTCCGGGGCAGGGCTACCGATAGGCCGGCTGTTGTTCCAACGCTCCTTGGATAATCGTGCCGTAAACGCTCTGTTGTGCGGCACTTACTGCGCCAGGTGATAATGGTGCCCGTCGGTGCCACACCTATCCCATGTAGCATATGCCGCAGTACCACATAGGGCGAAGCGCCCCGAAAACGCCTGAAAATCGCGACATGGATAATCCAAAGAATTCCGCAGTATCACCCTCAGAGCCTCGCCAGCGTTATTCCGCAGGCGATTTGATGCTTTCCGTCGCTCCGATGATGGACTGGACGGATTCGCATTGCCGGGTCTTTCACCGGCTCCTGTCGCCGCACGCGCGTTTGTATACCGAGATGGTGCATGCGCAGGCGGTGATCCATGGTGATCGTGATCGGCTGCTTGGCTTCGACAATAGCGAACATCCGGTGGCATTGCAGTTGGGTGGTAGCGAGCCCGCGCTGCTGGCGCAGGCGACGCGCATTGGGCAGGAATGGGGTTATGACGAGATCAACCTCAACGTGGGCTGCCCGTCCGACCGTGTACAGGCGGGACGTTTCGGCGCTTGTCTGATGAAGGAGCCGGCGCTCGTGGCTGATAACGTTGCGGCAATGATCGCGGCTGTTGCCGATTCCGAGCGGCCGATTCCGGTGACGGTCAAATGCCGTTTGGGCGTGGATGAGGAAAAAGAATACGATCGCTTCCGCGCTTTCATCGATACCGTTGCCGAGGCAGGCTGCCGCATCTTCTTCGTGCATGCGCGCAACGCCTGGTTGAAAGGACTGTCGCCAAAGGAGAATCGCGAGGTACCGCCGCTGCGTTACGACTGGGCCTATCGGTTGAAGCAGGAACGTCCGGAACTGACGATCGGTATCAATGGCGGTATCGGCTCGGTGGATCAGGTGCGCGAACACCTGCGTCTCACGGATGGCGTCATGCTGGGTCGCGCGGCTTATCACGAGCCATATCTGCTGCACTTGTTGGAAGTCGAGCTTTACGGCGGTGAACCACGCACGCGTGCGGAATTGCTGCGCGCCTGGCGTCCGTACGTGGAGATGCAGCTCGCTAAAGGCGTCGCGCTGAAGCACATGACCCGGCACGTACTGGGATTGTTCCATGGTCAGCCAGGAGGCCGTGCCTTTCGTCAGGTGCTCAGTGAGGGCGCGCATAAAGCCGGTGCCCATTGGGGCCTGGTCGAGGAAGCGCTTGCGGTGACCTCAGCGCGGCTGCGCCCCGCCGCCTAAGCGATCCGGGCGAGATGTTGGTTGCGCCGTGAATGCGAGGTTCAGAAAGCTGAACGTCGACGGCCGGGCTGTGGATAAGTTCAGATCGGATTCACTGCTTGGACTCAAGACTTTGCGTCCATTCGCTAGAGGTGTTTCGGGTTCCGTTCAGTTTCAGATCGTGAAATCCGTTACGATTCCGTTATGCGCCGTTTCTCCTTGCTCCCTCTGTTTGCCGCCCTTGTCGCAGCCGTTGCGCTGACGGCTGGCGCCCCCGTTGTGGAGGCCCAGCAGGCGCAGGGAAACGGCCATATGCCGCCGCCACAGGAGCGGGCGATGCCCCGCTCGGAAGGCGGCCGCGGCAACCACAACTCGTTGTCCGAGTCGGTGCGCAAAGTGCAGCGAACCACCGGTGGACAGGTGCTTGGCGCCGAACGCGTACAGTTCGATGGTCGGGACATCAATCGAGTCAAATATGTGGATGATCGTGGCCGCGTGCGTTACATGGATGACGCGCAAGGCTCGCGCCGCAGCGATTCGCCTGTGCGTCCTCGTCGCGATATTCCCAGTGAATCGCCTGCACGCGGCGATAACCCTTCTTACCCGTAGTCTTACGTAGAATCCTCTGCGTAAGCAGAAGCGGCTGCCATTGGCCGCCAGCACTCACTCAAGGAGAGTCCATGCGTATCTTGCTGGTCGAAGACGAAGCGCCGTTGCGCGAAACCCTTGCCGCGCGCCTCAAGCGCGAAGGCTTCGCCGTCGATGCCGCCCAGGATGGTGAGGAAGGCCTCTACATGGGCCGTGAAGTTCCCTTCGATGTGGGCATCATCGACCTGGGCCTACCGAAGATGTCCGGCATGGAGCTGATCAAGGCGCTACGCGACGAGGGCAAGAAATTCCCCGTGCTGATCCTGACCGCGCGCTCCAGCTGGCAGGACAAAGTGGAAGGCCTGAAACAAGGCGCCGACGACTACCTGGTCAAGCCCTTCCACGTGGAAGAGCTGCTGGCGCGCGTCAACGCACTGCTGCGTCGTGCCGCCGGCTGGAGCAAGCCGACGCTGGAATGCGGCCCGGTGGCGTTGGACCTGGCGGCACAGACCGTCAGCGTCAATGGCAGCAACGTCGATCTGACCAGCTACGAATACAAGGTGCTGGAATACCTGATGATGCATGCCGGCGAACTGGTCTCCAAAGCGGACCTTACCGAGCACATCTACCAGCAGGATTTCGACCGCGATTCCAACGTGCTTGAAGTCTTCATCGGGCGTCTGCGCAAGAAACTCGACCCGGATGGCGAACTGAAGCCGATCGAAACCGTGCGTGGCCGCGGCTACCGGTTCGCTATTCCGCGTAGCAACGAGGACTAATGCCCTCGGGGAAGGGCGTCGATAAGCCGACGAGGACCGCCGGCCGCGGAGGATTCGGCGGCTGGCGTCCGCGTTCGTTGCGCACGCGCCAATTGCTGGCGGCCAGTCTTGGACTGGTCGCTTTCTTGGCATTGGCCGGTTACGCGCTTGACCGGGCCTTCGTCAGCACCGCTGAGCAGAATCAGCGGCAGCGGTTGCGCAGCTACGCCCTGGCCTATACCGAAAAGCTCGATTTCGATCGCGCCGGCGAAGTCATTCCGCTGGATGTCCCGCCCGATCCGCGCCTGGATATGCTGGACAGCGGTCTTTACGCGGAAGTCGTGCTGCCGAAGAGCTATTGGAGTTCCACCTCCACCTTGGGACTGGTGCTGCCGGAATCTCCGTTGCTGGGGCCGATGGAGGAATCATTCGAAGGACCGCTGCCGATTACCCGGCTCAACGGCGAATCCAGCACCGTCTACCGCTACGGCATCGGGTTTGTCTGGCCGGCCCGGCGCAACAATCCGGAATTCCCCTACACGATCTATGTGCTCGAAGATGCGCAGGTCCTGCGATCGCAAGTACGCGTCTTCCGTGGGGCTTTGTGGGTCTATCTGGGCAGCGCCGGCCTGATCTTGCTGCTACTGCAGATGCTGGTACTGCGCTGGAGCCTGCGCCCGCTGAAGTACGTGGTCAGCGAATTGACCCGGGTGCAACGTGGCGAAGCTTCCGGGATGAGTGAGCGCCATCCGCGCGAACTGGAGCCATTGACCGAAAGCATCAATGCCTTCATCGAGAGCGAGCGCGAAAACCTGGACCGCCAACGCAATACGCTGGCCGATCTTGCGCATAGTCTGAAAACGCCGCTGGCCGTGTTGCGCACGCAGCTGGATGCCGGCGTCGATAGCGAAACGTTGCGAGAGGAGTTGGATATCCAACTCAAGCGCATGAACAACTTGGTTTCGTATCAATTGACGCGTGCGGCTTCCAGTGGACACAAGTTGTTCGCCGCCCCCGTATCCATCGAACCTCACGCCGAGGAAATCGTGCGCGGCCTGGAAAAGGTCTACGCCGCCAAGGGTGTGTTGTGCGAGTTCGACATCGATCCGAAAGCCCGCTTCCACGGTGAACCCGGCGATTTGCAGGAACTGATGGGCAACCTGCTGGAGAATGCGTTCAAGTGGGCGCGTTCACGCGTGCTGTTGACCGCACGCCCGGGTGCCGCCGTCGCCAATCGTCGCGCCGGCCTGTTGCTTGCAGTTGATGATGACGGCCCCGGCATTGCCGAGGACGATGTGGCGCATATCCTGCAACGCGGCGTCCGCGGCGACGAACGTGTGCAGGGCCACGGGATTGGCTTGGCGATCGTGCAGGATCTGGTGCGCGGCTATCGCGGTGAGCTGCATGTGCGGCGGTCCGAGGAACTCGGCGGTGCGCGCTTTGAGGTCAAGCTGCCGCAAGGTTTGTAGGATTACGCATAAGCGCCGTAGCGCCGTAGCCCGGATAAGCGAAGCGCATCCGGGGCGAGCGTCATGGAGATCATGCATTTACCCGGATGCGGCCTGCGGCCTTATCCGGGCTACGGCTCTACAAGAACGGCGGTGGCCCATAGAAACGCCGCAGGTGCGCGGCGACTTCCGGCATGGCTTTTCGCAGCAGTGCCGGTGCGGAGAAATGATATTCGCTGGCGACAGCGAAGAATTCCTCGGGTGCTTCCGCCGCATAGGCATCGATCAGCGTTTCTCGGCCGGCGTCCACCTCGTTGCAGAAGAGGTCGTAGGCGCGTTGGAAGTCATCGGCCCAGCGGCGGTGCCATTCGCGCGGTAGCGGCGGTGTGCCGTCCATCTCGCCATCCAGTGCATCCAGCTTGTGCGCCATTTCGTGCACGGCAACGCAGAAGCCTTCCTGTGGTTCCGCCAAATCCGCCTGTACGTCTTCCCATGACAGGATCAGCGGCCCGGCACCCCAGGATTCGCCAGCCAGGTCGTCCTCCCATTCGTGCAGCACTCCGGCGGCGTCGGTATGGCTGCGATGCACGCGGAAGGCATTCGGATAAACGATCAGTTGCGACCAGCCGCGCAATCCGGATTCGCCAAACTCCAGCAACGGCAAACAGCACAACGCCGCCAGCTGGATGCGTTGCGCCGCATCCAGCGTCAGTCCCGCGACGGGGGTAATGGTTTTTTGATGAAGGAAACGAGCGCTCAACACCTGCAAGGCGCCATCGCGTACCGCATCCAGTGCGATCAGCCACGGGGTTGCCGCGCGGACTTGCTGCCAGAGCGAGGAATCTATCGGGGGCGGGGAACGGCCGAACCGCCGCAGCAGACCAAACACCGTATCAGCGGAACATGCCCGGCAGGAAGCTGTGCCACTTGGAGCCTCGGGAACGCGGCAGCGCGTTATCGTCCCCGCCGCCGCCACGCGTGGATGCCGGAAGAGCGGCGGCTGCAGCGGCGGTAGGCCGTGCGTATTTGTTACGCACCGCCGTTGCCCTGGGGCGACTTTCTACCGGTAAGGGATTTTCCACCGACTTGTCGGCGATTTCCTGGCAATTGGTGGCATTGGTCTGCACGCCGCGCCCGCTCTGAGCCAGAGCCGTTGCGGAAGCGCAAATCAGCAGCAGAGCGAAGCTGGCGCGAAGCATCGGAAACTCCATCCTAGAAGGTGCGGCCACCAGTGGAAGCTGGGCGAATATAGCCGGAAATCGAACCGTCGGCATGAACCGGCCCGCCGATGCGCCCAGACGTGCCAAAACTTCGCTCAGGCGAGGCGTTTTCCCGCGGCGCTGCTGCGACGCAGCGAACCAGGCCTGCCTGAGAATGACCACTTCAGGGGCGGCACGGGAGGTCCGCTGCCAACCGCACCGCCTGCCGAACACCCGCCCCGATACCCGCCGAGCCGCAGGCGACCGTGCTTCATAATGCGATGCATGCTGATGCCCCCCATATTGCCTGCCTTCTGCTTTTTTCCCCCTCGGGCCCAAGGTTGCCCATGAGCGGCGAGCGCGAGCTGCTGTTGCGGTTGGCCGCAGGTCCGACCACCGGCGATGCGCTGGCGCAGGGAACCGGGTTGACTCGCGCCGCCGTATGGAAACGCATCGAAGCCTTGCGTGAGGCAGGTGTGCGGATCGAAGCCCAGCCGGGCCGGGGATATGCGCTTGCGGATCCGCTGGAACTGCTGGAGCGCGACGACATCATCCACTTGCTGCCGTCCGAGCTTCGTCCACGCATCTCTGCATTGGAGGTGGCGTGGGCGCTGGACTCGACCAACAGCGAACTGCTGCGCCGCCAGACGCCAGCGGGTGGTGCGACGGTGTTGCTGGCAGAACAGCAGACCGGCGGGCGAGGCCGGCGTGGGCGTGCGTGGGCATCGCCGGTCGCGGCCAATCTCTATCTTTCCATTGCCCGGCACTTTTCCGGGGGGCTGGCACGCTTGGGTGGACTGAGCCTGGTTGCCGGCGTCGCCGTGGCGGAGGCGCTGCGGGCGAGGGGATTCGCCGATGTCGGTCTGAAGTGGCCTAACGATCTGGTGGTGGGTGGGCGCAAACTCGGCGGATTGCTGGTGGAGGGCGGCGGTGAGCACGGCGGTCCTGTCCGTGCCGTAATCGGCGTTGGCATCAATGTGAGGATGCCGGAGGCGTTCGCCGTGACCATCGACCAACCATGGATTGATCTTGCCGGCATGGCTGTCTCGCTCCCGTCACGCAATGCCATTGCCGCGCAAGTGCTGACGCAGTTGCTGCCGGTGCTGGACCAATTCGACGAGGAAGGACTGGCACCCTTCCTGTCGCGTTATGCCCACCTCGATGCGCTGGCGGGGCGGGAGGTGATGATCCACTCCGCCGCGGGAACGGAGCAAGGTTTCGCGGAAGGCATCGCCGCCGATGGCGCGCTGCGAGTACGCATGGGCGGGCAGACGCGCAACGTGCATGCAGGGGAAATCAGTGTGAGGGCACAATGAAGCATTGGTTGTTCGATCTGGGGAACTCGCGGCTGAAATGCACGGTCGTGGATGAAAACGGCCGCATGGGCGAAATCATTGCCCTGGGACACGATGAATCCACATTCGCGGCTGCCCTGGATGACGCGTTACCCACACGGGAGGTTTCGGCCTGCTTGGCCAGCGCGGCTTCGCCAGGGCTGACCGCCATGGTGCTGGACGTCCTGACAACGCGATTCCGGAGTATTTCCATCGCCCGCACCCAGCGCGCTTTCGCCGGTGTTCGCATTGCCTATGAAAATCCGGCGAAGTTGGGCGTGGACCGTTTCCTGGCCCTCATCGCGGCGCGCGCGCGCGCGCGCAGGGCATGGCTGGTCGTCGGGGTGGGTACCGCAGTGACGGTGGATCTACTGGATGCGCAGGGACGGCATCACGGCGGCCGCATCGGTCCTTCGCCGCGACTGATGCGCGAAGCGCTGCACCGTGCTGCTGGCCACCTTCCCGCGCAGGGCGGCGAGTACCACGAGTTCGCCGGCGACACAGAAGACGCGTTGGCCTCCGGCTGCGACGGAGCTGCCTTGGGTCTGGTGGAGCGCAGCCTGCAACGGGCCACGATCTTGCTGGGCGATAAGCCAACCTTGCTGCTGCATGGCGGAGGCGCCGAACCTTTGCTGCCTCAGTTGGCGTCTGCCGAACACGCGCCATCGCTGGTGCTCGAAGGACTGGCGCAATGGGCGCGCGCGGGTACCCCGCGCACTGGGCTGCCATCGCAGTCGCCCTGTCCATGACGCGCGGCACGCATTCTTCTCATTCTTGTCCTGCAATCGCTGAGTTGCAGCGTGATCTATCCCAATAGCGTTAGCAGGCCCTAGAATCGCCGCATGCTGATTCGCGCCCTGATCGTCTTGCTGTTCGTACTGAACTTGGGCGTAGCCGCGTGGTGGATTACTCGCCCCGTACCGGAACCGCCGCTTCCGCCGGAACTGCCGGCAGGCGTAGCGCGCCTGCAGCTGGTCGAAGAACCGCAGGCGAAGACAGCATCGCCCGGCTCAGATACGCTATCGCCCGCCGTTACCGCGGCAGCACCGGCCGAACCGCAGGCATGCTTCAGCGTGGGGCCCTTCGTCGATACCGCTGCCGCGAGTGCGGCGCTGGAAAAACTACGGCCGCAGATCTTGCGTTCCAAACTGCGTGAAGTGCCGGGTGTCAGCGCCAGCGGCTATCGCATCGTCCTGCCTCCCGCGGCCACCCGGGAAGAAGCGCAAGCCAATGCGCAGAGGATCGGCGCGGCCGGCTTCAACGATTTTCTGATCATGAACAGTGGCGAAGAGATCAACAGCATCGCCCTGGGCCGATATCGCAGCCGCGAAAGCGCGGAACGCCGATTGTCAGCGCTGCAGGCGGCAGGATTCCCCGTGCAGATGCTGCCGGCGGGTCGCGCTCCTCCCTCCAGGTGGTGGCTGGATGTAGGCGCCACAGCCGCGGCCGATCCCGCCGGATGGGCCGCGCAGGTGGGTGGGACTGTGCCGCAATCGCTCGATTGCGCCGCACTGCGGTAGAATCTCCGCCCGCGCCGGGCTCGGCGCCGGGTCTTCCATGTGCCGCTTTAGCTCAGCTGGTAGAGCAACCGCCTTGTAAGCGGTAGGTCATCCGTTCGATTCGGATAAGCGGCACCAAATCCCTCGCTGCCATGTTGCAGCGCCACAGTCCGGTCATGCGGACGCGGCTAGACTCTGCTCCCCTGGTCTGTTTGCCGAGCCTGCTTATGAGCCGTGTGTTCCCCGCCGTTTCCCTGATCGGTGTGCCGACCGACGTCGGTGCCGGTCATCGTGGTGCGCGGATGGGACCGGATGCCTTGCGCATCGCCGGCTTGGGCGAGGCGCTGGCGGCACGCGGCGTGGATGTGGTGGACACCGGTAATGTCGAAGGTCCGCGCAATCCCTGGCAGAACCCGGTACAGGGATACCGGCATCTGGACGAAGTGGTGGCCTGGAATCTCGGGCTGATGGAGGCAACGTATGCCGAGCTCCAGAAAGGCCGCCTGCCCATCATGCTGGGTGGCGACCATTGCCTGGCCATCGGCTCCATCACTGCCGTCGCCCGGCACTGCCGCGAGACCGGTAAGCAGTTGCGGGTGCTGTGGCTGGATGCGCATTCGGACTTCAACACCAGCGAGGTGACCCCGTCGGGCAACATCCATGGCATGCCGGTGGCCTGCCTGTGCGGCATCGGCCCTGAAGCGCTCACCCGGCTGGGCGGCGATGCGCCGGCGATCACGCCTGCAATGATCCGCCAGATCGGAATCCGCTCGGTGGACCCGGAAGAAAAGCGACTGATCAAGGATCACGCGATCGACGTCTACGACATGCGCTACATCGACGAAGTTGGCATGAAGCGCACGATGGAAGCCGCACTGGATGGCGTGGACGAAAACACTCATTTGCACGTCAGCTTCGATGTGGATTTTCTGGATCCCAGTATCGCGCCGGGTGTCGGCACCACGGTGCCCGGCGGACCGAACTATCGCGAGGCGCAATTGGTGATGGAGATGATCGCCGATACCGGTCGCATGTCATCACTGGATATCGTCGAGTTGAATCCGGTGCTGGACCGTCGCAATCGCACCGCCAAACTCACTGTCGATCTGGTGGAAAGCCTGTTTGGAAAATCCACGTTGATGCGGGACTGAAAAGCCACGGCCGGCTGAGTTCGGACTGAACGCGTCGAGGCGAAATTCACGTCCCTTGAACAGTCTTCTCAGCATGGTGGAGACAAGCCGCAATCGTGTGGCCGCGGAAGGCGGCGCAGGCGCGGATGCTGTCCCACCACCAGAGGAGTCGAACATGAAACGTACGATCGCTTTGTTGTTGATGGCGATGTTCTCGAGCGCCACACTGTCCGCCTGCAACACCATGGCCGGCGCGGGCGAGGACGTCCAGAAGGTGGGCGAGAAGGTGGAAGACAAGGCTGAGGATTGCAAGGACGGTAAGTGCTGACAGCCCTTCGCTCCTGATCCCGGTGCCTGCGGGCACTGCCATGAAAGGGCCGGGCGACCGGCCCTTTCCCGTATCCGGGGTGGCGATGGTCAGCTGCGATGCAGCATGTTCTAATCAGACTTGCTGCCGGTGCGGAAGCGTGTCGCCGCGGTCATGACCGCCGAGCGGGGCTTCCACCTGATCCAGCGAATAGTCCAGAGGAGTCGGTTATGAAGCGTACTGTAGCGTTGATGTTGGTGGCCCTGTTTTCGATCGCCGTCTTGTCCGGATGCAATACGGTCAACGGCTTCGGCAAGGATGTGCAAAAGGTTGGCGAGAAAGTGGAAGACGCGTCCAGCAAATAAAGTGCGCGGATCGTCTCAGAAGAACGGACTGCCACTGGCAGTCCGTTTTTTTTTGAGGGTTTGGCGGAGACCGCAAAGGATAATACGAAATTGACGCCACATTGATCGTTGCCAAACGCGACAATTGCGATCCTGCACGTGCGGCACTTTCCACCGCGAGACGTGAGGACATTCCATGAACAAGGACATCATTGCCGGTAACTGGGAACAGATCAAAGGAAAGGCCAAAGCCAAATGGGGCGACCTGACCGACGATGTATTCGACGTCGCCGAAGGCAACTCCCAATATCTCGCTGGCAAACTTCAAGAGCGCTATGGCTGGGACCGCGACCGGGCAGACAAAGAAGTCCGTGACTTCGAACGGAGTCTCAAAAGCGATAGGCATTGATTACACCCCGGTATAGACCTCGGGGTTCTTTCAGAAAAACAACGGGCCTTACGGCCCGTTGTTTATTGGGCACGCTCAACGGCGGGGTGGATCCGCCACGAAGCCTTCAGGAAATGCTTCCGGCCGGTCGTGGAAACGCGAACGGTCGCGCCAGCGCGGAATGACGCCCAGTGCAATCAACCGATGATGGTCGTCATAGCGCAGTTGGGTGAGCTGGGCCGGGCTGCGGCTTGCGCGCGAGAAATCGGTACGACCCACGGGCGACCATTCCCGCTGCCCATGTCCCGTGCCGATGCTCTGCCGGGCAGCCGATTTCGCACTCGATTCTTCGGCGATGGCGTCGGCAGTGGCGGCAGGCGCCGAAGCGCTACGTTCACCCAGGCTGCGCTCGCGTCCGTCATAGCCGCGCGCGATCGGTGGCGCCGCGGGCGCGTAGTAGCGCGGCCGCGCTTCCTCGAACACGGCTACGCCGATGACGCCAACGTTGCGCGGGCGTCCGGTGCGGGCCGCGTAGCTGTCGCCCAGGTCGGTGAAAACGAATTGGGCGATGTCATCCAGCGATTTCCGCCAGCCCGCGATTTCCGTGGTTTCCCAGGGCGCCAGCACATAACCCGCCTGGGAGGCGGCGGCGGTTTGGCCGGTGACCGCATTGACACCATCCACGGACAGCACTACCAGCACTCGCTCGCCGGTGGTGTTGGTCAAGCGCACGCTGTAGCGGTGACCGGGCATTCCCGCCACCCAGGTATCGCCGCGGTGAGGATACTGCGGTAACCACTGGCCGCTGTCGCGATCGACCACTGCGACGTCCACCAACGGTCTGGCGGATGCGGGGGCGCATCCAACCGTGGCCAACAAACCGACGATAAACAGAATGTTCCGGAACATAAGGGCGCTCTCCTGGGTGGACAGCAGGAAGAACGCGCCGTGGTCCGGAACGGGGTTGGCCGCCGCAGCGGTTAAACTTGCCGGGTTCAGTCTCTTCCGATCAGATAATGACCACCCGCGTTCTTACAGGCATCACCACCTCCGGCACTCCGCATCTGGGCAACTATGTGGGGGCTATTCGCCCGGCCGTCGCGGCCAGCCACACCGCCGGTGTGGAAAGCTTCTACTTTCTGGCCGACTATCACGCCCTGATCAAGGTGCAGGAGCCGTCGCGCGTACAGCGCTCCACGCTGGAGATCGCTGCCACCTGGCTGGCTTGCGGGCTGGAACCGGACAAGGTGTGGTTCTACCGGCAGAGCGATATTCCCGAAATTCCCGAACTCACCTGGCTGCTGACCTGCGTGGCAGGCAAGGGCATCCTTAACCGCGCTCACGCCTACAAAGCGGCCGTGGACAAGAACCGCGCCGACGGCGAGGACGAAGACGCGGGAATCACCGCCGGATTATTCATGTATCCGGTGCTGATGGCAGCCGATATCCTGATGTTCAAGGCGGCCAAAGTGCCCGTTGGCCGCGACCAGATCCAGCACATCGAGATGGCGCGCGATTTCGGCCAGCGCTTCAACCATCTGTTCGGTCAGGATCATTTCGTGCTGCCTGAGGCAGTCATCGAGGAGAGCGTTGCCACGCTGCCCGGGCTGGACGGACGCAAGATGAGCAAGAGCTACGACAACACCATCCCGTTGTTCGCGCCACGCGGCGAGTTGAAGAAACTCATCGCTTCCATTGTCACCGACTCCAGAACGCCGGGCGAGCCCAAGGAGCCGGAAGGCTCGCATGTGTTCCAGCTGTATCAGGCGTTCGCGTCGTCAGAGGAAACGCAGCGCATGCGGCAAGCCTTTGCCGAGGGGATCGGCTGGGGCGATGCCAAGCAACAGCTATTCGAGCGCATCGATGCCGAAGTGGCGCCACTGCGCGAGAAATACGAGTCATTGATCGCCCGACCCGTGGAGATCGAAGCCATCCTGCGTGACGGCGCTCAGCGTTTGCGCGCCAAGTACGCCACACCGTTCATGACCGAGCTGCGGCACGCGGTAGGGCTGCGCGATCTTTCGAG
Source organism: Pseudoxanthomonas sp. CCNWLY206-1 (assembly GCF_039710385.1). NCBI lineage: Bacteria > Pseudomonadati > Pseudomonadota > Gammaproteobacteria > Lysobacterales > Lysobacteraceae > Pseudoxanthomonas > Pseudoxanthomonas sp. CCNWLY206-1. The sequence continues at coordinate 231,811 of NZ_JBDKXI010000007.1, read as the reverse complement.
GCAGCCGGCCGTGGTGCGTGACAAGGCAGCGGAAAAGGCAGCGCTGCCGCAGTTCAAGCAATATCGCGAGAAAGACGGCCGTTTCTATTTCAAGCTGCTAGACGGTCAGGGCGAATTGTTGATCCAGAGCAACGGTTTCGATTCACCAAAAGATGCGGGTCAGTTAATCGCGGTGCTGAAGCAGGTCGAGCGCGCCGATGGCATGGAAACGCCAGACATCACGTTGCTGGTGCCAGCCGATGATGTGCTGGCAGCGTTGCAGCGTATTCGCGAAGCGGAGGCCTGATGCCTTACCTGGCCATCATTCTGTTTCTGCCGTGGTTCCTGCTGTTGGGAACGCTGTTCTGGCTGTTCCCGCGCCAGCCACGCAACGCGGCGCGCAAAGGCTTTGACGCCGCGACGCTGGTCATCGCCTTTGTGCTGAGTTTCCTCGGTATGCAATGGGGTTACGCGCTAGGCGCGGCGGATGTCGGAGCCGGCGCCATCTGGAAGCAGGTAGTGGCAACGCTAGTTGCGTATGGGGCGTTTCTCGCCGTGCTGACAATGGCGGTGCCGCTGCGTACGTGGTGGTTGGCGCGGAAGTGAACGGCTACGAATGCCACCTTGTGGGAGCGACGCAAGTCGCGACCGGACAGGTCTCCGGTTGCGACTTGCGTCGCTCCCACAAGGCGGCATTTGGCCGTGCTAGCTAGTGGTTCGTGCCAAGCGATCTGTAGAATCTAGTTTCATCGCCGATCACCATAGACACATGAACGATCACGGCATACACACCGTCGACACCGCGTTTCAGCGTGATCATTTCGATGCGGCTTATTTGATCGTCGAGAACGGCCGCGGTGCCTTCATCGATTGCGGCACGTCGTATTCGGTACCGCGCCTGTTGGGCGCCCTGAAGGACGCCCGCCTATCGCCCGTCGAGGTCGATTGGCTGGTGGTGACGCATGTGCATCTCGACCACGCCGGCGGTGCGGGCGCCTTGATGACGCAGTTGCCGAATGCGCGATTGGTGGTTCATCCACGCGGTGCGCCGCACATGATCGATCCGGCAAAACTCATCGCAGGCGCCACCGCGGTTTACGGCGAAGAGGAGATGGCACGCAGTTATGGACGGATTCTGCCGGTGCCGGAGGGGCGTGTAGTCCTAGCCGAAGACGGTCATCGCATTGACCTGGCAGGCCGCGAGCTGCTCTGCATCGATACGCCAGGGCACGCCAAACACCACCTGTGCGTATGGGACGGACGCAGCCGCTGTTGGTTCACCGGCGACACCTTTGGCCTGTCCTATCGCGAACTGGATAGCGATCAGGGCGCGTTCGTGGTGCCGACCAGCACGCCGGTGCAATTCGAGCCGGAGGCGCTGAAGAGTTCCATCGCGCGGCTATTGTCCTATTCGCCTGAAGGTATGTACCTGACCCACTACGGGCGTATCGAGGATGTCGAGAAACTGGCGGGCGATCTGTACGAACAGATCGATAGCATGACCACCATTGCACGCGACTGCGATGGCGGTGACAACAGACACCAGTGCATGACCGCCGCGCTGACCTCGCTTTATCAAGACCGAGCACGCAAGCATGGCTGCCTGCTGGATGATGCTGGCGTAGCGCGAGTATTGGCCATGGACATCGAGCTCAATGCGCAGGGATTGGCGAGCTGGTTGGATCGGGATCGGCGTTAGTCTCTCCTTGTAGGGACGGACTTTGTCGGTAGGAGCGCCGTCTCGGCGTGAGCTTTGACCAGCTTTGCTGTTGAAGAGCTCTTTGCTTCTATCGCAATCCGACAGAACGAGTTCGCGCCGAGACGGCGCTCCTACAGGGAGTGCGGCGCATGGTTGATCGCTTTACACTTCCCGGTGATTTGATCGGAGTACCACCACATGAAAAAAACCGCCTTCGGCTTGGCCTTGCTGTCCCTATTCGTGCTCTCCACGCACGCGGCGGAACTCCCCGGCGTTGGCATCAGCGCAGACAACCTATCCCGTCACGTTCGCATCCTGGCGTCTGAAGAGTTCGAAGGCCGTGCACCGGCCACGCCGGGCGAGGACAAGACCATTGCTTATCTCACCGAAGAGTTCCGGAAAGCCGGAGTGCAACCCGGCGGAGAAAAAGGCGGCTGGACGCAAGCGGTACCGTTGGTGCGCGCGCAAGTGGATGGATCGGTGGAGGCGACGCTGAGTGTGGCAGGACGCCAACAGAAACTGACCAATGGCGAAGATCTTGTGCTGCAAAGCCTGAATCCGGTGGAGCGCGTGCAGGTCGAAAATGCGCCGCTGGTTTTTGTCGGCTACGGCATCGAGGCACCGGAACGCGGTTGGGACGATTACAAAGGCACCGATCTGACCGGAAAAATCGCAGTCGTGCTGATCAACGATCCGGACTTCGAAACGCCGAAGCCCGGTGCGTTCGAGGGAAAGGCGGTAACGTATTACGGTCGCTGGACCTATAAATACGAAGAGCTCGCACGACGCGGCGCTACCGGTGTGCTGATCGTGCATGAAACGGCGCCCGCGGCTTATGGCTGGGCGACGGTGAAGAGTTCGGGCTTGTCGCCGCTGTTCGATATTCCGCGCACCGATGCCGCCCGTTATCACACCCTGCTGCGTGGATGGATGCAGCGTGACCTTGCGGTGTCGCTGTTCAAGCGCGCGGGACTGGACTTCGAAGCGGAGAAGAAGAAGGCGCAGCAGGCAGAGTTCAAACCGGTAGCGCTCGCTGACGCGACACTATCGGCTGCGTTTGCCATCAAACGCGACCAAGTGGTTAGTCGCAATGTCATCGGCAAGCTGGTCGGCACGCAGCGTCCCGAGGAAACGGTGATCTATTCGGCGCATTGGGATGCGTTCGGTGTAGGTGAGCCGGATGCCGACGGTGACCGCATTCGCCATGGCGCGGTGGACAATGCCACCGGGGTAGCGGCAGTGCTGGAGTTGGCGCGCGTTTACGCCGCCGGCCCGCGTCCGCAGCGTTCGCTGCTGTTCGTTGCGTTGACCGCGGAAGAAAAGGGTCTGCAGGGTGCGACTTATTTCGCCGCGCAACCGCTGGTGCCGCTGGAGACCACGGCGGCGGTGATCAATATCGAGATGCTGAGCCCGGATGGTCCCACGCGCGATATCGCGTCGTGGGGCAAAGGCCGGGTTTCATTGGAGGGCGATCTGGAGCGTGTGGCGCAAGCACGTGGGCGTACCTATTCGCCTGATCCCAATTTGGAGGCCGGTTTCTTCTACCGCGCCGATCATTTTGCGTTCGCGCGAGCGGGCGTTCCAGCGATTACGGTGGGTGCGGGCCTGGACCGTATTGAAGGTGGCGTGGAAAGCGGCAAGGCGCTGCGCGAAGCGTATTTCGCCAAGTGCTATCACCAGCCCTGTGATGCTTGGAACAAGAGCTGGGACGCCAGCGGGCAGGCGCAGGATGTGACGCTGCTTTACGACCTGGGCCACGGTATCGCCAACAGCGCCGCCTGGCCTCGATGGCAGGAAGGTTCGGAATTCAAAGCAGTGCGGGATAAGAGCGAGGCGGCGCGGAAGTAAGCTAACTGCTTCCTTGTGGGAGCGATGCAAGTCGCGACCGGAAAAACGAAGAACCGGTGCGCTTCAACTGATGCGCGACAGTTAGCCGTACAGGGTTCTGCAGCCTTCCGGTCGCGACTTGCATCGCTCCCACAAAAGAACAGCGCCTACTTCCAAGTATTCGCTTCCCCACGCGAACTATCTTCATCCATCGGCACGATACAGAAGCGATGACCGGTCGGCGCTTCCATCACCCACCAGCGGCCACGCACGCATTCGATGCGCTTTGCACCCAGTTTCTCCAGGCGTGCCGCTTCGGCTTCGATGTCATCAGCTTCGATGTCCAGGTGCACGCGCGAGGGGTGCGACACCTTCTGTACCTCGATGTGCAGTCCGCCGGGACCTTCCTCGAACTTGTCGTAGATGCCCAATCCGCCGTCATCGGCGCTGACGACTTTCAGCCCCAGCGCCTGGCTCCAGAAAGCGGAAGCGGCAGGCAGGTCATCGGTCTGGCTGTCGATGATGAAACCCGCAAGGCGGCTGCGATGAGTCATGCGATTTCTCCATAGGGCGGGCCTGGCCCGCCATTGCCATTTTTCCATCACCGATGGCCATCATCGAAGCGATGGTTCGAGAACAAAATCTTACGGCCGCAACGTTATGCGGAAGCAAAAAGCCAAGGATCCTTCGGTCGGCTCCTGCCCGTCATTTCGATCGTTATCGATACGGCCGAAAGATGGTAATGGCGGGTAGAGACCCGCCCTACGTCACTGCGGCAATGCCAAGTCGTCGATCAGTACTTTCAGGAAACGCGCCGCCTCGCCGCCCGTGCAGGCGCGGTGATCGAAGGTCACCGACAAAGGAATGATCTTGTGCGATTCGAAACCGCCCATCACCGGAGTGACCTGGTGGCGTGCACGGCCGGCGGCGACGATTGCCACGCACGGCGGTACCACGACCGGCGTGGCGTAGCGGCCGGCGAACATGCCGAAATTCGACAGCGAGATCGTATAGCCGGTCAATTCCGAAGCCGGGATGCTGCGGTCCTGCACCTGTGTGCGCAGGCGATTGACGCCCTCACGGACGCCGTGCGCATCCAGGATGTCGGCGTTGCGCAACGCGGGCACGAACAAACCGTCATCGGTGTCCACGGCGATGCCGACGTCGACCTGCGGGTGCAATGTGCGGCTGAGCTTTTCGCCGTCGAACCAGGCATTCATCGCCGGCACGGCCTGGCAAGCACGGACGATGGCACGGATCAATCGCACGGTGACATCGTTGCCCGGCTGCCATGCGTGGACATCGGCATCGTCGCTCAGCGTGGTCGGCACGACCTTGGCGTGAGCGTCGGCCATCACCCGCGCCATATTGCGGCGAACGCCTTTTAGCTGTTCCGGCTGGCCGCTGACAGAGACCCCCGGCGGCTGCGTGCGCATGGGCTTGCCTGAAGCGGAGAGGGTAGTGCGGTCGTTCGGTCCCCGTGCCGTAGAAGGAGGCAAGCTCTCATTCGCTGCGCTGGGCAGGCGCGCCTGTGTTGCACGCGGGAGAGGTGTTCCAATCTTCGCAGAACCCTCTGCTGCCGCTTGTTTGACGTCGGCCATCGTGACCACGCCGTCGCTGCCGGTGGCGCGCACCCGGCTAAGATCCACGCCGAGTTTCTTCGCCATCGCACGCACGGCCGGCATTGCTTTGACGCCGCCGACCGAGGAAGCCTGCTCCTGATGCACCGTATTCGACGACTGCATGGCGCCGACGACAGTGCCCGCGTCATCGCGCTCGCCGCCGTCGCTGCCGCCCTGCGCTTCGGACGGCGCGGGCTGCACCGGCAACTGACCGCCTTCGTCGCTGGCGACCGCCTTGCCTGCCGCGCCGGCCGCCGGTGTGCCCGCGCCATGGTGGTGGCCGGTGTCCTGGCCTTCCGCGCGCTGCGGCAGGTGGGGGTCGGGTTCGAACTCGGCCAGCATGTGGCCGGTGACGACTACATCACCCGCATTGCCTGCCAGTTTCAACACCTTGCCGGACACCGGTGACGGCACTTCCACTACCGCCTTGGCGGTTTCCATCGATACCAGCGGTTCGTCCAACCGGATCACATCGCCTTCCTTGACGAACCATTCCACGATGGTCGCGTCGGGCAGGCCTTCGCCCAGATCCGGAAGGTTGAAAGTTTTGCTGTCGCTCATGCGTTGTTCTCTTCTGCAAGCTTTTCTTCGAAAGGTTCCAAACTGCGCGCGGGGATCCAGCCAGCCTGGCCGAGTACATTCTCAGCCCACCACCAATCCGCCGTTTCATGGTGCAGGGTCAGGATCTCGCCCGTTTCCGCATCCAGTTCGCGCGTGTCGTAATCATCTATCGCCGTTGCTGGGCCGTGCTCTGTATCGAACATCGATGCCGGAATCCAGCCCCCCAATCCGCTGGCCAAGGTTGCCCAGACGAAATGCGGCCACTCCACGTCGCGGTCGCCCAGCGTCACGATATCGCCAGGCGCGATGCGGATGGCTGGGCGATCCGGCGCGCGGTGCGCCCTGATGACCCGTGCCCGCCGCATCAGCCTGCGGCCAGCGCGCGCTTGGCCGCGGCGACGATCTTCTCCACGCTGGGCAGGTACTTCATCTCCAGACGGAACAGCGGGATATGCGTGTCGTAGCCGGTGACGCGTTCGACCGGTGCCAGCAGGTCGTACATGGAATGCTCGGCCAAGCGCGCCGCGATTTCCGCGCCGAAGCCCGCCGTACGCGGCGCCTCATGCACGATGACGCAGCGGCCGGTCTTGCTGACCGATTCGGCGATGGTGTCGAAATCCAGCGGCTTCAACGTGGCCACGTCGATGACTTCGGCGCTGATGCCTTCGCCCGCCAGTTTTTCCGCGGCTTCCAGCGTTTCTTTTACCTGCGCGCCCCAGGTCACCAGGGTCACATCGGTGCCGTCGCGCAGCACGAAACATACGTCCAGCGGCAGCGCTTCGCCATCATCGGCCACCACTTCCTTGTACTGGCGGTAGATGCGCTTGGGCTCCATGTAGATCACCGGATCCTGGTCGCGGATCGCGGCCAGCAACAGGCCATAGGCGCGTTGCGGCGAGGAAGGCATGACCACGCGCAGGCCGGGCACGTTGGTGAAGATGGATTCGTTGGCTTCGCTGTGATGTTCCGGCGCGCGAATGCCGCCACCCCACGGCACGCGCAACACCATCGGGCAGTGCAGCCGCCCACGCGTGCGATAACGCATGCGCGCGGCGTGGCAGATGATGTGGTCGACCATCGGATAGACGAAGCCGTCGAACTGCGCTTCGGCCACGGGCTTCATGCCTTGCGCGGCCAAGCCGACGGTAAGTCCGGCGATGGTAGTTTCATCCAATGGTGTATCCAGCACGCGGTCGGAACCAAAGCGCTGCTGAAGTCCTGCGGTGGCGCGGAACACGCCGCCGTTCACGCCCACGTCTTCGCCCAGCACCAGCACGGAATCATCGTGCGCGATCTCCCACGCCAGCGCCTGGGTGATGGCCTCGATCAAGGTGATGGCGGTTGGCGTGGCAGCAGTGTTGGCGGCTGCTACGGAAGGTGCTGCGGTGGTTTTCTCGGGTTTCATCACGGTGCTCATCGGCGACCCTCCGCGGCAATGGCGGCGGCACGCTGGGCCAGCAGTTCGGGTGGCGGATCCGCATACAGATAATCGAACATCGCCTCGACCGGCTGCACCGGCGTGTTGAGGTAGGCATTCACTTCGGTGTCGACCGCAGCGGAGCATTCCTCTTTCCACTTTGCTTCCTGGTCTTCGCTCCAAAGTCCCTTGGCGGTCAACCAGGTGCGCAAACGCGGGACCGGATCGCGTTGCCAGGCGGCTTTCACTTCGGCATCGTCGCGGTAGCGGCGGGCGTCGTCGGCGGTGGTGTGGTCGGACAGCCGATAAGTGACGAATTCCAGCACGGTGCCGCCTTGGCCTTTGCGCGCACGCTCGCTGGCGCGGCGCATGGCTTCCAGTACGGCGATCAGGTCGTTGCCGTCGACTTGCAAGCAATGCAATCCGCCGGCCAAGCCTTTCTGCGCGAGCGTCTGCGCGCCGGTTTGCGCCGAGCGCGGCACCGAGATCGCCCAGCCGTTGTTGATCACGCACAACACCAACGGCAGCTCGTAGGCGCCAGCGGAATTCAGCGCGGCATAGAAGTCCGTCTTCGAGGAACCACCGTCTCCACAAGTACTCACCGCGATATGCGGCTGCTTGCGCAGCTTGAACGCGAGCGCGGCGCCGGCGGCGTGCAGGCATTGCGTGGAGATCGGCACACTCCAGGCAAAGTCGCGGCGCGGCACTTCATAGTCGTTGCCACGCTCATCGCCGCCCCAGTACATCAGCACGTCGCGCGGTTTGACGCCGCGCATGAATTGCGCGCCGTATTCGCGATAGCTGGGGGCGAACACGTCTTCCGGGCGCATCGAAGCGCCGATGCCGATATGGGTGGCTTCATGGCCCAGGCAGGATGCGTACGTGCCCAGCTTGCCTGTGCGTTGCAGTGCGATGGCCTTGGTGTCGAAGGTGCGCACGAACAACATCTGTTTGAACAGTTCCAACAACCGTGCGGTATCGCGTCCGGCCTCCGGAAGATCGTCCCTGACAAGCGTGCCGTCCGGGCCGAGGTATTGCAGATATTCGATTTCAAATTTTGCGGCGATGGTCATCGCTGGATGTCGCTCTTGTAGGTCTTGCGGCGAATGTTAAGCCGTCCATGTTAAAGAACCGCAGCCGATACGCTTTCGTGCGCTGCAACAACTTTGGTGCTGAAAGGCGCTGTTTTTTTGTCGTGCGCCGCGACCAAGCGCTTGCGGTGTCAGCCTGTCTGGCGGTGTCAACACCGCGGATGAACGCGGTGCAGCGTTAGTGGCGACATGCTTCGGCAAGCAGGGCGGTGATATTGCTTTGCAGCAAAAAAGCAGCTGTTCGCCGCAAAAAGAAAGGGCGCGGCCATCGCCGCGCCCTTTCCGGATCTGCTTATGAAGCAGAACGGTCAGCGGATACCGATATTCAGGCTCGCCTGGTTGTTATTGCTGTTCGGGTCCGGCGTGCTTGCGCTTACCTGGGCGGTGAACTGCAAGGTGGTGCCGTGCTTGGGCTTGCCCGGCACGACGATGGCGAACGCCAACGTCTGCGTGCTGCTATCCATCTCGCCGCTGCGCGTGCATTGCGCGCTGGAGCCGGTGGGGGTGTCCTGCATGCGAGTGCACGACCAACCACGCGGGGCGGCGACGGCGGCGTAGCTGGCCGCGACATTGCTCTGCACCAACACCTTGACCGCCTCGGCCTTGTCCGGGCCAGCGTTGCGTACCGGCATCAGGAAGGTGGCGACAGTGCCGCGACGCAGTGGCAGCGCACTACCGAGCAGACGTACCGACATGTCGGCCGAGGCTTGAGGCAGAGCGGCTATTGCCACCGACACTGCCGCCGTGTTGTCTGCATTGGCGGTGTCGAGGACCGGCGAGCTGGCGGACACACCCAATCCCAGGTTGGTGCCGGCGCGTTCTGCCGGAGCAATCGCTTCGATGGCGAAGGCTGCTTCGTCGTTCGCTGCCAGCGAACCGGTGGTGCAGATCACGCGCGTGTTGCCGGCATCCTGGACCGGAGCAGCGCAGCTCCAGCCAGCGGGGATGCTCGTCAGTGTGGGCGACAGCTGTGCGGCGAACACGAACGCCACGGCGGTGGCGTTCGCTGCGCCCGGTCCGGCATTGCGAACGTTGGCGGTGTAACGCACGGTGTCGCCTACGTTGGCAGTGCTGCGGTCCGCTGTCGCGGTAACCGAGAGGTCGGCGCGGGCGAAGGTCGGGACGCGAATGCTGACGCGCACCGGATCGTGATCGGACGAACGCACCGCGATGCTGCTGTCGCCGAAGTTGTCGACGCCGAAGTCCGCGTTGATGCGTGGGTGATCGATGCGAACATCCGCGCCCATCAGCAGGGCTTCGTTGACCAGCACGTGGTCCAGCGTTTGCGCGTTGCCAGCGAACACGTACGAGTAACGCTGCGCCGGGTCGGCGATCAGCTGCGAACCGTCGATCAGTGGCGTGGTCAGCGGACTGTCCACGTACGTCAACACTTGGTCGGCCGGGGCTTCCTCGCCCCTCAGCACGCCCATCACGTCGACATAGCCGTCGTTGAATTCGAACGCATTGAAATCGCCGACCAGCACGATCTTCTCGCTCGGGTCCATCACCTGCATCTGTTGCACCAGGCCAGCAAGATAGGCGGCCTGTGCGCCACGCTTGGCGCGCACGCGTTCGCCGCCGGTGGCCCAGCCACTGCTGCCGGGCGTCATATCGTCGATGTCATTGAGCGAACGCAGGTGGTTGACGATGACCGTCACTGGGTAGCTGCCCGCGGCATCCTGATTCACGCGAGCACGCAGGCGCAGCGGCGGACGATCGTTCAGCAGACTGGTGCTGCCGTCCGGGTTGGTCATCAATGTGCCTTTGCCGAACTGGGCGACGTCCAGCACCTCGACCCGCGCGACGCCATCGGCGGCGGTGCGCGAGCTGACCAGGAAGCCGACGTTGATGCCGCCGATGTCATTACCCGGCTGCAAGTAGGGCACGTAGCCAGGCTTGCTGGCGCAGGTGGCATCGATGCGTTCGGAAAGCAGTTGCAGGATGCGCAGGTTCTCCACTTCCACCACGCCCAGGATGTCCGGTGTCTTCAGGTATTGGCAGATCGCGATCGACGCCTTGTCCAGGCGCTTGTTCATGGCTTCCGGCGTCAACGTGACGGCGCCGTTGCTGTCGTTGATTTCATCAAACAGACGCAGCAGGTTGAAACTGCCGACGGTGACTTCGTCGTAGCGCGCGTCGTTGACCGCGCTGGGTAGCATGCCGCCGCTGACCGAAGGCGGCGTGGTGGTGTCGGGCAACAACGCCCAAGTGCCGCTGAAGTAATCCAGCACGCCCAGCAGGCCGGCGACATTGGCGCCGGTGTCCACCGAGATCGGCAATGCGCCGACCTGGCCGCGGCTGCGCACCATCAAGCGTTCCTGATTGGTGTCGAAGCGGGGCGGGTTCTTGCCGGCGGGAATGGCGATGACATCCAGGATGCCGATGCCGGGTTCGCGGAAAGGACGTGCCACTTCTGGCAGCGTCACGTGGAAAACGCCGTCGGTGGAAGCGGTGGCGTCGTTTTCATCGATGCTGCCGCCGGACGGCGCCACGACCACGGACTGCGCCAGGCTGACGCGCATGCCTTCCAGCCGCTCCAGCGTGCCGGGCAGCGCGTCGGGACCCAGATCGGCCTGGGTCAGCTCGACCGCCGCGGGCAGGGCATTGCCGGCTTGCAGCAATTCCACCGTGGGCGTGACGATCTCGGTGATGCTCAGCTGGTTGGGCGCTGTAGACGGAGTGAACTCGGTGACGGTACCGGTGATCCGCACCCGGTTGCCGACTGCGGCGGTGGCGGGCGGCGCGCTGCTGGTGAAGACGAAGATGCCTTCCGACGTTGCCGGATTGCCATCGTCGTTCGCGCTTTGCAGGAAGAAACCACTGTTGAACTTCAGCGCAGTGACGATGCCTTCGGTGACGACCAGCTTGGTCGCATGCGGCGAAGCCAGACCGCTGCCCTGGATCTGCGCGATGGTCAGCGGAATGGCCGGCTCCGGCGGTTCCGGCGGCTCGGCGCCACTGTTGCGCGGATCTGGAGTGCCGGCGGTGAAGTCGGCATTGTTGTTATTGCTGTCCACGCTGCCGGCGCCGTTGCGCAGGGCGGCGGTGGAGTTGCTGAGCGTCGCGGTGGGCGCGGCGCCTTCAAAACAGTTCGCGGTGCTGCCGAAGCCGACCAGGTCGACCACGACGGCATCGCTGATCGGGCAGGTGCCCGACAGCGTGACAGCGTTATTGGTTAGCGCGACCTTGCCGTTGGTGCCGGATAGGGCCAGGGTGCCGATGGCATCCGGCGTGGGCAGGTCGACCGTGCCGCCGGCGCCCTGCGCCTGCTGGATCAGGTAGTAACCGCCCGGCGCGATGCTTCCGCTCAAGTTGGTGCGCTGCCAGGTGCTGCCGGTGGCCGACGCGTACTGCACGCTCCAGCCATCCAGGCTGACCGCGGCGGCACCGTTGTTGCGCAGCTCAATGAAGTCGTTCTTGAACGTGGCGCCGGAATTGCCGCCACCGCCGTAGACCTGGCTGATCACCACCTGCGCCTGCGCCGAGGCGGCGGCAAAGATGGAAGACAGCGAAAACAACACGGCCGCGATGCGGCCCCGGGACATTTCCATACAGCAGACTCCCCTCATGGATGTGGACGCCGCACACACGATGGCAAACCCCCGCCACCGGCCGACGCATTGTGCATCAAGGATGTCGGCCGGGCATTGCAGCGGCATGACATGACATGTCCAAGTGCCGGTTTTTGCTGGCATTCGGTCCCGGTTGGCGGTGTGCCGACCCGCGATGGAGTACCCTCTGTGCCCGGCTGGCGCACCAGCAACCAAAAAAAAGCGTAAATGACCGTAGAAAAGAACGAACGTCCGCTGGAAGAAGGCATCCACACTGACCTTGCCGGGCGCATGACCTACAGCGGTTACCTGCGCTTGGACCAGCTATTGTCAGCGCAGCATCCGGTCTCCGATCCGGCGCATCACGACGAACTCCTGTTCATCGTGCAGCACCAGGTTTCGGAGCTGTGGATGAAGCTGATGATCCATGAACTGAGCTCGGCCATCGCGCACCTGCAGCGGGACCAGGTCTGGCAGTGCCGCAAGGTGCTGGCGCGCAGCAAACAAGTGTTGCGCCAACTGACCGAACAATGGTCGGTGCTGGAAACCCTGACGCCTTCCGAATACATGGGGTTCCGCGACTTGCTGGGCCCGTCATCGGGGTTCCAGTCGTTGCAGTACCGCACCATCGAATTCCTGCTGGGCAACAAGAACCCGGCCATGCTCAAAGTGTTCGCGTATGACGCGGAAGCGCAGGCAGGTCTCGAAGCAGTCCTGCGTGCGCCGAGCTTGTACGACGAATTCCTGCGCTACCTGGCGCGGTTCGGCCATGCGGTTCCCGCTGCGCACCTGGAACGCGACTGGAGCCAGCCGCATCTGTCCGACGCGGCGTTGCTGCCGGTATTCAGTGCGATCTATGAAGATACCGATCGCTACTGGCGCGAGTATTCGTTGTGCGAAGACTTGGTGGACCTGGAAACCCAGTTCCAGCTCTGGCGTTTCCGGCATATGCGCACGGTATTGAGAATCATCGGCTACAAACGTGGCACCGGTGGTTCCAGCGGCGTGGGGTTCCTGAAGAAAGCGCTGGAACTGACGTTCTTCCCGGAGCTGTTCGAAGTGCGCACGACCATCGACGGCGGCTCAACTGCGTCGCAGGCATATTGAGACGCGCGGCAGCGCGGTAGTTTCCCCTGAAAAATCAATATCGGTGGCCATGGTGCCGCCGGCTTTGCCGTATCTGGCCGTTCATGACAGGCATTTGACGCGAACTACGCGTCTCGGTGATCCTCCCCCGATTCCGCGTCCTGGCGCGGCCTGTCACTAATCTGAACGTATTAAGGGGGAAACCGCATGAGCGGTGCCGTCGACACGCAAATCCCGGCGCTGCCGGAGTTCAAGCAGACCATGGGCCATCCGCGCCCATTGTGGATGCTGTTCATGACCGAATTCTGGGAACGCTTCGCGTTCTACGGCATGCGTTGGGCGCTGGCCCTGTACATCGTTGCCCAGTTCTACGGAGGCGACAGCGCTGGCGAGGCGCCCGCCAGCCGGCTGTACGGCGCCTACTTGGCGCTGGTCTACGCGGCGGCGCTTTTCGGAGGCTATGTCGCCGATCGCGTGATCGGTTACCAGCGTTCCATCCTGCTCGGCGCCGTGATCATGTCCACCGGCCTGTTCCTGATCATGTTGCCCAACGAGCAACTCTTCAGGCTGGGTCTTGCCACGGTGATCGCCGGCAACGGCCTGTTCAAGCCGAACATCTCGGCGATGGTCGGCAAGTTGTATTCCGTGGGCGACGAACGCCGCGACTCGGGTTTCACTCTTTTCTATATGGGCATCAACCTGGGCGCGATGATCGCGCCATGGCTGACCGGCCTGCTCGCCGAACGCGTGATGGGTGGAACACCGAACATGCCCGCTTACAAGGTGGTGTTCCTTGTTTCGGGCATTGGCATGCTGATCAGCCTGGTGTGGTTCTGGTTCGGCCGCAGGCAACTGCAAGGCATCGGCCGGCCGCCGGAGGGCGCCGAGGGCAAGGGCCGTGTACTGGCGACAGCGATCTGCGCCGTCATCGCCATCCCGGTGATCTATTTCCTGCTATCGATCGGCGCCGGCGCATTGCAGTGGACCTTGAGCGTGTTGTTCGTCGGCCTGTGCGTGCTGATCTTGAAAGAAGGTTTCAAGGACGGTGCGGTGAGGCGCGACATGGCCATCGCGATGCTGATCATCTTCGTGTTCAACGTGTTGTTCTGGTGCTTCTTCGAACAGGCAGGCAGTTCGTTCAACTTCCTTGCCCAGAACATCGTCGACCGCGATGTCGGCGGATGGATATTCCCGGTCGGCTGGTTCCAGTCGGTGAACTCGCTGGCGATCATCACGCTGGCACCGGTGCTGGCTTGGCTTTGGGTGAAGATGGGACGCAATAACCCATCGATCCCGCGCAAATTCAGCCTCGGTCTCATCTTCAATGGCCTCGCCTTCCTGCTGCTGATGTTCGCGCTGTCCAGCCTGGTCGATCCGGAGACGCTGAAAATCCCGTTCTGGACGTTGTTCATGGTCTACGTCGTCCAGTCGGTCGGCGAACTCTGCTTGTCGCCGATCGGCCTGTCGATGGTGACCAAGCTCGCGCCGGTGCGCCTGGTCGGCTTCGGCATGGGCGGCTGGTTCCTGTCCACCGCGATCGGCAACAACCTGTCGGGCATCTTCGCCAGCCACGTCAGCGGCGAGGAAGGCATGAACGTGCAGTCGGCATTGAGCGGCTACACATTCGGCTTCTGGGCGCTAGTGATCCCGGGCGTGCTGCTGTTCCTGATCGCACCGCTGGTACAGAAACTGATGCATGGCGTTAAGTGACGTACCGGCGCGTGCCGCAGGCACGCCTTTGCCGGTACGTCACCCCGGCGCAGGCCGGGGTCCAGCGTCTTTAGCCTTTGCCGGTACGTCACCCCGGCGCAGGCCGGGGTCCAGCGTCTTTAGCCTTCGCCGGTACGTCATCCCCGCACAGGGACCAGCGACTGAGAGCCACCGAGCTACAGTCGCTGGGTCCCGGTCTTCGCCGGAAGCGCTTTTCAACAGCCGAATGGCTGGTCATGACGTCAAAAGAAAAGGCGGCCACTGGCCGCCTTTTCTTTGTTCAAGCTTGCAGCTATCGACTTTCGAGGACGCACCGCTCAATGCGACTCCGCCAGCTTGACCACGCCTTCCGTCAGCTTCTTGATCAAGCTATCCAACTGCACCCGGTCTTCCGCACTTAGCTGCTCCAGCAGCAGGCGTTCGCAGCCCAATGCCATCGGCACGATCTCGTCGTAAACCGAGTAACCCACCTCCGACAATGTCAGCACCGAACGCCGCCGATCGTTTCCGTGGGTGTCCCGCTCGATCAGCCCGCGTTCCAGCAGCTTGGCCACGGCGCGGCTGACCGCCACCTTGTCCATCGCGGTGCGCTCGGCCACTTCCCCGGCCGAAAGATCCTTGTAGCGCCCCAGCACCGCCATGATCCGCCACTCGGTGATCGCCAGGCCAAAGCGGCGCTCATAAAGCAGGGCGATGGTCTGGCTGAGTCGGTTGGACAACACGCTGAGCCGATAGGGCAGGAAGTTTTCCAGCTCCAGAACGGCGTGCTCGGTGGGGTGGTCCTGGGGAGCGGCTTGCGAAGGGTCGGTCATGGGCGCGGGTCGATAGAAGAGGGTTTTTTTGCACTGCAGCTTGCTATTAGTTACATGTGAAACTATAAAGGCGGCAGATACGACGCAAGCCTAGCGAGGCGCCCCATGAACGCACAACCCAACCTCGGCATGCAGGTGACGACCTTCGAGAACCCGATGGGAATCGACGGCTTCGAATTCGTGGAATTTGCCGCTCCTGCCGACCAGAGCGAAGCATTGCACGATTACTTCCGCCGTTTAGGCTTCACCGCGGTGATGCGCCACAAGGTGCGCCCGATCACTGTGTACCGCCAGGGCGGCGTGAACTTCCTGGTCAACGAAGACCCGCATTCCTTCGCCGCGGATTTCGCCAAAGCGCATGGCCCCAGCGCCTGCGGCTTTGCGATCCGCTTCAAGAAGCCCGCCGATGAAGTAATCGCGAAGGTCATCGCCAACGGCGGCGAGGCGGTGGGTGACAAGGCGGAGACGCGAGCCGTGCCCGCGCCCGTGGTGAAAGGCATCGGCGACTGCATGCTGTACCTGGTGGATCGCTACGGTGATGCCGGCAGCATCTACGACACCGACTACCTGCCGATCCCCGGCGCCGAGCAGCATCCGAAAGGTTTCGGCCTGACCTTTATCGATCACCTGACCCACAACCTGTATTTCGGCAACATGGACAAGTGGTCGGACTACTACGAGCGTTTGTTCAACTTCCGCGAGATCCGCTACTTCGACATCAAGGGCGCGAAGACCGGTCTGCTATCGAAGGCGATGACCGCGCCGGACGGCATCGTACGCATTCCGCTCAACGAATCGTCGGATCCCAAGTCGCAGATCAACGAATACCTGGACGCCTACAAGGGCGAAGGCATCCAGCACATCGCCTGCTTCACCGACGATATCTACGAAACGGTCGAGGCGATGCGTGCGCAAGGCGTGGCGTTCCTGGATACGCCCGATGCCTATTTCGAAGTGATCGACCAACGCGTGCCGAACCATGGCGAAGACGTCGCGCGCCTGGCCAGGAACAAGATCCTGATCGACGCGGATCCGGAAACACACCAGCGCAAGCTGCTGCAGATATTCACCCAGAACGCCATCGGCCCGATCTTCTTCGAGATCATCCAGCGCAAGGGCAACGAAGGATTTGGCGAAGGCAACTTCCAGGCGCTGTTCGAAAGCATCGAACGCGACCAGATGAAGCGCGGGGTGCTCTGAGCGGCGCATGATGTTGGCCCTCTCCCAGTGGGGCGACAGCGCACGGGTTACGCGCCACTGGCGCGTGTGCGCTGGAGCGCCCACGCTGCTAGCGTGGGCAGGGGCGCGGAGCGGGGGTTGGGGTGAGGGGCAGAAGAATGGCAGATCCTTACAGGCCACCTATGGCTACCACCGCTCTTGAGCGCGCGCGCGAATTGCGCGTCAGCTCGACTGATGCGGAACGAAAGTTATGGAGTTACCTGCGGGGCAGGCAACTCGATGGATTGAAGTTCAGAAGGCAGCACGCGATTCCGCCTTGCATCGTCGATTTTTTCTGCTCGTCCGCAAAACTTATAGTCGAACTGGACGGCTCGCAACATACTGAGGAAAGCGATAGGGTACGCACTCGCTATCTGCAGGCCAAAGGGTTTGTGGTTCTGCGGTTCTGGAACAATGAAGTACTGACGCAGACAGAAGCGGTGGTGGAGGCGATCTTCAACGCCGCCTCAGCTTCGCCCCTCACCCCAATCCCTCTCCCGCAGGGAGAGGGGCTTTAAAGCGAAGGCAAAGCCCATGTCCAGCATGACCACTAATACCACCTACCAATCCGGCTTCGGCAACGAGTTCGCCACCGAAGCCGTTCCAGGCACGCTGCCGGTCGGGCGCAATTCGCCGCAGCGGGTCGCGCATGGTTTGTATGCGGAACAACTTTCCGGCACCGCGTTTACCGCGCCGCGCCGCGAGAATCGGCGCAGCTGGCTTTACCGCATCCGTCCCGCGGCGATGCATTCGTCGTTCGAGCCGTTTGTACAGCCGCGATTTCATAACGATTTCAGCAGCGCGCCAGTGTCGCCGGATCAGCTGCGCTGGAATCCATTGCCTCTTCCTGATGCCCCCACCGATTTCGTGGACGGCCTGTACACCATGGCAGGCAATGGTTCGGCCGAAGCGCAGCATGGCGTAGGCATCCACTTGTATGCCGCCAATCGTTCGATGCAGGGGCGGTTCTTCTACGACGCCGACGGCGAACTGCTGATCGTGCCGCAGCAGGGCCGGCTGATCATCGCGACAGAATTGGGAGTAATCGAGATCGAGCCGCAGCAGATCGCGGTGATCCCACGCGGTATCCGTTTTCGCGTCGAGTTGCCGGACGGCGCATCGCGCGGTTATGTGTGCGAAAACTTCGGTGGGTTGCTGCGGCTGCCGGACCTGGGCCCGATGGGTGCGAATGGGTTGGCCAATTCCCGCGACTTCGAAACACCGCACGCGGCGTACGAAGATATCGAAGGCGATTTCGAACTGGTCGCCAAGTTCCAGGGACACCTGTGGCGTGCCGTCATCGGTCATTCGCCACTGGATGTCGTGGGCTGGCACGGCAACTACGCGCCATATCGTTACGATCTGCGTCGATTCAACGCGATCGGATCGATCAGCTTCGATCACCCCGATCCTTCCATCTTCACCGTGTTGACGTCGCCCAGCGACACGCCGGGAACAGCCAACCTGGACTTCGTGATCTTTCCGCCACGCTGGCTGGTGGCACAGGATACGTTTCGGCCGCCGTGGTTCCATCGTAACGTCGCCAGCGAGTTCATGGGATTGGTGCATGGTGCATATGACGCCAAGGCCGAAGGCTTCGCGCCGGGCGGCGCTTCACTACACAATTGCATGACCGGGCATGGGCCGGACGCAGCGACTTTCGAGAAAGCCAGCCAAGCGGACCTCTCGAAACCCGATGTCATCCGAGACACCATGGCTTTCATGTTCGAGACGCGTGCGGTGATCCGTCCTGCCCGACAGGCGATCGACGCGCCGCATCGCCAGCGCGACTATCAGGCGTGCTGGGCGGGCTTGAAGAAGCACTTCGTGATGCCGACGGAATAATCGGCCCGCACGCATCCGTGGTTACTGTGCGGTGGCAGAAGTCGAAGCCGATAAATCCATGCTTTCCAAAGCGGGTAGACAGTCTTCTGGCAGCACTTCGGCCAAGCGCTCGCGCACGCGCCGGGCGAGTGAAGCAGCGGAAGTGTCTTGCAGGCAGCGGAGCGATGCGAGCAACTGGACGAGGGTTTCCTCGGGTTCGTGGCAGGCCTGCAAATCGGCCTTGTGGCGGATCGCCGCGTCATGACGTTGTAGCGCCAGCATATCCAGCATGTAGAGCTTGGCGGCTACCATTGAGCGGCGTGCGCCGGAAGTCCGGAGCGCTGGCTGAGCAGTAGTAACGGCGGGGGCAACCGGCGACGCTGTTGCGATAGGCGCCGGAGCGGCGTCGACCAAGTAGCCGGTGTCGGACAATTTGCGGATCAATGCGGGAGCGTCCTGTCCCAGCAGCCCGGTCAGGGCGGCCAAATCCCGCTGACCGTCGCACAGGATCAGCGCGCGGCGTTCGCGCATGCTTAATGGCCCGGCATGCGATTGCAGGGCGGTGCGGGCAAGATCGGTCTTGCGTGGAAGCATGTGGGCGATGGCGGGGTACGGGCGTGAGCGGCGCGGGCAGCCTAGGCGCTGGCGATGAAGCGCTCATGACAGCTCACGAGTGACGGTACCCGGCGGCGGCGCATTGGTGGGGGGCGGGCTCGCCGACAGCGGGAGGCAAGCGCAGGCCTGCCCACGGGTGCCACGGCCGCGTTCCGGGGCCGTTGACTCACATGATTGTTCGCGACGAGTTAACCAATAAGCAGTAGGCTGCCTGCTTTCCCCGTGGAGTAGCTCTATGAAGTCGATACCGTCCCTGGCCGCCATGGCTGTGCTTGCCGTCGTCCTGTCGACCGCGTGCAAGCCGGAAACACCGGCTCCGGAATCGACCGATGCCCCTGTCCCGGCGCCGACGGCGCAGACACCGGCTCCCGGCGTGGAGCCTTCGCCGCCCACGGCGTTCGGTCAAGCCACTTTCCTGGGCTATGGCGAGATGCGGCTGGGCAGTACCATCGACGAGGCCAAAACCGGATGGGGTGGCGAGTTGAAAGGTGCGCCCACTGAGGGCACCACCTGCCACTATCTGTATCCGACCTGGGCCAAGCAGCCTTCCGATCTGGCCTTCATGATGGAAGAAGGCAAGTTTGTCCGCTACGACGTAGGCACTACCGCAGAGGCGGCTCCTGGCGGCGGCAAGGTCGGCATGACCGCCGAAGAGCTGAAGCAGCTCTATGGCGATGCGTTGCAATCCATGCCGCATAAGTATGTGGAAGGTGGCCAGTATCTCTCGGTGGATGCGGACGCTGAAGCACCCAGCAAGCTGGTGTTCGAAACCGACGCCAGCGGCAACGTCACTCGCTGGCGCGTCGGGCTGTTGCCGCAAGCGAACTATGTGGAAGGTTGCTCCTGACCCAAGGGTTGTCCTGGCGCTGGCCGCTGGCTGGCGCCAAGGCATAGAATCGCTTGATTCCAAAGGCGGGGAGTAGCGGCTATGACGGAAGCATGGGGCTTTTTCGTGCTGGGACTGGTGCTGCTGGCATTGGGCGGCGACTCCATCGTCAAGGGTGCATCGGGGTTGGCACAGCGCCTTGGCGTTTCCCCCTTTGTGGCGGGTCTGCTGCTGATCGCCTTTGGTACTTCGCTGCCTGAGCTGGCCGTCAACGCGCACGCCGTTGCGGTAGGTGCGCAAGATCTCGCATTGGGCAACGCGATAGGTAGCAATATCGTCAATCTCGGCCTGACGCTTGGGGTCGCGGCGATGGTGGCGCCATTGCTGATCAGAATGCGATTGCTATCGCCGTTGCTGGTGTTGCTGACAGTGGCCACGCTGGCCGTGATTGTCTTCGGTCTGGACGGCGTGATCGGGCGAATCGAAGGGGCCGTGCTGCTGCTTGGCTTTGTCGCGATGTTGATTTTCATACTGGCGCGCAGCGCGCGCGAGAACGAGAGCGTCCGTGCGGGCGTGATCGCCTATGCCGCCACGCGTCCGGTCTTGTGGATGAATTTGCTGCGTTTCGTGGTGGCGGCAGCGCTGCTTTACTTCGGTGCGAAGTACGTGGTGCAGAGTGCGCCCGTGATCGGCGCGAGCTGGGGCATCTCTCCGTTATTGGTTGGTCTGCTGCCGGTTGCCGTGGGTACCGCGCTGCCGGAACTCGCCGCCGCCATCGCCGCGGCCAAGCGTGGTCAAGGCGACATGGTTGCCGGACACGTCATTGGCTCCAGCCTGTTCAATTTGTTGGTGGTGGTAGGTGGCATGGCAGCGTTTCGGCCGCTGCCGTTGCCCGAGTCGTTCGTGCAGCTGGAACTGCCGATCGCCATCGTGCTTTCACTGATGCTGTACCCGATGCTGCGCGGTGACCTGCGTGTCAGCCGAGGCGAGGGCGCCATTCTGTTCGTAGCGTTCCTGGGTTGGGTTGTACTGGAAGCTTTGCTGATTGCCTGATGCAAAATCACGGAGGACTCGGGCTGCCAGGGCGGACCGAAGTGGGCTGTTAGAATCCTGCCAATGAGCAGACCCAACCCTATCGCGCGCGCACTGAGCCTGCTGACCGAGTTCTTCCGCCTGCAATCGGCAGGCGGCATTGTGCTGATGCTGGCTGCCGCCTTGGCGATGATTCTGGCCAACTCACCGGCCAGCAATATGTATGAAGCTTTCCTGCATTTGCCTGTAGGCTTCGCCGTCGGCGCATTCCGAATGGACGAACCCGCAGAGTTCTGGATCAACGATCTCCTGATGGCAGTGTTCTTCCTGCTGGTGGCGCTGGAGATCAAGCGCGAAGCCCTGAGTGGCCAGTTATCCAGTCGCGACCAGATGATGTTGCCGATGCTGTGTGCGCTCGGTGGCGTCATGGTGCCGGCGGTGCTGTTCTGGGCGGTCAATCATGGTGAAGCCATTGCGATGCGTGGCTGGGCCATTCCCACCGCCACGGATATCGCGTTTGCCCTGGGCATCCTTGCACTGTTAGGGCCACGCGTCCCGCTGGGCATGAAACTGCTGCTGTCCACGATAGCGGTCGTGGACGATCTCGTCGCCATTCTGATCATTGCCATCTTCTATACGCACGAGCTGGCGATTGGCATGCTCGTCTGGGCCGCCGCCGGTGCGGGACTGATGCTGCTGCTCAATTGGCGTGGAGTGAAGCGACTCTGGCCTTATCTGTTGCTGGGCGCGGTCGTCTGGTATTTCATCTTGAAATCCGGCGTGCACGCCACCCTGGCGGGCGTGGTGACCGGCTTGCTTATTCCGCTGAAGGGGCGCGACGAAAAAGCCGCATCGCCGCTGGAAACCCTGGAGCATTCGCTGCATCCGTGGGTGGCATATCTGGTGCTGCCACTGTTCGCCTTCACCAACGCCGGATTGTCGCTTGGCGATCTCAGCATGAGTGATGTGCTGGCGCCGGTTCCGCTGGGCATAGGTCTCGGCCTGGTGCTGGGCAAGCCGATCGGCATCGTCGCCACGGCCGTGATTACTTCTTCCATGGGTCTGACCAAATATCCTGCTGGCATGGATTTCAAGACGATGGTGGGTTTGGGAATGCTGTGCGGCGTCGGTTTCACCATGAGTCTTTTCATTACCAATCTGGCATTTGCATCAGCGGGTAATCATCTGGTCGACGCCGCTGTGCTGGGCGTGCTTTGTGGCTCACTGGTGTCCGCCATTCTTGGCTGGTTGTGGCTGCGGGCCACGCTCAAGCTCCTTCCTGTCTGAGATGCGCAGCGCACTGGTCTTTGGAGGCAGCGGCCAGATTGGTTTGCCGCTGTTGGCCCATCTGCTACAAGCCGGCTGGCAGGTCCATGCGGTATCGCGCTCATCGCACGAATCGCAACCGGGGCTGCATTGGCTGGACGGCGAATTCGGGCGGGCGATGGCGCTGCCCGATCGTGTCGATGCGATTTTCAGCCTGGGACCTTTGGACAGGTTCGCGCAATGGTATGCACAGGAGCAGGTGAGTTCGCCGCGCGTCGTGGCGTTCGGCTCGACCAGTCTGGAAACCAAGCAGGCGTCCGTCGACGATTACGAGCGCGATCTGGCGGCGCGATTGGAAGCCGCCGAAGCCGAGGTGTTCCGGCATGCCGCGGCGCGCGGTGCGCATGCCACGTTGCTTCGCCCCACATTGATCTACGGCGGCGGACACGACAAGACGCTCACGCGGATCGCGTCGATGGCCCAACGCACCGGCTTCTTCGTGCTGCCTTCGGGTGCTGCCGGGTTGCGGCAGCCGGTGCATGTGGTTGATCTGGCCGACGCGGCGTTGGCAGTGATCGATCGGCCCGCCACCTACGGGCGCCACTACGCGTTGCCTGGTGGCGAGACGCTGCCTTATCGCCAGATGGTGAAACGCACGCTGGGCGCGTTGCAACCGCCGGCACGATTGATCGAGGTGCCGTCGCCGTTGTTCCGAACTCTGTTATGGGCGGCTCGGCGAAGCGGGCGAATGCAGGGTCTGAGCGATGCGGCGGTGATGCGCATGCGCGAAGACATGGTGTTCGACGCGACACCGGCCAGGGATGATTTCGGCTATTCGCCGCGGCCATTTCAGCCAGATCCCGCGGCGCTGGGATTGCAGGCGCGCGCCTAGAGTGCTCCGACGGGTGTGTTGCCCTCAGTAACGCCAGCCCAGTTTGCGATACAGCTTGCTCAGTACCCACGCCGGGCCGATCAGCAGATAGGTCAAGTCGGTCAGGAAGCTGGGCTTCTTGCCCTCGATCTTGTGGCCGATGAATTGCGCGATCCAGGCAATCACGAATACCGCCACCGCCAGCCAGAACAGGTTCTGCAATCCAAGCGCTGCTTCCAGCCAGCGAGTCGCCCAGGCCATGCTGACGAAGATCGCCAACATGCCGAAGCCAAGCTGCGGCGAGAGTTTGAAGTAGAACATCCATGCGCCGAACATGGCCATCGCCGCCCAAGCGCCGGACTTCACCCAGGTGCCGAACACCGGGATGCACCAAAGCAGCGCGATGACCGTCCAAAGAATCGCCGGTACCGCGAAGACGTGAATCAGCTGATTGGTGTCGTTCTGGTGGTCGCCGGAATAACTGGCGAACCACCGGTCCACCGGGCGTTTGGTCGTTGCGTTCATTCATCCCTCCCGAGGATTCAGTTCGCTAGGGTATGGAGCATAGCGCAGCCTGGAAGTCAGCGCTGAGCCGGCCGTCACCCGGGCGGCTCAGTGTGCGGCGGTCCTGGAAAACACCTGGATCACGATCACGCCGGCTACAATCAGCCCCATGCCCAGCATCGCCGGCACGTCCAGCGGCTGCTTCAGCACCAGCCAGCCCACCAGCGAGATCAATACGATTCCCACCCCGGACCAGATGGCGTAAGTCACGCCAACCGGAATCGCTTTCATGACCAGCGAAAGACAGTAGAACGCGATGCCGTAGCCAAGCGCGACGACCAACGAAGGTCCCAGGCGTGTGAAACCTTCAGACGCCTTGAGCGCGCTGGTCGCGATGACCTCGGCCACGATGGCCACACCCAGGAAGACGTAGGCGATATTCATGCGGAACTCCGTGCGGATGACTAGGCGGGGCCGAAGCCTACTTCACGGAGCGCTGAACCTTTGCTGTCCCCGCGCAGTTGCTGTTTGCGCCGATTTGAGCGCAAAGCGATCGGCAGAAGCGGGAATGGCGGGCTTAGAAGCTGTCGCGACTTCTGGTCAATCATGGGGCGCAAAGCAGCGCCTGCGCTGCGCTTCACGTAGAGCCGAGCTTGCTCGGCTGCTCTTCGATCTTTGTGCGTGAGGCTCAAAGCAGCGGAGCAAGCTCCGCTCTACAAGAAGCGCTTAACGGCTTGTCGTTATCGCCGGCCGTAGCGACGGCGTCGTTGCTACTGATTCGGTGCTATCGCGGGGCGCAGCTCCGCTCTACAAGAAGCGCCTACGGCCATGGCTGGTCGGTCGCTCCATGCCCGCAACTCAGTCGACCTGGATGTCGGCCAGCTTCTGCAGTGCCTCGGCATACTTCGCGCGGGTGCGCTCAATCACTTCGGCGGGTAGTTTTGGGCCAGGCGCGGTCTTGCCCCAATCCAATGTTTCCAGATAGTCGCGTACGAACTGCTTGTCGTAGCTTGGCGGGCTGGTGCCGACTTCGTACTCATCCGCCGGCCAATAGCGCGAGGAATCCGGCGTCAGCATCTCGTCCATGATGTATAGGCGCCCGTTTTCGTCGGTGCCGAATTCGAATTTGGTATCGGCCAGCAGGATGCCGCGTTCCGCCGCATATTCCGCTGCGTAACGGTAGATACGCAATGTGGCATCGCGCACTCGCTCGGCGAGTTCCGCGCCCACCGTCCTCACCATCGCATCGAAATCGATGTTTTCGTCGTGGTCGCCGACGGCGGCCTTGGTGGACGGAGTAAAGATCGGCTCGGCCAGTTTTTCCGCCTGGCGCAGACCATCGGGCAATTCGATGCCGCTGACCTTGCCGGTGCGCTGGTAATCCTTCCAGCCGCTGCCAATCAGATAGCCGCGTGCGATGGCTTCCACCGGTACCGGCTTCAGCCGTTTGGTTACCACGGCGCGCTTGGCGTAAAGCGCGGTGTCCACTCCAGCTGGCAACACGCTGGCCACATCGATGCCGGTCAGGTGATTGGGCATCAGGTGGGCGGTCTTGGCGAACCAGAAATTGGATATCTGGCAGAGCATCTCGCCCTTTCCGGGAATCGGATCGGGCAGCACCACGTCGAAGGCGCTAAGGCGATCGGTGGCCACCATCAACAGGTAATCACCTGTGAAGGCAGCACTGGAAGCGGCATTCGCAAGCGCTTCCGCGGGCAGGCGCTCGCGCGGGATATCGAAAACATCGCGGACTTTGCCGCGGTGGCGCAGCGGCAGGCCGGGCAGATCGGATTGGAGCAACGTCGTAGGCACAGACACTCCTTGGGGAGTTTGGAAAACCATCACGGTGATCCAGGGCGCCGGCGCAGCCGGTCGTCCTGCGCCCCGGCTGCGGTTCCACTCCCGCCAAGCGGGGCCGGGTTCCGGACCGGGCCGCGTAGTGTACGGCGACCGACGTCGCCATGTGGCGTAAAATGCCGGAATTGATGGAGAAGCTCGGTCCGATGAAGCGCTGGTACGGGAAACTGCTGGGATTTATTGCCGGATGGCTGCTGATGCGGCACCCCGCGGGCGCTCTGATCGGTCTGCTGATCGGCCATGCCTTCGATGAGGACTGGTTCAAGTTGAGCCGTGACAACCCCTATCGGGTTTTCAACCTGACCAGCGACGCCACCGACGCCGAGATCGATCAAGCCTATCGCCGCCTGATTTCGCAATATCACCCGGACAAGATGGCTGGCGTCGCTGACGACCTGCGCCGCCAGGCCGAAAAAAAAGCCGGCGAAATCAACGCCGCCTACGACCGTATCAAGGCACTGCGCAAGCGCTGAGAACCTGTTCAAAGTCATGCTGCGCTTGCCATCTGGCGCGCGTGCGGTGCTCGAGTGCTCATGTACTTGTATGTACACTGCGCTTTCTGCCCTCCGTCAGGCGCCATCTGGCTGCGCTCGCGACAGACTTTAAACAGGCTCTGAGCATCATCATGTCCAACTGTCTCATCGCCCCTTCCATCCTCTCCGCCGATTTCGCCCGTTTGGGCGAAGAAGTGGACAACGTGCTGGCGGCCGGTGCCGACTGGGTGCATTTCGACGTCATGGACAACCACTACGTGCCCAATCTCACCATTGGTCCGCTGGTTTGTTCGGCACTACGAAAACACGGCATTACCGCGCCGATCGACGTACACCTGATGGTGGAACCGGTTGATCGCATCGTCCCGGACTTCGCTGAAGCGGGTGCCAGCATCATCAGCTTCCACCCCGAAGCCACCCGCCACGTGCACCGCACGATCCAGCTCATCAAGTCGCACGGCTGCAAAGCCGGCCTGGTGCTGAACCCCGGCACGCCGGTGGATGCGTTGGATTGGGTGCTCGAGGACTTGGACCTGGTGCTGCTGATGTCGGTCAATCCTGGCTTCGGCGGACAGGCGTTCATTCCCTCGGCGCTGGATAAGCTGCGCGCGGTCCGCAAGAAGATCGACGCCACCGGCAAGGACATCCGCCTGGAGATCGATGGCGGGGTGAAGGCGGAAAACATCGGCGAGATCGCCGCCGCCGGGGCGGATGCTTTCGTCGCCGGTTCGGCCATCTTCAATGCCCCGGACTATGCGGACGTGATCCGCAGGATGCGCCGGGCCGTGGCTGCGGCGCGCGCCTGACCGCGCACAGCAGAAGGGCGATGACTCGCGTCATCGCCCCGGAAAATTGGAGGCTGATCCTGCCTCCGCCCGTCGTCCCTGCTATGGCCTTCCACGCTACAGCGGGGAAATGACAGCCTGATGACCGCTGCTGCGGGACGCCGAAAGGGGAACACCCAGCGCCCCGTCAATCGGGTAAAGTAGTGCCGTGTTCAGCCAGACGACCCCGCTTTCCGTTTCTTCCGCACGCCATGGGTGGCGATGGTGGCCCGTTGCCGTCGTCTGCCGCGCCCCTGTGACCCGGAAGGAACTCCGTCTTGATCTCGCTCGAACAATTTCAGCAGTACGCCGCTAGCGGCCATACACGCATCCCGGTTGTCCGCGAAGTGCTGTCCGATCTGGACACGCCGCTTTCGGTCTATCTGAAACTCGCTGACGCACCCTACACCTACCTGCTGGAATCGGTGGAGGGCGGCGAACGTTTTGGCCGTTATTCGATCATCGGCTTGCCTGCCAAGCGCGTCGTCAGCTTTCGTGGGCATGCGATGGAAATCCGCGAGCGCGGTGAACTGGTCGAAGCCCGCGAAGTGTCGGACCCGTTCGCCGAAGTCGAAGCGCTGCGAGCCGCGCATTCCGTGCCCAAGCTGGAGGGTCTGCCGGGTTTCACAGGCGGACTGGTGGGCTGGTTCGGGTTCGAGTGCATCGGCTATATCGAGCCGCGACTGGCAACCGGCGACAAACCCGATGAGCTGAATACTCCCGACATCCTATTGATGCTGTCGGAAGAATTGGCAGTCTTCGATAATCTGAAAGGCCGTCTTTACCTGATTGTCCATGCCGATCCGCGCGAAGCAAACGCATGGGAGAACGCACAGGCGCGACTAGATGCGCTGACCGGCAAGCTGCGTCAGCCCGGCGCCGGTTATCCCGCGCCAATCACCCGCGACGTGCTGGACGAGAGCCACTTTGTTTCCGGCTTCACCCGCAATGGCTTCATCGCGGCGGTGGAGAAATCCAAGGAATACATCCGCGCCGGCGACATCTTCCAAGTGGTGCTGTCGCAGCGACTCAGCGTGCCCTTCAGCGCACGCCCGGTGGATGTCTATCGCGCGCTGCGGGCGCTGAACCCATCGCCGTACATGTACTTCCTGGACGTCGGCGATATTCAAGTGGTTGGTTCGTCGCCAGAGATATTGGTGCGGCTGGATGGCGATGAAGTCACGGTACGTCCCATCGCCGGCACGCGTCCGCGAGGCAAGACGCATGAAGAAGATATCGCGCTGGAGGCCGAACTGCTGGCCGACCCCAAAGAACGCGCCGAGCACCTGATGCTGATCGACCTGGGCCGCAACGACGCTGGCCGGGTATCCAAGGCCGGCACGGTGGAGGTGGGAGAACAGTTCGTCATCGAGCGCTACAGCCACGTGATGCACATCGTCAGCGAAGTCACCGGGAAATTGCTTCCCGGCCTGAGTTACGCGGATGTGCTGCGTGCGACTTTCCCGGCAGGCACCGTCAGCGGTGCTCCCAAGATACGGGCACTGGAAGTCATCCGCGAGCTGGAACCGATCAAACGCAACGTCTATGCCGGGAGCATCGGCTACATCGGCTGGCACGGCGATGCGGACACCGCCATCGCCATCCGCACCGCCGTCATCAAGGGCGGCCGGCTGCATGTGCAGGCCGGCGCCGGCATCGTCTACGACTCGGACCCGGAGAAAGAATGGGATGAGACGATGAACAAGGGCAGGGCGTTGTTCAGGGCGGTGGCCGAGGCGGCCAAGGGTTTGTGAGTGTGCGTGTGCGCCATTTCGAAATCAGGAAACAATTCCCCATTGCCGCAAGCGAAAGGGCGGAGTAAAGCCAAATGCTCTTGATGTTGGACAACTACGACAGCTTCACCTACAACCTCGTCCAGTACCTGCAATCGTTGGGGGCTGAAGTGAAGGTGGTGCGCAACGATGCGATGACGGTGGACGAAATAGAAATGCTCTCGCCCGAACGCATCGTTATTTCGCCTGGTCCGTGCACACCGAACGAAGCCGGCGTTTCCCTGGAGTTGATCGAACGACTTGGGCGGACGACACCTATTCTCGGCGTTTGCCTGGGTCACCAGAGCATTGGCCAAGCCTACGGCGGCGACGTGGTGCGCGCCGGCAACATCATGCACGGCAAGACCTCGCGCATCCGCCATGAAGGAAAGGGCGTGTTCGCCGGACTGCCGGACGCTTACGAAGCGACTCGCTATCACTCGCTGGTGGTGGATCGCGCGACGCTGCCGGAGAGTCTGGAGATCACCGCGTGGACCGAAAACCAGGACGGCAGCTTTGAAGAGATCATGGGGCTACGGCACAAGGAGTATCCCGTGGAAGGCGTGCAATTCCATCCGGAATCCATTCTCACCGAGCATGGCCATGCGCTGTTGAAGAACTTCCTGGAGAGGTGATTTCTTCCGTCGTCATCCCAGCTTGCGCTGGGATGACGAGCAAAAGCAGTGCACCTGTTCCGCTATTCGCCATCTATCATTTCTGGCTCTAACCCATGCCCATCACGCCCTCAGAAGCCCT
This sequence comes from Pseudoxanthomonas sp. CCNWLY206-1, assembly GCF_039710385.1. NCBI lineage: Bacteria > Pseudomonadati > Pseudomonadota > Gammaproteobacteria > Lysobacterales > Lysobacteraceae > Pseudoxanthomonas > Pseudoxanthomonas sp. CCNWLY206-1. Next base: position 202,597 of record NZ_JBDKXI010000007.1, on the reverse strand, counting down.
GCAGCGCACCATCGAACACCGCGAAATCTTCCATGACGAAATGGTCGACCTGATGCGGCAGATCATGCGCGGCGATGTATCGTCCACCATGTCGGCAGCCATCCTGACCGGCCTGCGAGTCAAGAAGGAAACCATCGGCGAGATCGCCGGCGCGGCCACGGTGATGCGCGAGTTCTCGCGCACGGTCGATGTGCCGGACAAGCGGCATCTGGTCGACATTGTCGGCACCGGCGGTGACGGCTCGCATACGTTCAACATCTCGACGGCCTCGATGTTCGTTGCCGCGGCGGCGGGCGCCAAGATCGCCAAGCATGGCAATCGCAGCGTTTCGTCCAAATCCGGCAGTGCGGATGTGCTGGAAGCGCTAGGTGCGACCATCGAGCTGCAGCCGGAGCAGGTAGCGCAAAGCATCGCCTCGACGGGGATCGGTTTCATGTTCGCGCCGGTCCATCACCCGGCCATGAAAGTGGTGGCGCCGGTGCGGCGCGAAATGGGTGTGCGCACCATCTTCAATATCCTCGGTCCGCTGACCAATCCGGCGGGTGCGCCGAACATCCTGATGGGTGTGTTCCATCCCGATCTGGTCGGCATCCAGGCACGCGTACTGCTGGAACTCGGTGCCGAGCGCGCCTTGGTGGTCTGGGGGCGCGACGGTATGGATGAGCTGTCGCTAGGTGCCGGGACCCTGGTGGGCGAGCTGCGCGATGGCGTGGTTCGCGAATACGAAGTGCACCCTGAAGACTTCGGTATCGCCATGGCGGCAAGCCGCAATTTGCGGGTGGCCGATGCGGCCGAATCGAAGTCGATGCTGCTCGGCGTGCTGGACAACCGCCCAGGACCGGCCCGCGAGATCGTCGTACTGAATGCCGGTGCGGCGCTCTACGTGGCGGGCGTCGCCGAGAGTATCGAAGAGGGCATCGCTCGCGCACGCGATGCCATCACGACTGGCAGGGCGCTCGCCAAATTGGAAGAGTTCATTGCCGCGACTCGCGCCTTTTCCACACAGCCCACAGGAGCCAAGCCATGAGCGCCAGCGGATTTGCCCACCTGCCCAAGCCACCGTATTACGCCGTGATCTTCTCTTCGCAGCGCACTGACCAGGACGATGAGGGCTACGGCGCCACCGCCGAGCGGATGGTGGAGCTGGCTCAACAGCAGCCCGGTTATCTGGGTGTGGAGTCGGCCCGCGGTGCCGATGGCTTTGGCATTACCGTGGCCTATTGGGAAAGCGAAGATGCCATCCGTGCCTGGCGCCAGCACGCCGAACACACTGCCGCCCGCGAACAAGGGCGGCGCGATTGGTACGAGCATTTCGAGCTGCGCATCGCCAAAGTGGAGCGTGCCTACGGATGGAACAAGGATTGATCGCGTCCGTATCGGCCGCAAAACGATAAGTGCGAGAATGCCCACTCTCGCGATGAACCTTTTCAAAGTCTGTCGCGAGCGCAGCCAGCTGGCGTGTGGCGGAGCGCAGAGCGCGTTGTCGTGGAGCGGGCAGTGTACGTACCGGTACATGAGCATTTTGAGCACCGCACGCGCGCCAGATGGCAAGCGCAGCAAGACTTTGAACGGGTTCTAAGGCGAGGACGACAGGACATTCATGAGCGACATCCTTAACACCATTCTTGCCCGCAAGGCAGAAGAGATTGCTGAGCGCAGGGCACGCGTGCCGCAGGCGGAACTCGCCGCGCGCGCGGAGGATGCGCCACCGACACGCGGTTTTGCTGACGCCATGCAGGCGACCATCGCCCAAGGCGACCCGGCGGTGATTGCGGAGGTAAAAAAGGCCAGTCCGTCCAAAGGCGTGATCCGTCCCGATTTCCGGCCGGCGGATATCGCGGTGAGCTATGAATTCGGCGGTGCGACTTGTTTGTCCGTGTTGACCGACGTCGATTTCTTCCAGGGCGCAGATGCCTACCTGCAGCAGGCGCGCGAGGCCTGTACATTGCCGGTGTTGCGCAAGGATTTCACTGTCGACCCTTATCAGGTTTATGAAGCGAGGGTGCTGGGAGCCGACTGCATCCTGTTGATCGTCGCCGCATTGGACGATACGCAGCTGGTGGAACTTTCCAGCTTGGCGATGCAACTGGACATGGACGTGCTGGTGGAGGTTCACGACATCGATGAACTGGAACGCGCGTTACAGGTGCCCGTGCCGTTGATCGGCATCAATAACCGCAATCTTCGTACTTTCGAGGTTTCGCTGGACACCACGTTGGCGATGAAGGATGCGGTACCCAAGGACCGGCTACTGGTCACCGAGAGCGGCATCCTGGTGCCTGACGACGTGATCAGGATGCGCACGGCCGGTGTGGACGCCTTCCTGGTCGGCGAGACCTTCATGCGGGCCGAGGAGCCAGGCGAAGCGCTGCGTCAGCTATTCTTTGCAGCATGAACGACTCGGTTTATCCCAAGCCGCTCGCCGATGCGCCGTTGGTGGTGTTCGATTTCGATCACACCTTGTATGACGGCGATTCCGGTGGCCATTTGGTCAAGTGGCTGATCAAGCGGAATCCATTGCGGATCGCCGCCGCGCTGGCCGCTTCGGTGGTGCTGGGGCCGATGGTCGCGTTTCTGCCGACTCGCCGCCGAGGGGTTTCCGGCTATATCTGGATCGGGACCTTCGGCCTACATGGCCGGCGTAGCTTCGATGCATTGATCGACCGCTATGTGGCGGCCCACCGCGAGGAAGTGCAGCGCCGGCTGTTGCCGGTGGCTTTGGAAGTGTTCCGCCAGCACCGGCTGGCCGGAGACCGTGTGGTCGTCGCCACCGGTGCGCCGCCGGAGCTCGCGCGCGCCATTCTCAGCTTCGTCGCGCACGAGGATGTGCCTGTTGTCGGCACGGCGGTCGGGCCACGATGGGGTGCGGTGATCGCCATTCGCCATTGCCACAGCGAAGAAAAAATGCGGATGCTGCGCGAGCGTGGCTACCATGACGTCTCGGTAGCATATTCCGACAGCAGCGCCGATCTTCCGCTGCTGAAGGCGGCCCACAAGCCGGTGGTGGTGAATCCGAAGAAAGCACGCGAGGCGTTCTTCCGGCGCGTGTTGCCTCGCGACACGCCTATTCTCAACTGGGGCTGCCAAAATCGAGGCGGCGAACGAGGCGTTTAGCTCTGATCGCCTTCATGGCACCGAGCGTGTGCTTCTCGTAGAGCGGAGCTGCGCCTCGCGATAGCGCCGAGGTGGTAGCGATGACGCCGTCGCAACGGCAGGCAGGCAATGAATAGCCGCGAAGACGTTTCTTGTAGAGCGGAGCTGCGCCTCGCGATAGCGCCGAGGTGGTAGCAATGACGCCGTCGCAACGGCAGGCAGGCAATGAATAGCCGCGAAGACGTTTCTTGTAGAGCGGAGCTTGCTCCGCTGCTCTTAACTCACTCAAAATACGCCGATCAAAGAGCAGCCGAGCAAGCTCGGCTCTACGAGAAGCGCTTCTATTCGCTACCGCCTGCCGTTGCGACGGCTCCATTGCCACTGGTTCGATGCTATCGCAGGACGCAGCTCGGAAATCAACGGCGCTCAGGCGTCCGCCAGTCCTTGATCAAATCAAGCAGGTCGTGATGGGCGAAATCCTGATATTCGCCGGCATCGTAGAACCGTTAGAACAGCCAAGCCCGGCCGATGTGGTACACGCTTATGCATAGCACGACGATGCCGACGATCGTCAATATGATGCGCTCCGAGACGTGCCTCACCAAATACGCAGCGAACGGCGCGGCCACGGCGCCGCCGATCAGCAGTCCCAGCACGATCTCCAGATGCTGGATGCCAATGGACAGAAAGAAGGTCAGTGACACCGCCAGAGTGATCACAAATTCGGCTGCACTGACCGTGCCGATGGTGGTGCGGATCTTGCCGCCGCCGGCAAGCAGGGTGGAGGTCGCCAGTGAACCCCAGCCGCCGCCGGCGGCGGCGTCCAGCAATCCCGCAAAAAAACCCAATACCGGTACCCGACGGATCTCCTGCCTGGGTACGAATCTGCCGGCCGAACGTAGCAGGATTAAGACCGATAGCGCCAGGAGATAGACATAGATGAAAGGCCGGATGAGCTCGCCAGGCAATTGGGTCAGCACGTACGCGCCGATGACTCCGCCGATGGTGCCGGAGATGGTCAGTCGCCAGAACAGGCGTTTGTCGATGTTGCGGAAGTAGGCGTGAGAAGCGCCCGAAACGCCAGTGGTGAAAATTTCAGCAGTGTGCACGCTGGCGCTTACCGCGGCCGGCGGCAAACCCATGCCAAGCAGGATGGAGGAGGACACCAGGCCGAACGCCATGCCGAGGGCGCCGTCCACCAGTTGCGCTGCCAAGCCGATGACGATGAACCAGTAAAACTCGCTCCCAAATTCCATCCAGTGCTCCCGCGGGCAGGGTCACCCGTGTGTCACGGTCAGAATAGCGGAGACCCATCGACGGTGTGCCGACTCAGGGAAGCAGCCCCGTGACACAAAACGCCGACTACCTGGAGGCCGTCAGGTAAGTTTATTCACATCGGCGGACACGACTAACGGGTGCCGTAGAGCACCACCGTCTTGCCACGTGCATGAAGGGCGCCATCAGCTTGCAGCTTCTTCAGGACTCTGCCGGCCATCTCGCGCGAACAACCGACCAGGCGTGCCAGCTCCTGGCGCGAGACACGCAGCTGGGTACCTTGAGGGTGGCTCATCGCTTCCGGTTCGCGCGCCAGATCGTGCAGGGTGCGAACTATGCGATCCGTCACATCCAGGAATGCCAAGCGGCTGGCTTTCCTGCTGGTATCCAGCAAGCGCCGCGACAACTGCGCGCCGATCGAGTACAGCAGCTTCGGCGCATCGGCGGATAGCGATCCGAGAAAAAGCTGATGCAAGCGCTCGTAGCTGATCTCGGCGAGTTCGCACTGGGTACGGGTGCGCAAGATCACTTCCCGTCGGTCAGATTCGATGAACAGGCCCATTTCGCCGACGAATTCGCCAGAGCCGAAATATCCCAGCACCAACTCTCGGTCGTCGTCCTCTTCGGTAATGATGCTGACCGAGCCGCTGACCACGTAGTAGAGCGTGCCGGCGGGGTCTCCAGGACGGAAAACGTCCGCGCGGGCCGGATAGCGGCGGCGGTGGCTGTGGGCGAGGAATCGCTCTATGGCGGCGGCGTCCGGCGTCAACGGACTGGCGGCTGGTCGAGCGGGGGCGATAAAGTGGTTGCCTGGGCTCATGGGTGTTTCAGGGCGGTTAATCTATGAAGCTTAGTCCGAATACGGCCCCAACAGCAAACCTCACGATGCAAGTGATGGGCCAAAGTCGCGTCGGAGCATCGACGGCAGGTGGGTTGCCCCCAAGCAGACGTTTCGTTGTAACGTTATTTGCCGCATAATCGCGCCCCTCTTCCGCTTCCCCCACAGGGATCGCCGCCGTGGTCAAACCACTGCCTCGCCTCAGGCTGCAAGGCTTCAACAACCTCACCAAGGCGCTGAGCTTCAATATCTACGACGTCTGCTACGCGGTCTCCGAAGAGGAGCGCCAGCGCTACATCGCGTACATCGATGAAGAATACAACGCCGACCGCCTGACCCAGATCCTGACGGATGTGGCCGAGATCATCGGTGCCAACATCCTGAATGTGGCCCGCCAGGACTACGATCCGCAGGGTGCGTCGGTGACCATCCTGATCTCCGAAGAACCTGTGATCGACAAGAAGCAGGCCGGCAAGGAGATCATCTCCGATGCAGTGGTGGCGCATATGGACAAGAGCCATATCACCGTCCACACCTATCCGGAAACGCATCCGCAGCACGGTATTGCCACGTTCCGGGCCGACATCGATGTCGCCACGTGCGGCGTCATTTCGCCCCTGAAGGCCTTGAACTATTTGATCGAAAGTCTGGAATCCGACATCGTCATCATGGATTACCGGGTACGCGGCTTCACGCGCGACGTGAAAGGCAAAAAACACTACATCGATCACAAAATAAACTCGATCCAGAACTTCCTGGCCAACAACATCAAGTCGCGTTACGAGATGTTCGACGTCAATGTCTATCAGGAAAACATCTTCCACACCAAGATGCATCTGAAGGACTTCGACCTGGATCAGTACCTGTTCGAAGAAAAAGCCAAGAATCTGTCGTTCAAGGAACGCATGAAGATCGAAGCGCTGCTCAAGCGCGAGATCGAGGAGCTGTTCCACGGTCGCAATCTGGTGGAGTGAGCATGAGCGGGTTTGCGGACCGGGGTTACGCCTGGTTCGGATTGCCTGCGTTAGATTCGCTTTGCAATGAACACAGCGGGACGACCCGCATGCGGCAGTGGTGCTGCATTACGTAGACCGACGGCGGTCCGGAGCGAAGGCTCCGGGCCGTTTTTTTTAGCTTGGAGGTACATCATGGCTTGGCTCTATCTGCTGCTCGCCGGACTTTTCGAGATCGGATTTGCGATCGGCCTCAAATACACGGAAGGATTCACCCGATTGTGGCCGAGTGTCGGCACCGTGGTTTCGGCAGCGATCAGCCTGTGGCTGCTGACGCAGGCGTTGAAGGCGATTCCGGTGGGCACGGCCTATGCGATATGGACCGGCATCGGTGCGGCCGGCGTGGCAATGCTGGGCATCGTCCTGTTTTCCGAGAGTGCCTCGCTGCCGCGTTTGCTCTGCATCGCGGCGATTGTGGCGGGCGTGATTGGCCTGAAGGTCACTTCGGCCGGCTGAGCTTTGGGTGTCATCGGATGTCGCGATAGAAGCCATCTCCCGGGGGAGCGACGTCCCGCCGCGAGCTCTTCGCCTCCATCGCGGCCTGATCGAAAGAGCTCGCGGCGGGACGCCGCTCCTACAACGGCGAACGATCTGACCGTCAAAGGCGAACAATCATGCTCATGTAGGAGCGCCGTCTCGGCGCGAGCTCTTCGCTTCCGTCGCAATCTTGTGGAACAGCTCGCGGGGCGAGACGCCGCTCCCACAAGCCCGAACCCCGCCCTACAGGCCATCGGGCAAGAGGCTACCTACAAGCGGTAGGCGATCGCCTTCATCAGGTTCGACGCGCCTGCCATCAAGGTGGGAATAGGGGGCGGAAGCGCGCGGGCGCCCGCTTGCTCGGCGTGATCGGCATGGCGCGCCTCGTCTTCCTTCATCACTTTCAGGATGTCGCGGCTGCGCAGGTCGGCTTCCGGCAGGGTCTGCAGGTGCTCATCCAGGTGTGCCTCGACTTGGCGCTCGGTTTCCACCACGAAACCCAGACTCCAGCCGTCGCCGCGTAGTCCGGCCAAGGCGCCCAACGCATAACTGCCGGCGTACCACAGCGGATTGAACAGGCTGGGGCGGCTATCCAGTTCACGGAGCCGGTCCGCGCACCAGGCAAGATGGTCGGTCTCTTCTTGGGCCGCTTCCAGCAGATACTTGCGAGTCTCTGTATCGCGTGCGACTGCAGCTTGGCCAAAATAAAGGCCCTGAGCGCAGATCTCACCGACATGATTGATGCGCATCAGCCCGGCGGCATGGCGCCGTTCGGTCGCATCGAGCTCCACTTCAGGCGTGTCGGCGGCAGGGTTGATGCGATGGGCGGGAGGATCGCCGAGAACGGTTTCGAGCCCGCGCTGGGCCTCGACCAAGAGCCGATCCAAGGGAGAGAGAGTACGAGTAACCATGGGCGCTATTGTGCCGCTGCGGGTACAACCGCTGCTAGGGCTACATTTCGGCGCTTGGGGTGACTTGCGCGGAAAATCGCTGGCCAGTACAATTCCGCTTCTGTCGTTCCGCAATTCACAACGCGTGGCAAAGTTCCGCCAGATCACACGGCCGGAATCAGCCCGACCAAACCAAGAGCTTTATTCATGACTACTTTCACCGCCAAGTCCGAGACCGTCCAGCGCGACTGGTATCTCGTCGACGCCACCGGCAAGACGCTAGGCCGTCTGTCCACCGAGCTGGCCCGCCGCCTACGTGGCAAGCACAAGCCCGTGTACACCCCACACGTCGATACCGGCGATTATCTGGTGGTGATCAATGCCGAAAAGATTCACGTGACCGGCAACAAGCTGGCCGACAAGAAGTATCACCGTTTCACTGGCTACATCGGTAACCTGAAGACCGAAACGCTGGCTCAGGCGCTGGAGCGCCACCCGGAGCGCGTTATCGAGATCGCAGTGAAGGGCATGTTGCCGCGAGGCCCGCTGGGCCGCGACATGTACCGTAAACTCAAGGTCTACGCAGGCCCCAACCATCCGCACGCCGCCCAGCAGCCGCAAGTCCTGGATATCTGATCATGGCAATTACCCAGAATTACGGCACCGGCCGTCGCAAGTCCTCCACCGCCCGCGTGTTCCTGCGCAAGGGCACCGGCAACATCACCGTCAATGATCGTCCGCTGGACGAATTCTTTGGCCGCGAGACCGCGCGCATGATCGTGCGCCAGCCGCTGGAGCTCACCAAGAACACTGAAAACTTCGACATCTTCGTGACCGCCATCGGCGGCGGCACAACCGGCCAGGCCGGCGCCATCCGCTTGGGCATCGCCCGTGCGCTGGTGGAGTATGATGAAACGCTGAAGACGGATCTGCGCAAGGCTGGTTTCATGACCCGCGATGCTCGCGAAGTCGAGCGTAAGAAGGTCGGTCTGCACAAAGCACGCCGCGCCACGCAGTTCTCGAAGCGCTAATAGCTATACAGCCCCGTCGCCAAGCGGTAAGGCACCTGACTCTGACTCAGGCATTCGGAGGTTCGAATCCTTCCGGGGCTGCCAATTTGAAGTCGACGGACAGGCGTCAGCTACATCGCGCCGAGCATCAGCAAAAGCCCGCCCTGTGCGGGTTTTTGCTTTTGATGGATCAAGCCTACGGTTGGAGTAGGCCGCGTCGCAATCCAGTGCATGCGGGGCAGGGACGAACAATGAAATACAGGTTGATACATGCCCGAGTAGCGTCGCCGCCGCGAGAGCATCTGGTTGCGGCGCTTGTATCAGCCGCAAGGCGGCGACGTGACTCATCCAATCGCGTAAAAGGGCCCTAGCCTATGGTCGCCACGTTTCTTCCGCCTTACTCGTCTCCGGAACAATGGCTGCCGCGGATGCATGAGCGCGGTTATATCGTGCTGGCTCCTGACAGCGTCGGGGTCTTGTGCGGCTTCTCCCCTGAGTCGCTTGACGGGTTGAAACCCAGCTGGGACGACCTGCAGCCGGATCTATATCTCAAAGATGGCGGGCGTTACCGCCGACGCCGGCATTCCTGTTTCGTCGTCGACGACGGAACGGTGACGTTGACCCCCCATCGCGCCCATTGGCAGTCGCCCGACTACAACGCCTTGCATGGCGGCATGCAGCGCTGGTTCGAGCCGATGCATCCTTCCGTGCTTTCACAGCCAAGTTGGGCGCAATTGTTGACCACGCTGGGTGGATGGTGCTCCACGCTGAAAGGCGCGCAGCCCTGGCATGTGGAAGCGCATCAGTTCCGCATCGATACCACCGACGGTATCGGCCGTCCGACACCCGAGGGTGCACACCGTGATGGCGTGGATTTCGTGGCGGTAATGCTGGTTAACCGGGCTGGCATCAAAGGCGGAGAAACACGGGTGTTCGATGCCGCCGGTCCTGACGGTCAGCGGTTTACCTTGGAAGCCCCATGGTCGCTGATCTTCCTGGACGACGAGCGGGTGATCCACGAATCAACACCTATCCTGCCGGTGGCGGAAAGCGGATACCGGGATACGTTGGTACTGACGTTTCGCGCGGGCGCATTTCAAGGCGATGATGTTTGATGCGACGATCTAGGGAAAAGCGGCCTGCGGATGGGTTCGCAATCGAACGGCAGGCGGACTATATTGGTTGCATCTGAAACCATAGCCTTGAACCACATCATTGGAGCGTTATGAAACTTGGTTCGCTTAAAGAAGGCGGCCGCGATGGCACGCTGATCGTCGTCTCTCGGGATTTGACGCGCGCGGTACGCGCTACCGGAATCGCGGCGACCCTGCAGCAGGCGCTGGAAGATTGGTCGAATATCGCGCCGCGGCTCAATGCCTTGTCCGAGTCGCTGAATGACGGCGATGCCGATGGCGTATTCGAAGTGGACTCCAAGGCCTTGGCTGCCCCGCTGCCGCGTGCTTATGAATTTGTCGATGGCAGCGCTTACCTGCCGCATGTCGAGCGCGTGCGCCGAGCTCGCAATGCCGAAATGCCCGAGAGCTTCTATACCGATCCACTGATGTACCAAGCGACCAGCGCCGGTTTCTACGGCCCACGCGACGCCGTGCGGGTGATTAGCGAGGACTATGGCATCGATCTGGAAGCCGAGATCGTCGTCATCACCGATGACGTGCCGATGGCCGTGACGCCGGAGCAAGCGGCGGCGCACATCCAACTGATTGGTCTGGTCAACGATGTTTCGCTGCGGAACCTGATCCCGGCGGAATTAGCCAAGGGATTTGGCTTCCTGCAGTCCAAGCCGCGTTCTGCGCTGTCGCCGGTATTCGTCACTCCGGATGAACTGGGCGACGCTTGGCGTGGCAATAAAGTGCACCTGCCGCTGCTGACGCATATCAACGGCGAATGGTTCGGGGCCCCGGAAGCGGGCGTGGACATGCAGTTCGACTTCTCGCAACTGGTAGCGCACGCCGCCAAAACGCGGCCATTGTCGGCGGGAACCGTGGTCGGCTCCGGCACCATCGCCAATGAAGACACTTCCAAGGGCGCCTCGTGCTTTGCCGAGAAGCGCACCTTGGAGATATTGCGTGACGGAAAGCCGTCCACGCCTTTCATGAAATTCGGCGATGTCGTCCGGATCGAAATGAAAAATCGTGACGGAAATTCCATTTTTGGCGTGATCGAGCAACGGATTGAGCAGCAGCCCTCGCCCTGAGGCATGCTGAGGCGGGACGTGACATGGGGAGCGGAACTTGGCAAAGGACAGCAAACGCCGAATGACACCACCTGGGTCAAATGCCAGGGTGAGCAGACATGAGTGAACAACTGCGCCTTTATTCGTACTGGCGGTCCAGTGCCGCCTACCGGGTCCGTATCGGCTTGAACCTGAAAGGCCTGCGTTACGAAACGCTTCCGGTGCATCTGGTTCGCGACGGCGGTCAGCAGCACCAGCCTGAATACGTCGCCAAGAATCCGCAGCACATGGTGCCCACGCTGCTGCACGGCGAGCGTGTGATTCGCCAGTCATTGGCCATCCTGGAATACCTTGATGAAGCCTGGCCATCGCCGCGTCTATTGCCGATGACGGCGCGCGACCGTGCACGGGTGCGTGGACTGGCGCAAATCGTGGGCAGCGACATCCATCCGCTGAATAATCTGCGCGTGCTTCAATATTTCGACAAAACCTGGAACGTACCGCAGAACGAGCGCGACGATTGGGTCAAGCACTGGATCCTTGAAGGCTTCGGCGCGTTGGAAGTGCTACTACGCGATGACTCGGCCACGGGCACTTACTGCCATGGTCAGACCCCGGGATTGGCCGACTGCTGCCTGGTGCCGCAGGTGTTCAACGCTCGCCGGTTCGGCGTGGACATGGAACCTTTTCCCACGCTGGTGCGCATTGAACAAGCCTGCCTGGCTTTACCGGCATTCGATCAGGCCCGCCCCGAACGGCAACCGGACGCCCAGCCCGCTTAGCGAGTCAGCTGCGTGAGACCGCTGCAACGAAGGGCGATACGAATCGTGGTGGAACGCTTCGATGCAGTGAAGAAGATTCCGCGGGTCCGGTCGCTGCTCAACCAAATCCGTGGGTAATGCGAGGCGATGAACCAGAAGCAGGGTTTTCATAATCCGCATAAGGATCGTGCTCGCCCTTGCTGCCTTCCGACAGACGGAACTTCAACGCCAGACCTTCTCGGGAATCCGCTGCACGCAGCGCTTCTTCCTGCTCGATCTGGCCATCCTTGACCATGCGGAACAGGCATTGGTCGAAGGTTTCCATGCCTTCCTCCAGCGAATCCTCCATCGCCTGCTTGATCTCATGCACTTGGCCGCGCCGAAGCAGGTCGCGGATCATCGGTGTGTTGATGAGTACCTCGGCGGCAGGCAGGCGACGTCCATCGGTGCCCTTCACCAGGCGCTGCGAGACCACCGCGCGCAGGTTCAGCGCCAGGTTCATCAGCACGTTCTTGTGCGCGCTTTCCGGGAAGAAGTTGAGGATGCGCTCGATGGTCTGGTCGGCGTTGTTGGAGTGCAGCGTTGCCAGACAAAGATGGCCGGTTTCGGCGAAGGCGATGGCGGCCTCCATCGTGGTCGCGTCCAGGATTTCGCCGATCAGGATGACGTCCGGCGCTTCGCGCATCGCGTTCTTCAGCGCGTTGTGGAAGGCGTGGGTATCCAGCCCGACTTCGCGCTGGTTGACGATGGATTGCTTGTGCCGATGCAAGTATTCGATGGGATCCTCGATGGTGAGGATATGGCCGGTGCTACTGCTGTTGCGGTAGTCGATCATCGACGCCAGCGATGTCGATTTGCCCGAACCCGTGGAGCCGACGATCAGCACCAGCCCGCGCGGGGTCATGATGATGTCCTTCAGCACCGGTGGCAGGTTCAGCTCTTCGATGGTGGGAATCACACTGCGGATGGCACGAATGACCATGCCGACTTCGCCGCGCTGCTTGAACACGTTGACGCGGAAGCGGCCCGCATCCTGCAGGGCGATGGCCATGTTCAGTTCCAGTTCGCGCTCGAAAACCGGAACCTGGCCCTCGTCCATCAGCGAGTAGGCAATCTTTTTCACCATGCCGGGCGGCAAACCGGTGTTGCCCAGTGGATATAGCTTCCCTTCAATCTTGATGTAGACCGGCGCCCCGGTGGTCAAAAACATGTCCGAGGCGTTTTTCTCGGTCATCAGCTTCAGGAAATAGCCGATGTCCATAGGTAATGCTCCCCACAATGGCGACACAGCATTGCAACTGCGACGCAGGCTTCCGACAATGGCCGCGCGCCCCTCTCGACACGGCACCCCAATGATTCGTAGCTTCGCACAATTCCGCTTGCCACTGTATGTGATGGCCGCCGCACTAGTCGCGTCGGTCACCGTTATTTCGCCACTTCAGGCTCAAACGGTCGCCACGCCGGAGCTGGAAGCGGCCCAGCAGGCGGTCCAGAAAGCAACCCAGGCCGATGCCGACCAATACGCTCCAGAGCCACTGAATGTGGCGCGCCAGGCATTGGCGCAGGCGCAAGCCGCGCATGCCAGCCGCGACCGCAAGCTCGCGCTGAGCCTGGCGCTGAGGGCGGCTGCAGACGCGGATCTGGCCCGGGCGCGCAGCAACGAGGCCGTGGCCAGTGCGGAACTGCAACAGCGCCGAAGTGAGGTTGCCGACCTGCAACGCAGACTCAGCTCGGAGGCCAACCGATGAGCCGCTTGCGCATGTTGTTACGGAATTTCACCGGCATGGCGGTGGTATCGCTGACGCTGCTGACCGCTTCCGCGACAGGGGCGGAGAATCCCGTTGTCGTACAACTCAACCAGCGGCTGGTGGGTCTTCAGTCCAACCCCGAACTGTCTGAGTACGCGGCATACGAGAAACTCCAGGCACAGCAAGCCATCGCCGCCCTGGACAAAGCGCGCAGCCGGGATCGCGAGACCGCGCAGTACGTAGCGGAGCGTCGGGTGGAAATCGCGGAAACCGCCGCGCGGGCACAGCAGGCCCGGCGCGAAGCCGATCGCCTGGACCGCACCCGCAGCGAACTGCTGGTGGAGGCTAGCCGCCGCGATGCGCAACGCGCCCGTCAGGAAGCCGAGCGGCTGCGCATCCAGGCGCAAATCCAGACGGAAGAAGCCGAGCGCCTCAGGTTGGCCGCTGAAGCCGAAACGCTGGCCCGGCAAGAGGCGGAAGACACCCTCACCACCGTGGCGGGCCAACAGACCGCTCGCCTGAGCGCGGCGCGCCAGCGCGAGTTGAAGCTCGCGCGGGAAGAGGCGGAGCTGGTTTCCGGTGCCAAGTTGCCCGCTTCCAAGTTCGAAAGCCGTGGGGAGGTGTTCACGTTGACGGCTGACAGCTTTGCGTCTGGTTCGAAGCTATCTGCCTCTGGCTCCGCCGCGGCGAGCGCGCTGGCGGCTTATCTGGACGCCAACCCCAAAGCCAAAGCCCGTATTGAGGGCTACGGCGACGCGCAGACGCCGGGGCAAACCCGTGCGAATGCTGTTCGGGACGCTCTTGTTGGGGCGGGCGTTTCCAAAGCTCGCCTGCAGGCCATGGGGAAGGGTAATGGCAGCCGCGCCAAGGCAGTCGAACTGGTTGTGGCCCATTGAATTCGTTTGATATTCAGTAACTTGAACGCAGTTCAACGCCCGGAGTAACTTTCGGCGCGACTATATTCACACGCCCGATCACACAACAATAAAACGTCCGCAAAAGGCCTTGCCGGACCGGATTTCGAGGAGTAGGGTCGTATACCCAAGTGGCTCCCGCCGCTTGGCTCACCGGAGAATCGAGCCGATGACGCTGGTATGCACTACTCAGGAGACCGCCACTGGCCACAAGGCCTATGCGGGTGCTCCTGATGGAAGCACCCGCGCCGCCCGCCCCATTCTCCGCTCCCAAGCCAACGCCCCGCGCCTGCAAAGGCCGGGGCGTTCGTATTTCTGCTGAAGGAGGTATTGCCATGTTCGAAAGTCAACCGCAGGCCGAAGTAGAAGCACTGATCAAGACCGATCCGGAGTTCAAACAGCTGTATCAGCTCCACCGCGAGCTAGACAAGAAAGTCACTGACGCCGAACTCGGCGTGCTGCCTATCGACGACACGCGACTAGGCCAGATGAAACGCGAAAAGCTTCGTGCCAAAGAGCGATTGCTCCGGATCTACGACACCAAACCTCACTAACCTCTCCCCCTCCGTCCTGACGTTTCTTGTCGCGGGCGGCGATGGCCTCCTCGTCGGCTGTCGCCGTCCGCGCCACCCAAGTGCGATAATCGGGCTTATTCAATGCCCCGAGCGCACAGCCAGCATGGCGATCAACTCTTCCGTCCTCGACCTGATCGGCGACACCCCTATCGTCAAAGCGCAACGCCTGGACACCGGCGTGTGCGAAGTGTTCCTGAAGCTGGAAAGCGCCAATCCGGGCGGATCCATCAAGGACCGCATCGGTCTTTCGATGATCGAAGCCGCCGAGAAGCGTGGCGACCTGAAGCCGGGCGCGACGCTGGTGGAAGGCACCGCCGGCAATACAGGTATCGGACTGGCACTGGTCGCCCAGCAGAAAGGCTACAAGCTGGTTCTTGTAGTTCCGGACAAGATGAGCCGGGAAAAGATTTTCAATCTGAAGGCTATGGGCGCGGAAGTCGTCCTGACCCGTTCGGACGTGGCCAAGGGCCATCCGGAGTACTACCAGGACTTGGCGGCGCGCATCGCGGCGGAAACGCCGGGCGCTTATTTCATCAATCAGTTCGGCAACTCCGATAATCCGGCCGCGCACGAATTTGGCACCGGTCCGGAAATCCTGCGCCAGATGGATGGCCAGCTGGATGCGATCGTGTTCGGTTGCGGCAGTTCCGGCACCATGACCGGACTGTCCCGCTGCTTTGCCGAGCACGCTCCCGGCGTGGAGCTGGTGCTCGCCGATCCGGTGGGTTCCATCCTGACCCAGTACATCAACGAAGGCACTGTCAGCGAAAAATCCGGCAGCTGGCTGGTGGAAGGCATTGGTGAGGACTTTCTGCCGCAGATTTCCGACTTCAGCCGGGTCAAGAGAGCTTATTCGATCAGCGACAAGGAAAGCTTTCTGACCGCGCGCGAGCTGCTGGCGAAGGAGGGCATCCTGGGAGGCTCATCTACCGGCACCTTGTTGGCCGCGGCACTGAAGTACTGCAAAGAACAGACCACACCCAAGCGCGTGCTGGTGTTCGTTTGCGATACCGGGAACAAGTACCTGTCGAAGATGTACAACGACTACTGGATGCTGGACAACGGCTTCATCGAGCGTCCGCAGTATGGTGATCTGCGCGACCTGATCCTGCGCCCCTACAGCCAGCGCGACACCGTGGTGGTCAGCCCAACCGACCTGCTGACGACGGCCTACCAGCGCATGAAGCTGTATGACGTCTCGCAACTACCGGTCATGGAAGGAGACAGGCTGGTCGGTATCGTCGATGAAAGCGACGTGTTGCTCCACGTTTACGGGGACGAAACCCGCTTCCGGGACCCGGTATCAACCGCCATGGTCAGCAAGCTGGATCGACTGGATGTGCGTTCGCCTATCGAGGCGCTGCTGCCGGTCTTTGACCGGGGGCAGGTGGCCATCATCACGAACGGCGACGCCTTCCTGGGCTTGATTACACGGATTGACCTGCTGAACTATCTGCGACGGCGAGCACAGTAAACGCATTTACCTTGTAGCATCGGCGTCGATTCGGCCGCGGCGTAGCCGCATGGACGGCAGGTTAAGTCGCAGCTGCTAAAATCGGCGGCTGCATTAAGGATCAGTTATGTCGGAAAAACCAAGCAAGACCGGGAGCGGCGCCTCGCCGCTGGCGCTCGGCACGCTGGCAATTCATGGCGGACAGTCGCCGGATCCCAGCACCGGAGCGGTGATGCCGCCCATTTACGCGACGTCAACCTATGCCCAGAGCAGTCCGGGTGTGCATCAAGGTTTCGAGTACTCGCGCACCCATAATCCCACGCGCTTCGCCTACGAACGCTGCGTGGCGACGTTGGAAGGCGGGAGCCGTGGCTTCGCATTCGCCTCGGGCATGGCGGCGACTTCCACTGTCCTGGAGCTGTTGGACAGCGGCAGCCACGTTGTGGCCATGGACGACATTTACGGCGGTAGTTACCGCCTGTTCGAGCGCGTACGCAGGCGCAGCGCCGGCCTGGATTTCAGTTTCACCGACCTCACCGATCTGGCTGCACTGGAAGCCTCTATTCGGCCGGAAACACGGATGGTTTGGGTGGAAACCCCCACCAATCCCATGCTGAAGATCGTCGACATTCTGGCCGTTTGCGAGATCGCCCACAAACACGGGTTGCGCGTCGTGGTGGACAACACCTTCGCCTCACCGATCTTGCAGCGCCCTCTGGAGCTGGGCGCCGATATCGTCATGCACTCGGCCACCAAATACCTCAACGGCCACTCCGACATGGTTGGCGGCATGGTGGTGGTAGGCGACGATCAGGAGCTGGCCGAACAAATGGCGTTCCTGCAGAACTCCATTGGGGCGGTGCAGGGACCCTTCGACAGCTTCCTGGCGTTGCGCGGATTGAAAACCCTGCATCTGCGGATGAAGGCGCATTGCGAGAATGCCCAGGCATTGGCGGAATGGCTGCAAACGCATCCTGCAATCGAGAAGGTTATCTATCCCGGTCTACCTTCGCATCCGCAGCACGAGCTTGCGAAAAGACAGATGCATGGCTTCGGCGGCATTATCTCTGTCGTCCTGAAAGGCGGGTTCGAGGCTGCCAGACGCCTCTGCGAGAAGACTCAGCTGTTTACCCTGGCCGAATCGCTGGGCGGCGTGGAAAGCCTAATTAATCATCCGGCGGTTATGACGCACGCTTCGATTCCGCTCGAGCGGCGGGAAAAATTAGGGATCAGCGATGGACTGGTTCGGTTGAGCGTAGGGGTGGAGATAGCTCGAGATCTGGTTAGCGATCTTGGTCAAGCGCTTGATTCCCTGGTGAGCGAAAAGGCGAAGCAAATGCAGGATCGCGGGAGCGCCCGGTAATGGTTGGGCAGCTGTCGCGAATCTATAGTTATAGATTCTTCATTCTTTCATCCATACGGAATGAATTTAAATCGAAGTTCTCGCGCAGCAAGCTCGGCGCGTTATGGATGATCATCAATCCGATTATCCAGTCGATTGTCTATGCGACGGTACTTTCGTCGATCATCGCTTCAAAGCTGCCGGGGATCGAAAGCAAATACGCATACGCACTCTACCTTCTCGCAGGGATGCTGGCGTGGGCTCTCTTCCAGGAAATTTTGATGGGGTGCGTGAACGTATTCGTGGACAAAGCCGACTTGATGAAGAAGGTGTCATTTCCACGGGTCTGCCTGCCGGTTATCGCAGCCGGTGTCGCGTTGGTGAACAATTTTTTCCTTCTTGTTGCGATGCTGGTCGTATTCCTATTCCTTGGGCATAAGTTTTCCGCTGCCGTGATGCTTTTGCCCGCGATCATCGCGATCAATTTCATTTTCGCTCTATCGCTTGGGACGATCTTGGGCATTCTGAATGTCGTCGTGAGGGATGTGGGGCAAGCGACTCAGGTCGTCCTCCAGGCGTTGTTTTGGTTGACGCCTATCGTCTACACGCCCAATATTCTGCCGCCCGGCGTTAAGGACGTGCTCCTCGCTAGCCCGCTGTACAAGCTGGTCAGCTCTTACCACGCAGTGCTGGTATACGGGTCGCTGCCGGACCTTGCTCACATTTGTCAGGTCGGTGCAATCGCACTGCTCCTGGCGGGCTTTGCGGTGGTGCTTTACGGACGTGCGTCGTCCGACATCTCGGATGCGCTATGAAATCAGACATCCTGAATGTTCAGTCGCTAGGCAAGTCATACGCGGAATGGGAGAGCGAATGGCTACGTTTTGGCAGTTGGCTTGGGTTGCCGTTCTCGCCCCAGCGTGAAGTCAATGTGCTCGATGACGTTTCGTTCTCGGTTTCGAGAGGTGAGTCGATTGGCATCGTCGGTAAGAATGGTGCAGGCAAGAGTACGCTGCTTAAGATCGTGACGGGAACGTTGGCGCCCACGCGCGGAGGGGTGTCCAAGTCCGGAAAGATTTCATCGATCCTGGAGCTTGGAATGGGATTCCAGTCCGAATTGACTGGGCGCGAGAACGCGTATCAGATCTCCGGGTTGATGGGTCGGTCGAGGGCGGAAGTAGATGCCGTCATAGCCGACATAGAGTCATTCGCTGACATCGGGGACGCATTCGATCATCCCGTCAGGACTTACTCCAGCGGCATGCAGGCGCGGGTCGCGTTTGCGGTGGCTACCGCCATTCGCCCGGATCTGCTGATAGTGGACGAGGCGCTCACCGTGGGCGACGCTTTTTTTCAGGCCAAGTGCTACGAGCGCATCAAGAGATACCGGGATGAGGGCATGGCAGTGTTGCTGGTCAGCCATTCAGTCGCGGATATCGTCCGCAACTGCGATCGCGCCATCTTGTTGAGCAACGGAAGACTGAAGATGGATGGTCATCCGCGCGACGTCACCAATGTTTACCTCGATGAGATATTCGGCAAGAGGACTGAGGACCCTACCTCCATTGCTGCGGAACTGACCGAAGAGCATGGTCAAGGAGCGGCTGAAAACGCAACCGACTTACTGAGGGGGATCTACGAACAGCGTCCTCTTTACCGGAAGGAAGAGTATCGCTGGGGTAATGGACAAGCAGTGATCAGCGATTACCTGGTAGTCAGCGAAACAGGCGATTATCCGGCGATCATCGAATGCGGCGAGCGCGTGAGGTTCTCCTTTCGCTGCTTGTTCAAGCAGGGATTCGACAATGTAGTCCCAGGAATCATGATCAAGACGCTCGATGGCGTGTTTGTGTACGGTACAAATTCGTTGCTTCTCAACGATGGGTGGCGTCACATTGCAGTTGCCCCGGGCGATGAGCGGGTTTTCGAGTTTTCTTTGCCGTTCTCACTCAATGCGGGCGACTATCTTATTTCTCTCGGAGTAGCGGCTGGCGAAAGTGTTGAGACGCTGGTGCCGCTGGATAGGCGCTACGACTCCATCATCTTAACGGCTACGCGACAGTCCGCTTTTACGGGGCTGATCGATCTTGGCGCGAACCTGTTGGTGCACCAATGAATGAGAATACTGATGCAGTTGCCGCGCTGGTAGCCAGACTGCCTGAGATCTATCAGCCCATCTACGGCTATGCAGAGCTTTCCTCCGGCGCGTCTCGGACAACGGAAGATCGTCTCGACGATATAAAGCGCATCTACGATCGTGTTTCAAAAAAACTTGATCGCCCTCTGCGGGTTCTGGACCTGGGTTGCGCACAAGGATTCATGAGCTTGTCGCTCGCATCGCTTGGCGCGAGCGTAGTGGCCGTGGACATGTTGCCGGAGAACATCGAGTTATGCCGGAAACTAGGAGCGATCAACCCCAAGCTTGACGTGAACTTTGTCGAGGCGCAAATAGAAGATTTTGTGTCTTCGCTCGACAAGGGGCATTTCGATCTGGTGCTGCTTCTGAGCGTCATACATCACGTTGCATTTCATGTTTCGCCGGACGCCGCGATGTCGACGGTCGAACGCCTTCGATCGATATCCCCGGTGTTGGTTGCTGAGCTGGCGCTGGCGGATGAGCCGCTATATTGGGCGTCGGCCTTGCCCGAGAATCCGCTGGATACCTTCGGATCGGCTGCCTTCGTCCGGGAGATAAGGCGGACTGGGACACATCTCTCCGAGGTTAAGCGTCCGCTTTACTTTGTCAGCGATGAACTGTGGTACGCAGTGGATGAGATTGGGACCATCGAGTCTGTCAGGCGCGGTGGCCATCGTTTTGCCAAGTCGTCCTTCAAAAGCAGCCGCACTTACTACATGTCCGCGGACCGTGTGCTAAAGAAGCTCGCGTTGATTGGCGAAGATGCGGATGTAAACAGGAGAGAGATAGATCGTGAGGTGGAGTTTCTGAACCAAGTGGCGGGCAACGAGGATTATCCTCGCGTCTTTGGCGTCGAGGACGATGGTCAGCACTCGTACCTGCTTAGAGAAAAAATCCGCGGCGAGCTTCTTACAGACCTGACCGATTCCGGTTCGTCTTTCGACTATTACATCGCGATTCGAGACATTCTAAGGGAATGCATCAATCTGGAGGGTATGTCGCTATACCATCAGGACATACGTGCCTGGAACGTTCTTCGGCGTGAAGACGGTAAGTACTGTTTGATCGACTATGGCGCTATCTCTCCGTCCAAGAACGATTGCTTCTGGCCCCAGAACGTATATATATCGTTTCTCGTTTTCGTAAAAGAGCTCGTCTCTGCCCCGCTAATCTTGGCTGAGCCCATACGAGAGGTCAGCGTCACTCCCTACGGGTTTCCTGGACACCTTTCTTATTGGATCGCATCCCTCTCGAAGATTCCTCTGCACTCCTGGTCATTCGAGTTGATGTTGGCCGAATTGGAGCAGTCATTTCTGGATCCTGGGGCGGCCGCGGTGGAGCCCGAGAGTGCGCGTGAAGCGCTGCTCCAGATGCTGGAAGAGGCGGTGACCGAGCTGGCAAGGTCGCATGGCCGTCTTGCGGCTGCCTTGGACGCCGATCGTGAAGCGACCGGGGAGAGGATCGGCGTGGAGAAGGAAAGGATATCCAACTTGCACCATGATATGCACGGATTGCGACTGGAGCAGGGCGCGCTGGCCAATAAGGTTGAAGAGCAACTGTCCGCGATATCGCACAAGTTGGAATATCTATCGCACAGGCTGGAAGCGATGGATGCGGGTATCAGCGGGCTCAATGCCACGATCCTGGAAAACTTCGAAAGAAGCGCTGCTCTGCACGAAGAGCTTGCCCGCGATGTTTCAGAGATAAAGACAAAAATTTCAACGGGATTCTGGAAGCGTTTTCTTTCTCGCTAGTTATTCCGACGCGTTATTAAATTTACTAGATATGAAGATGGGGATTTCGTATGGAAACTAAAGAGAAAGTGCTAATCACGGGTGGCGCCGGATTTATCGGATGTGCGATATCGGACCTGCTCGTGAATGCGGGACACTCCGTTGTGGCTTTCGACAATCTGCATCCACAGATTCACGAGAGGCAAGAGCGACCGCTGGCTTTGAACTCCGGCGTTGAGCTGATAGTCGGCGATGTCACGGATGCTGAAGCTTGGGATCGCCTCCTCGCTTCTTTTCGCCCGACGTTGGTCTACCACCTTGCTGCGGAAACGGGTACGGGCCAATCTTTGTTGGAGGCTACCCGTCACGGGAGCGTGAACGTCGTTGGCACAACGCAGATGACCGATGCATTTGCGCGTCATAGTCTGGTGCCGAAGTCGATAGTTTTGGCGTCGAGCCGCGCAGTCTACGGGGAGGGTGCTTGGCGCGATGACGCGGGGAGCGTGATCTATCCCGGAATTCGCACGCATGCGATGTTGTCTAACGGTCAGTGGGAACCCGCGCACGAAGAAGGAGGGCATTATGCTGCGCTTCCACATGCGGCAGCCCGGGTAAAGGCGAGCCCCACAAGTATCTATGGCGCGACCAAGTTGGCCCAGGAGCATATACTCATGGCGTGGTGCTCCGCCATGGGCGTCGACTTGAAGATACTCCGCCTGCAGAACGTATATGGAGTTGGTCAGTCGCCGATCAACCCTTACACCGGGATCATCACGCTCTTCCATCGCATGGCTCGAAAGGGGCAGGCCATTCCCGTTTATGAGGATGGCGAGATCGTGCGCGATTTCGTTTACATCAGCGACGTCGCGCGGGCGCTGATTCGAGTGGCTGCGACTGAAGGAAGCGGCGAAACGATTGATGTTGGAACTGGACGCCCGGTCACGATCATGGAGGCTGCGAAAACGATTGCCGCCTTGCATGGCGCGCCGGCTCCCTTTATCACCGGCCAGTTCAGGGATGGTGACGTCCGCAGTGCGGTGGCAGACACGAGCGAGCTTTCGAAGTGCGTGGATGTCGGCAGCTTCGTCTCGTTTGATCAGGGTGCCAAACTGGTAGGCGAGTGGCTAGTCGAGAAGGGTTACGCGTGATGACGGCAACAGCTCTGCCAATCGATGCTGATGCCCAGATCGCCGCCGGAGTGTTGCTACTGGCGCTGGACGATCCAAGACAGTGGGTTGATTGCGTTCGCAGTTGCCTGGCGATTCAGGGGACTGATGTTGTCCATATCGCGAGCTCCGCCCCCGAGGTAGCGCGCAAGTTGTATGGAGGACTTTCAAGGGTTCAGGTCTTTGAAGCCTGGACGCTTTCCGAGGCGATCGAGCGGGTGGAAGCGGTTTCGCCCGAACTCGACGCGATTCTCGTCATCGATCATCCGGTAGCGGTGTCCACCGCGTTCCTCTCCAATTCCTTAGAGAAGCTGACGCAAGACGGCCGAGTCGCGACGATCTCCTTTCTTTCCAATGCAGCGGGCTATCTAAGTTTTCCGCATAGGAACACGGCCGTGTCCTATGGTATCGGCGGTATGGATGAAGAGACGGTCACTCAGCGGTTGCGTGAGTTGGCGCCTGAGCCTGCTTTGGTCCCGATAGCGATGCCCGCGGGGAGCGCTGTCCTTATTGCGCTGTCACCGTATCGACTATGCGGAGGCGACGAAATAGGACGGCATTCGAACATCAAGCTTGCTTTGGCGCAGATCGCCCTGCGGGCGTCTCGCAGAGGGTTTTCCCATCTGTTGGACTCATCCACCTACGTGATGCATCCATGGCTGCAGAGCCATGCTCCCGTCGAGGCGATCGATGACGAGCTCACAAGGCATTCCTTGCACAGGGAATTCAACGAGTTCCCCGCGCTTTACGACCAGGAACGCGGTTCGATCGGCTCACCGATGGCGATCGCCATGGATGTAGCCAGGGCCAAGGTGCAGGGCCTACGCTTGCTGGTGGATGGATCATGCCTGGGTGCTATGGAAATGGGTACCCAGGTGCAGACGGTGTGCCTGGTCGACGCGTTGGCGCGGCGCAAAGACGTCTCGGCTATCGCCGTGGGTGTCCCGGGCGGCGTGGTACCAGGCTATGCCTCCAAGTTGCTGAAGTATGGAAAAGTCACGTTCTGCGCTGAGGATGGCCTGCACTTCCGTGGAGCCCCGCACGTCGACATCGTCCACAGGCCATTTCAGCCCGATGCCGCTATTCCCTGGGGGCGTTGGCGGGAGCTGGGGAAGCGCGTGGTCATTACCATTCAGGACTTGATTGCATACAAGATCGGCAGTTACCACCGGGATGGCCTGGCCTGGATGGGTTACCGGGAAAACATGAAGGCCGCCGCGGCTACCGCCGACGGCGTGGTTGCCATCTCAAACGACACCCTCAACGTGATCGAGGAGGAGCAGTTGAAGGTGGGTCCCGATAGGACCTGCGTCGCCAAGAACGGCAGCGACCATCTGGATCCCGATGAAGCGGTGTCAATTCCCAATGCCGTCATCAAGGCAGGCCTGTCCTCCCGGCGTTTCGTCCTTGTGCTTGGCGCCAACTACACCCACAAGAACAGAGATCTGGCGATCAAAATCTGGGACGCCTTGGTACAAAAGGGTCATGATCTGGCGCTGGTGATGGCAGGCGCGCAAGTGCCCATGGGTTCATCGCGGCTCGAGGAAGCGACCTTGCGGTTGCAGACGGGAGGTGATCTGCTGTCGCTGCCAGACGTTTCGAGTTTCGAAAGAAACTGGCTGATGCGCCACGCGGCGCTTGTGCTTTATCCAACCTCTTCGGAAGGGTTCGGGCTGATTCCTTTCGAGGCGGCAAGCATGGGCGTTCCCACGGTGCACGTCAGCTTTGGACCGCTCAAGGAGCTCATTGAAGACGAATCGATCCCCCGGACGTGGTCGGTGGATGAGTTGACCGAGTATGCGCACCAGATACTGATCGACCCGGACAGGGCATCGCAAGTGGTTAAGGCGATTCTGCGGAATGCCGCGAGCCTGACGTGGGACGACACGGCCGCGCGGCTCGTGGATTTCTATAGGATTATTCTCTCAAAGGTTCCGAGATAATGGACAAGCAAGACATCGACAAAATTTCGCTGGAACAGGCACTGATCGACGTTGAAGTCGCCAACAAGCGCGTACTTGATCTGACGGCGCGTCTGACATCGCTGAGTAGAGAGCTGATGGAGGCGCGAGCGCGCCTGAACGGAGGTGCAACCACGACTGAGATTGATTATGGGCGGACCAGTGCTGACGACAAGCTTCGGCAGATCGCATCTTCGAGGGTATATCGTCTGGCCCGGGCGCTGAGTCCGAAGTTGCGGAGGGTGCTGTGACGACAACGCGGGTTCTTCACTGCATAACGGTTTACAACGGACGCCAGTTCGTACCACGCGCCATCGCGAGTGCGGTACGAATGGCCGAAGCCAGTACCGCATCCGTGGATATCCTTATTCTCGACGACGCCAGTCCGGAGCCAGGTTGGAGCGAAGAGCTCGAGCAACTTTGTCTGAAATCAGGGGTCTTCTACTACCGGACCCCACGAAATCTTGGCATCCCGCGCAACGTCAGTCTCGGATTGTTGACGGCGCTGGAGCACGGTTACGACTACGTGGTCATCAATAACTCCGATGTGGTCTTTCCAAAGAATCTCATCAATACCATGTTGCCGGTCGCTGCCCTGCCCAACGTTGGGTCGGTGACCGCCTGGTCGAATAACGTCTCGATATATTCCATCCCGAACGAAGATCCGGACGAGTATCTAGCCTCCCAGGAGACTGTCGACCGTATCTGCGACGTTTGCACCAACACCTTTGCGCAGGATGCGGTCGACATTCCTGCCGGAATTTCCTTCTGCATCATGATTCCGACGGAGGTGGTGCGCGAAGTAGGGATCATGGATCCCTGTTTCGGAAGGGGATATTGCGAAGAAACGGATTGGAGCCTCAGGAGTTTGGCCGCTGGCTATCGGTTGTGCTTGGCGCCTGGCGCATTTGTCTATCATCAAGGGCGCGGCTCCAACCAAGCGGCCGGACTGGTTTCGGCAGGAGCGACCACCGTTCCTGCGAATGAGGCCATCATCGACATGAGGTATCCCAAGTTCAGGGCGGACGTCGATGCGTTCATCCGCTCGAAGAAGATGGAAGAACTATGGGATCGCGTACAGGAAGCGATCGTGGCGGATGTAGCGCAGCGGGACGGCTACGATGTGAACATCGGCTGGTTGGACTTTCCTGCCAAGTCAGGCGGTGCTTCGGTAAATGTACGCGCGGACGCGACGGGTTTGTACGGCAAGGTGAGTGCGTTGGGGTTCTCGACCAGGATCAGCCTGTCCGCTACCGACCCGCTTGGCCAGCTGCAAGCCAAGTTGGGCAGCAAGCCGAGATCAGTGAAGATCAGCGATCGTCAAGTAGTGCCCGAAGGTATGGAATCAGTCCTTATTAACGGGGCTGATCAGGTAGTTCCCTATCGATATCCAAGCCGGATTTGATGTTTTCGTCTAAACCAACCTATCTTGTGAGCATATATATGTTGAAAGCTAGCAAAGTCATTACGGTTAGTATCGTGGCCTTCGCATTGGTGGCCTGCGGAAACAACAGCACCGACAAACAAGAGCAGACCGAAGCACCGAAGTCAGCAGACGTCGCGCCGGCAACGGTGGAAGTGACTCAAGCCAGTCTACCTGGCGCCTACATCGGCACGCTGCCGTGCGGCGACTGCAAGGGTGTGATCACCAAACTCGAATTGCTTGCGGATGGCAGCTATAAGTTGAACGAGACCTACGATGGGAAAGTGGGCGACGGCAGTATTCTGGATAGTACGGGCACTTGGAATGCCGATCTGGCCAGCAGGCGTCTCAAACTGGATCCGGCCGCGCAGGAATGGGAAGACCGCACGTTCGAGATTGTGTCCGCAGGTCACATCAGGCCCCTCGACGCAGCCGGCAATCCATACTCCGCAGAAGGCGGTAATGACCTGAAAGCAGGACTTTGAAGAGCTCCGGGTCGCAGTCGCTCTCACAGGCGTCCGCACCCAGATTTTGTTCCGCTCGTGATGAGGGAGTTCCAACGCATAGGTCTTTGCCCTTGACGAGGAGTTCACTTCCTTGACGCAGTCACATCGCGGCGTGCCCCGCGGTCTTATATCAAGAATGTACCAAGTGCGGAGCCCGAGGCTCGCAAGGATATCAACCGTGATCAATGGGTTTGCCTGAGATGGTGCTAGCGCAGAAGCTTCTCCCTTTTCAGGACAAGAACGTGCCATACCTCGATGCGATTCGAGGTGTGGCGGTCCTCTTTATTCTGATCAGACATGCATGGGGTCTTTCCGGCTCCCCCCCGTTCTCCTTGGGGGTTGTGGACCTGACGCCTCTCATCGTGATGATGTCTTCTGGCGTCGACCTGTTCTTTGTTCTTAGCGGAATGCTCCTATCTTCTCGATTCCTAAAGAACGATGCCTCCGGGCGCCCATCGCCGAGCATCTCCCACTACATGCGCGCGCGCATTCTGAGAATAGGACCGCCATATTGGGTTGTCCTCTTTCTCGTGGTTCTGCTCTACACGCCTCACTATATCGACAACGCGCGGGTGTGGAGCGAGTGGGGCGCCGCAAACTTCATTGCGCATGCGACATTCATGCAGACCGCTTTCATTTGGTCTTTCGGCACCTATGGTGTTGCGTCGCCTTTCTGGACGCTAACAATAGAAATGATGTTCTATCTCTCACTGCCGTTCGTAGTGCCGTTGTTCTACAAGGGGCGCTGGTGGCAGGGTGTCGTCGCCTCAGTCTTGGTGAGCATCGTCTGGCTCTACCTCGCTAGGAATGGCCTGACTTGGCTCGTCGACGTAATTGGTAGGCATGATTTTGACCTTCCTTTCAATCAAGAGGTCATCCGTTTCAATCTTAGTCATCAAATATTGAGCTATCTTCCGCACTTCGCCATCGGCTGTGCGATAAGCGTAATACTTCAGCGCTTTAGAGGGCGGACACTGACTTCAGAGCTTATGGGGTTGATTTACTTTGGCCTTGGCATCCTCGTAGTGGTCGCGATGATGTATTTTCTCGGCGATATCTCTATGCGCAACGGGTTTGCCAATCCCACGCTATACATCCTTGATTTTTCGAGGGATGCGCGCGCGTACTACTATCTTGAGTCGATACCCTTCGCATTCGGCTACGGACTGATCCTCTTGGGAGCATCGCTGGCATCGAACAAGCTCAAGGCAAACATCTCGTCATTTCCGCTCTTATGTATCGCGGGAGTGCTTGGTTATTCGATCTACCTGATTCACATGCCGCTGCTGTATACCATTAGAGATCACGCCTGGTTCGCTATGGACCCGAGGCCGTACTGGAAGTTCTTTAAGTTGCTCTTCGCTGGTGGTGGTGTTGTCTTTCTTTGTTCGCTGGGTCTGTTCTACGCAGTGGAGCGTCCCTCCATGCTGCTAGCCAATCGTGCTAGCCCAGTACGCGATGCCGTCAAGGAAGAAGTGTCCTGAAAACGGCGCAGGTACTGAACGCGGCTAGCGCGGAGCGAGCGTGCGCGCGGAACCAGATATAGAAGTGGGTTGAGGGTGCCAGATTGCGCGAGCGCCGCTGGTGGTACCCAGTACGTCCGGTGCGTAGCGTCAGGTACTAAGTGCTTGGAAAGACAGGTGCTGTCGACCCTCTGGGCACGACAGCGGCGTACGAACAAAGCGATGTAGATTCAGCACTAGGGCGTTTGCCCGGCGAAGCGAATGCTTGCGTTCTGCCTCGGCGTGCTTTGCATACCGCTCGCTTGGGCAAAAGCAATGATCACTTAGGAAGATTGGTCATGGCCCATAGTTGAAGCGATCGGGAAACGCCCGGCTCGCGATTGCGGGCATGTGGATCAAAAGTCAACTGGTCATGCCAAGCACCATTCCTTTCCCGTACAAGTATCGTCTGCGAGGTGAACGCGAGCAGCGACACCCGCGCTGCTCGCATGCTAGCCAAGCAAATGATCGACCTTTGGCTCGCGAAAGGAATTGTTAGCCAGTTTCAACAAAAAGAAAGTTCCCGGGAGTGCCGAGAACTTTCCGTGCGTTACTGCACTATTGTCCAACCATCGGCGTAGTAGCCGGCGACGATTCGATTGAAGTTGCTGCCGGTCCCAAGCAAGACCTGAGCGCTTCTATTGGATGAGCACATCAAGCCGATGTCGCCGAGTCCGTCGCCGTTGTAGTCCGCATATGATTTCGGAATGCAATCGGTCGGAACCAGATGCAAAAAGCTGCTGCTCACAAGCGTTCCATTCATCAGCCATGTGTTGATCAAGCCGGTGGAGGGCTGGTGCCACACGAGATCATTCTTACCGTCGCCATTGGCGTCGATACTGCCGACAAGTGTCCAGGTCGGCCATGCGTTCCCCACTTTGAATTGAACGAAATCGTTTGTCACGCCGAACAGCACGTAAACGCTGCTGTCCGCGCAGGATAGGGCGATATCCTCTTTCGCATCACCATTGATGTCTCCCGCCCCGGCTACGTTGCAAGCTGCGGGCGCCGCTTTTGCGAAGCTCGACAGCACCTCGCTGCCACGCATGTGCCAGACATTGATGTTAGTTGCGTTCGCCGTGCTTTGCTTCCAGATGATGTCATCGTAGCCGTCGCCATTAATATCTGCGGCAGTAGTGATCTCCCAGCCTGCTGCGTAGTAACCGGCGACTTGGCGGCTGTAACCCGTCGGGCTGCTCAACCAGGCGTGGACCCTGGCATCGCCCGCGCAAGTAAGGACCACGTCTGAAATGGAATCTCCGTTCAGATCCCCAAATGCTCTAGGCGTGCAGCTGGCGGAGGCGACGTCCCTTGTAGAGCCGAGCACGGTACTGCCGCTCATCAGCCATGCGTTCAGGGTGCCGGACGATTGCTGATACCAATGGACATCGCTGCGCCCGTCGCCATTGATGTCCGCCCTTGTCTTGTCGAACGGAACAGTGCTCGTACGGAACTGCGCAACCACCGGAATCGTTTGGTTCAAACTGCGCGCATTGTCCGCTTGGTTAGCTACACCGCAGGCATTCCCGCCACATGTCGAGATGTTCGGATTCGAGAAAACGCGGTAAGGCGTCTGACCTTCGTCTCCGTACGCCATCACAGTGTAGAAATTGCCATTGGTGGTCTTATAGCCATACGAATATGGATAGCGACCGCTGGTATTCGGCGAATTCGCCACATCGTGGGCCGAGCCCATCAGATGGCTTGCTTCATGGACCAACGTCTCTGGGGCGCAGTAATAGCTTTGACCGTCGGTACCCTGGTCGTCACCATCACTGACCACCGCATACGCCCACGACGCGTCGCTTGGCACGATTGCTTGCTGATTTGCGCCTATCAACCAGGCGATACCGCAGCCTTGATGCTCAGGCTGCTGAAAATCGCGAACTAGGATTGCGATATCTGCGCCGTACTGATCACGCGCGGTGCGCAGGGGAGTTAATGAAGCGGGAATTGCCACATTCGCCGTCCCATTGCTGCCGGTCAGTTCGTGCAACGCAGTCTGATTGGCGTTACCGTCGGTATAGGCTACTTCCGTGGCGCTCACCAAACGTAGATAGCCGTTGATGACGCTATTCGAGTAGGCCTGGTTGCCTACCTGGACCAGAAAGGTAAGACGAGTCGTTGCTGCCGATTGGCTTCCGTATGTCGCGCGATAACCTGCGGTGTAGCCGATAGCGACGTCCACTGTATTAGCGGACGTTGGGGGGGCATTCTGGGCGATGGCGTTTTGAGATACCTGCGCGTTCGCCTGGACCTGAGCGGCCGCGGCTTCGCGCACTGCCAGTGCTGCGGGCACCAGCATGTCGTTATGGCCCTTATTCGGCGACTTCACCTTGGAGGGATCCGTCTGCACGGCGAACAACGCGCCGTTGCGGGTCTGGATACTTAGCGGCGGTGCGCCGTTAGCTTGGGGAATGGATGCGAAGACCGCTTTCTCGCCAAAAGTGACGATGGCTTCCTGCTGCGGATCGCCGCCGACGACACGACCGATCCAGGTCCAATTGCCATCCGGGCTTTCGTCGTGGCGTTCGTACTTGAGTTTGACCTGGCTGCCGTCCGGCATCGGCATGGACATCTCACCGGTCACCAGCGCCTTCAGCGCATGGTCTTCACTGATCGCGACCGGATAGTAGGTAAAGGCACCTTCGCGTTTGGTCGGGGCGCCTTTGTTCTGGTAGCTCACTAATGCACCACGATCAGGCGCATTGGCGATGGACTTGGCGGCGACCCGACCGAGGTGAAGTTTGGGAAGTTGTCCAGCAGCGCCCTTCGTTGCTGCCGCACCGCGCAGCTCGGCGAAATCCGTATTCGGGCCTTTCCCACTGCACCCGGCCAGACATACCAACAAGGCGCACGCGCCAACCCGAAACTTCATGTAAGCCTCAACCTGAATGGATAACCCCTGAGGCTGCACTATAACGCAGGGGTCATGCTCGCAATAGAGAGGGCCGTCCAGCCTTTCAATTAAATTTGGCCGTTATACAGCTTTCAGATCCGGACTCCGGGTGCGGCAAGTCAGCAGATTAGGACTGGCGCCGGAACGGCACCCCGGTTTTTGACTGAAGTTCATCGTCGGTAACCCCTTCAGCCGACTCCACGAGTGCCAATCCTTCAGGCGTAACGTCGAAGACCGCCAAGTCCGTGATGATCCGGTTGACCACGCCAACCCCCGTCAACGGCAAATCGCATTGCGGCAAAATTTTGTGACCGCCGTCCTTCGCGACGTGCTCCATCAGCACAACGATGCGCTTGACGCCAGCGACCAGGTCCATCGCCCCGCCCATGCCTTTGACCATCTTGCCGGGCACCATCCAGTTAGCCAGATCGCCCTTGTCGGTGACCTGCATGGCACCCAGCACCGCCAAGTCGATATGACCGCCCCGGATCATTCCGAAGGAGTCATGGCTACCGAAATAGCTGGCGCCGGGGCGGGCGGTGACGGTTTGCTTGCCGGCGTTGATCAGGTCCGCGTCGATTTCTTCCTCGATGGGAAACGGACCGATGCCCAGCAAGCCGTTCTCCGACTGCAGCCAGACATCCATCCCTTCCGGAATATGGTTGGCCACCAAAGTGGGTAAGCCGATGCCCAGGTTGACATAGGCACCATCGGTCAATTCGCGGGCGGCGCGCTGCGCCATTTCGTCACGTGTCCAGGCCATCACTTACTCCCTTGGCGCACGGTGCGCTGTTCAATTCGTTTTTCCGGATGCGGGTTGTGGACGATGCGGTCGACGTAAATGCCAGGCAGATGGACATGGTCGGGGTCGATAGAGCCGATCTCCACTACCTCTTCGACTTCGGCCACGCAGACCTTTCCGGCCATGGCGCAGGCGGGGTTGAAATTGCGTGCGGTCTTGCGGAAGACCAGATTGCCCGCTTTGTCGGCCTTCCACGCCTTGACCAGCGATACATCGGCGATCAACGCGGTTTCCATGACATACCAATGCTCACCGAATTGGCGGGTCTCCTTGCCGTCGGCCACGATGGTGCCGTAGCCGGTGCGGGTGTAGAACGCCGGGATCCCCGCTCCTCCGGCACGCAGCCGCTCGGCGAGGGTGCCCTGGGGATTGAACTCCAGCTCCAACTCTCCGGACAGGTATTGGCGCTCGAACTCCTTGTTCTCGCCCACGTAGGACGAAATCATCTTGCGGATCTGCCGGGTCTCCAGCAGCAAGCCCAGGCCGAAACCATCCACGCCTGCGTTGTTGGAAATGGCGGTCAGCCCTTTCACGTTGCTATCGCGAAGTGCCGTGATCAACGCTTCCGGAATGCCGCACAGGCCGAATCCGCCGACCGCCAATGTTTGGCCGTCCGCGACGATCCCTCGAAGCGCTGCCTCGGCATTCAGAAAGAGCTTGCTTTTGATTCCGCCACTCGACGGCGTGGATGCGACAGCTTCGGCCATGACCAGGTCCATTCCAGAGGATGCCCGCATTTTACGCACCCGGCGGTTTGGCACACAGGTACTTTCGGGCAATGGGAAATCCTCCAGCCTCCTGCGTTTAAACTTGTGCGATGAAGACGCTTGCCCTTGTCACCGCCATCGCTGCCGCGGGTCACGACGACGACCTGGCACCACTATTGGACGCCTGTGCATCGGCGGGCCTGCATGCACGCGCTGTCGCCTGGGACGACCCCACCGTCAGCTGGGGCCGATTCGATGCTGCGTTGCTTCGCTCCCCTTGGGATTACACCGAGCGCCTTGCGGAATTCCTGGCCTGGTGCGACCGGCTGGAACAGCGGGTCGCCCTTCTCAACCCCGCCCACGTGGTCCGCTGGAATACGGACAAGCACTACTTATCCGACCTGGCGACCATAGGCATACCCGCCGTCGAAACGACCTTCGTGGAGCCGGACGCCGAGCCTTTGCAGGCGCTGCAAGCGTTTTTGGTCGCGCATCCTGCTGCTGAGTTTGTGGTCAAACCCACTGTCAGTGCCGGTGCCCGGGATACACAGCGCTATACGCGCAGCCAGGAGTTCGCTGCCAGCAACCACGTCGCGCGCTTGCTCGATCACGGCCGCGGCGTAATGCTGCAACCCTATCTGCCAGCCGTGGACAGCGCCGGCGAAACGGCGCTGATCTACTTCGATGGCCGGTTCAGTCATGCGATTGGCAAGGGTGCGTTGTTGCAGAAAGATGCTGCCGCCACCGCGACACCTTTCGCCGCAGGCAATATCAGTAGCCGCAAAGCCGATCCTGAAGAACTGAAAGTGGGAGAGCAGGTGTTGGCCGCGGCCTCCCGTCTGCTGCAGCTCAACCAACCCTTGTCTTACGCCCGCATCGACCTGATCCGGGGTGACGACGGCCACCCCCGCCTGTTGGAGTTGGAGCTGACCGAACCCTCGCTATTCTTCGCACAGGCTCCCGGCAGCGCTGAACGTTTCGCCGCCACCCTGGCGTCCCGGCTGAGCGACGATACCGTACGCACTCGCACGGGCACCGGCTGACCGGTAAAATCCTCGCCCTGTCCCCGCCTAAGCCGGGGCCGCTCCGATCCGTAGCATTCAAGGAATTCCCGCAGGATGAAGATTCTCGTCGCCTACAAGCGCGTGGTGGACTACAACGTCCGCATTCAGGTCAAGCCGGACGGGTCCGGCGTGGTCACCGATGGCGTCAAGCTGTCCGCCAATCCGTTCGACGAAATCGCGCTGGAAGAGGCTCTGCGGCTACGTGATAAGGGCGTTGCCACTGAGGTAGTGGTGGCCACGATCGCCCCGGCCGATGCTCAGGCGCACCTGCGCAACGGGTTGGCCATGGGGGCCAACCGCGCCATCCATGTGGTCACCGACCAGCCCATCCAGCCTCTGACCGCCGCCCGCACGCTGCTCAAGCTGATCGAGAAGGAACAGCCGCAGTTGGTCATCCTGGGCAAGCAGGCCATCGATGACGACGCCAACCAGACTGGCCAGATGCTGGCCACGCTGTGGGGCCGTCCGCAGGCAACCTTCGCCTCCAAGCTTGAAATCGCCGGTGACAAAGCGACCGTCACTCGCGAAGTGGACGCCGGCCTGGAAACGCTGGAAGTGGATCTGCCCGCCGTGGTCACCACCGATCTTCGCCTCAATGAGCCGCGTTTCATCAAACTGCCGGACATCATGAAAGCCAAGAGCAAGCCCTTGGAAACACTCCAGTTGGCGGATTTGGGCGTGGAGTCGGCGGACACGCTGAAGACCATGCATTACGCCCCGCCGCCCAAGCGCAGCAAGGGCGTCATGGTCAAAGACGCGGCCGAACTGGTCGCTGCATTGAAGGCCAAGGGCCTGCTGTAACGCTTCTAGTCCCCTTTCCCACAACGGGAGAGGGCTGAGATGAGGGCGCGAAGCCACCTGCCGCGACCCGCTCGACCTTTCTGGAGATCCGTCATGTCCAAAGTCCTTGTCATCGCCGAACACCTGGACGGCAAGCTCAACGCCGCCACCGCCAAGACCGTCAGCGCCGCGCTGGCATTGAATCCGGGCAGTATCGAAGTGGCCGTGCTCGCTGCCGACCCATCCGCGGTCGCTGCCCAGGCCGCGCAAATCACCGGCGTCACCAAGGTGCTGGCGCTGGCCAACCCTGCCAGCGAACACGCCATCGCCCAGGTGCTCGCACCGCAAATCGTCAAGCTCGCCGGCGGCTATACACATGTCTTCGGACCTTCGACCACGTTCGGCAAGGACCTGATGCCCTGCGTAGCGGCCCTTTTGGGCGTGGCTCAAGTGTCGGACGTGATGACGGTGGAAGGCAGCCACACCTTCAAGCGCCCGATCTACGCAGGCAACGCCATCATTACCGTGGAAGCCCCCGCCGACCAGGCAGTAGTCGCCACCGTGCGCACCGCCTCCTGGCCCGAAGCCGCCAAGGGCGGCAGCGCCGCCGTGGAAGCCGTGGCGGTCGAAGCACCTCTGCCTACCCACACCCGATTTGTTGGCCTGGCCGCCGGGAAATCAGACCGCCCCGACCTGCAAAGCGCCAAGCGCGTCGTCTCCGGCGGCCGTGGCGTGGGCTCGATGGAAAACTTCCAAATCATCTACTCCCTGGCCGACAAGCTGGGAGCAGCTGTCGGCGCCTCTCGGGCCGCGGTTGATGCCGGTTACGTCCCGAACGAATTGCAGGTTGGTCAGACCGGCAAGATCATCGCACCCGAACTTTACGTCGCCATCGGTATCTCGGGCGCCATACAGCATCTGACCGGCATCAAGGATGCAGGCACTATCGTCGCCATCAACAAGGACGCCGAAGCACCGATTTTTGAGATTGCGGATATCGGACTGGTCGGTGATCTGTTTAAGTTGTTGCCGGAGTTGGAATCCGCTCTGGGTTGAGGTCAGCCTCCCCAGCTACCAAGGAATGCAATGTCTTTATCTTGTTTTAAAGCCTATGACATCCGCGGCCGGGTGCCTGAAGAACTGAATCCACCCCTCGCGCGCCGGATCGGCATGGGCATGGCTGGACTGCTGAATACCGGACCTGTGGTGTTAGGGCGTGATGTACGCCTGAGCAGTCTTGAGTTGCAGCAGGCGCTTGAGGACGGGTTTCGTCATGCCGGCCGCGAGATTATCGATATTGGTCTATGCGGTACGGAGGAGGTCTACTTCCAGACCGCGCACCTGGGCGCAGCGGGTGGAGTGATGGTCACTGCCAGTCACAACCCGATGGATTACAACGGGATGAAACTGGTGCGCGAAGACGCCCGGCCAATCAGCGGCGACACCGGACTGTTCGCTATTCGTGATTTCGCCGCAGGAAACGAGAACCTCCCGGCTGCCACAGATCCTGGCCGTCGCGAGTCGACCGATAAGGGCGACTACATCAAGCACTTGCTGTCCTACGTCGATAGCAGCGCACTGAAGCCGTTGAAGATCGTGGTCAATGCAGGCAATGGTGGCGCTGGTCTCATCGTCGACCAACTTGCGCCGCATCTCCCCTTTGAATTCGTCCGGATCCAACACGAACCGGATGGCAGGTTTCCGAATGGTATTCCCAATCCCTTGCTACCTGAAAACCGCGCCGCAACCGCAGAAGCAGTACGCGCCAGCGGTGCGGACTTCGGCATCGCTTGGGACGGTGATTTCGATCGCTGCTTTTTCTTTGACGCCGGCGGCAACTTCATTGAAGGTTATTACCTGGTCGGACTGCTCGCCACCGCGTTGCTGGTGCGCGAGCCGGGTGGAAAAATCATCCACGATCCTCGCCTGACCTGGAGCACCATCGAGATGGTGCAGCAAGCCGGCGGCATGCCGGTGATGAGCAAGACTGGCCATGCTTTCATTAAAGAACGCATGCGCTCGGAAGACGCCATATACGGCGGTGAAATGAGCGCTCATCACTACTTCCGCGACTTCTCTTACTGCGATTCAGGGATGATTCCGTGGTTGCTGATCGCGGATCTCGTTTCGCGCACCGGCATGCGATTGGGTGAGTTGGTCGCCGATCGCATGCGAGCCTTCCCCTGTAGTGGGGAAATCAACTTTCGTGTCGACGATTCCAAAGCGACTGTGAGCCGCATCATGGAACACTATGCTGGGCAATCGCCAACGCTTGATCACACCGATGGCGTCAGCGCCGACTTCGGTGATTGGCGATTTAATTTGCGCAGCTCCAATACGGAGCCGCTGCTCCGCCTGAACATCGAAACTCGAGCCAATCCTGTTCTATTGCAGATTCGCACCGACGAGCTTTCTGCCATGATCGGTTCCGAAACTCCCCACCACTGACTAGGACTTCCCCCAATGTTGCCTATTCTTCCCGTCATCCTGTCCGGCGGTTCCGGTACCCGATTGTGGCCGCTCTCGCGCGAGGCTTATCCCAAGCAGTTTTTGCCCCTTGTGGGTGAAGACACGATGCTTCAGGCCACCTGGAAACGCGTAGCGCCAGTGGCAGGTGCTGCGCCGATCGTAGTGGCCAATCAGGAGCATCGATTCATGGCCGCCGAACAATTGCGCGAGTGCGGTGTGGTGCCAGCGGCGCTCATTCTCGAACCCATTGGCCGAAATACCGCTCCCGCCATCGCCATTGCCGCATTGCAGGCTTGCTCGATTTGCGACGACGCGCTGCTGCTTGTGCTTCCATCGGATCATGTGGTGCGCGACGATGCTGCGTTTCACGCTGCGGTGCGTGAGGCGGCTGTTGCCGCCAACATCGGCAAGCTGGTTACGTTTGGCATTGTTCCAACCGGTCCTGAAACGGGCTATGGCTATATAAAGTCAGGCTCCGGCGTAGGTGTGCGCGTTGTCGAGCGCTTTGTGGAAAAGCCGAACATGACGACAGCTCAGGAGTACGTGGCTTCTGGCGAATATTTCTGGAACAGCGGCATGTTCTTGTTCAAGGCGTCACGATACCTGGAGGAATTGAAGGCGCTGCAGCCATCGATGTTGAACGCTTGTGAACAAGCCCTGGCCAAGGCAACCCGTGATGCGGACTTCATACGGCTGGACGCGGATGCGTTCGCCGCAACGCCAAGCGACTCGATTGACTATGCGGTCATGGAGAAAACCTCCGATGCGGTGATGATACCGCTCGATGCTGGTTGGAGCGACGTTGGGTCATGGTCTGCGCTGTGGGAGGTTTCCGATAAAGATGCGTCGGGCAATGCTCATCACGGTGATGTTATCGAGATTGATTGCCGCGACACCTATGCTTACGGCACCCGTTTGATTGCCATGGTCGGTTTGCAAGACGTGGTCGTCGTCGAAACTGATGATGCGATCATGGTTGGGCACCGCACTCGAGTCCAGGATGTGAAGGAAGTAGTCAGCCGCATCAAGCGCGAAGGTCGCAGCGAGGCGGCAGCTCACCGCAAGGTTTATCGTCCCTGGGGTGCGTATGATTCCATCGATAACGGCGAACGTTTCCAGGTCAAGCGCATCACGGTAAAGCCAGGCGCATCACTAAGTTTGCAGATGCATCATCACCGCGCTGAGCACTGGATCGTCGTAAGCGGTACGGCGGAAGTTACGCGTGGCGACGAGGTGATCCTGTTGACGGAGAATCAAAGCACCTACATTCCTCTTGGGGTCACGCATCGTTTGCGTAATCCGGGAAAGCTGGCTTTGGAGCTGATAGAGGTGCAGTCCGGAGGGTATCTAGGCGAAGATGACATCGTGCGTTTCGAAGATACCTATGGCCGAGCGTGACCAAACCTAGACGTAGTCATCCGCGGTCGGCATAAGGATAATTTCCGGGCCGACCCTCCTGTTGGTCGCCGGAGATATCAGGCGATTCCAATGTCTTATATCCGGCATCGCGTATGCAGAGTTTGAAAATTCGTTCGATTGCATGGGCGAGCGTGCCATCTATTTGGCCGCGCTCGTCATCGAAGTCTGATGGCGCCAAGTCAGCGTCAAGAAGAAGGCGGAGGCTCTCAAGCCGAACCCAAAACATGCTGCCGGATACGAAAGTTTCGCTTGTGAGATCACTGTCCGGTACGCCGATCTGGTCCAGTAGTGAGTTAACGCGATCTTCGTTGGCGCCCCAGTAATAGTTCATTGACTGAGTATGGCCACTTGGAGATATTAGTCCCAAGGATGGATCTTCAAGAAAAGACGAAAGGTTTCGTGACGCTCTGTCGCCGCCTATGAGCCGATCGAGCAACTCGTTGCGCCAGATGCTTCCGTCTTTCCGGTGAGGCGACAGTTTTGTGTGTAGCTTAAGCACTACGTCAACACCTTCGTCCAACAGCTGCTGTGCGGCGATGAGGAAGGGCAGGATGTCGCGGCCACGATTCTCGACTATCACGAATCTGTAATCAAAAGAGAATCTTCTCAAGACATCCAGCATAACTGGCTGGTTGTGCGGAGCTGTTGTAACTACCAGTTTCCAATCCAGTCCCGCTTCCGATAACCGAGCTAGAACTTCCTCGAGGACGTCGGGATACCAGGCGTGCAGCACTACATGCGGTCGGCCCTGGGTTTTTGTCGCCGCTATCGAGGTTGAAGGGTGTGTCAATGCCTTCCGGGTGGCTTCGAGATAGGCAAAGCCATATCTGGCATCGGGTTCGAGAATTGCTCCTTCTGCCCACTCGTTCCATGCATTGACAAATACAAGGCTGTGCTCTTGGTCGCGTGAATAGTTGATTGCCTGAATCAAGGCATCACGATATCTGCGTGGCGCGGAATGGATGTACGCCAATCCTCCTCCGGGACGACGAGCTTGATTGTCCCAGGCAGGGTTGACGCACTGGAACAAGGGAAACCGGGTTTCGCATTGCTTCTTGAAATGCGCCGCCCACATGCTTCTCCAATCCAGGACGCGCCCTGAAAAATGCCGGTTAATCAGCGTCAGCGAGTCGGTGATGGGATGCAGGGAAGTTTGATTTGGCGGAAAAGCGATCGCCGAATCGAACCCAAACTCGTTTGGTGCGGCGGAATCGAAGCTCTGGACGTATGCGATGTGGATTTCGCCTATATCGTTCGATCTGCACCACGCGCGCCATCGCTCAGAAGTAGCACGAATGTCTTTGAGCAAGCTAGGCCG
Source organism: Pseudoxanthomonas sp. CCNWLY206-1 (assembly GCF_039710385.1). Taxonomy (NCBI): domain Bacteria; kingdom Pseudomonadati; phylum Pseudomonadota; class Gammaproteobacteria; order Lysobacterales; family Lysobacteraceae; genus Pseudoxanthomonas; species Pseudoxanthomonas sp. CCNWLY206-1. The sequence continues at coordinate 163,128 of NZ_JBDKXI010000007.1, read as the reverse complement.
GTAGACAAGAAGGATGGGCTTTCCGAGCGTGCGCAGGTAACGCGGATCCCGCATGTACTCCGCGACATACTCGATGAATGCAATGTCGTCTTCAGGGCTGTGCTTCTGGTCAATCAGGATCTCATCGCCGCGTCCGTCCCAAGTGCGGGTCCATTTTTCGTTTGCCCAGCAAAGGCAAAACTTAAAGTCGATCCCCTTATCGTCCAGCCAGTTGCGCAAAGGTGCTTCCAGCAAGGTCTTCCCACCAAACCAGTAGAAGTAGAAGCAGAACGCGCTAACACCATACTCGCGTGCGAGCCTTGCCTGCTCGTGCATTACATTGATGTTGCGTAAGTCGTAGAAGCCAAGATCTCCTGGGAGTTTGGGTTGGTAATGGCCCTCGAACTGCGGTAAAGCGCGCGTAACGTTTCGCCACTCGGTGAAGCCCTTGCCCCACCAGGTGTCGTTCTCAGGAATCGTATGAAACTGAGGCAAATAGAACGCCACCAATGTCGTCGGCAGTGGGTGCGGAAGTTCACTCTTCTGATACGGCACGTATCCAATGGCGCGTTCGTCTGAGCGCACATAGGGGCGTCGGGAAGGGGCACCCCCGGGCGACCTCCCTTCAGGGCCGTCCGGAACCCAGTGTTTTCGCGTATCGAGGAAGCGCTGACGCAATCTATCGCGCATGATCTGTGACATGGGCGTCAGGCGAAATACGGCGCGTAGTCCATGAAACAGTAGGACACGCACTCGATGAGACAAAGGTGTCGTCACTAGATCTCTACAAATTCTGATAGTTTGGCCCCGAACCACCTTCTGGCGTCACCCAGGTGATGATCTCGTAGGGGTCCTTGATGTCGCAGGTTTTGCAGTGGACGCAGTTGGCGGCGTTGATTTGCAGGCGTTTGCCCTCGCTTCCATCAGGCTGCACATCTGAAACGATTTCGTAGACGGCGGCGGGGCAGAAGCGGGTGCAGGGGTTGTCGTATTCTTCGGTGCAGCGGGTGACGCAGATGGACGTGTCGAGTACGCGTAGGTGCACGGGTTGGTCTTCGTCGTGCTCGGTGGCAGCGTAATAGACGCCTTGCAGGCGATCGCGGGGAGCCAGCGTGCGGTCCACGTAGTCGTGCTTGGGTTGCTCGTGCTCGCCGAGCTTATCCAGTGATGACCAATCCGGTGCGACCTTCAACGTCCATAGCGAATGGCCACCCACGGCAGTTTCCCAGGCGCCATTCAACAGGCCGAACCACAGGCCCTTCTTGAAGCCCGGCTTGATGTTGCGAACCTGCTTGAGTTCGGTCATCGCATCGGAGGCCCGCAACTTTGCATCGAAGCCTGCGCTGTCCAGCGATTGCGCCAGATGTTCGGCTGCGAGCATGCCACTGCGGATGGCTTGATGGGTGCCTTTGATCTTCGGCACGTTGAGCAGGCCGGCCGTGTCGCCAATCAGCAATGCACCCGGCATTTCCACTTTTGGCAACGACTGCCAGCCGCCCGTGACGATGGCGCGCGCGCCAGCGGAAAGAATGTTGCCGCCTTCCAGCACCGGCTGGATCAGCGGATGGTTTTTCCATTGCTGGAAAGCTTCCCACGGCTTGTACTGCGGGTCCTTGTAGTCCAGCCCGCTCACGTAGCCCAATGCGATGCGGTCGTTATCCAGGTGATAGAGGAAACTACCGCCGTAAGTCTGGGTGTCTGCCGGCCAGCCCAGGGTATGCATGATCTTGCCGGGCGATGTGCGGCCTGCCGGCACCTGCCAAAGCTCCTTGATGCCGATCGAGTACGCCTGCGGGTCGCTGTCCTTGTCCAGTTCGAATCGCTTGACCAAGCGCTTGGTCAAATGTCCGCGCGCGCCTTCCGCCAGCACGGTGACCTTGGCGTGGATATCGATCCCGGGCGTGTACCCGGCTTTGGGGGAGCCGTCCTTTGCTACGCCCATATCGCCGATACGCACGCCGATGACCTTGCCTGCGTCATCGTGCAAGGTTTCCGAAGCGGCAAAGCCGGGATAGATCTCCACGCCCAAGGCTTCGGCTTGTGGTGCCATCCACGCGCACATCGCGCCCAGGCTGACGATGAAGTTGCCATGGTTACGCATGCCAGGCGGCAGGATGGGAAACTTGCGTCCACCGGTTTTGTTGAGGAACCAGAGTTCGTCCTCGGTAGCGGGCACGCAGATCGGCGGCGGGTTGTCGCGCCAGTTGGGCAGTAACGCGTCCAATGGACCGGGCTCGATCACCGCGCCGGAAAGGATGTGCGCGCCAATGGTGCTGGCCTTTTCGATGACGCAGACCGAGAGCTCCGGCTTGAGCTGCTTCAGGCGAATAGCCAGCGCCAGCCCCGCCGGCCCGGCACCTACGGTGACGACGTCGTATTCCATTACATCGCGTTCGACATCGGTCATCAGGAACTCCAGTTTGGCATTTCGGCTGCGGCTATTTTCGTGGTTTGCGTCGAGTGGGGCAAATCCGCCAGGATTAGGGCGCGTCCTCCATTGAGTAGCCGCCCGCGTTGAGTCAGTACGGCCGCCAGCCGGTGTTGCGTGGCGCAGCGCCAGACTGGCCGTTTGGTCAAACCGCGCGGCGCCGGCTGGCGGCCGTACCGGCTCAACCCAGAGGGCCGTTCCGCCGCGCGCCCGGCGCGGTGTGATCGCTCAGTCGTGTATCGGCATACACTTCTTCGCTCTTCCTTGCGCCAAACGCGCGGCGGAACGGCGCGGATGGCTACTCAATGGAGGACACGCCCTGGTCATGACCATACCAAAGCTACCGTCCGCGAATGGGATTTCACCGGACCTGCCCGGAGCGACGCTGTGGTTCTCACCGCAGTGGCTGGGCCCGGTGGAAGCGGATGCTCTGTTCGCCCAACTAACGGCGGAAATTCCTTGGGAGATCCATCGCATTCGACTGTTCGGCCGGGAGATTGATTCGCCTCGGCTGAGCTGCTGGATGGGCGATGAGGACGCTGTTTATCGTTATTCGGGAACGCGCTTCGTGCCGCACGCCTGGCATCCCGCCTTACGAATATTGAGGGAGCGTCTGGAGCACGAATTCGCCGTCGCTTTTAACAGCGTATTGGCCAACAGGTACCGGGATGGACGCGACGCCATGGGTTGGCACAGCGATAGCGAGCCGGAGTTGGGCAAAACGCCCGTCATTGCGTCCATCAGTCTGGGCGCCACGCGTCGTTTCGTGTTGAAGCACCACGAGGAACCAGAGCGAAAACTCGAACTGCCGCTGCCGCACGGCAGCCTGTTGCTGATGTCCGGCGAGACCCAGCGCCATTACCGGCATGCGCTGCCGCGTACCGTGAAACCAGTTGGGGAGAGGATCAACCTGACGTTCCGGAACATCCTTCGTCGAAGCGCCTGAAGTCTTTTTTTCTTCGCGGGCTCAGCTGTCTTTTGACTCAGGAGCCGTGGAGTGGAGAGCAGCCGAGCCCCCCAAAGGGATGTAACCAGCTCGGCCTCTACGTGAAAGGATGATTCGAGTATCTCGGCGCCATGTGCTTCTAAGCCCCGCAGCTTCTCGTAGAGCGGAGCTTGTTACATCCCCTTGGGGGGCTCGGCTGATCATCTCCGGAGCCGATGAGCCAGGACTAGCGGAGCCCCAAAAAGGAGCATTTTGATCAAGCTCCGTTCTACGTCATATGGCGAGAGATCGTGAGCATCATCTCAAGGCGAGGGTCGCGCGTCTCCATTGCCGTTGCCCAGCACCCAACCCACGATGTCGTGAGTGACCGCCGACAAGGAGTCTTCGAAGGCAGCCGCGACACTCGCAATTTCCGCATCGCTGGCGGGTTTGGATTGAAGAAAAGTACGCGACGCGACGACGCGCTGGTCGCGGTTCTTGACCAGCTTGGCACTGACTTCGACCACGGCCGAAGGTGTCGGTTGCCCGGCGTAGTCCGCTTCGAACCGGCGCAGGTCCATCACCAACCGGTAGTCGCCCAGAATGCCGGCATCTGAACTGGCCACGGCGCGAATACGGCCCGAATCTTCCAACGTCCGCTGCACCGCATCCTGCAGGAGATCCGTCGCTGGTTGGGCCCAGGAGGCGCCGCGGTAAACCTGCAGCTCTCCAGGAACCGGCCGAACGGATATGCGGGGACTGTCCACCACGCGCGCCGCGGTGGGTTTGGCGATGACCAGCGACCAGTCGGCCGTGGGCCAGGCGGGATCGGCAGGGATGCGGATGTCGGGCGAGTAAATGGTGACCGGATCACGTTGCGTGGTGCCCAGCACGGAACAACCGGCCAACGCCATCAACGGTAAGACTAAGGACAATCGCAGCAGCGCCTTCATTTGGGTTCGAACTCCTTGGGTGCGTCGCGGCCGAGCAGATAACGGGCAGGGTTGCCTTCAAGACGATCGCTGACACGGCGCAGATCGCGTACCAGCGAGCGCAGCTCGGTCAGCGTGGGCCCAAGCTGGGACAACCCATCGTTGGCGAAGCTGTTGATGGCCGCGCGATTCTCGCCGAGGATCGCGTCGGCGTTGTTCGCCGCCGAATCCAGCTTGACCAGCGTGCTGTCCAGCTTGGTAAGGATCGGCGGCAGTTCCTGGATCAGGTTCTGGTCTAGTCGTTCGATCGCGCCATTGGTGGTGGTCAACGTCGCGTCCAATTTTTGCGCGGCGTCGCGAGCGCTGACAAGCAACGACTGCAGGCCTTCATCACGACTGGCCAGAGAACCACTGACGACCTCCAGGTTCTGCAATGTGGCGGCGATACTGGCGACATTGCGGTCGCTCAGCACCTGGTCCAGCCGCTCGACGATTCGGTTGGCGGTGTCGGTGATGTTCTGCAGCGCGGAAGGCGCCGTCTGGATGACCGGTGCCTCGCGTTTGTCGACGGACGTGAGCGCCGGCGCCTGCGGAGTGCCGCCGCTCAGCTGGATGATCGTGGGGCCGGTCAAGCTGGTGATGGCCAGTTTGGCGCGGGTATCGGTTTTGATGGGCGTGGTTGATTCAACGCGGATAAGCGCGATGACTTGGCGAGGATCGTTGGGCGCGAGCGACAGTTTGGTGATCGAGCCCACCGAGATGCCGTTGTACTGAACAGGGCTGCCGACCGACAGGCCGGTGACGGCCTCGCGGAAAACCACCTCGTACTGCTGCCAGGTGCGCTCAGATGAGTATTTCGCCGCCCACAAGCCAAACAGCAGCAGCGCGCCGATAAGAATGATGGTGAATGCGCCGATGAGGACGTAATTGGCTTTGGTTTCCATGTCTCATACCGCCGTTTGCGTGGTGCGCTGCTGGTAACGCTGCCGTCCATCGCGCGCAGCGCGCGCGCGCGGACCGTGGAAATATTCCTGCACCCACGGGTGGTCGAACGTCTCGACTTCCTCCAGCGGGGCAATGGCGACGACTTTGCGGTCCGCCAGCACCGCGACCCTGTCGCAGATAGCGTACAGGGTGTCCAGGTCGTGGGTAATCAGGAATACGGTCAGCCCCAGGGCTTCCTGCAAGGTCTTGATCAGGCGGTCGAAAGCGGCCGCACCGATCGGATCGAGGCCGGCGGTGGGTTCGTCCAGAAACAGCAACGGTGGATCCAACGCCAGCGCGCGCGCCAGGCCCGCCCGTTTGCGCATCCCGCCGGAGAGCTGCGATGGCAGTTTGCCGATGGCGTCGGCTGGCAGACCCGCCAACTTGACCTTCAGCAGTGCCAATTCGTAGCGCCAGCTGTCTGGAAGCTCAGGGTGATGCTCTTTCAGGGGTACCTGCACGTTCTCGCCCACCGTGAGCGATGAGAACAGCGCGCCGTCCTGAAACAACACGCCTGTGTTGCGCTCGATGTGCTGGCGCGCCTGCATGTCGTCCGAGCGTGCATCTGCGCCCAGCACGGAGATCTGCCCTTCGTTCGGTATGCGCAGGCCCAGAATGGATCGCATCAAAACCGATTTTCCGGTGCCGGAACCGCCCACCACACCCAGGATTTCGCCACGGCGGACATCCAGATCCAGATCCTCATGCACGGTCTGCTCGCCGAAACGATTGACCAGGCCACGGACTTGGATGATGGGACTTTCGTCGGCTCCTGCGGGGGTCACGATGGACTCCTATGGCGGCGTTGGACAAGGTGGTCGCGATAGTCAATGCCGAAGTCGGCGGCTGCGCCGCCTGTCAATAGCGAAGGAAGGCAGATCACCCGCACATTCCGATGCCGTTTTCCTTGGCAGCCCGCAACGCGGGCGAATTTACTCTTGGCCATTGACTGCCCTACCAATCCATATTCATGAACCACAGCGCCGCTATGGCGTCGATGACGATCACCAGCGAGATGGTCTGCACCACGCTGGACGTCGTCCGTTCGCCAACCGATTGTGCGGTGCCTTCCACCTGCAGACCTTCCAGGCAGCCGATCAGACCGATCACCAGCGCGAAGATCGGCGCCTTGGAAAGGCCGACGATGAAATGTCTGATTTCGATGGTCTCGTGCATACGCGCGATATACATCTGGGGTGGGATGCCAAGATCGAATGCGCCGACGGTGATGCCGCCTGCCAGGCCAGCCATCATCGCTATGAAGGTCAGCAACGGCAGCATTACCAACAGAGCCAGCAAACGTGGAATAACCAAAAGATCGATAGGGTCCAGCCCCAACGTGCGGATCGCATCGATTTCCTCACGGCTTTTCATCGTGCCGATTTGAGCAGTGAAAGCACTGGCAGTGCGGCCGGCCAACACGATAGCTGTCAGCAACACCGCGAACTCGCGCAAGAAGGCGATGCTAACCAGCTCCACCACATAGATTTCCGCGCCGAAGTCGCGCAGGACGGTGGAGCCAAGAAAGGCGATAACCGTGCCGACCAGGTAGGACAGCAGAATCACTAGCGGCACCGCGTCCAAACCCACCTGTTCCATATGTGACACGGTGGCGGTCATCCGGAATCGGCGCGGCTCGCGCACCATTCTCAGCAGCTTCACCATATTCTCGCCAGTGAAGCTGAGCAGTGCCACGACTTCCTTGCCGTTTTCCTCCATCCGGTAGCCCAGGCGAGCCAATGCAGCCAGGAACCCGTAGTCACGCTTGCGTGGCGGACGGTCGTCGGCCACGTCTTCTATGGTGGAGACCAGCGCCTGGTGATCCTTGCGGAATTCGATATCGTCCAGCGAAAGTCCACGCCGATTGGCGAAACGCAGCAACTGCAATACGCCGGCCGAATCGATCCGGCCGATGTCGGTCGCATCTATGCGCTTGGTCTGTTCCGGAAATTCGCGCAGCCGGTCCGCCACGGCCAGTGCCGTGGACAAAACCCAGTCGCCGACCAGCCTTACCCGCGTTGGGTCGGCTTGATCGGCCTGGTATTGCGGATGTGCGGTTGTCTGGGTCATAGGGGCACTCGGCCGAGGAGCATACAGGCTATAGCACTGAACGTAAGCAACACACCCATGGGCGCAAATCATGGCAACGGCTAGGATAACCACAATGCACTTTCGCCGAGATCCGCTGCCGTGCGGGAGCCAACCTAGGCTGGGCAATCATCAGGACACTGTCGAAAACCCCGGGGTAGTCCAGGCATGCCATGCCTTTTCTGAGGATGCGGCGGGACGCCGCAGATCAAGGGCACCCCAAGAGCAACACGAACAACGTCCCTATTTGTGCTGTGACGTCTTTGCGGGCATGACGGCACTGGGGAATACGCGATTTGGCACGGCTGAGGTTTGACGCCCGCTTCAGTTCTGCAACATGGGCGGAGGCAGGTATTTCACGCTACCTGAGCAGGCGCTTTCCACGACCTTCGGCGATACTGTTGCCATGCTCGAACCCGCCAACTCCGCCGCTTCCGCCACCTATGCCCAGCGCATCGCTTTTGTCTGCGAAATGGCGGGCCGGCTCCACAGTTACGGCACCACGGCCCAGCGCCTGGAAGGCGCCGTGGTGGCGCTGTCACAGCAGTTGGGCCTGGACTGCGAACCCTGGTCCAACCCGACCGGCGTCATCTTGAGCTTCAGCGATCCCACCCGTCCTCTGGGGGCTAGCGATACCACCCGCGTGATCCGTTTGCCGCCGGGCGAAAACGATCTGCATAAACTCAGCGAAGCTGACCGTATCGCCGATGCAGTCGCTGCCGGCAACATGAGTATCGCCGAAGGCCACACCGCTTTGCGCCAGTTGGACCGCACGCCCAGCCGGCGTTGGAGGGCCATGCAGATATTGGCTTCCGGTCTGGCTTCCGGCGCGGTGGCGGGCTTGTGGCGGCTGCCTTGGCTGGATATCACCACGGCAGGGTTGATCGGTCTGTTGATTGGTGTACTGGCGCAAGTGATCGAACGGCGCCCACAGCTGAAGGAAGCCAATGATGCGTTATCGGCATTGGCTGCCGGCTTGGTCGCCATCCTGGTGGGCAACTTCATCGCCCCGCTCAATCTCAACACCGTGATCATCGCTTCGCTCATCGTGCTACTACCTGGTATGGCGCTGACCAACGCGGTCAACGAGCTGACCAGTCAGCATCTGGTGTCCGGCACGGCACGCTTCGCGGGTGCGCTGGCGACGATACTCAAACTGACGGTGGGCAGTTTGATTGCTGTGACATTGGCGCAACTGGTGGGCATGTATCCGGAGGTCCGCGCACTTCGTCCGCAACAGGATTGGGTGGAGTGGGGTGCACTGCTCGTGGCCGCCTATGCTTTTGCGGTGCTGTTCCGCGCTCATCGGCGCGATTATCCGTGGGTAATGGCGGCTGCCATCACTGGCTACCTTATTTCACGCGTGGCGGGGCAGGCGTGGGGTAGCCCGGTGGGTATCTTCCTGTCGGCGCTGGTGCTGACCGCGGGTGGCAATGCCTTCGCGCGCTGGGCAAACAGGCCGGGAGCGTTGATCCGGGTTCCCGGCATCATCATGCTGGTGCCCGGCAGTACCAGCCTGCGCGGCTTGATGACGATGGTCCAACAGCAGGACGTGGGCGTGGGCGAACCCGCGCTTCTGACCGTCGTGAACATCGTAATGGCACTCATCGCCGGCCTGCTATTCGGCAATCTGGTGATATCCGCGCGCAAGAATCTTTAAGCGGTGAAAACGAAAAACGGGAGACGGGAGACAAAGCGCAGATCCGCTTTGTTTCCCGCCTCCCGTCTCTCTTTACGGTGTTACTTTTTCTTGATCAGGAAATCGTCAGGCTTCTTGCCCTTGGCTACCAACGCGGCCATCCAGCGTGGCTGCTTGCCTCGGCCAGTCCAGACTTCCTTGGGATTGGCAGGATTGCGGTACTTGGGCGGAACCTTGCCGAGCTTGCGACCAGCCCTTGAACTTGGCTTGGCGACGGCGGCTTTGCGACCACGCGTGGCGGGAGCGGGCGACGCACCAAACAGTTCCTCGATGGTGTAGCCCTCGGCCTTGGCATACTTGGTGATCTTGCCGCGGACGGTAGCAATCGGATTGCGTTTGGCGAGCTTGCTCTGTTGCTCTTTTGCCTTGTTGATCAAGGCTGAGAGTTGTTTGGCCGAGAGGCCACGCAAATCAATTGACATCAATATCTCCGGAATAGAAAGAGGAAGCCTGCCCCTGACGGGGGACGCCCGATGATAGTCGACTTAATCAACGCGGCACAAACCCCAATATTTCCGGAAATGCCGGATAAACGTGCGTGACCGCACGTTTATCCGTTTTTTCAACTACGTTTCACACTATTTAATCAAGCGAGCCACAAGCTCATCGCGGCTCAGATTTTCTGCCGCTTCCGCACGTCGCGCACGATATTCGTAGGTGCCGGCCGCCAGGCCGCGCTCGGAGACCACGACTCGATGTGGAATGCCGATCAGCTCGATATCGGCGAACATCGGCCCGGGGCGCAAGCCGCGATCATCCAGCACAGCATCGACGCCAGCGGCTGTCAGTTCGTCAAGCAACTGCTGCGAGGCTTCGTTCACCGCAGCATCGTTCTTCGGATTGATGATGCAGATCGCCACTGTCCATGGCGCCATCGGCTCGGGCCAGATGATGCCGTTGCCGTCGTGGTTCTGTTCAATGGCGGCCGCGACGATGCGTGATATGCCAATGCCGTAGGTGCCCATCGCAGGCACGGCCGCCTTGCCGTTCTCATCCAATACCGTGAACTGCAACGCGGTGCTGTACTTGCGCCCGAGTTGGAAGACATGCCCGACCTCGATGCCGCGAGCGATGCGAAGTTCGCCACCATCCTGCGCGCGTTCGCCTTCGACGACATTGCGTATATCGGCGATGGTCTCCGGTTCGGGTAGGTCCCGCCCCCAGTTGACGCCCGCGATATGGAAGCCGATTTCATTGGCGCCGACGACGAAATCAGCCATCGCCGCGACATCGCGATCCGCGACGACGCGGACCGCTTTGCGCGGCTGTACCGGACCCAGGAAACCAGGTTCGCTACCCAGAAAATCGGCAATTTCCGCCTCGGTGGCTGTCCGGTAATCAGCCAGTCCGGGAACCTTGTTCAGTTTGATTTCGTTGACCATGTGGTCGCCGCGTACCAGCGCCAACACGAAACCATCGTCGGTCATCACCGCCACCGACTTGACCGTGCGCTGCAGCGCGATGCCCAGCAGCGCCGCGACGTCCTCGCAGGTTTTCTGCGTGGGCGTCGCTACCTTGCGCAATTCCTCGCTGGCTGCCGGACGTGGGCCAGGTGCAGCAGCCTGCGCGGTTTCGAGATTGGCGGCGTAGTCCGAGCCGGTGGAGAACACGATCGCGTCCTCGCCCGATTCGGCGAGCACTTGAAACTCCTGCGACGCATCGCCGCCGATGGCGCCGGAGTCCGCCTGTACCGCGCGGAATTCCAACCCAAGACGAGTGAAGATGCGGCTGTAGGCCGCGTGCATGTTGCGGTACTCGCGCACCATGTCCTCATCGGTCAGGTGAAACGAATAACCATCCTTCATCAAAAACTCGCGCGCGCGCATCACGCCGAAGCGTGGACGGATCTCATCGCGGAATTTGGTCTGTATCTGATAAAAGTTGACTGGCAACTGCTTGTAGCTGCTGAGCTCGTTGCGCGCGAAATCGGTGATGGCTTCTTCCGCGGTGGGGCTGTAGCAATACTCGGCTTCCTTGCGGTCCTTGATTTTCAATAGTTGGTCGCCGAACTTCTGCCAGCGCCCGCTTTCCTGCCATAGCTCTCGCGGCTGGATCGTCGGCATCAGCATTTCGATGGCGCCGGCGCGATTCATTTCCTCGCGCACAATAGTTTCGACCTTGCGCAATACGCGCAGGCCCAGCGGCGACCACGTATACAGGCCCGAGGCCAGTTTTCGGATCATGCCGGCACGCAGCATCAGCTGGTGGCTGACGATCTCGGCGTCGGCGGGTGTTTCCTTGGCGGTATGCAGGTGGAATTGCGACAGGCGCATCGATGCAGGCTTCTGAGGGACGAAAGCGCTATTTTGCCAGTGTTGGCGGCCGCTGCGCCGAATGCCTCGCCACTGGCCATCAAAAATCGCTGATTTAGTCGCCTATCGTGACGAGGACACGACGATAGGCGAGATCACCAGCTTGGTGGTGGGCGAGACGGAGGCTAAGCGCACGAGTACCGGCTGGCCCAGGCCGTGGAGCGGCAGCTCGTTCAACGGGACGACCTTCTGCACACCGACCTGCCGCTCGACTCCGTTGTGGTCGGTGAAGCGCACGGTGAGATCCATCAGCGGGCTGGTGTCGCTGTAGGCTCCGCCGAATCGGCTATTGCCTTGTATCGTCGCCGCGCACCGTAATCGCTGCCGGAGCTTCGCGGTCGATACGTTCGTACTTACGATCCTTGGGCGGCTTGTCAGTGATTTGCAGCACGCCAGCGTCATCGCGCCACCGGTAAATCGAGGGGCGCGCATCCCTGGCTTGCTCGGATGCCGCATGTTGAGCGCGCCGCTGTTTGGCCGCCGCTGACTCAGGTGCCTCGCGGGACAGGTACCAAGCGAGGCCGCCACCCAGCGCGACGCCGGCGGCGATCGCCCAGAAAGCGCGCATGACTTAGGCGCCGGCGGCAGGCGGCTTGCTGCAATAGGCGTTTGCGGCCGCTTGGGCCAAGGCGCGCTGGTTTTCACGTTCGCTGTCGTCCAGCGTTTTGTCAGGCTTGCCGTCGCCGTCGAGATCCTGCTGCACCGCGCCTTTGCCTTGCAGCACTTCCAGGTTTTTCCGCGCTGTCTGGCACTGCGGGTTGACTATAGACTCGCCCGCGGGTGCGGCGGTCTGCGCGGGCGCACCTTCGTCGTTGATACGGCGCCCCTTGTATTGCTCGCCCGTCGGCGGCTTGTCGGAATAGTGGGTCACGCCTTTGGCGTCTTTCCATTGGTACAGATTGCTGGCTGCGGCCAGTGCGCTGGCGCTGGCCAGCATGGCCAGGAGGCAGGCATGGAGCCAGTGGCGGGGCCGGGGCAATGTGCGCATGGCGAGTCCGAAGCATTCAGGGTAGGGTTGATTGCAGCACCCCTGGGCGGAGCTGGCAAGCCGTGGATTCGGCCGGTTGGGCTAAACTGGGACATATGGACGAAATCAAGCCGCCGCCGCGTTCCCGTGGCATCTACCTGCTGCCCAACCTGTTCACCACGGCGGGCCTGTTCGCCGGCTTCTACGCGATCATCGCCGCGGCCAACGAGCAGTTCGCGTATGCCGCCATCGCGGTGTTCGTCGCCGGCCTGATGGACGGTATCGATGGCCGGGTGGCGCGCCTGACCGGCACCAGCAGCGACTTCGGTGTGCAGTACGACTCGCTGGCGGACTTGGTCAGCTTCGGTCTGGCACCCGCGCTGGTCATGTACCACTGGTCGCTGTCATCGCTGAAGTTCGATGGCGCGGTCATGGGCCGGGTAGGCTGGACAGTCGCATTCCTGTATGCCGCTTGCGCGGCATTGCGCTTGGCGCGCTTCAACACCCAGGTCGGTACGGTCGACAAGCGCTGGTTCATCGGCTTGGCCAGCCCGGCCGCCGCCGGACTGATGATGTCCTTCGTCTGGGCCTTTGCCGACGGCAGTCTGGGCTGGAGCGGCGACGAACTGCGGTATGTGGCTTTGTTCGTCACCTTGACCGCCGCGTTGTTGATGGTGAGCCGCATCCGCTTCTGGAGCTTCAAGGGTTCCGGCGAAGGCGGCCCGAAGGCTGACCGCGTCCCGTTCTTCGTGTTGCTGCTGGTGGCGGTGGGTCTGGCAGTGCTGTTCATTGATCTGCCGCGCACCTTGTTCGCCGTGGGTGTGCTGTATGCGCTGTCGGGACCGGCGTACTGGATATGGCAGCGGACGCGCCGTGCCCAAGGGCCGGTGCCGTGAGCCTGTCGGCTGACATGTTGTGGTCGGCGGAACAGCACGAATGGCTGTCCGCGCTGGGTCACACGCTTTATGTGCCGGGTCCCCTGCCGGTGGCAATGCCCGAAAGCCCTGCGCCGGCGGGCCAACCACAAGCTTCACCTATATCCAAGGCCACAGTTCCGGTTCCCGCCCGGCGTGCCCCGTCCGCGCCCGCTGCAGTTCCGGCGGCGAATACGTCCGCACCGCCGCGCCGGGCAGCGGGAGCGCTGCCGGACCGCCTGCATTTCGCCCTGATCCGTGCGTCCGGCTGCAATCCCAATGCGGAAGGCGCCGCGGAGATCATTGCGCAATGGCCGTCCTCGGCCGAGCTGCGCGGCAATCCAGCCGCCAAGCGTGCCTTGTGGCCTGCATTGCGCAAGTTGCGCAGGACGAACCCATGAGCGCGCTGGGTGTCGAATCGGCGGCGCCGTCGCCTTCTCTTAGGCCGATGCGCGACTCCGATCTCGAGGCCATCCTGGCCATAGAACAGCGGGCGTATCCATTTCCCTGGAGCCGTGGAATCTTTCGCGACTGCATGAAGGCGCAGTATCCGGCCTGGGTGTTACTGGAGCATGGACTGGTGATCGGTTACGGCATTCTCAGTTGTGCCGCCGATGAGGCCCATGTGTTGAATGTATGCGTCGCGCCGGAGCGGCAAGGGCGCGGATATGGCCGTTTCCTATTGCGTGCGTTGGTAAGCGCTGCGCGCAATCTTGGCGCACAGCGGGTTTTCCTGGAAGTCCGCCCATCGAATCCCAACGCCATAGCGCTGTACCACAAGGAAGGTTTCAATGAGATCGGTCGGCGGCCACGCTATTACCCCGCTCATGACGGTCGCGAAGATGCGCTGGTGATGGCGATGGAACTGGTGCGCGACGACATCGACACGATGCCGAGGCTGTAAGAGACGGCACGTCACAGGCGAGCGATGGATGCATTCGCGTCGATGCATTTCGTGTGACCAGGGATGCTCTGTTCCAGAGAGAAATCTCGCAGTTCTTGAGTTTTAAACTTTGCACAGAACATCGACCACGCGATTTTCTCCAGCAGAAAAATCTCCTATGTGACTTTTCTCCGTGATGGACTCAGTGCGAATGCATGCATAGCTATTCGCTATGAGTGTGATCCGTACAAACTACTTTTCACTTCTGTTTTCCTCGCGTAGCGTGGCGCGTTGTTCACAGGAGTGCCTACATGCGTTATCACATTTTTGTTCCATCCATGCTGGCTGCGACGCTGGCGTTTTCCCCCGCTGTCAGTGCGCAATCACCGCAATCACTCACGCGCGACAATGGCGCGCCTGTAGGTGATAACCAGAATTCGCAGACTGCGGGCGAAGATGGTCCCGTCTTGCTGCAGGATGTGCACCTGGTGCAGAAGCTGCAGCGTTTCGCTCGCGAGCGCATACCGGAGCGCGTGGTGCACGCGCGTGGCACAGGTGCGCACGGCAGCTTCACGGTGACGGGGGACATCACTCGCCATACGCGTGCAGCGGTTTTCAAGCCGGGCACGACAACGCCGGTCTTCGTGCGTTTTTCAACGGTGATTCATGGCAATCACTCGCCGGAAACGCTGCGCGATCCACGCGGCTTCGCGACCAAGTTCTACACCAAGGAGGGCAATTGGGACCTGGTGGGTAACAATCTGCCGGTATTCTTTATCCGCGATGCCATCAAGTTCCCGGACATGGTGCATTCGCTCAAGCCAAGCCCCGATACCAACGTGCAGGATCCGGCCCGGGTATTCGATTTCTTTCCGCATGTGCCTGAGTCGACACATATGCTTACGCGCGTCTACTCGGATTTCGGCACGCCGCGCAGCTATCGCGAAATGGATGGTAACGGCGTCCACGCATACAAGCTGGTCAACGAGAACGACCAGTACGTCTACGTGAAGTTCCGTTGGGACAGCCGGCAGAGCGAACACAACTTATCGGCCGCTGAAGTAGAGAAGGTGCAGGGGCGCGACTTCAACCATCTATCCAATGATCTGGTGAAGGCCATCGCCCGCGGCGACTACCCGCAATGGGATCTGTACGTGCAGATTCTCACGCCCGAGCAATTGGACAGTTTCGACTTCAATCCGTTGGATGCGACCAAGGTCTGGACCGACATTCCCGAAGTCAAGGTGGGCACCATGACGCTGGACCGCAATCCGGCGAATGTCTTCCAGGAAACGGAGCAGGCAGCGTTCGCGCCAGCCAATCTGGTGCCCGGCATCGAGCCATCGGAGGATCGCCTGCTGCAGGGAAGGATGTTCTCCTATGCCGATACACAGCTGTACCGCGTGGGCACCAACGTCAACCAGTTGCCGATCAATGCACCGCGCGTGCCCGTCAACAGCAACAATCAGGACGGTGCGCTCAATGCAGGTGCGCGCAAGGGCAAGGTCAACTACGAGCCGTCGAGGATTGAGCCAAAGCCGCAGGTGACCCATGCGCGCTCCAGCGCATTGCCTGTGCAAGGCACCACCGTACAGGCACGCATCGGCAAGACGCTGAACTTCCGTCAGGCGGGTGAGTTCTACCGCTCGTTGTCGCAGGCGGATCGCAAGAACCTGGTTGCCAATCTGGCCGGCGATCTTGGACAAGTCAGCGACGAGACCACGCGCTACACGATGTTGTCCTATTTCCATAAAGCCGATGCGGAGTATGGCGTGCGGTTGACGCAAGCACTGAAGAGCGATGTGACGCGGGTGCAGGCAATGTCCGCCGCATTGAGCGAATAAGCTTCAGACGAAAAACGGGGGCGTGGTGATCCACCACGCCCTTCTCTTCACCTCTTCTTCTCCAGTCCGCGCTTATTCGGGCTACTCGCAGGAACTCATATGACTTGCGGCATCGTGCGTTTCCGCTGTCTGGCTGCTTCACTTTTCGCTTTGCTACCCATGGTGGCCGTTGTCTCTCTTGCCGGTGATGCGACGAGGACCGCTGGCCCAGATCTTCCGATGGCAACCTCGGGAGAGGCTCGCGACATGCGACTTCTTGCCGCCGCGCGTGTCGGCGACATAGCCGGGGCGATGAGTGCCGTGGCGGAAGGGGCGGCCATCGATACTCGCGACGAACGCGGTTCGACGCCGCTGATTCTGGCGTCTTACTACGGCCACGACGCATTGGTAAAAGCCCTGCTGGTAGCTGGTGCGTCACCTAACATAGGCGATGCACAACGCGGCAACACGGCATTGATGGGCGCGCTGTTCCGGGGCGAAGACGCGGTCGCCCGCATTCTGCTGGACGACGCACGCACCCTCGTCGACCAGCGCAATCATGCAGGGCAGACGGCCGTCATGTTCGCCGCACTATTCGGCCGCACCGCTATGATCGAAGCACTAGCGGCGCGTGGCGCGGATTTCAGCCTGGCCGATGCCCAGGGAGAAACCGCCGAAGGACTGGCGCACAAGCAGGGAAATGATGCGGTGATGGAGATACTGGCGAAGTATTCCGTTCGGCGCTGAGGGTCGCCTTGCCCGGTGCGTGATTCCAGCTGGGATCGAGGCTTTCGCGGTGGTCGTGAGATGGGCGCTGGTCGTTGTCGGCTCGAAGTCGCTAGCGTCGTTGATGCCAACGGCCGCGCACGATGTCGATCCAGTCAGATGCGCATGCAACTGCCGTGCTAAAGGCATGCACGAGATAGCTTTTTGCGATCGACCGCACTTCTTTTTCGTTATCCGAAGCGCTGCGGTGTGCCAGTATTCGTGACGGGGAAGGGATAAGTGAGATGCCGGGCCGCGAGCCCGCGTCGGACGTCCTTCAAAGGTCAACTTCGAATATGCCAACACCATCGAGAACGCTCGCGTCCGCGAACGTGGTTGCGCTTTGCATTCTGCTGTCCAGCGGAGTCTTGGCGCAGACGGTTCAACCCATTCTGGTGCGAGGCCAGCATCCGCTCATACCGCCTCGGCCAGCGACTACTGTGGATCACACCCGCGAAGTCGCGACCACCGGCTGGGCCACGCAGAACGGCGGTACGCGCGGTGGCTCCCAGGCAGTCGCGGCTGACATCTATACCGTATCCACGGCGCAGGCGCTGAAAACCGCATTGAAGGCAACGGCCGGTAGCGGTGGGCGACTCATCAGAATTCAGGGCGTTATCGACGTCAGCGAAGGCAAGCCGTACGCCACGACCGCGGATATGAAGCTCCGCGCGCGACTCGACATTCCAGCCAAGACGACGCTGATCGGCATCACCCGGGATGCGGGAATCATCGACGGCTATCTCTACGTCAAAGCCAGCGATGTGATCATCCGCAACCTGATGATCGAGAACCCCTGGGATGTACAGCCGATCTGGGATCCCGACGACGGCAGCGACGGTAACTGGAACTCCGAATACGACGGGCTGACAGTCGAGGGCGCCAGCAACGTCTGGATTGACCACATGCTCTTCACCGACGGCCACCGGCTGGACGATCCTACGGAGATATCCAATGGACGTCGCGTGCAGCATCACGACGGCGCGCTGGACGTAAAGAAGGGCGCCAACTACGTCACCGTTTCATACTCGGTATTCACTTCGCACGAGAAGAACAATCTGATCGGGTCCAGCGATGATGCAGCAAGCACCGATGCGGGCAAGCTGAAGGTAACCATCCACCATTCGCTGTTCGAGAACATCTCCTCGCGGAGCCCCCGCGTGCGCTTCGGCATGGTGCATCTGTACAACAACTACCATGTGGGCAGCACTCAGGATTCCGCTTATCCATTTGTCTATGCGCACGGCGTGGGCAAGGAATCCAAGATCCTGTCGGAGCATAATGTCTTCGATGTCGCGGGAGTTACCAGCTGCACCAAAATCGCCGCGAACTACGGCGGAAGTACGTATCGCGATATCGGTTCGCTGCTCAACGGAAAAGCGTTGACGTGTTCCTGGGACGGCAACATTGGCTGGACTCCGCCGTACGGCTATGCGCTATTGCCCGCCAACGAGGTCGCGGCGGCTGTCGTGGCCCAGGCGGGAGCAGGGCAGGACTGGGCTGCGTCAGGGTCGGTAGCCGCAGCCAGTATCAGCCCGCCGCAGAGGCTGCCGGCGCTACCGCAGCCAACGGCTCGCAGACCGTCAAAGCCATCTCTGGTCCGAGCGCGGGAAGTGCACGCACCGCAGGGTTGCCAGCGAAGCTGCCTGAACAGAGCGCGTTAGACGGAAGACGCATGCACGCAGCTTCTCGTAGAGCCGAGCTTGCTCGGCTGATCGTTTCCGGAGCCGACGCACGGCGAGCAGCGGAAGGCCGGAGCAGCGGAGCAAGCTCCGCTCTACGTGGTGCACGCGGGACGAAGGCATATGCTCGCAAGCTTCTCGTAGAGCCGAGCTTGCTCGGCTGAGTGTGTCCGGAGCCAACGCGCTGCGAGAAGTGGAAGGCAGGGGCAGCGGAGCAAGCTCCGCTCTACGTGGCGCACGCCCGGAAACGAAGGCATATGCTCGCAAGCTTTTCGTAGAGCCGAGCTTGCTCGGCTGATTGTGTCCGGAGCCAACGCGCGGCGAGAAGCGGAAGGCACGAGCAGCGGAGCAAGCTCCGCTCTACGCGGTGTACGCCCGGGAACGAAGCATATGCTCGCAAGCCTCTCGTAGAGCCGAGCTTGCTCGGCTGAGTGTGTCCGGAGTCAACGCGCGGCGAGAAGCGGAAGGCAGAGCAGCGGAGCGAGCTCCGCTCTACATGGCGGCACGCCCGGGAACGAAGGCATATGCTCGCAAGCCTCTCGTAGAGCCGAGCTTGCTCGGCTGAGTGTGTCCGGAGCTAACGCGCGGCGAGAAGTGGAAGGCCGGAGCAGCGGAGCAAGCTCCGCTCTACGCGGTTGCTCGCCCGGTTATCCCGCTACAACTTGGCGCGCTGTTCGCGCAGCGCATTGAGTTGGGTGTTCCAATCCGTCAGGCGTGCGCGTTCTTGTTCGACGACGGCGGCGGGTGCGTTCTGCACGAAAGTCGCGTTGCCTAACTTGCCATTGCACTTGCCTATCTCGGTTTCCACGCGCTTGATCTCCTTGTCCAAGCGAGTGCGTTCGGCGTCCAGATCAACCAGGCCTTCCAGCGGCACCAGCAGCTTCAGTTCACCGACGACCGCCGCGGCGGAAGCGGGTGCTTCGGCATCGCTGGTCAGCCATTCGATGGTGTCCAATTTCAGCAGGAACTTCAGCGATTGGGTGAAGCGCTCGATGCGTGGGCGGTCGTCCGCGGTGCCGCCTTGCAGCAACAGGCGCACGGTCTTGGCGGGAGATACATTCAGCTCACTGCGTACACGACGCAATGCCGTCACCATGGCTTTCAGCCATTCCACATCCACTTCGGCCTGCGCAAAATCCTGCCCGTTGAATTCGGCGGCGGATGGATAGGGCTGCAGCGAAATCGTATCGCTTTCGATACCCAGACGCGGTGCCACTTGCTGCCACAGCTCCTCGGTAACGAACGGAGTCAACGGGTGCAGCAGGCGCAGCAACGATTCCAGCACGTGCAACAAGGTATGGCGAGTGCTGCCGGCAGCAACGGCATCGTCGCCGTTCAAAGCAGGCTTGGCGAGTTCGACGAACCAGTCGCAGAACTCGTTCCAGGCGAATTCGTACAGCGATTGCGCCAGCAGGTCGAAGCGATAATTGGCGAAATGGGTTTCAGCTTCCGCGGTGGTTTTGGCCAGGCGCGAGAGGATCCACTTTTCGGCGTCGGTGATGGGCGCCAATTTGCCCCCATCCGCCCGCTTATCAAGTACGGGGCGGGCTCTTCGGGCACCTTCCCCCGCAAGCAAGGGAAGGGAGAATTCGGCAGTATTCATCAGCACAAACCGCGTGGCGTTCCACAGCTTGTTGCAGAAATTCTTGTAGCCTTCGGCGCGGCCCAGGTCGAACTTGATGTCGCGGCCGTGGGTCGCAAGCGCGGCGATGGTGAAGCGCAGGGCATCGGCGCCGTGGGGAATGATGCCGTCGGGGAATTCCTTGCGTGTGGCGCGCTCGATCTTCTCCGCCATTTTGGGCTGCATCAGCCCGGCGGTGCGTTTGGCGACCAGGTCATCCAGGCTGATGCCGTCAATGATGTCCAGCGGATCCAGCACATTGCCCTTGGACTTGGACATCTTCTGCCCATCCTTGTCGCGGATCAGGCCGGTGATGTAGACGTCCTTGAACGGGATCTGCCCGGTGAAATGATCGGTCGCCATGATCATGCGCGCGACCCAGAAAAAGATGATGTCGAAGCCGGTGACCAGCACCGACGAGGGCAGGTAGCGATCGAAGCCGCGTTCGGCCATTGCTGCGTGGTCCGGCCAGCCCAGCGTGCTGAACGGCCACAGCTGCGAACTGAACCAGGTTTCCAGCACGTCGCTGTCCTGCGTCAAGGCCACGTCGCCTGCGATGCCATGCTTCGCGCGCACGTCGGCTTCGTTGCGGCCAACGAGGATATTGCCTGCCGAATCGAACCACGCCGGTATCCGATGGCCCCACCACAGCTGGCGGCTGATGCACCAATCCTGGATGTTCTCCATCCAATGGCGGTAGGTGTTGATCCAGTTGGCGGGGACGAACTTCACGGCTCCGCTCTCGACCAGCTCCAGCCCGCGTTGTGCCAAGCCGTCCATTTTCACGAACCACTGGTCGGTCAGGTACGGCTCGATGACCTGGCCGGTGCGATCGCCCTTGGGCACCTGCAACTTATGGGGCTTGGTTTCCACCAGCAGGCCGGCTTCTTCCAGATCGGACAGCACGGCCTTGCGCGCTTCGTAGCGGTCCAGGCCGCGGTATTTCTCCGGTGCCGTGTCGTTGATCGCCGCGACGTCGGTGAGGATATTGATCAGCGGCAAGCCATGCCGCATACCGACCTGGTAATCGTTGAAGTCATGCGCGGGAGTGATCTTCACCACCCCGGTGCCGAACTCACGCTCCACATAGGTGTCGGCGATGATCGGAATTTCGCGGTCCGTCAACGGCAATTTCACCGTCTTGCCGATCAGGTGCGCGTAGCGCTCGTCTTCCGGATGCACCGCCACCGCAGCATCGCCCAGCATCGTTTCCGGCCGTGTGGTCGCTACGGTCAGTGAGCCGCTGCCATCAGTCAGTGGATAGGCGATCGACCAAAGAAAACCGTCTTCCTCGATGTTCTCCACTTCCAGATCGGAAATGGCCGTCTTCAGCACCGGGTCCCAGTTGACCAGACGCTGGCCTCGATAGATCAGGCCTTCCTCGTACAAACGCACGAAGGCTTCGATCACCGCCTGCGATGGCTGCGGGTCCATGGTGAAGGTGCTGCGCGACCAGTCGCCGGAAGTGCCCAGGCGGCGCATCTGCCGCTCGATGGTATCGCCCGATTGCGCCTTCCATTCCCACACCTTGCCGATGAAGCCTTCGCGTCCCAGCGAATCGCGGGTCTGGCCTTTGCCTTCCTGCGCCAGGTTGCGCGAGACCACCATTTCGGTTGCGATGCCGGCATGGTCGGTGCCCATCTGCCACAGCGTGTCGTAGCCGCGCATGCGGTGGTAGCGGATCAACGCATCCTGCAGCGTGTGCTGGAACGCATGGCCCATGTGCAGCGTGCCGGTGACGTTGGGTGGCGGCAGCAGGATCGAATACGGCTCGCCTTCGCCACGCGGCCTAAAATAGCCGGCGCTTTCCCAAGCCTCATACAGGCGGGTTTCGAAGGATTTCGGATCGTAGCTGGAGGCGAGGTCAGTCATTAGGCGGGAATCGGGAGTGGAGAATGGGGAATGGGAAAAGAGCAGGGAGATCGAGGCGGTTGGCGCATTGCCGATTCCCTATTCTCGATTCCCCATTCCCGTCTTACATATCGTGCTTGTTCACATCAAAGCCGCGCGCTTTGTATTGCTTCCAACGCTCGCGTAGAGGCTCGCGCGCGGCGGGGTCGGCGGGGACGACTTCCAGGATGCGCTCGCAAGCGCCTTCGAAAGCCGCATCGCGCAGATTGATCACCAGTGCGCGGGCCGGAACATCTACTTCCGGCGTGGCGATCAGTACCGGCGTCAGTTCGTCTTCTTCGTCAGTACCGGCGATCTGATGCGGGATGTAGGCGTCGTCGTCCAACTCCCACAGCAACGCGTCGATCTGCTCGGCCTGGTCCATGTCGCGCGCCAGGATCAGCGTCCACAGATTGGCATCGTAGGACTTGCGCGCCAACTCGCAGACCAGGCGCAATGGCTCCTCCAGGAAGCGAGGTTTGGCGATGAGATAGAAGTCGGCGCGGGGCATGGCTCGCTACGCTCGCAGTAAAGAGTGAAGTCCTGCGCTTCGCGCGCTGCGAATGGCAAAGGAAGCGATTGGATGCTCTGCTTCGCCATTGACAGCCTGCGCAGCAGGCGACTTCACTGTTGGCCGCTCCTATCCAGCAGCCACTGCGTCAGCAGACCTACCGGCCGGCCGGTAGCCATGCCGCGCTTGCCCTCGTCGTTGGCGACGCCGGCGATGTCCAGGTGCACCCAGCGCTGGCCTTCGGTGAAACGGGCCAGGAAGCAGCCGGCGGTGATGGCGCCGGCCCAGCGGCCGCCGATGTTGTAGACGTCGGCGAAGGTCGAATCCAGCATGGTCTGGTATTCGTCCCACAGCGGCAGGCGCCAGGCGCGGTCGAACACCTGTTCGCCGGCGGCGAGCAGTTCATTGGACAGATCGTCGTGCTTGCTCATCAGGCCGGTAGCGTAGCGTCCCAGTGCGACGACGCAGGCACCGGTCAGCGTGGCCACGTCGATCAGGGCTTCAGGCTTGAAGCGTTCGGCATAGGTCAGCGCATCGCACAGGATCAGGCGGCCTTCGGCGTCGGTATTGCCGACTTCGATGGTTTTGCCGGACATGCTGGTGATGACATCGGAGGGGCGATAGGCGTTGCCGTCGATGGCGTTTTCCACCGCCGGGACCACGACCACGAGATTGACGGGCAGCTTCATCTTCACCGCGGCCACGAAGGTGCCGATGACGCTGGCTGCGCCGCACATGTCGTACTTCATTTCCTCGATGCCACCTTGCGTCTTCAGATTGACGCCGCCGGTATCGAAGGTGATGCCCTTGCCGACCAGCACGTAGGGCTTGGCGTCGCCGGCGCCTGCCTTGGCCGCGCCGTCCCACTTCAGCACCACCAATCTGGGGCGATTGACCGAGCCGCGAGCGACCGCCAGCAGCGAGCCCATGCCCAGGGTTTCCATCTGTGTTTCGTCCAGGATTTCCGATTCGGCGCCATGGTCGGCTGCGAACTGGCGCGCTTGCTCAGCCAGATAAACCGGATTGCAGATGTTGGGCGGCAGATTGCCCAGCTCGCGAGCGAACTTGACGCCTGCGGCGATGGCTTCGCCTTGCGCCAGCGCGGTAGCGTCGTCGCCGCTGATGGCCAGCTTGGCCAAGCCGGGGTCGTCATTCTTCTTCTTGCCGAGCGTGGCGGTGTACCGGTAACAGGCGTGTTCGGCGGCAATCACCGCCTGGCGGATCTTCCAGGCCGCATCGCGTTCCTTGACGTCCAACTCGGTGAGGGTGAACAGGGCGTTGGCGGCCGGGCCCACTTTCAGCACGCGCGCGGCATCGCCCACGGCCTTGATGTACTGAGGGACGCCGAACTTGGCCGATTCGCCCAGTCCCACCACCAGCACGCGCGGCGCGCTTACGCCTGACAGGTCGTGCAGCAACGTGGTCTTTCCGGTCTTGCCGCTAACATCCCCGCGCTCGACCAGTGCCGCCAGCTTGCCGCCGCTGGCCGCGTCCAAGGCTTTGGCGGCGGGCGTCAGGGTCTTGTCGGCAAATGCGCCTACCACGATGCAGTCGAACGAAGCGGCAGCCGGAGCATCGCGATTCAGGGTGAATTCCAAGGTCATTGATCAGATTCCGTAGTCATTTACGTACAATCGCGGGCCGATGTCGGTGGCGGAAGTTGCCTCGGACCGCGTGAACCGACGCCGTGAAAGCCGGCGCACAAGCCCCCGATTGTAGATCAAGCCCTACCGATGCCGAAGCTGGACCGCTATCTCTTCCGAGAATTCACCCAAAGCTTCCTGGCGACGCTGATCATTCTGTTGATGGTCAGCGTGGGCGGAGTGATGGCCGATCTGCTGGGCAAGGTGGCCGATGGACGCGTTCCCGCGCGCCTGCTGCTGTCACAACTTGGCCTCCAGTTCCTGGGCTACATGCCTTACATCCTGCCGCTGGCACTGATGCTGGGCCTGCTGCTGGCGTTCTCCCGCCTCTATCGCGATTCGGAAATGGCGGTGCTGACCGGCACCGGCATCGGTCCGGCGCGCTTGCTCAAGCCCTTGTTGCTGCTGGTCCTGCCGGTGGTGCTGCTGGTAGGTGCGTGCTCGCTGTGGCTTGGGCCGTGGGCGCTGCGCACCGCCGAGCGGATGCTGGACCACGCCAACCGCAGTCTGGTGGTGTCCGGACTGGATGCCGGCAAGTTCACTGTGCTGTCCAGCGGCGCGGTGATCTATATCAGCGGAATTTCGGGCGATGGGACACAGCTGAGCCGCGTGTTCATGCATCGCCAGCAGGAGGACCGCATCGACGTGGTGACCGCTCGCAGCGGCGAGATGTTCTTTGAAGGCGACCGCAACCGCTATCTGCGCCTGAAAGACGGTTTCCGAGTGGAAGGGCCCGCGGACAAAGGGATGGACTACCGGCTGATCCGCTACGCGGTCAATGAAGTGGGGTTGCCGGACCGTACCGAAACCTTGGACGAAAACTCTCCGGAAGTGCTTCCCACGATGGCGTTGTTTGGCGATTCGCGTCCGGGTGCCAATGCGCAGTTGCATGCCCGCATCGCGCCGCCATTGTTGGCGCTGGCGTTTGCCTTGTTGACGCTGCCTCTGGCACGCAGCTCGCCGCGACAGACGCGCTATGGACGGGTGATGCTGGGGTTCATGGCCTATCTGGTCGGCGTCAGCCTGATGTTCAACGGCACCCAGATGCTGGCGGAGAACAAGTTGCCGGGAATGCTGGGTTTGTGGTGGTTGACGTTGCCGTTGCTGCTGGTGGCGATATGGCTGTACCTGCGTGATGGCCGCCTGACCTGGCGGAGGGCGCGCGCATGAAGCTGCGTCCCAGACTGCATGACCTGTATGTCGGCCAGGTCGTCCTGGTCACGGTGCTGCTGACATGGGCGGTACTGGTCGGCTTGGACGTGGTGATGGCGCTTTCGGGCGAAGTCGGCGACCTGGGCAAGGGTAACTACACGTTTGGCCATGCGGTGGCGTGGGTGGCTTATACGGTGCCGCGGCGTGCCTACACGATGTTCCCCACTGCGGCGGTGATCGGCTCGTTGATGGGGCTGGGCCAGTTGGCCGCAAGTTCCGAATTGACAGCGTTGCGCGCACTGGGTTTGTCGCGCCGGCGCCTGAGCATTTCCGTCGCCGCCACCCTGGCCATCCTGACGGGCTTGATGGTGATTAGCGGCGAGACGATAGGCCCCTGGGGCCAGCGCCACGCCGATGCCCTCAAGATCAGCGCCCGCAGCGGCGACGTGGTGGCGCTGGACCGCTTCTTCGGCATGTGGGCGCGGGAAGGGAATACCTTCCTTTATGCGCAAAGCGGCGAGCAGCGTGACGGCGAGGGCAAGCAATGGCTGCAGCTGAACGACGTGCGCTTGTACGAAATCGCCGATGACGGTCGCCTTGCATCGATCGCGCAAGCGGCGACGGCCGAGCACCTGGGAGGCTACTGGCTGCTGAAGAATGTCCGGCGCACCACTTTCCACGAGCGTTCGGTGACCCAGCAGCAGATTCTGGGCGAACGCTGGGAGTCGAAGCTGGATGCCGCGGTGCTGGCGTCCGGCGTCACCAAGGTCCGCAACCTGCCTACCCGCGACCTGGGACAGAACATCGAATACCGGCGCCGCAACGGATTGGATGCGCGCGAATATGAAGACCTCTACTGGAGTCGCTGGTTCTTTCCGTTGAACGTACTGGCGCTGTGCCTGGCGGCTATTCCGTTCGCATTCGGCAGTCTGCGCAGTGGCGGCATGGGCAAGCGCCTGTTCCTGGGCATCGTGTTCGCGGTCGGATTCTGGGCGTTGCAGACGATGTTCGTCCGCATGGCCGGCGCCTTCCGTCTGGATTTCCGCATCGCCTACGCGCTGCCGCCGATATTGCTGATGGTGATCTCGGGCCTGCTGTTCCGACGGCGAAGTAGCTGATTTCGGGTGGCGGGTGCGGCTTAGGGGCACTCGACC
This sequence comes from Pseudoxanthomonas sp. CCNWLY206-1, assembly GCF_039710385.1. Lineage (NCBI taxonomy): Bacteria > Pseudomonadati > Pseudomonadota > Gammaproteobacteria > Lysobacterales > Lysobacteraceae > Pseudoxanthomonas > Pseudoxanthomonas sp. CCNWLY206-1. Next base: position 136,776 of record NZ_JBDKXI010000007.1, on the reverse strand, counting down.
GTAGGAGCGGCGTCCCGCCGCGAGCTCTTTCCATCACATCGCGAAGAAGCGAAGACCTCGCGGCGGGACGCCGCTCCTACAGAGATAGGTTTATCAGCTCTGTCGCTTAGGCATCCGGACCATCCGCGTCCCGCTGAGCCGGTCGTGAAACGTCAGCCTCTCCCGGTCCACCCACGCCCACCAGAAGCCCAGACCTCCGATCAGCGTGGAAAGCGTGGCAACCACAAAGCGCAGCCACAGCGCCCGCCAGCTGGCCGGGCTGCCATCAGCCGCCACCACTTTCAGTCGCCATGGACGCATGCCCAAGGTCTGGCCGCCACGACGCCAGCTGAGCACTGCATAGAGACCTGTCACGCCCCAGCACAGGAACCACAGCAGGATCTGCAGCGGGCTGAGCGGAGCGATGTTCTGGCGTGCGCCATGTCCCGCGAGGTAATAGCCGACCGTGAAGGCGGCGGAAATCAGCATCCACAGCGCCAATACCGGCCAGATGTCGTAGATCAACGCAAGCAAGCGCCAGCCGATCAAAGCTTTCCCCTGGCGTGATTCGGGGGGGCGAGGTTTTTCGACGGAAGGAGTGGTGGCTTTCATCGCGACAGGATAGCGTTTTGCCTCGATTCGGCACTGGTTGCGGGTAGTGCGACCGGATGCGCGGGAGGCGTTGTAGCATCGCGAGTGCACCGCAGTCGCGACGTCGCGCCGAGTGGAGCGACGGTTCGGATCAGCACCTGCCTGTCTGGCGGACCGCCGCGCTAAGCTTCGCTGGATGACCGCCAAAACTCCTGCCGAACGGCGTTTGCTCGCCAATGCTCTACCGCCCATACCGGATGCCGATGCTGCGGCGATTGCGTCCTTCCTGGACGCCATCTGGGCCGAGAATGGTCTGGCGCAGCAGTCGCTGGACGGTTATCGCCGCGACCTGGAAGGTTTCGCGCGGTGGCGCAATGCGAGCAAGGGCGGCCTGATCGATGCGAACCGGACGCTGCTGTTCGATTACCTCGCCTGGCGTACCCGCGAAGGCTATTCCCCGCGCAGCAACGCGCGCCTGCTGTCGTCACTGCGCGCGTTCTACGCATTGCTGGTGCGCCGGGGTCAGCGCGGCGATGACCCTACCGCGCTGCTGGATCCACCGAAGCTCCCGAGGTCCTTGCCCAAGGCGCTGACCGAATCAGAAATCGACGCCTTGCTGTCAGCGCCGGACACGGCGACACCGCTAGGATTGCGCAACCGGGCGATGCTGGAACTGATGTACGCCGCGGGCCTGCGCGTCAGCGAACTGGTCGATCTGCCGTCCACCGCGGTCAATCTGCGCCAGGGCGTGCTGCGAGTGACCGGCAAAGGCAGCAAGGAACGTCTGGTGCCGCTGGGCGAGGAATCGCAGCACTGGCTGGAAAAATACCTGGCTGGCGCGCGACCGGTGCTGGCCGGCAAGCGCAGCCTGGTTCCCTTGTTCATCGACCCTGACGGCCGCGCGCCGAGCCGGCAGTCGTTCTGGGGTCTGGTGAAGCGGTATGCAGGCGCCGCCGGCATCGATCCGGTACGCATCAGCCCGCATGGATTGCGCCACAGCTTCGCCACCCACCTGCTCAACCGCGGCGCCGATCTGCGAGCCCTGCAGTTGCTGTTGGGGCACAGCTCGCTATCGACCACGCAGATCTACACCCTGGTCGCGCGCGAGCACCTCAAGCAACTGCACGGTAAGCATCATCCGCGGGCATGATCGTGGGCAGGTTCTCTGGAACCACAACGGGAATTTACATGCCTGAAATCGTCGGCATCGACCACATCTACTTCACCGTAAGCAATCTGGCCCGCTCTGAAGCGTTCTACGACGTCGTGCTGGTGGACGTGCTCGGTTTCCGCAAAAGCGGAGCATTCCAGCTGGGCGACGATCCGCATGTCGGCTACTTCAATCGCCTGTTTGGCATCGTGCTGCGGCCGGCGCGATTCGCAATGCATCACCAACCTTATGCCCCCGGCCTGCATCACTTCTGCCTGCGGGTGGAGTCGCCGGACGACGTCCATGAGGCGGCAGAACGGCTCATCGCCGCCAGCATCGACGCCACGCCAGCGCGCCTGTGTCCGGAATATGCGGACGACTACATTGCGACGTTCTTTCAGGACCCGGATGGCATCCGACTGGAAGTGACCAATTTTCGGCGGGAGCGGCGCGAGCGCTCGCAGCAGTGGGAACGCTGAGCGCCGCCGGTGACAGCGCCGTTGCGAGCCAGTCAGCTCTGTGGGGACGGGTGTGCGAGAATTGCCGCACTCCACGTTACCCCCATGTTGCCGCCGCAGGCGGGACAGCACAGGAATTCCCATGATTCGTTCTCTCGCCGCCACCATGTTGGCTGTTGTTAGCCTTTCCGCCTGTGCCCAGGCGCCGCAAACTCCAGCGGCTACCAGCACCAAGCCGGCGGCCACCGCCACTGCGACGAAAGGCGGCGATTCGAACGAGCGCGCCCGTCAGGCGATCAAGTCGCTTAATCCGCAGATCACGGTGGATTACGTGGGCGCCGCGCCGCTGCCAGGGTTCCGGGAAGTCATCGCCGGCGGCCAATTGCTATATGTGAGCGACGACGGCCGTTATCTGATGCAGGGTGCGGTGCTCGACATCCAGGCGCAGCAGGATCTGATGCAGTCCAGTCCGGCACTGATGAAGTACCGCGTAGACCTGCTGAAGACGGTGCCGCAATCGGAACGCATCGTTTTCGCTCCGCCGAATACGAAGTACACCGTCAGCGTCTTTACTGATATCGAATGTGGTTACTGCCGCAAGCTGCACGGTGAGATCGCCGAGCTCAACAAGCTGGGCGTGGCCGTGGAATACCTGGCCTTCCCGCGTATGGGGTTGGGCAGCAAGGACCACAAGGACATGATTTCGGTGTGGTGCTCGTCCGATCGCAAGCGCGCGCTGACCGACGCCAAGGCGGGTAAGCAAGTCCCCGCCAAGGACTGCAAGAACCCGGTAACCATGGAGTACAACCTGGGCCAGCGCATCGGTGTCACCGGTACCCCGGCTATTTACGCTCCCGACGGCACCCAGCTGGGCGGCTACCTGCCCCCGCAGGCGCTGCGGGACGCCTTGGATAAGCTGGCCAGCAAGTCCGCCCAGACGGGTGCTGCCAGCAAGTAACGCGGAGAGTCCCCTTTTAAAGAGGGGCGTCCCGGCACGGGCGACGGGGATTTGCTCTTCCCGTCTCCCGTCTCCCGAATCATGGCCTTGCTACAATAGCGGGCCCCGTCTTGACGGCACGTACCCACGGTTCGGACATGATCGTCCTTGAAGGCCTGCCGGCCTTGTCGCAATTCCGCCGCGCGCGGCTCGAAAGCAAGCTCCAGTCCATCGTTCCGGCCGTCCGCATCAGCGGTGCCTGGCACGTCTATTTCATCGAACCCGAGCCCGGGGCCAGCCTGGACGACGCCACGCTGCGCCGCATCCTGCAGGCGCAGGCGGAGATCGCACCGGTGGAGTCCGGCGCGGTATCGCGGTTCGTGGTGCCGCGCCTGGGGACTTTGTCGCCTTGGGCCAGCAAGGCGACCGAGCTGCTGCGCGACGCGGGCTTGAAAGTGAAGCGTGTGGAGCGGGGGACCCGCATCGACCTGATCGGCGGCGGCGATGACGCTGCCTTGCTCAAGGCCTTGCATGACCCGATGACCCAGTCGTTGCTGGCAGCGCGCGAACAGGCCGCGGCGATGTTCGCGGTTCCTGCGCGTGGCGCCCTGGAGCGCATCGCGCTGAGCGACCTGGAATCAGCCAACCGCCGCCTGGGCCTGGCGCTGGCCGAGGACGAGATCGAATACCTGCGCGCCCGTTATGGCGAACTTGGCCGCGATCCGTCCGACGTCGAACTGATGATGTTCGCGCAGGCCAATTCCGAACACTGCCGCCACAAGATATTCAACGCATCGTGGACCATCGACGGCAAGGATCAGCCTAATTCGCTGTTCCGCATGATCAAGCACACCCATGCGCAAACGCCGCAATACACGCTGTCGGCGTACAGCGACAATGCGGCTGTGCTGGAAGGCTACCCGGCCGCGCGCTTCCGCCCGGATGGCAGCGGCCACTACCGCAGTGAAACAGTGCAGGACTCGGCGTTCTGCATCAAAGTCGAAACACATAATCATCCAACCGCCATCGCGCCTTTTCCGGGTGCCAGCACCGGCGCTGGTGGCGAAATCCGCGACGAAGGTGCGACCGGGCGCGGCGGTAAGCCAAAAGCCGGACTGACCGGTTTCACGGTTTCGCACCTGCGTATTCCCACGCTACCGCAGCCATGGGAAGCGGACCGCGCGTTGAACCCGCGCATGGCGCCCGCGTTGGAAATCATGCTGGACGGGCCGCTCGGCGGCGCCGCGTTCAACAATGAATTCGGTCGCCCCAATCTGCTGGGCTACTTCCGCAGCTTCGAACTTTCGCAAGGCAACGACCCAGCCGGCACTCAGCTGACCCGCGCCTACGACAAGCCCATCATGCTGGCCGGCGGTCTCGGTGCCATCGACCGCGTACAGGTGGAGAAGAAGCGGCTCTCGCCGGGCGATGCCGTGATCGTGCTGGGCGGACCGGCGATGCTGATCGGCCTGGGCGGTGGCGCCGCCAGTTCGGTGGCTTCCGGCGACAGTGCCGAAGACCTGGATTTTGCCAGCGTGCAGCGCGACAACCCGGAAATGGAGCGGCGCTGCCAGGAAGTGATCGATCGTTGCGTGGCGATGAGCGAGAACAATCCCATCCTGTGGTTCCACGACGTAGGCGCGGGCGGCTTGTCCAACGCGATTCCGGAGTTGCTGCACGACTCCGGCGTGGGCGGTGTAATCGACCTGGACAAAGTGCCCAGCGACGATCCTTCGCTGTCGCCGATGCAGTTGTGGTGCAACGAATCGCAGGAACGCTATGTGCTGGGCGTGCCACAGGCGCGTCTGGCGGAATTCGCCGATATCTGCGCGCGCGAGCGCTGCCCGTTCGCGGCGGTGGGTGTTGCGACGGCTGAGGAACGGCTGGTCGTGGGATATGGAGCGACGGCTGATTCCCTTCTCCCGGGGGGAGAAGGAAAAACGCTTCACCCCATCGACATTCCCATGGATGTTCTCTTCGGCAAGGCGCCGAAGATGCATCGCGACACGCGTCACCCGCCGGCACCGTTATGGCCGTCGTTGGAAACCGCGGGGCTGGATCTGCATGAAGCGGGTCTGCGTGTGCTGTCGCATCCTTCGGTGGCGAGCAAGCAATTCCTGATCACCATTGGTGACCGCAGCGTCGGTGGCCTGACCGCGCGCGACCAGATGATCGGTCCTTGGCAGCTGCCGTTGGCCGATTGCGCCATCACCTTGTCCGGCTTCGAAGGCTATGTCGGCGAAGCCATGGCGATTGGCGAACGCACGCCGATCGCGTTGCTGGATGCTGGCGCCGCTGCACGCATGGCAGTAGGCGAGGCCATCACCAATTTGTGCGCGGCGCCGGTGGAGTCGCTGGAGCGCATCAAGTTGTCGGCCAACTGGATGGCAGCCGCCAATCATCCGGGCGAAGACGCATTACTGTTCGACGCCGTCAAAGCCGTGGGCATGGAACTGTGCCCCGAGATCGACGTCAGCATCCCGGTGGGCAAGGACTCGCTGTCGATGCAGGCGCAATGGCAAGCAGGAGATGCGGCGCAGAAGTCGGTATCGCCGGTATCGCTGGTGATAACCGCGTTTGCACCGGTGACCGATGCGCGCACGCAGCTGACGCCGCTGTTATCTCGCGAAGAAGACAGCGATCTGTGGTTGATTGGTTTGGGCGCAGGCAAGAAGCGCCTCGGTGGTTCGGTACTGGCGCAGTGCTATCCGCAAGCCAAGCGCGAAGGCGCGTTGCCTGCTTTCGCGGGCAGCGACGCGGATGACAGCGTCCCGGACTTGGACGATCCGCAACGCCTGCGCGATTTCTTCGCGCTGATCCGCGACGCGCGGGAAGCCGGCCTGCTGCTGGCCTATCACGACCGCAGCGATGGCGGTGCTTTCGCCACGCTGTGCGAAATGGCGTTCGCTTCCCACTGCGGCTTGGATATCAACCTGGACGGGTGGGGCGATGACCCCTTCCGCACGCTGTTTGCCGAAGAACTGGGCGCGGTGGTGCAAGTGGCGGCGGAAGACCGCCCGGCGTTCGCCGATCTGGTGGAACGCCATGCTCTGACCGAATGCGCACAGCGCATCGCGCGTCCCACCACGGCGCCGACCATCCGCGTGCAACAGGACGGCGAACAGCTGACGCAGTGGCATTGGGAAGAGCTGTTCGATGCCTGGTGGTCGGTCACCCACGCCATGCAGAAACTGCGCGACAACCCGGAATCCGCCGACGAAGAGCGCGAAGCCACGCGCCGCTTCACCGCTCCGGGGCTGAAGCCGAAATTGGCGTTCGATCCGGCCGAAGATATCGCCGGGCCGTTCATCGCCAGTGGGCGCAAGCCGAAGGTGGCGATCCTGCGCGAACAGGGCGTCAACGGCCAGATCGAAATGGCCTCGGCGTTCACCCGTGCCGGTTTCGACGCCTTCGACGTGCATATGAGCGATCTGCTTTCCGGTCGGGTCGTGCTCAAGGATTTCAATGGCATCGCCGCCTGCGGCGGATTCAGCTACGGCGATGTACTCGGTGCGGGTCGCGGCTGGGCAACCTCGGTGCTGGAACATAGCGGCTTGCGCGATGCTTTCGCCGAATTCTTCGCCCGTGACAATACGTTCGCGCTGGGCGTCTGCAACGGTTGCCAGATGCTGAGCCAGCTGAAGGACATCATCCCGGGTGCGACGCACTGGCCGCGCTTCCTGCGCAACCGCAGCGAACAGTTCGAGGCCCGTACCTCGCTGCTGGAAGTGGTGGAATCGCCATCGATCTTCCTGCGCGGCATGGCCGGTTCGCGTATTCCCGTGGCGGTGGCGCACGGCGAAGGCCGCGCCGAATTCGACAACGCGGTGGATCAGGTAGCCGCACGCGTATCGTTGCGCTATATCGACGGAGACGGCAACGTCGCCGCCCATTACCCCAGCAATCCCAACGGTTCGCCCGACGGCATCACTGGCCTGACCAGCGAGGACGGCCGCGCCACCATCATCATGCCGCACCCGGAACGCACCCCGCGCAGCGTCAACCTCAGCTGGCATCCGGCCGATTGGCCGGAAGAATCGCCCTGGCTGCGGATGTTCCGCAATGCGCGGGTATGGGCGGGGTGAAGGGAGTAATGTGCGCTATGCGCACGCTACGAGGCCGCAACCGCCGACCTGCTAAAGTCGGCGCTCTCCAAGGAGGACCGAAGTGAACACAGCCGTTCTGGATACCGGTACCCTCGCTGGCGCTGATGAACGCGTGGTCGACGCGCTGCTTGCCAAGGGCCGTCTGAAGGAAGCCGACCTCGGTCGAGCGCGTCGCCTGCAAGAAGAAACCGGCGGCAGTTTGCTGTCGCTGCTGTCGCGGCTGGGTTTGGTCTCCGAGCGCGACCACGCCGAAACGGCCGCCGAAGTGCTGGAACTTCCGCTGGTCAGCGCGAAGGATGCACCGGATGCGCCGCCGGAATCGGTGACGCTGTCGCTGCGCTTTCTCAAGCAGTTCCATCTGTGTCCTGTCGATGAGGACGAGTACCACATCGATGTGCTGATGGCCGACCCTCAGGACGGTTACGCGATAGATGCGGTGCAATTGGCGACGGGGCGACAGGTGCGGCCCCGGGTGGCGCTGCGTTCGGAAATCGACGACCTGATCGAACGCTATTACGGCCAGGGCCGCAGTGCGATGGGGGCGATCGTCGAGAACGCCGATGGCGAAACGGTCGGCGACATGGACGATGTCGAACACCTGCGTGACCTGGCTTCCGAGGCGCCCGTCATTCGCTTGGTCAACCTGGTGATCCAGCGCGCAGTGGAGCTGCGTGCTTCCGACGTGCACATCGAGCCTTTCGAGAACCGCCTGAAAGTGCGCTACCGCGTCGACGGCGTGCTGGAAGAGGGCGAGAGCCCGCCGGCCAACCTGACCGCGGCGGTGATCAGCCGCATCAAGATCATGGCCAAGCTCAATATTGCCGAACGCCGCCTGCCGCAGGACGGCCGCATCATGTTGCGGGTGCAGGGCAAGGAGCTGGATCTGCGCGTATCCACGGTGCCTACCGCGCACGGCGAATCGGTGGTGATGCGTCTGCTGGACCGCGAAACCGTGGTGTTCGATTTCAAGCGGCTGGGCTTCACCGACGCGTTCCTGCCGCAATTCCAGAAAGTGCTGGAGCAGCCCCACGGCATCCTGTTGGTCACCGGTCCCACCGGCTCAGGCAAAACCACCACGCTCTACACCGCACTGAGCAAGCTCAACACCAGCAACGTCAAGATCATCACCGTCGAAGATCCGGTGGAATACCAGATCGAAGGCATCAATCAGATCCAGGCCAAACCGCAGATTGGGTTGGATTTTGCGAATGCGCTGCGCAGCATCGTGCGACAGGATCCCGACATCATCATGATCGGCGAAATGCGCGACCTGGAAACCGCGCGTATCGCCATCCAGTCGGCATTGACGGGTCACTTGGTGCTGTCCACGCTGCACACCAACAACGCGGCCGGCGGCATCACGCGCATGCTGGACATGGGCGTCGAGGATTATCTGTTGACCTCCACGGTCAACGGCATCCTCGCCCAGCGGCTGGTTCGCAAGCTGGAGCCCACTCATGCCGAACGTTACCCGGCGTCGCCCGAGGAAATCGAGAAATTCAGTCTGCGCCGGTTCCAGCCCGAGGGCGAAATTTCCCTGTTCCGGCCGCGCGGTTCCGCCATCGCCCCCACGGGATATCTGGGCCGCACCACCATCGTCGAATTCCTGGTGATGAACGATGAACTGCGGCGCGCGGTGATGCGGCATGCCGGTATGGGCGAACTGGAACAACTCGCCCGCCAATCCGGCATGCGCACCATGTACGAGGACGGCATCATCAAGGCGCTGGCCGGTGAGACGACCATTGAGGAAGTGCTGCGGGTGACCGAGGACGCTTAGTGGAAAGCGGGAAGCCGGAAAGCCTCTGTTTTTCCTCCCCCCGTAGCCCCCTTTGTTAAAGGGGGCAAAAGCGAAATGCTTTTGCCGCTTCCCGCTTCCCGCTTCCCGCTTCCCGCTTCCCGCTTCCCTTCGCTGCACTGCGTCTTTCCCGCAGGCGCGCTCTGGGAAATACTCGCCGTGAAATCGTTTTCATGGGGCGGGTCATGGGCGGAATCCGGTGCGGGAGATGGGTGTGTTCCGTAGGGCTTTTGGCGATGAGTTGGGTCAGTAGCGCGACTGCTAGCGAATCCGCAGCCAAGGTTGAACCCGGCAGGCGCACCTACGCCAATCCGGTTGATATCGACTACCGCTACAACTTCGAACAACTCAACGTCGGTATTTCTTACCGCACCGGCGCAGATCCGGTCATCGTCCGCCATGGCGACGCGTATTACTTGTTCCAGACCTTGGCGGACGGGTATTGGCGTTCGACCAACCTCATTGATTGGACTTTCATCGCGCCGAATCGCTGGCCGTTCGAGAGCATGGTGGCGCCAGCTGCAATCTCCGATGGCGATCGCCTGCTGCTGATGCAATCCATGTTCACACCCGGCGCGGTGTTGATGACGCGCGATCCCGAGCACGGCCAGTTCGATTTTCTGACCCGGAAGCTGCCGAAGCTGCCTAATTCGGTACCGCCGGGCTTGGATCGCGATCTACTGCCTTGGCGCGTGGGCGAGCCGCAGCCTACTGCGATTCCTCCAGGCCCATGGGACCCAGCGTTCTTCAAGGACGACGACGGGCGCTGGTATTTGTACTGGGGATCGTCCGATACCTTTCCGCTTTACGGCATCGAACTGGATATGCGCGAGGGCATGCGCTATGTCGGTGAGCCGCGGGCGTTGATCGCACTGCAGCCCGAGCGGCACGGCTGGGAGCGTTTCGGACAGGACCATCGCGGCGCCACGCTCTCCAACGGCAAACCGGCCGGTAACTACATGGAAGGCGCCTGGATGAACAAAGTCGGTGGCCGCTATTACCTGCAATACGGCGCGCCCGGCACCGAATACAACGCCTATGCGACCGGCGTCTACGTCGGCGACGACCCGTTGGGACCGTTCGAATACGCGCCGTACAACCCGGTCGGATACAAGCCCGGCGGGTTCGTCCACGGGGCGGGCCACGGCTCCACGTTCCAGGATGCGCATGGCAACTGGTGGAACACCGGTACGCCGTGGCTGGGTTACAACTGGACCTTCGAGCGCCGCATCGCGATGTTTCCCGCGGCCTTCGGCCAGGACGGCCAGATGTCGGTGTCCACGCGCTTCGGCGATTTCCCGCACTACATGCCGGAAGGGCCAAACGAAAATCCCGAACGATTGTTCACTGGCTGGATGCTGTTGTCATATCGCAAACCGGCAACTGCATCATCCACGCTGGAGAAATCCGGCGCGGTGAGCTTCTCCGCAGAGAATGTCACCGACGAAAATCCGCGCACCTTCTGGGTCGCCGCGCACAACGAGCCCGGTCAAACACTGACACTGGATTTGGGCGCGGCCAAAACGCTGCGCGCGGTGCAAGTGAACTTCGCTGACTATCAATCCGCGCGCTACGGCGATGCTGATGACATCTATACCGAATTCGCACTGCAATCCTCGCTCGATGGAAAGCAGTGGGTGCCATTGGCCGACACCGGCCCGCAACGCCGCGACCGGCCCAATGCCTACTTCCCGTTGCCGTCGCCGGTACGCGCCCGTTATGTGCGCTACGTACATGGACACGTAGGTGCGGCGCATCTGGCGATCAGCGACCTGCGCGTATTCGGCAACGCAGGTGGGAAGAGACCTGCCGTACCGTCCGGTGTCGCCGCGGTGCGCGACAGCGATCCTCGGGCCATGGTCGTGCGTTGGCGTGAGGTATCCGGTGCGGTCGGCTACAACGTGCGCTGGGGTATCGCGCTTGACCGGTTGAATTCCACTTATCAGGTCTTCGCCGATCAAGGCACGCGACTGGAGTTGCGGGCACTGAATGTTGGCGTGCGCTATTTCGTGGCGGTCGAAGCTTTCGATGAGAACGGCGTATCGGCTTTGAGCAAGGTGGTCGCGGTTCCCTGAGAAGGATGCGATGGCATTCTCCGAGCAACCCATTGAGACGAGAATCGGCTCTACAAAAGAACGGATGAATTCCTAAGGGAGCGACGTGAGTCGCGACCGGAAACATCAACGTCGCGACTCACCAATGCCGGCATGCCGGCACCATTCCCACAAGGACGCTACGCCGACACAGGCAGGGCCAGGCACCTGCCTGGCCCTGCCGTCGTACCTTCCGTTACAGGTCGATACCAAAACCCACGCCTGCCGACTTTTCATCGCCGCTGAACGCACCGCCGATACTGAACGATGCTCGCTCGCCAATCGGCTTGGCGTAGCCAACCGACAGTGCGTTCTCGCCGTTCTGCCAGCCGGCACCCACGGCGACGCGCCCGCGTGGACTGCGGCTGCCAGCGGCGTTGATCGCCATGTTCAACATGGCTGAGCTCATGGCGCCCATCTTGTCCAGGCGCTGGTCCTGTCGCGAGAAGCGGCGGTCGACGTCATTGCGAAATGCGTTGAAGTCGTCTTCCAGCGCCAGCACCTTGAAATCGGTGTAGGCGTTGGCGCTGGTCAGCGTCTGCGTGGCGGCGTTGTCGGTGTAGGCTTGCGCGTTGCTGAGCGTGGCAGCATCCCCGGCATCGGCATAGCTGGACGCAGCGGCGGGTACGTCGCCCTCCGCATTCGCAGCCACCGCTTGTTGACTGGTATGGGCCGGCTCGGAGGAAGCATCCGTCGTTGCCACGTTTGCATTGCTGGCGCTTTGCCCGTTCTGCGAGGCGCTGCTGTTGGCCGCCACCCTGGCTTGACTTGCTTGCGCGGGCGGCGACGCCGCGGTATCGAACTTGCCGAACAGTTCCGTCAGCTTGGCATCGACAGCCGTGAACGCCGCACCGACGTTGTTGTAGGCATTGCCTTGGATCGAATAGCTCGGCGCGATAAAGACGCCGCCGGAGAAGCTGGCACCTCCACCCAGCGCGGTAGCTGTGAAGCTGAGCTGCGACAGATTCACCGCATCCGTGGCTTCGGTAGCCGCGGCCACGTTGACGATCTGTCGCTCGCTGCCACTGTCGCCCACTGAGACGCTGTCTGCGCGATCGCTCCACGAATTGGCACCAATCGCCACGCTATTGGCGGCTTCCGCAACCGCATTGACACCCAACGCCACGGTTTCATCGCCATCGGCGTAACTGTTGTGACCGACCGCGGTGCTGTATTCACCGGTGGCCCACGCACCGTTGCCGAAAGCGGAGCCGCCCGTGCCGGTAGCGCGGGTGTTGATAAGGCCGAAGAACGTCGTGCCGCCTACGGCGGTGCTTTCTTCGCCGGCCGCGGCCGTGCCTTCACCGACCGCGGTTGCGCCGCTTCCTGAAGCGTCGGCGCCGTAGCCGAATGCTGACGAGAAGTCGCCACCGGCACTGCTGTAACCGCCGACCGTGGTGGACGCCAGCCCGGCGGCATCGCTGCGGAAACCGACTGCCGTGGCCTGCGTGTTGGAAGCGCTGGCCTCCGTACCGATGGCCGACGCATAAGCGCCGCTGGCGTTGGCACCGGTGCCCGTCGCGGTCGCGCCGATCTCGGTAGCCTTCGCGCCGGCACCCAGAGCGGTCGCATCGTCGCCGGTGGCTTCCGTGCTGGCGTAGACCGGATTGCCATCCTCATCGAGCACCGGGTTGCCCTCATCGTCGAATAGCTGGCGTTGTCCTCCGACGGCAGTTGAGCCAGCGCCAGTGGCCTGCGCCGCCGAGCCATTGGCGACGCTGTTATCGCCACTGGCGACAGAATTGAAGCCGGTCGCGCTGCTGTATTCGCCCAGTGCAAAAGCACCCGAACCGGTCGCGGTTGCACCCGTGCCTTCGGCGCGGCTGGCCGACCCCGAAGCGGTCGCATAGTCGCCCGAAGCCACGGCATCATCCGTACCGTCGTCGGCACCATTGGCCTTGAAGTAACGCGAATCGGCCGTGGCTTCCTGCAATTGATCCAGGTTCACTGCGTCCGTGCCTTCGGTGCCGGCGGCGACGTTGGCGATCTGGCGTTCGTTGCCTTCGCTGCCGACCGACACCGTGTCTTCGCGATCCGCGACCGAATCACCGCCAATGGCGACGCTGTTGTCGGCGATTGCCGAAGCGAAATTACCAAGTGCGACCGCATTGAACGCAGGCGTGTACGCACCGCCACCCACCGCGACGGAGAAGTTGCCGGAAGCTTCGGTGGGTAATAAGCCGAATAGCGCACCACCTATCGCGACGCTATTGTTGCCACTGGCGATCGAGTTGGAACCCAATGCTGTGGAATCGAAATTGCTTGCTACCGCGCCGAAACCCAGCGCCGTCGCGCTGTCGGAAGTGGCTTCGGCCCCATAACCAAATGCCGATGCGCCGAACGCTGAAGCACTGCTATAGCCGCCGACGCTGGTCCCGGCAATACCGGCGGCATCGCTACGGAAACCCACCGCGGTCGCTTGTGTATCCGACGCGCTGGCCTCGGTACCCAATGCCGTGGAATACGCACCGGAAGCATTCGCGCCCGCACCGGTCGCGGTCGCACCGATCTCGCTGGCGACCGCACCGGCACCCAACGCCGTCGCATCATCACCGGTTGCTTCCGTGCTGGCATAGACCGGGTTGCCGTCTTCATCGAGGATCGGATTGCCTTCGTCGTCGAACAGCTGGCGCTGTCCGCCGATGGCGGTCGAGCTTGCGCCGGTAGCTTGCGCCGCCGAACCATTGGCAACGCTGTTATCGCCACTTGCAACGGAATTGAAGCCGGTCGCCGTGCTGGATTCACCGAGTGCAAAAGCACCCGAACCGGTCGCGGTTGCACCCGTGCCTTCGGCGCGGCTGGCCGAACCGGAGGCGGTCGCATACTCACCCGAAGCCACGGCGTCATCGGTACCGTCATCGGCACCATTCGCCTTGAAGTAACGTGAGTCGGCCGTTGCTTCCTGCAACTGATCCACGTTCACTGCATCGGTGCCTTCGGTGCCGGCCGCGACATTGGCGATCTGGCGTTCGTTACCTTCGCTGCCAACGGAAACCGTATTGTCGCGATCGGCCACCGAGTTGGCGCCCAGTGCAACGCTGTCGTCGCCGAAGGCACTGCTGTAGTAACCCACCGCAGTGCTGTTGTCACCGCTGGCCCAGCTTTCAGCTCCTAGTGCCGTCGCGTTGTCGCCCGGCGCATAGGAGAAGAAGCCGAGCGCCGTGCTTTCGAGTCCCGACGCTTCCGCCAGGCTGCCGGCCGCCGTGCTGTAGTCGCCCGCCGCAATGGCGCCTGCACCGAAGGCCGCCGAACTCAATCCGCTCGCCCGGGTGTACACCAGGATGCCGAGGCCGGGAATAAGGTCCGCCGGTCCGCCGACGGCGACGCTGTAGTCGCCGGTTGCGCCACTGGCATGGCCGAAGCTCGAAGCGTATTCGCCGGTGGCGACGCTGCCGTAGCCGAAGGCTGAACTTGACTCGCCGCTGGCTTCGCTAAGCACGCCAACAGCGGAACTTCCCAATGCGGATGCCAGGCTACCTGAGCCGACGGCTGTCGCGCCCAGTCCCGAGGCCACCGTATTGACAGTGATCGGATTGCCGTCGGCATCGAAGGCATCCACCTGTCCGCCGATAGCGATACTGGAAGTGCCGCTGGCTTCCGCCGCCGAGCCATTGGCGACGCTGTTATCTCCACTTGCAACGGAGTTGAAGCCGGTCGCACTGCTGTATTCGCCCAGTGCAAAAGCACCCGAACCGGTCGCGGTTGCGCCCGTGCCTTCGGCGCGGCTGGCCGACCCCGAAGCGGTCGCATAGTCGCCCGAAGCCACGGCATCATCCGTACCGTCGTCGGCACCATTGGCTTTGAAGTAACGCGAATCGGCCGTGGCTTCCTGCAGCTGATCCACGTTCACCGCATCGGTGCCCTCAGTGCCAGCAGCTACGTTGGCGATCTGGCGTTCATTGCCTTCGCTGCCGACCGACACCGTGTCTTCGCGATCCGCGACCGAATCACCGCCAATGGCGACGCTGTTGTCGGCGATTGCCGAAGCGAAATTGCCGAGCGCGACCGCATTGAATGCCGGCGTATACGCGCCGCCACCCACCGCGACGGAGAAGTTGCCGGAAGCTTCGGTCGGCAACAGGCCGAATAGCGCACCACCTATCGCGACGCTGTTGTTGCCACTGGCGATCGAATTGGAACCCAATGCCGTGGAATCGAAATTGCTTGCTACCGCGCCGAAACCCAGCGCCGTCGCGCTGTCGGAAGTGGCTTCGGCCCCGTAACCAAACGCCGATGCGCCGAACGCTGAAGCACTGCTATAGCCGCCGACGCTGGTCCCGGCAATGCCGGCCGCATCGCTACGGAAGCCCACCGCGGTGGCTTGTGTATCCGACGCGCTGGCCTCGGTGCCCAACGCCGTGGAATACGCACCGGAAGCATTCGCGCCGGCGCCGGTCGCGGTCGCACCGATCTCGCTGGCGACCGCACCGGCACCCAACGCGGTCGCATCGTCACCGGTTGCTTCCGTGCTGGCATAGACCGGGTTGCCGTCTTCATCGAGGACCGGGTTGCCTTCGTCGTCGAACAGTTGGCGCTGTCCGCCGATGGCGGTCGAGCTTGCGCCGGTAGCCTGCGCTGACGAGCCGTTAGCGACACTGTTATCGCCATTGGCTACGGAATTGAAACCGGTCGCGGTGCTGTATTCGCCCAACGCGAAAGCACCCGAACCGGTCGCGGTGGCGCCGGTACCTTCAGCCACGCTGGCCGAACCCGAAGCGGTCGCATAGTCGCCTGAAGCAACGGCGTCATCCGCGCCGTCATCGGCACCATTCGCCTTGAAGTAACGTGAGTCGGCGGTGGCTTCCTGCAACTGATCCAGGTTCACCGCATCGGTGCCTTCGGTGCCGGCCGCGACATTGGCGATCTGGCGTTCATTGCCTTCGCTGCCGACGGAAACCGTGTCTTCGCGATCGGCGATTGAATCGCCACCGATGGCGACGCTGTTGTCGGCGATTGCCGAAGCGAGATTGCCAAACGCGCTGGCATTGACGCCGGCCGCCCACGCACCGCCACCGACCGCCGTGGAAAAGTCGCCCGATGCTTCGGTGGGCAACAAGCCGAGCAGCGTTCCACCCAGGGCCACGCTGTTGTAACCACTGGAGATCGCGCCTGACCCCAGCGCCGTGCTATCGCCGCCACTTGCCTCCGCGCCATAACCGAAGGCCGCATCGAAGTCGCCGGTGGCTTGACTGAACCCACCGAATGCCGATGACGCCACGCCGGATGCCGCGCTGTTGTGGCCGGCGGAAATCGACTGGAGTCCGGAAGCCGAAGACCCATTGCCGAATGCGGAAGAGAATCCGCCGGTCGCGGCGCTGCCTGTGCCGATGGCGGTGGTCGAAGCGCCGGAAGCTTCGCTGCGATAGCCAACCGCCGTGGATGCATTGCCCGAAGCGATCGACTCGGTACCCACGGCAGTGCTGTTGCCGCTGCTGGCCTCGCTGTAACTACCGACGGCGATAGCGCCCTCGCGAGTGGCTTCGCTCTGGTAACCCAATGCGGTGGCATTCGTGCCAGTAGCTTCGGCGTAGCCGCCGACCGCGGTGGCACCGGTCTTGTTGGCAACGCTCTTATAGCCCACCGCGACGGCATTGCGTCCCGATGCGTTCACGTCATCTCCGCAGGACACCGCGTTCTCGCCCGGTTTGCCGCCGACGATCGGACGGCCTTTGGCATCTACGCAGTGGCTTGCATTCGGACCGTTCTTTGGCTGCTGCGGATGGTTCTTGTCCTTGTCGTATGCGCCTGCCGAGGCGATCGAGAATGCGCCGCAGACCGCCAGCGTCAATGCAGCGATACCGAATCGCTGGCGGGTACGCCGGGTGGTGCCGGCGCTACCGTGCGAGCGCTTTGCGAATTCGGATGCGACAACCAGCATGCCGAGCGACCGATTCCAAACCTTGCTGTAGATCCTGTTCATGAATTACGTCCTTCGCGTTGGTGTTCGGGGGAATGCAGCGGCACCCAGCTCCTTGCGGAGTCGGGGCAAGTTTCGTAACGGACTTCAGGAGGTGGTGCAGCGATCCGCGCGGCGTTGAATCGCGCGCGATCGGCGGTGGCACAAGGAGTCTCCGGACACGGGTGAGGTCCGGCAGAGTGAAACGAGAAAAGTAAAACGAGCGCGGGAATCCCACCGCTCTTCGATCGAAGAGGCGCCGATTGGAAAGACGAGATATCGCAAACGAATCAATGAAGAAAAAGTGGCACTACCGACTGCGTCCCGCATCCGTTTCCCCTTCCCCGAGGTGATGCCAAAAAACTCCGTGTGGATCAACACTACATGTGCGCAGTGGCATTTGCGAGTGGATTTGCTACGTTAGGCGCGTCAGTTCTTCGCAGCTGTTTTCAAGGGGTTAACGACGCGTCAACGTCGTGTGTAGACCGCGTGAAGATATGACGGTGCAGGTAAATACAGATACCTGATCCTGTTGCATGAAGTGGGGCGTGCAAGTGTTTGAGCCACGAGGTTTTGGTGCACAGACACGTGCGCTTTTTTCTTTTCCTGTCAGACACGGAGTATGTCAAGTGAATCCTCAGAACCTCAGTAATCGCAAGCGCATGCATGTCTTGTTCTCCGCTATCGCCGTCGGCCTGGCGATCGCCACATCCAGCGCGGTTGCGCTGGCCGGCGAGCCCAATACCGCAGGGCTGCGCGACGGAGGAAGCTACGACCGCTTCATCGTGAAATACCGTGACGGCAGCGCGGCGAGCGCCACCAACGCCACGTTGCAACGTTCTCTGGTCTCGGCGATTTCCGGCGCCGGCCTGGGTGCATCGGCCAACGGGCGCTCAGCCGTGGCTACCAGCAAACTGCGCAGCCTGGCGATCGGTGCCGAAGTGATCCGCACTTCTCGCAAGCTCGATCGTGTGGAAGCGGAGAGCCTGATACGGCAACTTGCCGCTGATCCGAACGTGGTCTATGCGGAGGTCGATGCGCGCCGCACGCGCAACCTGGTGCCCAATGACACCTACTACAACCAGTATCAATGGCACTTCAAGGATCCGGTCGGCGGCATCAACCTGCCGACAGCGTGGGATAAAGCAACGGGCGCCGGCGTGGTAGTGGCGGTGATCGATACCGGCATCACCCCGCACACCGACCTGGCTGCCAACATACTGCCGGGCTACGACTTCATCAGCGATACGTTCGTCTCGCGCGATGGCGACCTTCGCGATGCAAATCCGCTGGACGAAGGCGACTGGAACCCCGTGGCCGACGAGTGTTATCCCGGATCGCCGGTTCAAGACAGCAGCTGGCACGGCACGCACGTGACCGGCACCATCGCCGAAGTCACGAATAACGCCAAAGGCATGGCAGGCGCAGCCTTCGACGCCAAGGTCGTTCCGGTGCGCGCATTGGGACGCTGCGGCGGCTATACCTCGGATATTTCCGATGCGGTGATCTGGGCTTCGGGCGGCAGCGTCGCGGGCATACCCGCCAACGCGAATCCCGCCGAGGTCATCAACCTCAGCCTGGGCGGCAGCGGCGCTTGCAGCCAGGCCGAACAGGCCGCGTTCAATATTGCGCTGGCCAATGGATCCACCGTGGTGGTGGCGGCAGGCAATGAAGCCGACGACGCAGCCGATTACTCGCCCGCCAGTTGCAGCGGCGTGATCGCGGTGGGCGCGACGCGCATCACCGGCGGCATCACCTCCTATTCCAACTATGGATCGGTGGTGGATATTTCCGCGCCTGGCGGCGGCGGTAGCGTGGACGGCAATCCCGGTGGTTACGTCTGGTCAGCCGGCAATGCAGGAACCACGGTTCCCACCACCGAGACGTATTTCGGCATGGGTGGAACGTCGATGGCTTCACCGCACGTGGCAGCCGTCGTGGCGCTGATGCAAAGCGTCGCCGAGACACCACTGACGCCCGCGCAAGTGTTGTCGACGTTGAAGGCAACCGCGCGCCCGTTCCCGGTAGCGCCACCCGCGAATCGGCCGATCGGCGCGGGCATCGTCAATGCATCGGCGGCGATCGATGCAGTACTGGGTGGGGAGCCGCCCACTGCAACGCCATTGACCAACAACGTCGCCGTGGGCGGCAACACAGGCGCGAAGAACGCGGAGATCAAATACGCGTTGGTGGTTCCCGCCGGCGCCACGCAACTGTCCTTCATCAGTTTTGGCGGCAGCGGTAATGCCGATCTTTATGTGAAGTTCGGAAGCGAAGCCGGTAGCGCGAGTTACGACTTCCGTTCGGCGCGGCCCGGTAACAACGAGACCGTCAATATCGCCAATCCCCAAGCCGGCACCTACTACGTAACATTGGTGGGCAAGACCAAGTTCAGCAACGTCAGCATCCGCGGCAGCTTCACCGCCCCGTAGGCATTTCCGATGAGATTGCCCCGCCTCCCGGTATCCGGGAGGCGGGGATTGTGCAGGAAGCACGACGCGGATGGCGCAGGCACTTGGTTCTGCGGTAGTTTGGCGTCCCTTGGCTCCGAGAGTCCGCATGCCGCTGTACCGCTACAAAGCCCTGAACCCGCGCGGCGAAGTCATGGACGGCCAGATGGAGGCTGCCAGCGACACCGAGGTCGTGTCGCGGCTGCAGGAGCAGGGCCATCTGCCAGTGGAAACCAAGCTGGCGGCCGACGCCGGTGGTGTCGGGAACTGGCGCAGGTTGTTCCAGCCCAATGCATTCGCCGGCGACCGGCTGGTGCAGTTCACTCAGCAACTGGCGACATTGCTCGGCGCGGGGCAACCGCTGGACCGCTCGCTGTCCATCCTGCTCGATCTGCCGGAAGACACCAAAGCCAAAGGCGTGCTGACCGATATCCGCGATGCGGTACGCGGCGGCGCGCCACTGTCGACGGCGCTGGATCGCCAGCACGGCATTTTTTCGCGGTTGTACATCAACATGGTGCGCGCGGGCGAGGCGGGCGGCAGCCTGCATGACACCTTGCAGCGGCTCGCCGATTACCTGGAGCGCAGCCGTGCGTTGAAAGGGCGTGTGGTCAATGCGCTGATCTATCCCGCCATCCTTGTCGTTGTCGTCGGCTTTGCGTTGCTGTTCCTGATGGGCTACGTGGTGCCGCAGTTCGCGCTGATGTACGAGAGCCTGGATGTGGAGCTGCCATGGTTCACCCGCGGCGTACTCGCGCTGGGCCTGTTCGTGCGCGACTGGTGGTTCCTGCTGGTGGGAGTGCCTGCACTGGCGGGGTGGTGGTTCGATCGCAAGCGGCGTGATCAGGCCTTCCGTGACCGCTTCGATGCGCGGCTGCTGACATTCAATTTCATTGGCTCATTGATAGCCAAGCTGGAAACCGCGCGACTGGCGCGTACCTTGGGCACCTTGCTGAAGAACGGGGTGCCGCTGCTGAGCGCTTTGGGCATTTCGCGCAATGTGCTGGGCAACCGGGCGCTGTCCGCGGATGTGGAAGCGGCAGCCGAAGACGTCAAGAATGGCCATGGCCTGTCGTCCTCGCTGGCGAAGGGAAAGCGCTTCCCGCGCCTGGCGCTACAGATGATCCAGGTGGGCGAGGAATCCGGCGCGCTCGACAGCATGCTGCTGAAAACCGCCGACACGTTCGAACGCGAAACCGCGCAGGCGATGGACCGCATGCTGGCCGCCCTGGTGCCGCTGATCACCTTGGTCTTGGCGACCGTCGTGGGGTTGGTCATCATTGCGGTGCTGGTGCCGCTGTACGATCTGACCAACGCCATCGGTTGACCACGAGCACGCCGCCAGTCTTTGGCCAGAACAAACTGTTCAGAAGCTCACGCCCACACTATCGAGATTCCACAAGGACCCCCGCGATGCGCCTTTCCCGCTCCCTGACCCGTTCGCCGTCCCCCGCCGCGCAAAGCGGCATGAGCCTGCTGGAGATCATTATCGTGATCGTCCTGATCGGCGCGGTGCTCACGCTGGTAGGTAGCCGGGTTCTGGGTGGCGCGGATCGCGGCAAGGCCAATCTGGCGAAATCGCAAATCCAGACACTGTCCGGCAAGGTGGAAAATTACCAGCTGGACACCGGTCGTCTTCCCAGCCAGCTGGAAGACCTGGTGACCCAGCCAGGTGGCGCGGCTGGATGGTTGGGCCCCTATGCCAAACCGTCCGAGCTGAAGGACCCCTGGGGCAACGATATTCAGTATCGCGTGCCAGGCGAATCGCAATCGTACGACCTGCTCAGCTTGGGCAGGGACGGCAAGCCCGGCGGCGACAG
Organism: Pseudoxanthomonas sp. CCNWLY206-1; assembly: GCF_039710385.1. Taxonomy (NCBI): domain Bacteria; kingdom Pseudomonadati; phylum Pseudomonadota; class Gammaproteobacteria; order Lysobacterales; family Lysobacteraceae; genus Pseudoxanthomonas; species Pseudoxanthomonas sp. CCNWLY206-1. The sequence goes on along the minus strand of NZ_JBDKXI010000007.1, from coordinate 115,498 downwards.
CGTCGACGCCGACATCAGAAACGAGTGACCGTGCCGGCGAACAGACAGATGCCGGCCGTGAGCGCCGGATCGATTCCACTGCACGGTAGTCGGGAACGGCAGGTGAAGGCATGCGTTTGGCAGCAGCGCCACAGCTGAATTCCGGATTGGGCGGGCGCTCGCCGAGCGCGCGTTTCCTCCCGAGACGCGTGCATGGTGTCTCGCTGCTGGAGATGCTGCTGGTGGTCGCATTGATCGCTATCGCCAGCACCTTGGCGGCGATGGTTTTGACCGGCGGACTGAACGGCATGCGGCTGCGAACGGAAGCGAAGGAAATCGCCGCGGAGCTCCGCTATACCCGCGCGCAGGCGCTCGCCACCGGCCGGCCGCAGCGTTTCACCATCGATCCACAGGCGCGCCGCTGGCAGGCACCGAACGACCACCGCGGCACCATTTCCGAATCGCTGGACATACAGTTCACCGGTGCACGGCAGGCGCAGGCGCGGGCCGGCGAAGGCGGCATTCTTTTCTTCCACGACGGCGGCTCCACCGGCGGCCGCGTACGCCTGAGCGCGAAGACGGCATCGTGGGTGGTGGATGTGGGCTGGTTGACCGGTGAAGTGCGAGTGATGCGAGATTCCGCGGTGGCTGCGCCATGAGCTCCACCATGCACGGTCTTCCCCGCCGGCAGCGCGGTTTCACTTTGATTGAAGTCATCGTGGCGTTCGCGCTGCTGGCTTTGGCGCTGACGCTGCTGTTGGGCACCTTGTCCGGCGCCGCGCGGCAGGTACGCGCGGCGGATGATGTCAGCCGTGCCAGTTTGCACGCGCAGTCGCTGTTCTCGCAGCTGGGTGTCGTCGAAGTCTTGCAGCCGGGTCACAGCGAAGGCGAGTTCGAAGAAGGTCGCTATCGCTGGTCCTTGGATATCGCACCGTACACCGATCCTCTGGCGCCCGGCGCCATCATCGATCCGTCCGCGTCGCGATTGCTGGAATTGCAACTGGTCGTACGCTGGGGTGAGGCCGCCGGTCAGGCGCAGCGCTGGCAGACCCTGCGGCTGGCGCCGCCTGATCCGAATCAATCGGCGCTGCCATGAGCCGGCACGCGCGCGGTTTCACCTTGATCGAAGTCCTGCTGGCCACGGTGTTGCTGGCGGCGGGACTGGCGCTGGCATTCGCCACGCTTCGTGCGTCCACGACGATGGTCGGCCGCGGCGAGGCCATCGCGCAACGCAACGAACGTATGCGGGCGGTAGAAGGGTTCTTGCGCCAGCGGCTGGCCACGGCACAACCCATCGTGTTCGCCACCGATCCCAGTAACTTGCGGCAATCGCGCTTTGTCGGCGCGCCGCAACGCATGCGCTTCGTCTCCGATCTTCCCGACTATCTCGGCCGCGGCGGTCCCTATCTGCACGATCTCTCCGTCGATGCCGATGGCCGGTTGTCGATCGCATTCTCCATCGTGCAACCGGGCAACACGCGCACCTTGGACGAAGTGACGGGCGCGGATCCGGAGCGATTGGCCGATCGTATGAAGGCGGTGCGTTTCCGGTATCGAGGACTGGACCAGGAGAACCGGCTCGGCGAATGGCAGGACAGTTGGAACAATGTCGAGGTATTGCCGCTGCAGGTGGCGGTGGAACTGCAATCCGATGACGGCAGGCATTGGCCGCCCGTCATCGTCACTCTGGCTCGCAGCGAAGGCGGCGCGGGCAGTGGGCTTCCTCCGGAGGCGCTATGAGAGCCGGTTCGCGATCCCATGGCGCGGCGCTGTTGCTGGTGCTTTGGTTGGTGGCCTTGCTGACCGCACTGATCGGTGCATTCGCGCTGACCGCGCGAGTAGAGGCCATGCAGGGCCGCGTCGTCAGCCGTGGCGCGGTGGCGCAGGAAGTGGCGCGCGCCGGCGTCGAATACGCCCTGGTGCGCTTGGCGGACAGCCGCCCAGAAACCCGCTGGTTGCCTGACGGCCGTTCTTATCGCTGGCCGTACGCGGGCAGCACAGTGGAGATAAACATTGTCGACGAGACCGGCAAGGTCGATCTCAACCAGGCGGACCAACCATTGCTTTCGCAGTTGATGCAGGCGGTAGGAGTGCCGCGCGAACAGGCCGAACCGCTGTCGGCGGCGATCGTCGATTGGCGCGATCCCGATCCGTTGACACAGCCTGCAGGAGGCGCGGAAGACCCCGACTATGAGTCGGCGGGGCTGGAATACGGCGCCAAGGACGCCGCTTTCGAAACCGTGGCTGAAGTGGAACAAGTGCTGGGAATGACGCCGGAAATCTATGCGCTGGTGGCGCCCTACCTCACCCTTTATTCGGGCCGTGTAATGCCCGATACCACCTATGCGCCTGCCGCGGTGTTGACCGCGATGGGCCAGGATCCCGCCCAATGGCTGGAGCAGCGGCAGGCGGCCGGCGTCGCCGGACAAAACCAGCTCGTAGGCTCCGGCAGCGGCACGTATAGTATCGAGAGCCGCGCAACGCTGGCGGAAGGACGAGAAGCGGTATTACGGACAGTGGTACGGGCAGGTGGCAATCCCACGTTGGGGTCTGCCTACACGGTACTGCGTTGGGAGGAGGGGGCAGCACCACAATGAGCACTCTGCGCGACAGCATCGATTGGTTCCGTTCCCGCGTGGGACCGGGGCCGCGCAGTTTTCTGGCGTGGTGGTCGGATGCGTTGGCGTCCTGGTTGCCGCTCCGCTGGCGGGTGCTGCTCGGACTCACGCAGGATCGCTTGCTGATCCTGCGGTTGGATAACGAACTCCACTTGCGCTGGCAGGAAGCTCATCAATTGCGCGACGTCGCGCAGATCCCCGCTCCTATAACCAGCGAAGAACTACGGGGCCTGTTGAGCCGCCGTTTGGCGGAATTGCCGCGCTGGTTGCTGTTGCCAGCGGAAAGCGTGTTGCACCGGCGATTGCTGCTGCCCGCCGCGGCTGCCGAACGCCTGCGCGATGTAGTGCGATTCGAACTGGATCGGCAGACGCCGTTCACCGCGGATCAGGTGTGCTTCGACGCGCGCATCCTCGAGCGCCGGGAAGATGGCCAGCTGGAAACGGAACTGGTGGTGGTGCCGCGCGCTCGTTTCGATGTCGCGCTGCAGGCGCTGGAGCCGCTCTCCGCCGATCTGGTGGGTGTCGATGTCGCCGGTTTCGACGGCCAGCCGATGGGTGTCAACCTGCTGCCTGCCGAATCGCGCCACGCCGGCCGTGCCCCGCATCGCGGGTTGCATTGGGTATTGGCATCCGTCGCTGTGGTGGCATTGGTGTTCGCAGGTTGGCTGATGCTGGACAACCGCCGTGCGGCGGCCGAAGCGTTCGAAGCACAGATGGAAAGCCGCTCGGCGGAAGCGCGGCGGGTATCGGCCAAGCGTCAACAGCTGGTCGAGTTGACCCAGGGCGCGATCACCTTGGATCAGGCGCGTGCCAGCCGTCCCACCACGGTGGAAGTGCTGGAGGAGGTCACGCGCCGGTTACCCGACAACACTTATCTGGAGAAGCTCTCCATCGAAGGCCAGCGCCTGCTGCTGATTGGTCTGAGTCCTGAGGCCTCTGGACTGGTCGCTCGCCTGCAAGATTCCGCACTTTGGCGCAATCCGGCGCTTAGCGGCGCCCTGCAACCGGATTCCCGCAGCCGCCTGGACCGATTCACCATGACGGCCGAACTGATCGGCACGACCGCGGCCGCAGCGCCGGCTCCCACCGCGCCTGCAGGAGACGCCAGTGGCGCAGGCGATCGCTAAGCGGGACCGCTGGTTGGCGCTGGGGCTGTTGCTGGCAGTGCTGGCATTGGCCTATCTGGTATTGGTGCATCCCTGGTGGACGGCGCCAATGCTGGAAACCAATGAACGCATCGCCGCATTGCGGGAACGCGATCTGCGCATGCGCACCCAGTTGCGGCAAGCGCCGCAGATCGAGCGCTTGCTGGCCGAAGCAGTGGCGCAACAGGCGCAACGCCCCGGGTTCCTGCCCGAACCCACGGTGGAGCTGGCAACCGCCGGTTTGGTGCAACGATTGGAAGCGGTGGTCAAAGAGGCCAGCCCGGGTAATCGTAGTTGCGCCATCAGCAACCAATCCCCTTTGTCGCTGCCGGGCCGTGATGCGCTTACGCGGGTGACCGTGCAGGTACGCCTGCGCTGCGGCACACCGGAACTGGCCTCGGTGCTGCATCAACTGGAATCCGAAAGCCCACGGCTGTTTGTCGATAACTTCAACGTGCTGGCCCAGCGGTACGCGTACATGGCCGCGGTGGAAGGTGGCGCGGGCGGGCTGGATGTCAGCTTCGATCTGTATGGTTTTCTGAAGCCTACCGGCGTTGCCGCACCTGGCGACGGCGCGGGAGCTTCCACTTCAGGGCCCGCTCTGCCGGCACCGGGAGTTGAACGTGCGCCCTGACGCCTTCGGTCCGCGAACCTGGCTGTTGGCCGCGGTTGCCGGTTGGGCGGTGCTGCTCGCGCTATTGGCGCTGTTTGGTCTGGCCGGCCGTATTACGCCCATGGCTGACGATCCGGCGCTGGTACAGGCGCTGCCCAAGCTACCGGCGCCTGCGCCGGAACGGCTGGGCCCGTTGAACCAATACGCGGATATCGCCGCTCGCCCGCTGTTTTCGGAAAACCGGCAGCCGCAACCGTTCTATATCGGAGGCAAGGAAGAGGCCGTCGCCGCTGCCCCCGCGAGTTTCGATTGGGTGCTGACCAGTGTGCTGATCACGCCGAAGTTGAAGCTGGCCATTCTGCAAACGCCGCAGGGAGGCGAGGGCGTTCGCGTGAAGATAGGCGAAGAACTTACCGGACAATCCGGATGGCGGCTGGCGGAGCTGCAGCCGCGAAGCGCGGTGTTCGAAGGGCCGGGAGGTCGCCGTGCCCTGGAGCTGCGGGTATTCGACGGCAAGGGTGGGGTTCCGCCCACGCAGGTGAGAGCCGCGGCGCCGCCAGCGGCGATACCGCCTGGCGCGGCGCGGGTGACCGGAGGGCCATCGGCACCGGTACCGGTAGCACCCAACGTTCCGGTAACCGCCCAGAACCAGCCGCCATCGGAGGCGGCGGCGCCGGCACCTCCGCAAAGTACAGAAGAACAGATGGAAGCCATCCGCAAACGCATCGAAGCCCGCCGTGCCCAAATGCGCCAGCAGCAAGGCCAACCCACTCCACCGCCGCCGCCGGCAGCGCCGGACACCACCCAGTAGAGAGCAGGCATGAAGTTACGTGTGATTCTGGTTTCCCTTTGCATCGGCTTGCTGGCCGCCTGCGCCAGTGCGCCCACGCCGGACATACGGCGTGGCAGCCAGCAGCCCGGCGGCGAGGCGGTCCAACCAGGCGCGGCGCAGACATCGCCGCTGGCTACGCCCGAAGAACCGCAAAGCGGACCTCAGGCGGTGATACGCCGCGGTAGCGGACAGATGATCAACCGCGGCGCCGCCGCCGCGCCGCTGCCTTCGCTGGCGAACGCGCGAACGGGCACGGCCACCTTCAATTTCGAAGGCGAGTCGCTGCACGCGGTGGTCAAAGCCATCCTGGGCGACATGCTGGGACAGAACTACGTCATCGCCCCGGGCGTGCAAGGCACGGTCACCTACACGACTTCCAAGCCGGTATCGCCCGCCGAAGCGCTGAGCGTGCTGGAGCAAGTGCTGAGCTGGAACAATGCGCGCATGGTGTATAGCGACGGCCGCTACAGCATCGTTCCCAACGAGCAGAACCTGAGCGGCTCGGTGGCTCCCCGCACCGGCGCACCCGCCAATGCGCGCGGCTACGAAGTTCGTGTGGTGCCGCTGCGCTTCATTTCCGCCAGCGAAATGAAAAAGGTGCTGGAGCCGTACGCTCGCACTAACGCCATCGTCAACATCGATCCCGCCCGCAATGTGATCACGCTGGGCGGTACGCGCTCGGAACTGGAAAACTACCTGCGCACGGTCGAGATTTTCGATGTGGACTGGCTGGCTGGCATGTCGGTGGGCGTGTTCCCGCTGCAGAGCAGCCGCGCCACCAAGGTCGTCGCCGATCTGGAAAAGGTCTTTGGCGAGAACAGCAAGACGCCCAGTGCCGGCATGTTCCGTTTCATGCCGTTGGAAGGCGCCAATGCGGTGCTGGTGATTACGCCGCAAGCTGCGTACCTGGACGATATCCAGGAATGGATGGAACGCATCGATGGCTCGGGCGAAGGCGCGCGCCTGTTCTCCTACGAGCTGAAGTACGTCAAGGCCAAGGAGTTGGCGCAGCGGTTGGCGGAAGTATTTGGTGGCGGCAGCGGTAATTCCGGGCGTGACACGGGGGGTCCCGGCAATACGTCGCTGATGCCAGGCACAGACCCGGTGCAGATCAACGATAGCGGCATGGATGGCCGCAACAGCAGCGTCGATTTCGGCAATGCGGGCGGCGGTTCAAGTGGCGGTGGTGGTGGCGGTCTGAGCGGTGGCGGAATGTCGCTGAGTCCACGCGATGGCGGCAGCAGCAGCGTCACTCTGGAAGTCGACGGTGACCGTGTAGGGGTATCGGCGGTCGATGAAACCAACACCCTGCTGGTGCGCTCCACTGCTTCGGCTTGGCGGTCGATCCAGGACGTAGTGGAGAAACTCGATGTGATGCCGATGCAGGTACACATCGAGGCGCAGATCGCGGAGGTGACGTTGACCGGTGCGCTGTCTTATGGCGTCAGCTGGTACATCGAACGAGCGGCGACCGATGCCGGCTTGCCTAGCCTCGATCTGAACGTCAATCCGCTGCTTCCGCGCAAATGGAGCACGCTGGCCGGCAGCATTACGGGTACGGGCGCCTCCTGGACGCTATTCAAGAACGATGCGGCGGCGATAATCAACGCACTGGACGATGTTTCCGACGTGCGCCTGCTGCAGACACCGTCCATATTCGTGCGCAACAACGCCGAAGCCACGTTGAACGTCGGCAGCCGGATTCCGATCAATTCGGTCAACGTCAATCCCGGCAGCAACACGGACACCACCTACAGCCAGGTGCAGTATCTGGATACGGGTGTCATCCTGAAGGTGCGCCCGCGTGTGACCAAGGATGGCATGGTCTTCCTGGATATCGTGCAGGAAGTGAGCTCACCTGGCACGACTCCTGATCGGAACGGCAATGTGACCATCAACACGCGTCGCATGAAGACCGAAGCCGCGGTGCAGGCCGGTGATACCGTGATGCTGGCAGGCCTGATCAACGACAGTGCGAGTCAAGGTTCCAGGGGTATCCCTGGCTTGAGCAGACTGCCAATTATTGGTGGGCTGTTCGGACAAAAGACGACCAGGAACGACCGTAGCGAAGTGATCGTCCTGCTGACGCCGACCATCGTCCGCAACCCGCAGGAAGCACGCAATCTGACCGACGAATACGGCCAGCGCTTCCGTGCCTTGGAACCCTTGCGCGCGCCGAAGAAGTGAGCGAGCGACCAGCCTTCACGCTGCCTGTCGTGCTCTTGCCGGTAGGTGTCGACGATGACGCGCTGGATGCCTGCCTGGGCGCATTGGAAGCCGGGACTCCCGCTGGCACTCGGGTGTGGCTGGCCGATGATGCGCAGGCCGGTCCACGCGGACTGGCCATCATCGAACGTTGGTTGAAACGCACTCACTTGCAAGCCAACTACACTCGCCGGCCACGCATGGCCGGCGAGGTCGCGCATCTGGATGAAATGCTGTCGGCCTGCGCTGATGCCGACGTCGTGGTGCTGGCGCCAGACGCTCAACCATTGCCAGGTTGGTTGCAGCAACTCGGTGCTTGTCTGGCACGCGATGCCGCTATCGCGACTGCCACCCCATGGTGCAACGCGGGTGAATCGGCAGCATGGCCTCGTCTGGGTGAAGTTTCCTCACCTCCCATGGATTTTCAGCGCACCGCGCAAGCCTGCGCCGCCATGCCGCCATTGCACCCGGAACTGCCGGCGGCTGTCGCGCACGCGGTCGCATTGCGCGGCAGTGCACGCCAGAAGGTGGGCGGCCTGGATGCCAGTAGCTACGGCTCCTGGTACGCCGCGCTGATCGATCTTTCGTTGCGTTTGGCAGGACTGGGCTGGCGCAACGTGCTGTGTGAGACGGCGTTTGTCGCACGGGGCGGGGAAGGCCGGCCAGCCGATGGCGACATGGATGCGATCAATGCGCGTTGGCCGGCCTGGCATCCGCGCCTCGCGGGCTTCCTGATGAACGATCCGCTGCGTGAGCCGCGTGAACGTCTGGGTACGCTGTATGCCGAAATAGGATCGCCGGAGCCGCAGCGTGAACTCTTCCACTGACCGCGGGGCGGTGGCGGCCATCGTGGTGACTCACGAAAGCGCGTCCACCATCGATGAATGCCTGATGCGCCTGCGCGTGGCGCATGACGTCGCCGAGATCCGTGTCATCGACAACGCATCCCAGGACGACACGCTGGATATGGTGCAGCGTCACGCGCTGTCCGATTCGCGCGTACGCTTCGTCGCCAATCCCGACAACCCGGGATTTGCGGTGGGCTGCAATCAGGGCGCGAAAGATACCCAATCCCCCTGGCTTGCCTTCATCAATCCTGACCTGCTGGTCGAACCCGATACGCTGTCGCGTTTGCGCGCGCATGCCGAAACGACAGGCGATGCATTGCTGGGTGTTGATCTGGTCGACGAGGCAGGCGTACGTGACGCGGCCGCGCGCCGGCGCGATCCGAACTTCGCGGCGATGCTGACCTCGCCTGCCACGGCGTCGAGACTGGGCGTGCCGGTGGACGACAGCGTGCGCTTGCAGCCGGTCGATGCGGTGTCCGGTGCGCTGATGCTGATGCCGCGCAGCTTGTTCGACCGGCTGCAGGGCCTGGATGAAGGCTACCGCCTGCATGCCGAAGACATGGATCTCTGCCGCCGTGCTCGCCTGGCGGGTGCCGTGGTCGCTGTTGCCAACGATATTCGTGTGATCCACATTCGCGGTGTATCCAGTCGCGCCCGCCCAATATTTGTTGAATGGCACAAGCATCGCGGGCTATGGCGATATTTCGGCAAGTTCGAAGCGCATCAACGTGGTCGGTTCACGCGCGCTGGCGTGTTCGGAGTTATCTGGGCGCATTTTTTTGCGGCTTGCGCTGCGCGGTTGCTTCGCCGCTGACCGATCTGCCGGTTGTGGCGCCGGAAGCCGATCGACCTGTAGCGTGCGCTGTGCGCACGTGCTTCATTTGGTCAGGGCTTCTTGCGCACAGCGCACGCTACGGCGGGGCGTTCTCATATCATGGTCTGGGGATGTTTTGGCTCTCGTCATCTCTCGCCATGACCAGGAGCTTGGGGATTTCGTATCGTTGGTTATCCGGAATAAATGCATCGTCACCCCGGCGTAGGCCGGGGCCCAGCGCCTGCACTCCGGATGGCAAATCCTCCGGGCAACTACGCCGCAGAAGTATGTAGGTCGGCCCAGTGATCAACACGAGCCATGCGGCGAGGCGCGTGGGCGTCAGGCGTAGCGCCGTCCTTTCCAGCCGGCAACGCTTATTCTTCAGGCAGCTGGATTTTCCTGGGCAGAGTTTTCTTTGTGCGGACAGCGCACGCTACATGCCGTGATTGATGTGGCTTTAATAAAGAAAAACGCCGGTGGTGGCCGGCGTTTTTTGTTCTGCTTTGGTTTTTCGTTGAAGCTAAAAGCAACAGCTAACAGCAAAGGCGCTGGATGACCCGCCATGCGGCGGTTGAGAAGCGATTCCCCCCTTCGCGGGGAAGACGTGATGGCAAAGCCGTGCGCTTTGCGCACGCTAGATGTGGTTGGGTGATCGCTGCGAGGCAAGCACAAGCAACGGCGCTGGACCCCGGCTTTCGCCGGGGTGACGATTCGGCAAAGCCGTGACCGCTAAGCGGTCACGGGCCGAAGCGTCACTTGAGCGCCTTGAATCTCAGGCGGTGGGGCTTGGCGCCTTCTTCGCCCAGGCGACGCTTCTTGTCTTCTTCGTACTCGCGGTAGTTGCCCTGGAAGAACTCCACGTGCGAGTCGCCTTCGAAGGCCAGGATGTGGGTGGCGATGCGATCCAGGAACCAGCGGTCATGCGAGATCACGAAGGTATTGCCCGGGAATTCCAGCAGGGCATCTTCCAGCGCTCGCAGCGTTTCGATGTCCAGGTCGTTGGAGGGCTCGTCAAGCAGCAGTACGTTGCCACCCTGCAGCAGTGTCTTGGCCATGTGCAGGCGGCCGCGTTCACCGCCCGACAGCGAGCCCACCATCTTTTGCTGGTCCTGGCCCTTGAAGTTGAAGCGGCCGATATAGGCCCGCGACTGGATTTCCACGCCGTTGATGTTGAGGATGTCCAGGCCGCCGGAGACTTCCTGGAACACGTTGTGGTTGCCTTCCAGCTTCTCGCGGCTCTGGTCCACGTAGGCCAGCTTGACCGTCGGGCCCATGGCGATCTGGCCCGAATCGGGCTTTTCCTGCCCGGTGATCATCTTGAATAGCGTCGACTTGCCCGCGCCGTTGGGGCCGATGATGCCGACGATCGCGCCGGGCGGCACGATGAAACTCAGGTTGTCGATCAGCAGACGATCGCCAAACTTCTTGGAAACGTTCTTGAACTCGATGACGCTGTTGCCCAGGCGCTCGCCAGGCGGAATGAAGATTTCATTGGTTTCGTTGCGGCGCTGGTAGTCGACCGATTGCAGCTCGTCCAGGCGGGCCAGACGGGCCTTGCCCTTGCTGCGGCCGCCCTTGGCATTCTGCCGCGACCATTCCAGTTCCTTCTGGATCGCTTTCTGGCGGGCTTTTTCCTGGTTGTCTTCCTGCTTCAGGCGCTCGTCCTTCTGCACCAGCCAGTCGGTGTAGTTGCCTTTCCACGGAATGCCGCGGCCGCGATCCAGCTCCAGGATCCACTCGGCTGCATTATCCAGGAAGTAGCGGTCGTGGGTGACCGCCACCACGGTGCCGGTGTAGCGGGCGAGGAACTGCTCCAGCCATTCCACCGACTCGGCGTCCAGGTGGTTGGTGGGTTCGTCGAGCAGCAGCATGTCAGGTTTCTGCAGCAGCAGGCGACACAGCGCCACGCGGCGCTTTTCGCCACCGGACAGCTTGCCGACCACTGCGTCCCATGGCGGCAGGCGCAGCGCATCGGCGGCGACTTCCAACTGGTGCTCCAGCGTATGTGCATCGCCGGCGGCCAGGATGGCCTCCAGGCGCTGCTGTTCGGCGGCCAGCTTGTCGAAATCGGCGCCTTCCTCGGCGTAGGCTTCGTAGACGCGGTCCAAGGCGGCCTGCGCCTGCAGGACTTCGCCCACGCCCTCCTCGACCGCTTCACGCACGGTCTTGTTCGGATCCAGTTCGGGCTCCTGCGCCAGGTAGCCGACCTTGATGCCGGCTTGCGGACGGGCTTCGCCTTGGAAGTCCTTATCCACGCCGGCCATGATCCTCAGCACGGTCGACTTGCCGGCGCCATTCAGGCCCAACAGGCCGATCTTGGCGCCCGGGAAGAACGACAGCGAGATGTCTTTGATGATCTGGCGCTTCGGCGGCACGGTCTTGCTGACGCCGTTCATGGTGTAGATGTATTGCGACATTGGCGATGAAACTCCGCAGACGGTCAACGACGGCCTGCCTGAGCAGGGGCCGCGAGAAGGAAAATCGGGATACCGGGGATTATCGCGGATATGGGGGTGGCGTGCCAATTTTCGAGTGGCGGATTCTCACTTCCCCCGTAGTCAGCGCGACGCGGCTCAGGTGGAGGCAAGCTTTGCACGTGCCATCCCAAAACCTTCCCTGGAAGACGGGAAAGCGCCATTCAGCGGGGTCGGAACCGTTACAATCCCAGGCCCGATTCCCGCCTTGGAGTGACGATGTTCCCGCGCGACGCCCGTATCGAAGGTTATGACCCTGAACTGGCTGCGGCCATCGCGTCCGAAGCCCAGCGGCAGGAAGACCATGTCGAGCTGATCGCCAGCGAGAACTACGCCAGTCCACGCGTCCTGGAAGCCCAGGGCAGCGTGCTGACCAACAAGTACGCCGAAGGCTATCCCCACAAGCGCTACTACGGCGGTTGCGAATTCGTCGATGTGGCGGAGCAACTGGCCATCGACCGCGTTAAACAGCTGTTTGCGGCGGACTATGCCAACGTGCAGCCGCACTCCGGTTCGCAAGCCAACCAGGCGGTCTACTTCGCCCTGCTGAACCCGGGCGACACCATCCTGGGCATGTCGCTGGCACACGGCGGTCACCTGACCCATGGCGCCAAGGTGAATGCGTCCGGCAAGCTGTTCAATGCCGTGCAATACGGTGTGAACGACCAGGGCATGATCGACTACGACGAAGTCGAGAAGCTGGCGCTTGAGCACAAGCCGAAAATGGTGGTGGCAGGCTTTTCCGCGTACTCGCAAGTCATCGATTGGTCGCGCTTCCGCGCCATCGCCGACAAGGTGGGCGCATATCTGTTCGTCGATATGGCGCATGTGGCTGGCCTGATTGCCGCTGGCGTGTATCCCACTCCGCTCCCGCACGCTCACGTGGTGACGTCCACCACCCACAAGACGCTGCGCGGTCCGCGCGGCGGCATCATCCTGTCCAGTCGCCAGGGCAGCGGAGATGCCGGTGAAGAGATCGAGAAGAAACTTCAGAGCATCGTTTTCCCGGGAATCCAGGGCGGCCCGCTGATGCACGTGATCGCCGCCAAGGCGGTCGCGTTCAAGGAAGCGCTGGAGCCGGAATTCACCACATACCAGCAACAGGTGGTGAAGAACGCCCAGGCAATGGCCGAGACCATCATCAAGCGCGGTTACAAGATCGTCTCCGGCGGCACTCAGAATCATCTGATGCTGGTCGACATGATTGGCAAGGGCATCACCGGCAAGGCCGCGGAAGCCGCGCTGGGCAAGGCGCATATCACCGTCAACAAGAACGCCGTGCCCAACGACCCGCAAAAACCCTTCGTCACCTCCGGTCTGCGCATCGGCACCCCGGCGGTCACCACCCGCGGATATCTGGAACCCGACTGCGTGGCCTTGGCCAACTGGATCTGCGACGTGCTGGACAATCCGAAGGATGAGAATGTCATCGCGTCGGTGCGTGAGAACGTGACCAAGCAGTGCAGGCAGTTTCCGGTTTATGGCTAAGACGGGAATAGAGAATCGGGAAGCGGGAGTCGCCAAAAACGGCGATTCCATGCGTTTGCTGTTCCCATTCCCCATTTCCCATTCCCCGTTCCCGGCTCTTTGATGCATTGCCCTTTCTGCCAGCACACAGACACCCGCGTCATCGATTCGCGCGTCTCCGAAGACGGCGCGACGATTCGGCGCCGGCGTGAGTGCGAGGCTTGCGGTGAGCGTTTCAGCACGCTGGAAAACATCGAGATCAAGCTGCCGGCGGTGATCAAGAGCGATGGCCGCCGCGACACGTTCGATGCACGCAAGCTGCGCGCCGGTTTCGATCGAGCGTTGCAGAAGCGGCCGGTGTCGGAAGAACAGATCGAATCAGCGGTGCGCGCGGTGGTGCACCAGATACGAATGAGTGGCGAGCGCGAATTGGCTTCGCGGCGTATCGGCGAGTTCGTGATGAATGAACTACGCAAGCTGGATCATGTCGGCTACGTGCGCTTTGCGTCGGTCTACCGCAGTTTTGAAGATGTCGCCGACTTCCGCGAGGAGATCGAAAAGCTCGAGCGCGATCTGCCTACCGCCAGCGGTCAACTGCCGCTGCTGGGCGCCGACATCGTACCCATCGACAAGAACAAGAAACGCTAAGCCGGCGTGGAAATCGCCTATCTTCGCGATCATCTCGTTCTAGCGCCGGCCTTGGCGCAAGCCCATGTCGATGCCTTCGGTGCGCTGCTGCCGGATTGGACGGTCGAGCAGGCGCTGGATGAACTGGAAACGCATGATCGCCGCCGTGCAATTCCCACCACGCTGATCGCAGTGGAGGAAGACGATTGGTTGGGTTCGGTCAGCTTGTTGCAGAACGATCACGACGATATTCGCCAGTATTCACCCTGGCTCGCCAGCCTGTATGTCAAACCGGAAGCTCGCTGTCGCGGCGCGGGTCGCGCACTGGTGACTCGTTGTGTGCAGGAAGCTGCGGCATTGGGGATCGAACGGCTCTATCTGTACTGCACGGATGCGGTCGACTATTACCGTGGCTTGGGTTGGCGGGTGCAAGACCAGCTGCAGCTGGGTCCATTGTTCGTCACCGTCATGGCCATCGACCCGCTGCCGTATCGGCCTCAGGCGGAAAACCAGGATATTCCCCGTGACTGAAACGACGTTCACCGCATTCGATCATCAGTACATGGCGCGCGCGCTGCGCTTGGCGGAGCGAGGTGCCTACACCACCAGGCCCAATCCCATGGTGGGCTGCGTGATCGTTCGCGACGAAGAAGTTGTCGGCGAAGGCTTCCACCAGCGTGCGGGCGAACCGCATGCCGAGGTTTACGCACTGCAGGCCGCCGGTGATCGCGCCAAAGGCGCTACCGCGTACGTGACGCTGGAGCCGTGCGCGCATACCGGTCGCACCGGACCTTGCGCGGATGCATTGATCGCGGCGGGTATATCGCGGGTGGTCGCCGCCATGCGCGATCCCTTCCCGAAGGTGGACGGCGCCGGCTTCGATCGGCTGCGCGCGTCGGGGATCGCCACGGAATCGGGATTGATGGAAACCCAGGCGCGCCAGCTCAATCGTGGCTTTCTGTCGCGCGTGGAGCGCGGCCGCCCCTGGGTGCGGGTGAAGCTGGCGACCAGCCTGGACGGCCGTACCGCCGTGGCCAGTGGCGATTCCAAATGGATCAGCGGCGAGGCGTCGCGCCTCGACGTGCAGCGCTGGCGAGCGCGAGCGGGTGCCATCCTGACCGGCGCGGGCACGGTGCTGGCGGACGATCCGTCGCTGACGGTGCGCCTGGGCGATGACACGCCGTTCGTGCCGCCGACGCGGGTGGTACTGGATCCCGGACTGGCCACGGTGGCACGCGGAAAAGTACGCGAAGGCGACGCGCCCACGCTTTACATCCACACCGCGGATGTCAAACCTCCCCGCACAATGAACGCCGAACGTTTGGTGGCGCCGGCGATCGGCAGTAGCTTCGACCTGAAAGTGGTCTTGGAACTGCTGGCGGCGCGCGGCATCAATGAGGTGCAGGTGGAAGCAGGCGCCACCCTGGCGGGCGCTTTTGTCGCGGCTGGACTTGCCGACGAGCTGCTGCTTTACGTCGCGCCGATCCTGCTGGGCGATCACGCGCGGCCGCTGTTTGGCGGACTGGGAATCGATGCGATGGCCCAGCGATTGCATTTGAAGATTGTCGACTCGCGAGCGATTGGCGAAGATCACCGTCTCTTGCTGCAACCCACCGTGCCAACCTGACGGTCTTCGGAACCCCCATGACCTCCTTCAAAGATCACTTCTCCGGTATCGCCCAGGCCTATGCCGCGTCGCGGCCAACCTATCCTGACGCACTGTACGATGCGATCACGGCGGTCGTGCCTGCCACCGCGGATGTCTGGGAACCCGGCTGTGGAAGTGGTCAGGCTACTCGCGGCCTTAGCCAGCGTTTCGCCCACGTCTACGCCACCGATCCCAGTGCCGCGCAGATCGAGCGCCATTGGGCGGCGCAGGCTAAACCCGGCAACGTCACCTTGGCGGTGGAACTGGCGGAGACCACGGCCCTGCCAGACCGTAGCGTGGGATTGATAGCGGTGGCGCAGGCGCTGCATTGGTTCGAACGCAAGGCATTCTTCGCCAGTTGCGAGCGCGTGCTGCAGCCCGGCGGCGTCCTGGCCGCGTGGACGTATCAGGACATCGTGTTTTCCGATGACATGGCCGAAGCGGCGGAGAACATCCGCGACGATATCGACGACTACTGGCCGCCGGAGCGCAACGACGTGGATCTGGGCTACAGCGATTATCCATGGCCGTTCGAAGCCCTGCCTGCGCCCAATCTATGGCTCACCGCCGATTGGAACCTGCCGCAGCTGTTGGGATATTTCGGCAGCCTTTCCGCCACTGCCTGTTACCGCGCCGCCACGGGACGCGATCCGGTCGAGGCCCACACCGCGGAACTGGCTGAAGCCTGGGGCGACCCCATGACACTACGCACCCTGCGCTGGCCGCTGGTGCTGCATCTGCGCCGCAAGCCGACGCTCCCCGGGACCTGAGAGTCTGGTCCGACCGGGATCGCTGTGCTGGATTTAACTATTTGTTTACTTATCCGGTACTGATTCGAAAGAGCGCTGGAGGCGCGGTGCTAGAATGCGCGCGCCGGTTCGCCGGTAACTACACGTAACGTCTTCAGGGCGGGGTGCGACTCCCCACCGGCGGTAGATCGTCTATGGATATGGCACTCAACAAACTTGAGTGGCGTCGATAACGATGAGCCCGCGAGCGCTTCCGGCATCCGCCGGGAGGTCAGCAGATCCGGTCCGATGCCGGAGCCGACGGTCATAGTCCGGATGAAAGAAGACGGCGGCGCGCGACCGCGCAAGGCTCAAGGCCTTGCGTTTGCCTGCCTGCCTCATGCCTTGGGGCGTTTTTCGCTTTTGCCTTTTTGCGAGAAACGTTTTCCATGTTCAAGTCGAATTCCCTGCATAACTGCGACCGCGCCGCCGTCCTTCGCTCGCGAGAGGCGAGTGCCAAGAGCGTCTTTGTTTCCTCGGGCCTGCATCAGGCAGAACGGGGTGCCCGGATAAAACCCGATGACACCACCCAAGACATGCACGTCGCGGAGGTGCGCTGATGTTCACCGGCATCATCGAAGGTGTAGGTCGCCTGCGTGATTCAGAAACCCGCGGCGGCGATGCGCGATTGATCATCGAGGTGGGCACGCTGCCATTCGCGGACGTGCGCCTGGGCGAGAGCATCGCCGTCAATGGCGTGTGCCTGACAGTGGTGGAGTTCGATGAGGCTTCGTTTCATGCGGACGCTTCCAACGAGACTTTGTCGCTGACCACACTGGGTGCACTTAAGCCAGGCGCGCTGGTCAACCTCGAGCGCGCGATGCTTCCTACCGATCGGCTGGGTGGCCATCTGGTTAGCGGGCACGTCGATGGAATGGGTGCCGTGATCGGCATCCGTGAAGATGCGCGGGCACAGCGCTGGCGCTTTTCCGCTCCGGTGCCATTGCTGCGCTATATCGCCAAGAAGGGCTCCATTTGCGTGGATGGCGTCAGCCTGACGGTCAACGAAGTGGATGCCGAAGGCTTCGACGTCGCGCTGATTCCGCATACGGTCTCGCACACGGCTTTCGCGCAGACAGGCGTGGGCGACTCGGTGAACCTGGAAATCGACCTGGTGGCGCGCTACGTCGAACGGCTTCTGCAAGGTTCACCAACGGCCTGAAATCCTCCGCCGTCACCCGGCGAAGGCTGAGGTGATGTGCAACGCTCTTTTTATTGGAATTCCAATGTCCTTCGCTCCGATTCCCGAACTATTAGAAGAAATCCGCAACGGCCGCATGGTCGTCATCGTCGATGACGAAGACCGCGAGAATGAAGGCGATCTGATCATGGCCGCGGAGCTGGTCAAGCCTTCTGACATCAATTTCATGGTGACCCACGCGCGCGGCTTGGTATGCCTGTCGCTGACGCGCGAACGCTGCCGTCAGCTGGGTCTTCCGCCGATGGTCCAGGACAATACTTCGCAACACCACACCAACTTCACGGTCAGCATCGAAGCCGCCGAAGGCGTCACTACCGGCATTTCGGCCTATGACCGTGCTCACACCATCCGTACCGCGGTGCGACCGGATGCCAAGCCCGAAGACCTTTCCCAGCCCGGCCACATCTTTCCGCTGATGTCGCAGCCTGGCGGCGTGCTGAGCCGCGCCGGCCATACCGAAGCCGCTGCCGACCTGGCGCTCTTGGCCGGCCTGGAACCAGCCGGCGTACTGGTGGAGATCCTCAATCCCGACGGCAGCATGGCGCGCCGAGCGGAATTGGAAGTGTTCGCGCGCGAGCATGGGCTGAAGATCGGCTCCATCGAAGATCTCATCAGTTACCGCCTCAGTACCGAGCACACGGTGGAGCGTGTCGATCAGCGCGACATCGATACCGAGCATGGCCCGTTCCGCCTGTTCACCTACCGCGATCGGGTAACTCACGGGTTGCACTTCGCCCTGCTGCGCGGACAGGTGGATGCGCAAACACCTGCGCTGGTGCGCGTGCACATGCAAAACCCGCTGGCGGACGCATTGCACTGGCGGCGCGCTGATTTCGGTCCGGCCGTGGGCGATGTCCTCAAACGTATTGCCGCCGAAGGGCAGGGCGCGCTTGTCTTGCTGGGTGACTCCACATCGCCCGACGCTCTCCTCGACCGCATCCGCGAATCCCCCGAACCCGCACCTTCCCGCGCTGGTGCACTAGCCGAATGGCGACGCAACGGTGCGGGCAGCCAGATCCTCGCCGACCTCGGCCTGGGCAAGCTGCGGGTCCTGGGCACCCCACGCCGGCAGATCGGCTTGGCGGGTTTCGGGCTGGATGTGGTGGAGTACGTGGCGCCGTAGAGCCGGGGGTGGCAAGTAGTGAGCGACCAGCGGGTACGGTGCGCGGTGAGCAGTGGGCGGTGGGCGGCAGAAGGATGCGCTTTACTTCCCCCTTTGAAAAAGGGGGACTGAGGGGGATTTGCTTTTGCTCTTTAGAAGCAACAGCAAGAGCAAATCCCCCGTAGCCCCCTTTGCAAAAAGGGGCGAACGCGAGCTGCTTTCACCGCTCACCGGCCTCCCTGCTAAACTGCACGACCCCAAGGAATCCCAAGCCTCATGCCCCACTACGAAGGCGATCTGCGTGCCCCTGACGGTGCCCGCTTCGCGATCATCGCCAGCCGCTGGAATGCTCGCATCACCGATGTGCTCGTGGCCGGTGCACGGCAGAGCTTGGCTGGCAATGGCGTGGCCGAAGGCGCTATCGACGTGATCCGGGTTCCGGGCGCCTGGGAAATCCCGGTCGCTGTCGCACGCATCGCCGCAGGCGGTGGCCATGCGGCGATCATCGCGTTGGGTTGCGTGATTCGCGGTGAAACCCGTCATTACGAACACGTCGCCGACCGCTGCGCCGAAGGCCTGATGCGGTTGCAGCTGGATTTCGGAATCCCCGTGCTCAACGGTGTGCTGGCCGTGGATCGCATCGAAGATGCCGAGGCGCGCGCAGGCGGCAGCCATGGCAACAAAGGCGAAGAAGTCGCATTGGCCGCAGTGGAAATGGCGCAACTGCTGGAGCAGTTGCCATGAACAACGCACCGCAGGAGCAATCATGAGCCGGCATCAGCATCCCCCCCGCAAGGACGGTGTGGATCCCGTCACCCGCGCGCGTGCGCGCCGGCGGGCGTTGCAGGCGGTGTATGCCTGGCAGATGTCCGGTGGTGAAGTAGGCCAGGTGATTTCGCAGTTCGCGCACGAACAGGCGCATGAAATCGCCGACTTGGAATACTTCGAAGATCTGGTGCGCGGCGTGGTCAAGCATCGCAGCGAGTTGGATGATGCGTTGCTGCCATTTCTGGATCGCGCGGTGGAAGAAGTCGATCCCATCGAGCGAGCGGTGCTGCGCATTGCCGCTTATGAGCTGCTCCACCGCATCGACGTGCCCTACCGCGTGGTGCTGAACGAAGCCATCGAAACCTCCAAGCGTTTTGGCGCGGAGCATGGCCACACCTACGTCAATGGCGTGCTGGACCATGCCGCCGTGGAATGGCGTCCGGTGGAAGCGGGCAAGAACCGCTGATCCCTGTAGGAGCGCTGTCCCCGGCGCGAGCTCTTCCTGTCAAACGGTAGAAGCAAAGAGCGACCGGAAGCCTGCCCGTTCGCCGTCCGGGCGCGCTGCGGCGCGTTCTTCAACGCGCACACGGTAAGGCTACCGGGGCGCGCTCGCGCCCACCGCTCCTGCTCGCAGGATTGCCGGCTATCCTGTCGCAATGAGCCTTGGCGAATTCGATCTGATTGCCCGTATCCGCGCACGCGTCCTGCAGCGCGGCGATGTCGTATTGGGTATTGGCGATGATGCGGCATTGCTGCAGCCGCCACTGGCGCAGCAACTGGTCGTCACCACCGACACACTCAACAGTGGCGTGCATTTTCCCGTGGGGACTGCGCCCGCTGACATCGGCTGGAAGGCGCTGGCGGTCAATCTGTCCGACTTGGCGGCAATGGGCGCGGCGCCCGCGTGGTGCACGCTGTCGTTATCGCTGCCGGAAGCCGACCCCGCGTGGATCGATGCGTTCATTGACGGGTTCCTCGATCTCGCGCAACAGCATGGTGTCGCCTTGATTGGCGGCGACACTACCCGTGGTCCGCTGTCGATCTCGGTTACCGCCATGGGCTTCGTCGAACCCGGCCGTGCATTGCGCCGCGATGCCGCGCAAGTGGACGATGACGTGTGGGTGACGGGGACGCTGGGCGACGCAGCCGCCGCGTTGGCACAGCCAGAGCGACACCGCGATCCCGCGCTGCGCGCTCGCTTGGACCGTCCGGCGCCACGGGTGAAAGCAGGTCGCGCATTGATCGATATCGCGCATGCGGCGGTGGACGTCTCCGACGGCTTGCTTGCCGATCTGGGTCACATCTGCGAGCGGAGTGGGGTGGGAGCCGAGATCGAACTGGCGCTGTTACCGGCATCGCCTGCTCTGCGGCAGGCATTCGACGCGGCACAACGTAGGTCGTTGCAAGCAGCGGGCGGCGATGATTACGAATTGTGTTTCACCGCATCGTCCTCGCGGCGCGATGAGCTGCTGGGTGCCTGCGAATCCGCCGACGTTGCCGTCACCCGCATCGGCCGTATCCTAAGCGGCCGAGAAGTTGTGGCCGTAGATGCTGATGGACATGTGTGGCAACCGCCACGTCCAGGCTACGATCACTTCTCAAAATAGAGGGTGGGATCTTCCACGTAGGAGCGGCATCCCGCCGCGAGCTTGTCGCTTTTGTCGCGATCTGACAGAAAGAGCTCGCGCCGAGACGGCGCTCCTACGGTCGAAGATCGTTCCTACTCATGCAGCGATTTCGATTTCGCCGTCCGCATCAGGATCAACGCGCGGGAAGCACTTTCCCAGGATTGAGAATGCCGTCAGGATCGAAGGCGGCTTTGATCGCACGCATTACGTCCAGCGTGGGCTCGCCGAAAGCATCGCGCATGAAATCGCGCTTGGTAACGCCGATGCCGTGTTCGCCGGACAGCGTGCCGTCCAAACTCAACGTCAGCGCGAACAGACGCGGAAGCGCGGCCTCGGCGCGCTGGGACTGGCTGTTGTCGGCGGGGTCGAAAAGAATATTGACGTGCAGATTGCCATTGCCGGCATGGCCAAACGCGACGATAGGCAGATTGAACTCCGCCGCCATCGCTTCCACGCCAGCGACGAGTTCGGGAATCCGCGATACCGGCACGACGACGTCTTCGTTGATCTTGCCGGCTGCGATGGTGCGCAGCGCAGGGGACAAGGATTTGCGCGCCGCCCACAGGATCTCGCGCGACGCCTCGTCAGGTGCCACATCCAACGTCTGCAGACCAGGCCCGCGCGCGGCGGCAGCGACCGCTTCCAGTGCGTGCGGCAGTGTTGCCTCGTCGCCATCGACTTCGATCATCAACAGTGCGCCAGCATCGGGAATATCGGCGCCGCCGACCTCGCGCGCCAGGCGGATGCAGGCGCGGTCCATGAATTCCAGCATGGCGGGCGCGACCGGCTGCGTCATCACCCGAGCCACTGCGGCGGCGGCGCTGCCCACATCCCGGTACAGCGCGCGCAGACTGGCGCGCTGCGGCGGCAACGGCAGCAATCTCAGTGTGGCTTCCACGATCAATGCCAGCGTGCCTTCGCTACCCACCAGCAGCCGGGTCAGGTCGTAGCCTGTTGCGTTCTTGGTGGTGAGACCGCCGCTTTGGATCAGTTCGCCGGTACCGCTGACTGCGGTCAATGCGAGCACGTTGTCGCGGGCGGTGCCGTACTTCACCGCGTGCGGTCCGCCGGCATTGCAGGCCAGATTGCCGCCGATGGTGGAAACATCGGCGCTGGCCGGGTCCGGGGCCCAGAACAACCCATGCGGCGCGAGCGCGCGCTGCAGGTCGCCGTTCAAGACACCAGGCTCCACCACGGCATAACGATCGCCCGGCTGGATATGCAGAACGCGGTTCATTCGTTCGAACGACAGCACGACGCCGCCGTGGTAAGGAATTGCCGCGCCGGTGCTGCTGGTGCCCGCACCGCGTGCCACGATGGGCACGTCATGACGGCGGCAGACACGCACCAGTGAGGCGACTTGTTCGCGCGTCTCCGGCAACGCAACTCCAATAGGAAGCGCGTAACGCTTGGAATTGTCTTCGCCGTAGTTGCGGCGAGAGAGATCGTCGGTACGCCAGTGTTCGCCCAGCAAGGCGGACAGTTCAATGTCGAAGGCGGCCGGAATCGTATTCACCCGGGCATTGTAGAGGCGGCGGCGCCACCCCGCGCCCCGATAACCTCTAGTGCGCGGGATCAAGATCGCGCCGCAGCGCGTCCGTATGGCAAATGGTAGGCTTCAATCGCTTTTCGCTTCTGTCGCAACTAGACAAAAAGGCTCGCGCCGAGACGGCGCTCCTACGCCAGAGATCGTTCCTGCGGGCGCGTCGTCAAATATCATCCGCGCGGAAGGCGTCCTTGATCCAGTGCAGGCGCGGCGCGGCGGGATCGCCGTCGGCTTCGACGACATCGAAGCGGCAGGACGCTTGCGCGTATTGCCGATGGCTAGCCAGGAACAGTTGCGCCGCCAGCACCAGCTTGCGGCGTTTGCGGATATCGACCGATGCCGCGCCGCCACCAAAAGCGCGCGAGCGGCGGTAGCGTACTTCCACGAACACCAGCGTGCCCGCGTCGTCCATCACCAGGTCCAGTTCGCCGCCGCGGTAGTTCGCGTTGGCGGCTATTTCACGTAAACCCGCGCGTTTCAGTTCCGTTCGTGCGGCGTCTTCCGCAACGTTGCCGCGGGCGCGGCGATCAACCGCCATCGGCGATCGGCACCGCGCGACCGCCGCTGAAAGTGGACCACGCCGGCGAGCGCAGTACATTGCCGAACCCGTCCAGCTGCAACTTCCCGGTAGCGCCGCGCAGGTCGGTGTTGCCGAGCGCGAGCTTCTCAAGATAGGCCGTCAGCAGCCAGGCGTCATATCCGAAAGCGAACAAGCGCGCCGCCGGACCACGTGCGGTGCTGATACGTTCGCCAACCACGCTGACGGCAGGCAGGCCGGCGGTGCCGCGCGAGCTCCACAAGTCCGTGGGAAACACGACGCCATCCAGCGCCATGTCCTCTTCTGGCTTGCCGGTGCCCGATGAAAGTTGCGACGTGGCCACACGCGTCTTGGCGCCCAGTCCTGCGAACGCCAGCTGCGGCATGATGGCTCGCGCCGGAGCGCCCTTCAGCGCCAGGAACACCGAATCCGTTCCCCGTTGCGCCGCGGCGGTCAGGGCAGCGGATAGATCGCCCGGTGCATCAGCAACGCTCAGTATCTGTACGACCGTACCGCCGCGTTCCCGGAAGCGATCACCGAACGCCTGCGCCGCACGACGACCGTTATCGTCGTTGCCGGCGATCACCAGTACGGTGCGGCGTTCGCGTTCCAGCAGATACTCGGCGGCGATCAGGCCATCGTCTTCCGGCGCCAGCGAAAAGCCGGCATTGCCCGGTGGCGGCGTTTCCGCGGCGCGGTTCAACACCAGCATTGGCACCGACAGGTTAGTTTCCTTGAATATCGCGCCGACTTCGTCGCGGCCTAGCGGACCGACGACGAAGTCGGCACCAGCGGCGACGGCTCGTCCGTACGCAGCAATGGCGCCGCCCGGCGTACCGGCGGTGTCGTAGAAGTCGATTTCCGGACGGCGGCGCGTTTCGCCGTAGTAGCCGGTCAGCAGGCCATCGCGAACCGGAGCGGCAGCCGTGGCCAAGTCGCCGGAGAGCGGGAGCAATACCGCCAATTTCGTTGGCGGTCGGTAGCCATCGCGATCCGCCGGTGGTCGATTACCGGACGCAAAACGCCACTGTTCGCCGCGTTCGAACGGGCGCGGCAGCGGAAGGCCGCGGCGGAGCAGGGCGCGGCCCGCGAAGTCGTACAAGGGATCGCCGGACGGCAATGCGGCGGCGTCGCGCGCCAGCGTCGCGTCGTCCAGCCCTGACAGCAACCGCTCGATTTCGCGCGCATTGTCGATCCGGGCCTGGCCCGTCAATTGGGCGTCCTGGGCGGCCAAGGGTGCCGCCGCCACGAAGGCAGGATTCGACCGCGGCGCCGGTTTGACCGGCCCACTGACTTGGGACGTAGCGCAGCTGGCCATCAGCAATGTGGCCAGCAGCAACGTGAAGATCCTTCCGAATCGCTTATCCATGGGCATACTCAGCGGCGGGACGTGGGAACCGGCTACGATTCTACCCTTGTGGAAGGATGCTCACTAAATGCCAGCTGGAACCCTGTTCATCGTCGCCACCCCTATTGGCAACCTGTCCGATCTGTCGCCCAGGGCGCTCGATACCTTGCGGGGCGTGGCTGCGATCTGCGCCGAGGACACCCGCCGCACCGGCCAGTTGTTGTCGCATTTTGGCATCGACAAGTCGCTGGTGGCTTTGCACGAACACAACGAAGAGGCGTTGGCGCAACGCGTCGTGGCCCGCCTGGCAGCCGGTGAATCGTTGGCCCTGGTCAGCGACGCCGGCACGCCACTGGTCAGTGATCCCGGCTATCGCCTGGTGCGCGCCGCGCGCGCCGCGGGTGTCGCGGTCAGTCCCATTCCGGGCGCCTGCGCCGCTATCGCAGCGCTGAGCGTAGCCGGGCTGCCGAGTGATCGGTTCGTTTTCGAAGGCTTCCTGGCGGCCAAGGCTTCAGCCCGTCGCGAACGCCTGGCGCGATTGGCCGGCGAGACCCGCACCTTGGTGTTCTACGAATCCTCGCACCGCATCGCCGATTCGCTGGCGGACATGCGCGGCGCCTTCGGCGACGAGCGCCCGGTGGTGCTCGCGCGCGAGCTGACCAAACTGTTCGAGACGGTACTGGACGGCACATTGGCCGAGTTGCATGCTCGCGTCGAAGCGGACGACAACCAACGCAAGGGCGAGTTCGTCTTGATCGTGCAAGGCGCGGGCGACGATGCCGACGCACAGCTGGCGGAAGGAAAGCGGGTCTATTCGATGCTCAACGAACACCTGCCGCCGTCCACCGCTGCCAAGCTGGCTGCTGAGATCACCGGGGCGCCGCGCAAGGCGCTGTATGGAATGAAGGAGTCGTCATGAGGACGGTGCTTCTGCCTGCCCTCGTTTCTGTATGAGTTCGCGATGGAAACGGGAACGGAAACGGCAACAGAACAGGCCCGTGGAAATCTCCGGGGCGTATTTCTGGTCTTTCTGCGTCTGGGTCTGACGTCCTTCGGCGGGCCTATCGCTCATCTGGGTTATTTCCGCGACGAATTCGTCGTACGCCGGCGGTGGTTGTCGGAAGGCGAGTACGCCGAACTGATCGCGCTTTGCCAGTTCTTGCCCGGTCCTGCCAGCAGCCAGGTTGGCATGGCGATCGGCATCAAGCGTGCGGGCTTGCGCGGAGCATTGGCGGCATGGTGCGGGTTTACGCTGCCATCGGCGTTGTTGATGATCCTGTTCGCGCTTGGCCTGATGCGTTGGGGGCAGGCACTGCCTGCCGACGCATTGCATGGTATGAAATTGGTCGCCGTTGCTGTGGTGGCGCAAGCGGTGTGGGGAATGGCGCGAATGTTTTGCCGCGATCCGGTTCACCTGACGCTGGCGCTGGCGTCGGCGTTGCTGATGATCGTATGGCCGCAGGCGTTGATGCAGGTCGGGGTGATCCTGCTGGGTGCCAGTGTCGGCCTGCTGTTGCGGCGATCGTCACCCGCGATCGGCGAAACCGGTCTGGCGATTGCGTTACCCAGGAGATATGGCGCGCCGGCACTATCGATCTTCTTTGCTCTTTTACTCTCACTACCGCTGGTTGCAGCATGGTCCGGCGACGAGAGCCTGTTGATTTTCGACGCGTTCTATCGCGCAGGATCGCTGGTGTTCGGTGGTGGGCACGTTGTGCTGCCGTTGCTGCAGGCCGAAGTCGTAGTCCCTGGATGGATGAGCGCGAGTGACTTCCTCGCAGGTTATGGCGCCGCCCAGGCCGTGCCGGGGCCGTTGTTTACCTTCTCCGCATTTCTGGGCGCGGCGATGGACGTGGGACCCGGCGGCTGGCTAGGGGGAATGGGATGCCTTTTCGCTATTTTTCTTCCATCGTTTCTGCTGGTGGTTGGCGTGCTGCCGTTCTGGGTGCAAGTGCGGCGTCATGCACTGATTCAATCGGCACTGGCGGGCGTCAACGGTGCCGTGGTCGGTCTACTGCTGGCTGCCCTCTACGACCCGCTATGGACCAGCAGCGTACGCGACTGGCGCGATGTCGCACTGGTGCTGGCGGCGGTGGCCGCGCTGATGTGGGCCAAACTGCCGCCTTGGTTGGTAGTGCTGGCGCTGGGCTTCGGCGGATTCGCGATGGCGGTTTTTGCAATTTAGAAACCGGCATACGTGTATCCGCTGTACAGGTCACGTTCTCCAAAGCTGCGCGTCGCGCGGCCAACGGCGTGCGACAATGCGCATGGCGGAGCCGGCCAGACAGTCGCGTCATCAACATGCTTGCATGTGGGTGCCGAGGAAAGTCCGGGCTCCACAGGGCACGGTGCCAGGTAACGCCTGGGCGGCGCAAGCCGACGGAAAGTGCAACAGAAAGATACCGCCTAAGACTGCGCAAGCAGGACGGCAAGGGTGAAATGGTGCGGTAAGAGCGCACCGCGAGTCCGGCAACGGACCGGCACGGCAAACCCCACCGGGAGCAAGACCAAATAGGGAGGCAATGCCGCGGCCCGCGGTGTCTCCGGGTAGGTTGCTTGAGCGTAGCGGTGACGCTGCGCCTAGAGGAATGACTGTCCACGACAGAACCCGGCTTATCGGCCGGCTCCGCCACTTTTGCATGTAGGAGCGCCGTCCTCGGCGCGAGCTCTTCGCTTCTCCCGCGATCTGACGGGAAGAGCTCGCGCCGAGGACGGCGCTCCTACATGGCTGTTTCAGCAATTTCAGTTGTTATTGCTCAGCGTCGTTTCGCCGGTGAATTCACCATCGGCGCCAAAACGGCGCTCGCTGATCCAGCCTTGGCCGTCGTAGCCCACAGCAATCAAGGTGCTGGCGCGGGTGCCGTAGACCGCATCACGGATGAAGATGGCCGACAGCATCCGCTCGCGCTCCAGTTCCAGGCCTGTATCCGGAAGCTCGTCATCGGGCGCAGGAGTTTCATCGGTCAGCGCGCGCCAAAGCGGCTCCAGATTGTTTTCCCCTGCCGCTAGCCAATCAGCCAACGTCCCCGCCAGTCGACGGGTCTTGGGCCAGGCTTCGTCCAGGTCGCCGTTGGAAAGGCCATGTACGCCGTCACTAACGCTCATTTGCCGAGGGGTGGGGTAGTTGCTGATGAATTCGCAACGGGCTGCGTCGGACACCAGCAGATTGAAGGGCGCGTAATCCACCGCGCTGCCGAGCAGGCCTTGTCCGTAAGCGGTGGCGTGTCCCGCCGTGGTCAGGAATTCCGTCGTCAGTCGTCCGCGTGAGGGCGCTTGCGGAAGCGCGATGCGGGGGTCCCGCACGTTGGTGACCACGGCCATTCGGCCGCGCCGGTCAAGCCCCGCCCAGGTTCCACCGGATCGCAGATCCCGGCCTGCCAGGACATCGCCGGCCGGTTCCCATGAAGAAAGGGCGGCCGTGGGGCGTTCATGGAATTCATCGCGATTCCCAGCCAACAGCAGTCGCCAGCGGGGATGGACGTTCCAAGCGAGAGCGAGCACGCACATTGGCGGAATCTGAATGACGAGGCGGACTCCTCCCACCTAGTGTCGCAAGTTTTGATGAGATCGCCGTAACGCGCCGATCATGTCGCTGAATCATGCCTCAATCTCAAAATTTGAGACTAAACAGCGACTTGTGGATAAAGCTTGAACAACTCTCTCAAGTTCGCTGCAAGCTATTGATCCTTCTGGTGATTTTTTCGTTCTGTGCCTGTTGACAACCCTGTGCGCGGTGCTAATGTGGGCGCCAGAGGGAAAACCCGGGTTTTTGTGGTTTTTCGTGGTTCAATTACCGCCTTTCCAGCGGATTGCAGGTGCAGGCTCGTGTTTCAAGGTGAGACCGCCATCACAGTCGACGACAAGGGCCGGTTAGCGGTGCCCACCGCTTACCGAGACCTTGTCGCGCGCGAGTGCGGCAATCGGCTGGTCATCACTTACAACCCGTTCGAAGCCGGCAGCCTGTACCTGTATCCGGAAACCGTGTGGCAGCGGGTCAGGGATGACGTCAACAAGCTGCCCAGCACCCAGCGCGCGCATCGCAGCCTGCAGTTGAAGCTGGTTGGCGCGGCCACGCCCGTGGAGCTGGATGGCAACGGCCGCATCAGCATTCCCGCCAGCCACCGCAGCGCGGTAGGCATCGAGAAAAAAGCCGTGCTGCTGGGCATGGGCGACAAGTTCGAACTATGGAGCGAGCAAGCGCATCACGCGCAGATCCGTCAGACCCTCACTGACGATGATCTGAGTGCGCACATGCTCGAGTTGCGGTTGTGAGCAAGGGTGACGGCACGCGGCAGTCCGCGCAGGCCGATCACCTTTCCCCGCTGCATTTGCCGGTGTTGTACGCACAGGTCATGGAAGGGCTGCAGGTCAAGGAGAACGGAACGTATCTGGATGGCACGTTTGGGCGCGGCGGGCATGCGCGCGGCGTGTTGCAACGACTCGGCCCGGGAGGCCGGCTGCTGTTGATGGACAAGGATCCCGAAGCGATCGCACATGCCGAACAGACGTTCGCGGGCGATGCGCGCGTCGCGATCCGGCGCGGCAGCTTCGCCGACATGGCGCAATGGGACCAGACCGCGGAAGGGTTGGACGGCGTGCTGTTGGATCTGGGTGTGTCGTCGCCACAGTTGGACGTGGCCGAGCGCGGTTTCAGTTTCGGCAAAGATGGTCCATTGGACATGCGCATGGATCCGGATTCTGGCGAAAGCGCTGCACAGTGGCTGGCGCGTGCCGATGAGCACGATATCGCCGATGTGCTTTGGACTTATGGCGAAGAGCGCCTGAGCCGGCGCATCGCACGCACCATCGTCGCGCGGCGCGTGGAGCAGCCGTTGACTCGCACCGCGCAGCTGGCAGACCTGATCGCGTCCGTAGTGCCGCGTAGCAAGTCCGCGGGCAAAAAGGAGATCCATCCCGCGACCCGCAGCTTCCAGGCCATCCGTATCCACATCAATCGCGAACTGGCGGATCTGGAAGTCGGATTGGACGCTGCCCTGGCGCAGCTGAAGCCGGGCGGCCGGTTGGCGGTTATCAGCTTCCATTCGCTGGAAGACCGCATCGTCAAGCGTTTCATCCTCCGTCACGCCAAGGCGCCCCCGGCCAATCGCCGCCTGCCCATGGTGGAAGACTTCGTGCCCGTGCTTCGCGCCATTGGCGATGCGCAGCGCGCCGAAGCGGAAGAGCTCGCCGCCAACCCGCGCGCGCGCAGCGCGGTGCTGCGGGTGGCTGAGAAGCTGGGAATGGAGAATGGGGAATGGGGAATCGGTGAAAGCGAAGCCGGTGCGCGCTCAGGGCGCCGTACGCCGGGTGGCGTGCGCTTTTCTCCATTCCCGACTCTCCATTCCCGATTCCCGGCCTCCACCGGAGGCCAAGCATGATCCGCGTTCTGCTAGTCGTGCTGATCCTCGCCAATGTCGGTTCCGCCATTGGGGTGATCTACGCGCGCCACCGGCATCGCGTGCTGTTCGTCGAGCTCTCACGGCTGGAAAAAGCGCGTGACGAACTGAACGTCGAGTTTGGTCGGTTACAGCTGGAACAAGCGACCGTTGCCGAAAGCAACCGGATCGATCAGATCGCACGCGCTCGCCTGGGAATGAAGTTCCCCGAGGCGACCGACGTCGTGGTGGTACGTCCATGAACCGGTCCGGCAAAAGCGCCCCTCCGCCGAAGAGCCGCAACCGCGCTCGCTTCAACCTGCGCGGACGCCTCGCGCTGGTCGTCGGCGTGATGGGCTTGTGCTCGGTCAGCCTGGTGGGCCGGGCCGCGTATGTGCAATTGATCAACAACGATTTCTATCAGCGTCAGGGCGATGCGCGTTTCCTGCGGGAAATACCCATTCCCACCTCGCGCGGCATGATTACCGACCGCAATGGCGAACCGGTAGCGGTGTCTTCTCCGGTGGAGTCGGTGTGGGGCAATCCGCAGGAGCTGCTGAAATATCCGGAGCGCCTGCCCGAGCTGGCGCAGGCTCTTGGCGTGCCGAACGAGCACTTGACCAATCGTCTGGCGCAACGCGCCGACAAGGAATTCCTGTACCTCAAGCGCCGCATCAATCCGGACGAAGCACGACGCATCCTGGACCACAAAGTTCCGGGCGTTTTTTCGCAGCGCGAATTCCGCCGCTTCTATCCGCAAGGCGAAGCGATGGCCCACGTGCTGGGCTTCACCAACATCGACGACGAAGGCCAGGAAGGCCTGGAACTGGCATTCGATGAATGGCTGCGCGGTACGCCGGGCGCGAAAAAGGTTATCCGCGACAACCGCGGCCGGATCGTGGAAAGCGTAGATCTGGTGCGCTCGGCGCAACCCGGCAAGGACCTGACGCTCAGCATCGACCGCCGTATCCAATTCCTGGCCTATCGCGAACTGAAGCATCAGTTGTTGGAGCTCGGTGCCAGCAGCGGTTCCGCGGTAGTGCTGGACGTCGCCACGGGCGAAGTGCTGGCCATGGTCAATCTGCCAACGTACAACCCCAACGCGGTCAATGCCGGCAAGCCGGATACCCATCGGAACCGTGCCGTCACCGATGTGGTGGAACCGGGCTCGACGATGAAGCCGATCACGATCGCTGCCGCGCTTAAGGCCGGCGTGGTGACGCCCAATACTCAGATCGATGTCTCTCCGGGCACCATGGCCCTGGGTCGCTATACGATTCGCGACTTTCGCAACTATGGCGTGCAGACCATCACCGGTTTGATCACCAAGAGTTCGAACATAGGCGCGGCAAAGGTGGTCGCCAAACTGCCCAACGACTATTTCTACGAGACGCTTCGTAGCTTCGGCTATGGACAGAAGCCGGGCAGCGGTTTTCCAGGTGAATCGGCCGGGGTGCTGATGCCGCCTTCCCGTTGGAGCGGCACCACCAAGGCGACCATGTCCTATGGCTACGGTTTGAGTGCCACCCCGTTGCAGATCGCGCAGGCGTATGCGGCGTTGGCGAATGGCGGCAAGCTGATCGCGCCCACTTTCGTCAAAGGCCAGCGCAACGAGCCCCGGCAGGTACTGGAGCCTGCGACGGCGCAGCAAGTGATGAAGATGATGCAGACCGTCACCGAGCCCGGTGGTACGGCAACGCAAGCGGCGATACTGGGCTATCACGTCGCGGGCAAATCCGGTACGGCACGCAAGGCCAGCGGCGGTGGGTATTCACGCCGCTACATATCGTTCTTCGCAGGCGTGGTTCCGGTGGACAATCCCCGCTTTTCGATGGTGGTGGTCGTCAACGACCCCGATCCCGGCCGCGGCTATTACGGTGGTTTCGTATCCGCACCTGTTTTCCACAATGTGATGGAAGGTGCGTTGCGATTGATGGATGTGCCGCCGGACGACATCGACACCTGGCTTGCGGCGCAGGCGGCGGGAAACACGAAGGTTCGTGCGGGTAGCTCCAGGCCACAGGCATCGGTACCGCCGGTCCCGGTTCCGTTGTCCGGCGACGTGGTCAACGAAGTGGTCGACGAAGCTGCGATCTACGACAGCACCATTCCCGCGGCAATGAACCCAGCGGGAGCAACGCGATGAGGCGCATGATGGCGCTCGCCGAATTGCTGCCCGACGTGGACGTGCCGCGCGATATCGTGGTGCGCGGTCTGGTGCAGGACAGTCGTGCGGTGGAGCCGGGCGATGTCTTTGTCGCCATCGCCGGCTTCGGTGCGCATGGCCTCAACTTTGCCGAGCAGGCAAAAGAAAACGGTGCCAGCGCGATTTTGTTCGAGCCGCCCACACCGGCTGACTTGCCCGCGCCGAAAGACGCGATCGCGGTACCAAGCCTGCGCGCTCGCATGGGCGCTCTGGCCGATCGCTTTCATGCTTATCCCTCGCGCGACATGAAGGTGGTTGGCGTCACCGGCACCAATGGCAAGACATCCACCGTGCAGCTGCTTGCTCAGGCGTGGCATATCCGCGGCACGCGCTGCGGAAGCATTGGTACGCTGGGAGCCGGCATGTATGGCGAAGTAACGCCCACCGGCTTCACCACGCCCCTGGTGCTGCAACTGCATGCGCTGCTGGCGCAGATGCGCGACGCGGGTGCCAAGGCGGTCGCGATGGAAGTCAGCTCACACGCGCTGGATCAAGGGCGCGTGGACGGCGTGCACTTCGACGTGGGAGTCTTCACCAACCTCACTCGCGATCATCTGGACTACCACGGCGACATGGTCCGCTACGGCGCGGCCAAGGCGCAATTGTTCGATTGGCCCGAACTGAAAGCGGCGGTGATCAATCTGGACGACGCCTACGGCCGCGAATTGTTCGCCCTGTTGCCTCCTGCATTGCAGCGTATTGGCCTGAGTTCGCGCGGCCAGGCGGGCGCCAACGTACGTGCTGAAAATCTGCGTCTTGACTCGGCGGGTATCTCGTTCGATCTGTCGATAGGCGAAGAATCGCATCCCGTGCAATCGCGCCTGCTGGGCCGTTTCAACGTCGACAATCTGTTGGCGGTGGCCGGTAGCTTGTACGCGTTGGGCGAAACACCAGTGGAAATTGCGCGCACGCTATCGCGCCTGTTGCCGATCCACGGCCGGATGAATCGCCTGGGCGGCGATACCGGC
This sequence comes from Pseudoxanthomonas sp. CCNWLY206-1, assembly GCF_039710385.1. Lineage (NCBI taxonomy): Bacteria > Pseudomonadati > Pseudomonadota > Gammaproteobacteria > Lysobacterales > Lysobacteraceae > Pseudoxanthomonas > Pseudoxanthomonas sp. CCNWLY206-1. Next base: position 82,760 of record NZ_JBDKXI010000007.1, on the reverse strand, counting down.
CAAGGCGACAAGAATCGTCCGCTGGTCGTGATCGACTACGCGCATACGCCGGATGCATTGGAACAAGCACTGTCCAGCCTGCGCGATCACGTGCATGGACGATTGATCTGCGTGTTCGGCTGTGGCGGCGAGCGCGATACCGGCAAGCGGCCGCAGATGGCGGCCAGCGCCGAGCGCCTAGCGGACCTGGTGATAGTCACCGACGACAATCCGCGCGGCGAAGACGGCGATCGCATCATCGCCGACATCATGGCCGGCTTCTCACGGCCGGATGACGTGACCGTGCTGCGCGACCGAGGTCGCGCCATCGCTTACGCCATCGACCAGGCGGGTGCCAACGACATCGTGCTGGTCGCCGGCAAGGGACACGAGCCTTATCAGGAAATCAATGGCGTGAAGCATCCGTTCGACGATACCGCCGTGGCACGTGCCGCGCTGGAGGCAGCGCTATGAAGCGTATTCCTCTCTCCTTGCTGGCGCACTGGGCGGGTGGCGAGCTGAGCGGCGACGATGTTGTCATTGGCGCCATCACCCACGACACGCGGGCATTGGAGCCGGGCAGTCTGTATGTGGCGCTGCGTGGTGAACGCTTCGATGGCCACGATTTCGCCTATGACGCCGCGATGCGCGGTGCTGCTGCGCTGTTGACCGAGCACGCCGTGAAGGTCGATCTGCCGCAAGTGGTGGTTGCGGACAGTCAATTGGCGTTGGCGCGTATCGCCACCGGAATTCAGCGAGAACACAGCGAAAAAGTCGTCGCCATTACGGGAAGCAACGGCAAGACCAGCGTCAAGGCGCTGATCGTGACGATTCTGCAGCGTGCCGGCATCGCTTACGCGAACCCCGGCAACCGCAACAACGAAATCGGCTTGCCGCTGGCGGTGATCGACGCACCGGAAGACGCCGACTTCGCTATCTACGAGATGGGCGCCGGCAAGCCGGGCGACATCGCCTATCTGACCGACATCGTCACGCCTGACGTCGCGTTGGTGAACAACGTCGCACCCGCTCATCTGGAGCGCATGGGTTCGCTGGTGGGCGTGGCGGAAACCAAGGGTGCTATCTACGAAGCATTGCCGCCGGACGGCGTGGCGGTCATCAACGCCGATGACGCATTCGCCGAATACTTCGCGCAGATGGCTTCAGGCCGGCGGATCATCCGTTTCGGGCTGGAGGCTTCCGCGGACGTCACCGCACACGACGTGCGCATTGGCGAAGAAGATTCGCGCTTTGTGCTGGTCGCCCCGCAAGGCAAAGTCGACGTTGAGCTGCATTTGCCCGGCCGCCACAACGTGCTGAATGCGCTGGCTGCGGCGTCGCTGGCGCTGGGCTGTGGAATTTCGCTGTCCACCATCGCCGAGGGCCTTGCCGCGGCCAAGCCCGTAGCGGGCCGCCATATCGCATATCGGTTGCGTAACGGTGCGGTGCTGATCGACGACAGCTACAACGCCAACCCTGGTTCGCTGAATGCGGCTATCGATACGCTGGCCGCGGCCACTGCATCGCAGGGCCAAGCGTGGCTGGTGCTGGGCGACATGCGCGAACTCGGTGCCGACGAGATGGCGCTGCATGCCGACGCGGGACGCCGCGCAAGAAGCGCCGGCATCCGCCGGTTGTACACATTTGGACCATTGAGCCAAGCCGCCGCACTGGCGTTCGGTGAAGGCGCGGGTTCTTTCGATACCCATAAAGCATTGGCGGACGCATTGCGTACCGATTTGAATGCGGCCACGGCCGACGCTGGTTCCGGTCCGGTCCGCGTACTGGTCAAGGGTTCGCGCGGCAGCGCCATGGATCGCATTGTCGCCGCACTGTTGTCCCAAGGGGAGGGCAAAACACATGCTGCTTGAACTGGCACGCTGGCTGCAGAGCCTGGAAAATTTCTTTGGCCTGTTCGGCTACTTGACCTTTCGCGGCATTCTCGCGGCGTTGACTGCGTTGTTCCTGTCACTCTGGGTTGGCCCCGCGGTGATCCGGCGCTTGGCGCAGTTCAAGGGCGGCCAGCCGATCCGTCAGGACGGCCCGCAGACGCATTTCACCAAGGCCGGCACGCCAACGATGGGCGGTGCGCTGATCCTGATGACGGTGCTGTTCTCGGTGCTGTTGTGGGGCGATCTGCGCAACCGCTACGTCTGGCTGGTGCTCGCCGTCATGCTGGCGTTCGGCGCCATCGGTTGGTACGACGATTGGATCAAGATCGTCCGACGCGATCCCAATGGGCTGAAGTCGCGTTGGAAATACCTGTTGCAATCGGTATGCGGTTTGGCTGCGGGCCTTTTCCTGTTCTACACCGCGGATGTGCCGGCCGCGACGACATTCTATATACCGTTCTTCAAAGCCATCGCGCTGCCGCTGGTGGGCATAACCTTTGTTGCGATCGCTTACTTCTGGATCGTAGGCTTTTCCAACGCGGTCAATCTGACCGACGGCCTGGATGGCCTGGCGATCATGCCGACGGTGCTGGTGGCGTGCGCGTTGGGCGTATTCGCCTACGCGTCAGGCAATGCCGTGTTCTCCAACTACCTGCAGATTCCGCAGATCCCGGGCGCGGGTGAACTGGTGATCATCTGCGCGGCGATCGCCGGCGCCGGACTTGGGTTCCTGTGGTTCAACACTTACCCGGCCATGGTGTTCATGGGCGACATCGGTGCGCTGGCGCTGGGTGCGGTACTGGGCACCATCGCCGTGATCGTCCGCCAGGAACTGGTGCTGGTGGTCATGGGCGGCGTATTCGTGATCGAAACGCTGTCGGTGATGATCCAGGTGGCGTCATTCAAGCTAACCGGAAAGCGCGTATTCCGGATGGCGCCCATTCACCACCATTTCGAACTCAAGGGTTGGCCAGAACCGCGCGTGATCGTGCGCTTCTGGATCATTTCCGTTGTGCTGGTCCTGGTGGGACTGGCGACGTTGAAGGTGCGCTGATGAACGATACGCTGCGCCAGGCAACCCGATTGGAGGCCATCGGCGGCCGCTACGATCCGTGGCTGCTCGGTGCCGCGTTGGCGCTGGCATCGCTCGGCGTGGTGATGGTCGCTTCCAGTTCCATCGAGCTGAGCGCTTCGCCGTTCTACTACCTCACCCGCCACATCCTCTTCCTCGCCGCAGGCTTGGGCTTGGCGTGGTGGGCGATGCGCACTGAGCTGAAGACCATCGAGCACTACAACCATCTGCTGTTGCTGGGTTGCTTCGTGTTGTTGCTGCTGGTGTTCGTGCCCGGTTTGGGCGTGAGCGTGAAGGGTGCACACCGCTGGATAAACCTGGGCGTTTCCAATTTCCAGGTCGTCGAAGCGGTGAAGGTGTTCTTCATTGTCTGGTTGGCGAGCTATCTGGTGCGCTTCCGCGATGAAGTCAACGCTACCTGGCCAGCAATGCTGAAGCCATTGGGCGTGGCTGTCGGTCTGGTGGCGCTGCTGTTGGCGCAGCCGGACTTCGGTTCTTCCTCGCTGCTGCTGGCCATCACTGCGGGCATGCTGGTGCTGGGCGGCGTGAACATGCCGCGCATGTTCGGGCCAGTGCTGGTCGGGCTCCCCGTGCTGGCAGTGATCGCCATTGCCGAGCCTTACCGCATGCGCCGGCTGACCTCGTTCTCCGATCCATGGGCCGATCCGTTCGGTAGCGGCTATCAGTTGACCAATGCCTTGATGGCGATCGGCCGCGGCGAATGGTTCGGCGTGGGCCTGGGTGGCTCGATCCAGAAACTGAACTATCTGCCGGAAGCGCACACCGACTTCATCCTCGCGGTCATCGGCGAAGAACTGGGCTTCGTGGGTTTGTGCCTGGTGATTGCCCTGTACACGCTGCTGGTCGGTCGCGCCTTCTGGGTCGGCTTGCGCTGCGTGGAGATGCGCCGCCATTTCGCTGGTTATTGCGCTTTCGGCATCGCGCTCTGGATCGGCATGCAAAGCTTCGTTTCGGTAGGCGTGAACCTGGGGCTGCTGCCGACCAAAGGCTTGACGCTGCCGCTGATCTCCTCCGGTGGCTCCAGCGTGCTGATGACCTGCGTTGCGATGGGTTTGCTGCTGCGGGTTTCCTACGAGTTGGAACGTGCCCAGCGCCAGGTCGCTCTACGTGGCGAAGCGATGCAGCCTTCAGCCGAGCCGCACACGGAAGCTGAAACCAGAACGCCGCCGTCAAACGTCGCCACGACAGCGCCTACGGTCGCACCAAACGCGGTGCGCGGCACCAGTCGCTTGCGCCCGCGCGTCGAACCCACATTCGAGAGAATGGCATGAACACCCATGCGCTTTCCTCGCAAACGTCAGGACAGTCCGGAGTGGCCATTCAAGGCGCGCCGGTGATGATCCTGGCCGGTGGCACCGGCGGGCATATTTTTCCCGCCCTGGCGGTTGCCAAGGTGCTGCGGGCGCGCAGCGTGCCGGTGGTGTGGCTGGGCGCGGATGGCGCGATGGAGACGCGCCTGGTACCACAGCACGGCATCGAACTGGACACCATCGCCATTTCGGGATTGCGCGGCAAAGGCAAGCTGGCCTTGCTCGGTGCGCCGATACGCGTCCTGCGGGCGATTCGTGCAGCCGGCTTCGTACTGCGCCGTCGCGCACCACGCGCCGTAGTGAGCTTCGGCGGATTCGCGGCCGGTCCGGGCGGTATTGCAGCGCGCTTGATGCGGACACCCTTGCTGGTGCATGAGCAAAATCGCGCACCTGGTTTCACCAACCGGGTACTGGCGCGATATGCACGCCGATTGATGACGGGCTTTCCGGGCAGCTTCGCGAAACGTGAAGAATACGTGGGTAATCCGGTGCGCGAAGAAATCGCTGCGCTATCGCCGCCAACCCAGCGCCTGGCGAATCGCGAAGGATCGCTGCGTCTGCTGGTGCTGGGCGGCAGCCAGGGCGCGCGCGCGTTGAATCTGGCGGTTCCCAAAGCTATCGCGGCGCAGGAAGGCGGCATGGCGATCGAAGTGCGCCATCAATGTGGCGAGAAGCTGCACGACGAAGCCGTGCGCGCGTACGCGGAAGCAGGCGTGCCCGCCAGCGTCGAGAAGTTCATCGCTGACATGGCCCAGGCCTATGGCTGGGCTGACCTGGTGATCTGCCGCGCAGGTGCTTCGACGCTCGCGGAATTGTGTGCGGCAGGTATCGGCAGCGTGCTGGTGCCGTTCCCGCAGGCGGTCGACGACCACCAGACCCGCAACGCCGAATTCCTGGCCGAGCGCGGCGCCGCCGTGCTGTTGAAGCAGGACGAATCTCTTTCCGCCGCACTCACCCGCCTGTTGCGCGACCTTGCTGCCGATGCCGGCAAGCGCCTCTCGATGGCCGAAGCAGCGCGTGGACTCGCAAGGACCGATGCAGCCGAACGCATCGCCGACATCATTCTGGAAGAAGCGATATGAAGCTGAAAATGGGAAACAGGAAATCGGGAATGGGTAAAGCGAAAGCATGTGCGCGCCAGGCGAGGGCGAAGCATTGCCGCTTTTCCATTCCCCATTCCCCATTCCCCATTCCCGGCTCCGAAGGAGTCGCCGCATGATGGCCGCCGCACGCGAACGCCGCCTGCAACACACGGGCAATCTGGCGCGCGAATTCCGCCGTGTCCATTTCGTGGGCATCGGCGGCTCGGGCATGAGCGGAATCGCGGAAGTGCTGTGCACGCTTGGTTATGAAGTGTCCGGTTCCGACAACGCCGACAACGCTGCTACACGTCGCCTGGCGTCGTTGGGTGCGCGGGTGATGCGTGGCCACAACGCTTCCAATGTGCTGGGTACCGATTGCGTCGTGGTATCCAGCGCCATCAAGCACGACAATCCGGAGCTGATGGAAGCGCGCTCGCAACGCATCCCCATCGTGCCGCGCGCGGCCATGCTTGCCGAACTGATGCGCTTTCGGCGGGGCATTGCGATCGCCGGTACACACGGCAAGACCACCACCACCAGCTTGACGGCCGCCGTGTTGAGCGAAGGTGGAATGGATCCGACGTTCGTGATCGGTGGTCAATTGCTGGCGGCCGGCGCCAACGCGAAGCTCGGCGATGGGCAGTGGCTGGTGGCGGAAGCCGATGAGAGCGATGGCAGCTTCCTGCGGTTGAATCCGCTGATCTCCGTCGTCACCAATATTGATGCCGATCATCTGGAGAACTACGACAACGATTTCGAGCGGGTGAAAGCGGCCTTCGCCGAATTCCTGCAGCGGCTGCCGTTCTACGGATTGGCCGTGCTTTGCATCGATGATCCCGAGGTTGCCGCGCTGGCCGCGGATACCCCGCGCCACGTGATGACCTATGGTTTTGCCGAGAATGCCGACGTGCGTGCCGAAAACGTGGTGCAGGAAGGCGGTTGCATGCGCTTCACGCTGCGCTTGCCGGAAGACGTGAACGTGCCGGTGAAGCTGGCGTTGCCGGGCCGGCATAACGTGCAGAACGCATTGGCCGCCGCGGCAGTGGCCTGGCAGCTGGGTGTGGCGCCGGAAAGCATCGCCGCGGCGCTGGAGAAGTTCGCCGGCATCGGCCGCCGCTTCAACGATCTGGGCGAAATCGCCACGCCAAGCGGCGCGCAGGTTCGCTTGGTCGACGACTATGGTCATCATCCGCGAGAGCTTGCCGCCGTGTTCGCTGCAGCGCGCGGCGGATGGCCGGACAAGCGACTGGTGGTGGCGTTTCAGCCGCATCGCTATAGCCGCACGCGCGATCAGTTCGATGCCTTCGCCGGAGTGCTCTCCGAAGTCGATGTGCTGGTGCTCAGCGAAGTCTATCCCGCTGGCGAAGCGCCGATTGCCGGCGCCGACGCCAAGTCGCTGGCGCGCGCCATCCGTGCGCGCGGGCGCAACGAACCGATCGTGGTCAGCCAGGTCGCGGAACTGGCGGCCGTGTTGCCGGACGTACTGCAGGACGGCGACTTGCTACTGCTGATGGGCGCAGGCGACATCGGTCATATCGCGCAGCAGATCGCCGCGCAAGGATTCGGAGGGCAAGCGGAATGAGTCACTACACCTTCCCGCCATTGCGCGTGACCGATCCCGATGCGTTCGGCCGCGTCGCGGTACTGCTGGGCGGCACGTCCAGCGAGGCCGAAGTCTCGCGCGACTCCGGCCGCAACGTGCTGGAAGCGCTCCGGGCTCGCGGTATCGACGCAACGGCGGTGGATGGAATTCCCGCGCTGGCCGAGGCGCTGGTACAGCGCCGCTTCGACCGTGTGTTCAACATCCTGCACGGCCACAAGGGCGGTGGCGAGGATGGCGTCGTGCAAGGCTTGCTGGAAGCCTTCGGCACGCCATACACCGGCTCAGGTGTGCTGGGTTCGGCACTCAGCATGGATAAGGTGCGCACCAAGCAGGTCTGGCTGTCGCTGGATCTGCCAACACCGCGCTATGTCCGCTTGTTGAGTGGTGGCGCAGATGACATCGGACAAGCGGTGCACGCCGCCGCCAAGCAGCTGGGGTTGCCGGTGATCGTCAAGCCGGCCAACGAAGGCTCCAGCGTGGGCATAACGCGCGTCTTCAAGGACGCCGACCTGGATGCGGCCATCGAGCTGGCGGCGCGCTACGACGGCGAGCTGTTGATGGAACAATTGATCGAAGGTGATGAGCTGACCGTTGCCATTCTGGGTGACGTGGCACTGCCCTCGATTCGCATCGTCCCGAAGGGACAGTGGTACGACTACCACGCCAAGTACGTGGCGGAAGACACGCAATACCTTTGCCCAGGTTTGGAGGGCACGGCGGAGACGGAGATTGGCCGCATCGCACTGGCTGCGTTCCAGGCTGCCGGTTGCAAGGGTTGGGGCCGTGTGGACGTGATGCGCGACCGCAACAGCGGCAAGTTCTACCTGTTGGAAGTGAACACTGCGCCGGGGATGACCAGCCACTCGCTGGTGCCCAAGGCCGCGGCCCAGGCGGGCGTCGGTTTCGAAGAGCTGTGCTGGCGGATCCTTGAAACCACGTTGCCGGAGGTGACGGGCTAATGAATGCCGCGTTCCGCATCGTCGCTTGGCTGCTTGCACTGGCGCTGGTGGCATTGCCGGTGGTCGCCGTGATGAATGGCTGGATCGGCGCCGAACGCTGGCCGCTAGCCAAGCTGCGCGCGCATGGCGAGTTCGAGCGGGTCGATCCGGCGCAGCTGCGCGCGGTGGTGCTGCCTTACGCCAAGCATGGGTTTTTTGCTGTGCGTCTGCAGGATGCGCAGGACGCGGTCGAGAAGCTGCCTTGGGTGGAAAGCGCGGAAGTGCGCAAGCGCTGGCCGGATGTAATGGAAATTCGCGTGGTGGAGCACGAACCGTTCGCGCGCTGGGGTCAGGACCGTTTGCTGTCCGAACACGGCCGTCTGTTTCCCACGCCCAAGGCGCTTTCCGGACTGAAGCTGCCGCAACTGGGTGGACCGGATTCGCAGGTGCAGGAGGTGATCGCGCTGTACAACGAATCGCGCCAACTATTCGCGCCGCTGGGTTTGGAAGTCGAACGCCTGACCATGGATCGCCGCGGAAGCTGGTCGCTGACATTGGGCAACGGAACGGAAGTGGTGATCGGCCGCGCCGATGCACGCCCACGCTTGGGCAGGTTCGCGCGAATGCTTCCGCAACTACTCGCCATGCAGCCACAGGCACTGCGCCGCGCGGACCTGCGTTACACGAATGGATTTGCATTGAGTTGGGACGACAAGCCGGGGAATGGGGAGTCTGGAATCAGCGGATCCAGCGCCCCGGCGCCCGTTCCGATTGCCCGGAGCCCGCAGTGCCGGCGCTGTCCTGTTTCCCGCTTTCAACAGCCGAATGGCTGGTCTTCCCCATTCCCCATTCCCGGATTCGCAACATGAATCGCAAAGGCGACAAATCGCTGATCGTCGGACTCGACATCGGCACCTCGAAAGTGACCGCGCTGGTGGGTGAGTACTCGCCGGGCAATCCTATCGAGGTAATCGGTATCGGCTCGCACGAATCGCGCGGGCTCAAGCGCGGTGTGGTGGTCGATATCGAATCCACCGTGCAGTCGATTCAGCGCGCGGTGGAGGAAGCGGAGCTGATGGCGGGCTGCGAAATCCGCTCGGTCTACGCGTCGATCTCAGGTAACCACGTGCAGTGCAAGAACTCGCCCGGCATCGTGCCGATCCGCGATGGCGAAGTGACCTGGGGCGATCTGGACCGGGTGCTGGAGGCCGCCAAGGCGGTCGCCATTCCGGCCGACCAGAAGATCCTCCACGCGATACCGCGCGAGTATGTGCTGGACGATTCGCAGGAAGGCATCCGCAATCCTGTCGGGATGACCGGCGTGCGCCTGGAAGTGCACGCGCATTTGGTGGTGTGCGCACAATCGGCCGCCGCCAACATCAGCAAATGCGTGCAGCGTTGCGGTTTGCAGATCGATGATCTGATCCTGTCGTCGCTGGCCTCCAGCGTGGCGGTGCTGACCAGCGACGAGCGCGAATTGGGTGTGGTGCTGGTGGATATGGGGGCGGGCACCACCGACCTGGCGGTGTTCGTGCAAGGCGCCATCTGCCATACGGCCTCGCTACCCATCGCGGGCGACCATGTCACCAACGACATCGCGCACATGTTGCGCACGCCGACGCCGGAAGCCGAACAGATCAAAGTCCGTTACGCCTGTGCACTCGCGCAACTGGCGACGGCAGAGGAAAGCATCCAGGTACCCAGCGTCGGTGATCGTCCGCCGCGACGCATGCCGCGTCATTCGTTGGCGCAGGCGGTGCAGGGACGTTACGAAGAAATTTTCGAGATGGTGCAGGCGGAACTGCGTCGTTCGGGCTTCGAGGAACTGGTGCGCGCCGGCATGGTGCTGACGGGCGGCGCCTCGAAGATGGAAGGCGTGGTCGAGTTGGCCGAAGAGATGGTGCAGATGCCGGTGCGCGTGGGTATCCCGCAGCACGTGCATGGCTTGGGCGAAGTAGTAGGCAATCCCGTGCATGCCACTGGCGTGGGCCTGCTGCTGATGGGCAGCCAGATAGAACACCCGCGCCGTCCGTCGCTTCCTACGGGCAAGGCGGGGAGTTGGTTGAAGAAGTTGCAGAACTGGTATCGCGGGGAGTTTTGAAGGATCGCGAGTCGGGAAACAAGAAATAGGAATGGGAATAGCAACAGCAACAGCAACAGCAACAGCAACAGCAAAGAGCGGTGGGAAGGGTGAGAAGACTTTGCAACAAGCAACACGCAACAACGTCGTAAACACAACAACTCAGCCGGAAGCGGACGCGGAACAGAAAAGGAAGATCGCTCTTCCATTTTTCCATTCCTAATTCCCCATTCCCGGCACTTAAAGAGGACTACGGACATGGCACATTTCGAACTGGTTGAAAAAATGGCTCCGAATGCGGTGATCAAGGTGATCGGCGTGGGCGGCGGCGGCGGCAACGCGGTCGCGCACATGGTCAGCAGCAGCGTGGAAGGCGTGGAATTCGTCACCGCCAACACCGACTCGCAAGCCATCAAGAACTGCGGCGCCAAGTTGCAGCTGCAGTTGGGCGGCAACGTCACCAAGGGCTTGGGCGCCGGCGCCAACCCTGAGGTCGGCCGTCAGGCCGCGCTGGAAGATCGCGAACGCATCATCGAAGCGCTGGAAGGCGCCGACATGGTGTTCATCACCGCTGGCATGGGCGGTGGCACCGGCACGGGCGCGGCGCCGGTTGTGGCACAGCTGGCCAAGGAGATGGGCATCCTGACCGTGGCCGTGGTCACCAAGCCTTTCCCGTTTGAAGGCCGCCGCCGCATGCAGGTGGCGCTGAAGGGCATCGAGGAGCTCTCGCAGCATTGCGACTCTCTGATCACCATTCCCAATGAAAAGCTGATCACCGTACTGGGTCGCAACGCCACCATGATCCAGGCCTTCCGTGCTGCGAACGACGTGCTGCTGGGCGCCGTGCAGGGCATCGCCGATCTGATCGTGCGTCCGGGCCTGATCAATGTCGACTTTGCCGACGTGCGCACTGTCATGTCGGAAATGGGCCTGGCGATGATGGGTACCGGCAGTGCGCGTGGCGACGATCGCGCCCAGGCCGCCGCCGAAAGCGCCATCCAGAACCCGCTGCTGGATGACGTCAATCTGTCCGGTGCCAATGGCATCCTGGTCAACATCACCGCCGGTCCGGACTTCACCATGGCCGAGTTCGATGAAGTGGGCCGCACCATCGAAGGCTTCGCTTCCGAGGACGCCACCGTGGTGCTGGGTACCGTGCTGGACCCCGATATGCAGGACGAAGTGCGGGTCACCGTGGTCGCGACCGGTCTCAATCGTGCGGCCGTTCGCCAGCCGCTGCGTGGCGACTTGTCCGGCGGCAGCCATCGCGAACCGGTGCGCGCACCGATCAAGCTGGTCCGTGACGCCACCACCGGCATGCCGATGTACGACGCGATGGCCCACGCCGATCCGGTAGCCGATGCGGTCGGCTCCTTGGGTCTGCGCCGGGGTTCAGCCGCGCCGGCTTCTTCGCCCGCCTCGGCACCCGTAGCAGCCGATCTGCCGAACGACTACCTGGACATCCCGGCGTTCCTGCGTCGCCAGGCCGACTGATGTAGATGCATGACCTCCTCCGTTGGTCGGGGGAGGGTGAGGTGCAGTTCGGAGCCTCGCGGTTCCGGATGCATGAATAATGTGTCGTGTGGTTTTCCCTGAAAACCGCCTCATCCCAGCTTTCCTCTGTGAACCGAGGAAGGCGATGTGCAATATCGCCATGTCCTTCGCTGCCGGACTGTCCGGTCCGGCAGCTTTTTCATGGAGTCGTCGGCGAACTTGTCAGGTTGCCAGGCGATTGTTTCGGTCCTGGGACAGAGCGGTTCTTCCGTTAAGATTCAGCTAATTGCGTGCTATTCTCGCCGCTCGCACTCAGCATCCGTGCCTATTTTTTTGCCCATGGCTCAGCAACGCACTCTCAAGAACGTGATCCGCGCCACCGGCGTGGGCCTGCACAGCGGCGAAAAGGTCTACATGACGCTGCGGCCGGCTGCTCCGGATACGGGCATCGTGTTCCGCCGTGTGGATCTGGATCCCGTGGTGGAGATTCCGGCCAACGCTGAGCTGGTAACCGAAACCACCTTGTGCACCGGCTTGAGCCGTGAAGGCGCCAAGGTGCAAACGGTGGAACATCTGATGTCCGCCATGGCTGGCTTGGGTGTCGACAACGCCTACGTGGAGCTGTCCTCTGCCGAATTGCCGATCATGGACGGCTCCGCTGGCCCGTTTGTATTCCTGCTGCAGTCGGCAGGTGTAGCGGAACAGAATGCGCCCAAGCGTTTCATCCGAATCAAGCGTACCGTGGAAGTTGCCGACGGCGATAAAGTCGCGCGTTTCGAACCTTATAACGGATTCCGCGTCGGCTTCACCGTCAAGTTCGACCATCCGATGATTCCGGCCTCGCAGTCGCGAGCGGAGGTGGAGTTTTCCACCGGCGCTTACATCAAGGAGGTGGCGCGTGCGCGCACCTTCGGTTTCATGCGTGATCTGGAATACATGCGCGAACGCAACCTGGGTTTGGGCGGTTCGATGGACAACGCCATCGTGCTGGACGAGTTCCGCGTACTCAACGACGACGGCCTGCGCTACGCCGACGAGTTCGTCCGTCATAAAATCCTGGACGCCATCGGCGATCTCTATCTCGCCGGCCGTCCCATCCTCGGCGCCTACGAGGGCTACAAGTCGGGCCACGCGCTCAACAACAAGCTGGTGCGTGCCTTGCTGGCCGACACCTCCGCCTGGGAAGAAGTGGTTTTCGGGGCAGCTCACGGCCCTGGCCCGGTGAGCTACGGCAATCCCGTTCCCGCCGTTTGAAGTTGGCCGGCTGGACCGGCATCTGTTCTCCAATTCGCCGACAGGGTTTTCTCTGGCTACCGGTGTCTGCCGAACGGCGATCCGGGGCAGCATCGCGGTTACACCTTTTTAAAACCGTGATGCGAGTCACAGCGCAACCTGTATATTAACTTTTATTTAACTTATGACTAACGACCCGACTGGAGTTGGCCGGTACTATGGCTGCACCTGTGCGTCGGGCAATCAGGGTTTCCGCCCGCCACGCCGGTCTTGAGGAGCGTTACGTGACTCCGCGGAGCCGGAATCTTCCAAGGACGCAAGGACGGCTTTCAGCGCCAGGCGCGAAGCCTCCGAAACAGGTTTGGCCGTGCGTTGCACCGTGTTGGAAGGGTGGAGCGGTGCAGTCGTTGTCTTGGCGGTGACTTCGGTGATCGCCAGTCCGATGGATTGGGCCACGTTGATCAGTTCCGGTGCGGCTAGGCGCAGTTTGGCCCGCCATACCGGGGAATCGACGATAAAAACGAGCCGCTTGCCCGCCACGTTCGCCAGTCGGCAATGCGGGGCCAGGGTTGGCGGAAGACAGGGGCGAAGTTGCTGTTCCAGCGCGTCGAGCCAGAGGGCGCGGCGCACCGGGTCGGTAGCGGCATCGGTCATGGCAGCCTGCAAGGCGGGCTGTGCGATGCCGGAGCGGCGCGGTTTGGACTTCGAATCAGACATCGGTATTTATGACCTTTCAGACCATCGTAAACAATTCACGCAATAGGTTGGCCCATTCGCTGACCAATGCCCATCATCGGACAAGTTACTTTTTCCATTCACGTCCTTTCCTCAGCGCAGGTTTTCTTCTTGCCACCGGCCTTGTAGTCGGTATGGCGGGCCGTAGCGCGATGGGAATGGCGCAGGTGTCCTTGCTGCAGGCCAATGCGGAGCAGCAGCAGGCGGAACTGGATCAAGTGCGTCGTGGTGCCCAGCAAGAGATCAATGCCATGGCGGCGCGGCTGGGCGAGCTGCAGGCGCAAGCCAATCGGCTGAACGCCTTGGGCGAGCGCCTGACCCGGGTCGGCCAGCTGCAGGATGGCGAGTTCGATTTCAACGAACCCGTGGGTGTCGGCGGCAACGATGTCGCTTATGACATGCGGCCGGCCGAACTGAAGGACGGCGTGGATCAGCTGGAACGCCAGTTCGCCGCTTCCGGTCAGCAGCTATCCGTGCTGGAGGCGTTGCTGTTCAACCGTGAGCTGGACAAGAACGCCACGCCTTCGCGCATGCCGATCGCCAACAGCTATATCACTTCTGGCTTCGGCGGCCGTGCCGATCCGTTCGGCGGCGGCGGCCAGTATCACAAGGGCATCGATTTCAAGGCCAACGTCGGCGATCCGGTCCTGGCGGTTGCCGATGGCGTCGTCAGCTTCGCCGGGGTCAAGGGCGGCTACGGCAACGTGGTGGATGTGGATCACGGCAATGGCTACATCACCCGTTATGCGCACAACTCACGATTGATGGTGAAAGCCGGCGATCTGATCCGGGTGGGTACCGTGGTGGCCAAGGCCGGTTCCACTGGCCGTTCCACGGGTGCGCACGTGCACTTCGAAGTCTGGGAAAACGGCCGGGTGGTCAATCCGCGCAAGTTCCTGGGCGACGGCCCAACCCCGGTAGGCAAAGTCCAGCGGGGTTGACGTAGGGCGGGTCTCGACCCGCCGCTTGAGGTAGCGCTTCCCTACTCGGATGGTGTTGGCAGGCGAGTCCCGCCCACTTGATCCCCCGGGGCGCCGCCCCAAGCTACAATACGACGTTGCCAACAGGGCGCATTGCGCCCTGTTTCGTTTTGGGCGCCGTGGTCTTCGCCGCGATTCGCCCTGGGCGCTCCTTTCCCATTCGGTTCCTTACATGATCAACAACTTGCTTACCCGTGTCTTTGGCAGCCGCAACGAACGCCTGCTGAAACAGCTCCAGCGCAGCGTCGGCAAAATCAATGCGCTGGAATCGGAGATGGAAAAGCTCTCCGACGACGCGCTCAAGGCCAAGACTCCCGAGTTCCAGCAACGCATCCGTGACGGCGAATCGCTGGACAAGATTCTGCCGGAAGCCTTTGCGGTATGCCGTGAAGCCTCGCGCCGCGTGCTGGGTATGCGCCACTACGACGTCCAGTTGATCGGCGGCATGGTGCTGCACCTGGGCAAGATCGCCGAGATGCGTACGGGTGAAGGCAAGACCCTGGTCGGTACGCTGCCGGTCTACCTCAATGCGCTGGAAGGCAAGGGCGTGCATGTCGTGACCGTCAACGACTACCTGGCGCGCCGTGACGCTGCCTGGATGGGCAAGTTGTACAGCTGGCTGGGCCTCACGGTAGGCGTGGTTTATCCGGGCATGCCGCATAGCGACAAGCATGCTGCTTACGCCGCCGACATCACCTACGGCACCAACAACGAATTCGGCTTCGACTACCTGCGCGACAACATGGCCATGGCCCAGCAGGACCGCTATCAGCGCGGTCTGCACTACGCCATCGTCGACGAAGTGGACTCCATCCTGATCGACGAGGCGCGCACCCCGCTGATCATCTCCGGCCCAGCCGACGAATCCCCGGAGCTGTACATCCGCGTCAACCGCATCGTGCCCTCGCTGATCAAGCAGGAAGCCGAGGATGGCGAAGGCGACTACTGGGTCGACGAGAAAGGCAAGCAGGTGCACCTGTCCGAAGCGGGCATGGAGCACGCCGAAGAACTGCTGCGCCAAGCCGGCATCCTGAAAGACGAAGAAGACAGCCTGTACGGCGCGACTAATTTGTCGGTCGTGCACCACCTCAATGCCGCCCTGCGCGCGCACGCCATCTATCAGCGGGATGTGGACTACATCGTGCGCGATGGCGAAGTGGTGATCGTTGACGAATTCACCGGTCGCACGCTGGTGGGTCGACGCTGGTCCGATGGCCTGCACCAGGCCGTGGAAGCGAAGGAAGGCGTGCCGGTCCAGCGCGAGAACCAGACGCTGGCCAGCATCACTTTCCAGAACCTGTTCCGCATGTACAAGAAGCTGTCCGGCATGACCGGTACGGCCGACACGGAAGCCTACGAATTCCAGAGCATCTATGGGCTGGAAGTGGTGGTCATTCCCACCCATCGCCCTACCGTGCGCAAAGACTCGTCGGACCAGGTGTTTCTCAACCGCACCGGCAAGTTCAACGCCGTGCTGGCCGACATCGAGGATTGCTACGCGCGCGGCCAGCCGGTGCTGGTGGGCACCACGTCCATCGAGACATCTGAGCTGCTGTCCGAACACCTGCGCAAGGCCGGCGTGCCGCACGAGGTGCTCAACGCCAAGCAGCACGAACGCGAAGCGCAGATCGTCGCACAGGCCGGCCGGCCCAAGGCGGTCACCATCGCCACCAACATGGCAGGTCGCGGCACCGACATCGTGCTGGGCGGTTCGCTGGAAGCCGAACTGGAGCAACTGCCCGAAGAGGCCACCGACGCCGATCGCCTGCGCATCAAGCGCGAATGGCAGAAGCGCCACGATGAAGTAAAAGCCGCCGGCGGCCTGCACATCGTCGGCACCGAGCGCCATGAATCCCGTCGTATCGACAACCAGCTGCGTGGCCGCTCCGGCCGCCAGGGCGACCCGGGTTCGTCCCGCTTCTACCTGTCGCTGGAAGACAACCTCATGCGCATCTTTGCATCCGACTGGGTGCAGAAGGCGATGAAGCTGATCGGCATGAAGGAAGACGACGTCATCGAGGACAAGCTGGTCAGCCGGCAGATCGAGAAGGCGCAGCGCAAGGTGGAAGCGCATAACTTCGATATCCGCAAGAATCTGCTCGACTTCGACGACGTCAACAACGACCAGCGCAAAGTCATCTACGCCCAGCGCGACGAACTGCTGGAAGCCGACTCGGTCAAGGAGAACATCGACGGCATCCGAGGCGATGTGGTCGAGGAGTTGGTGAATCGCTTCGTTCCGCCCAACTCGGTGGACGAGCAATGGGATTTGGCTGGCCTGGAAAACGAACTGCGCGAGGAAATGGGCCTGGAGCTGCCGGTCACGCGCTGGCCTCAGGAAACCGAGGAGCTGGACGCCGAGGCGATCGAACAGCGTGTGCAGGACGCCATGGCGCAGTACTTCAATGCCAAGGAAGAAGTGATCGGCGCGGAGACCATGCGCGCGCTGGAAAAGCACATCATGCTGACCGTGCTGGACAAGAGCTGGAAAGAGCATCTGGCGCGCATGGATTATCTGCGCCAGGGCATCCACCTGCGTGGCTATGCGCAGAAGCAGCCTAAGCAGGAATACAAGAAGGAAGCGTTCGAACTGTTCTCCAGCATGTTGGAGCAGGTGAAGCGCGAAGTGATCACCATCCTGGCGCGCGTGCGTATCCGTAGCGAAGAGGAAGTGGCCGCACTGGAAGCCCAGGAGCGTGCACATGCCGAAGCCCAGGCGAGGCAGCTGCAGTTCCAGCATGAGGACGTTGGCGGTTACGGTGCAGACGAGGAAGCCGCGCGCGAGCAGGCAATGGCGCAGGGCGGTTTTGTGCAGTCCCCACCACAAACCGTCCATCGCGATTCGCCCAAGGTTGGGCGCAACGACCCATGCCCCTGCGGCAGCGGCAAGAAGTACAAGCACTGCCACGGCCAATTGGGCTGAGCGTAGGTTCAGCCGACTGAAAAATATGTAGGAGCGGCGTCCCGCCGCGAGCTCTTCACATCAGATCGCGATAAAAAGCGAAGAGCTCGCGGCGAGACGCCGCTCCTACCGCCGAGACAGCGTCCCTACCGCCGAGACGCCGCTCCTACATGACCCGACTCGATGCCAGATCGCGCGACCAGGTAATTGCGTTACCCACCTGATTCCCGGCAAGCTTCGGCCATGCTGACTCCCGTTCGCTCCATTCATGTCATGGCTGCCGTCATCACCGACGCCCGCGGCCGTATCCTGCTGGCCCGGCGTACCGAGGGCCGCGACCTGGCCGGGTGCTGGGAATTCCCTGGTGGCAAGCGCGAACCCGGCGAGACGCCGGAAGCCGCACTGGCGCGCGAGCTGCAGGAAGAACTGGGCATCGATATCGAAGTCGGCGAGCACGTAATCAGCGTGCCCCAGCAGTATCCGGACAAGCGCCTGCGCCTGGATGTGCGCCGATTGACCCGTTGGAAGGGCACTCCGCGCGGCCATGAAGGCCAAGCGCTCGCCTGGGTCCCGCCCGACAAACTGACCCGTTACACCATGCCGCCAGCAGACCGGCCGGTAGTCGCGGCGCTGCTGCACTCGGACCGCTATCTGGTAACCCCAGAACCGGACAAAGATGATGCAGCGTGGTTGGCGGCGTTGCGCTCCGCACTGGCAGCTGGCATTCGCCGCGTGCAGGTGCGCGCCCGCAGTATCAGCGGCGAACGTTGGCAAGCGTTGGCCAGCGCCGCCGTGCAGGCCTGCCACGAAGCAAAGGCCGAAGTGCTGATCAATGGCGACATCGAGCTGGCGCGGCAGCTAAACACCGGCGTGCAGCTGCGCGCTTCCCAGTTGCGCGACATAACGGAACGGCCGTTGCCAGAAGATGCCCTGGTCGCCGCTTCGTGTCATACCGCCGAAGATCTCCAGGTAGCCGAATCCCTGGGCTGCGATTTCGCCGTACTCGGCAGCCTACGTCCCACCGCCACCCATCCCGATGCCTCGCCCCTGGGCTGGGAAGGATTCGCCCGCCTCCGCGAAAACGTTTCGCTCCCCATCTACGCCATCGGCGGCCTGAGCCCGCAAGACATCCCCGAAGCTCGACAACATGGCGCCCAGGGTATCGCCGCTATTCGCGCGCTCTGGCCGACGTGACCAAAGAACCCCAGAGATACGGTAGGAGCGGCGTCCCGCCGCGAGCTCTTCGTGTCAGATCGCGACAAAGAGAAGAGCTCGCGGCGGGACGCCGCTCCTACCGAAAGCTTTGCTTGTTGTTGCTGTTGTAGGAGCGCCGTCCCCGGCGCGAGCTCTTGCTCCGAACGGTGCATGCGTAGGTCTGAGCATATTCGCCACATGTACCTGGGACTCCACGGCGCGACCTCTTTTGACGGCCGGAAAGTCCGCCCACAGGCGCTATAGGTCTCCGCTCCCAACAGCTTCCACCGCCAGCACCCGATATCGACCATCCAGCTCAGCCACAGTTTCCTGCAAGTGCGCGATATCGCTGTCATTGACCACCACATCGTCAGCCAGCGACAAGCGCTGAGCGCGACTGGCTTGAGCGGCCATCATCTTGTCGGCCAAGGCGGCATCGATACCATCACGCAGCATCAGACGCGCTTTCTGCGTATCTGGCGCGACATCCACCACTAGGATGCGATCCAGCCACGGATAACCCGTTCGCCCACCCGCCTCAGTCAGCAGTGGAATGGTCGCTATGGCGTACGGACCCGGCGCGTCGGAACAGATGGCAAGCAATCGCGCCCGAATCGCGGGGTGCAGGATCGCTTCCAGCGCACGTCGTTCATCGTCGTTCTGGAACACCCGCGCCCGCAAACTAGCGCGGTCCAAACGGCCGTCGGCCTGCAGCACCTCATTGCCGAAGTGCGCCACGACGGCGCCGAAGGCAGGCTGTCCAGGTTCGACGATCTCGCGAGCAATCAAATCGGCATCGGCAACCGCAACGCCTCTCTCGGCGAAGCATTTTTCCAGCGCACTCTTGCCCGAGGCGATGCCGCCGGTCAGTCCAATGAAGTAATCGGCCATAAGAGGATTAGACCCTTTTCGCCACAAGCAGGGAAGCCAGCGCTATCCGCATCCATACGTGTGGGAGCGACGTGAGTCGCGACGCTTTCCAGAGTGTCCATTGTTCCGGTCGCGACTCACGTCGCTCCCACAAGTCGCCTATCCATGCGCCAAGGAGTAGCTCTGGTCTAAAGACCTACTTCAATCCGGCAAACCGCAAATACCCATCAATCAGCGCTTCGCCCCAGAAGAACACAATCCAGCCGGCGACAGCCAAATAAGGGCCAAAAGGAATCGGGGTGGCACGATCACGCCCCTTCATCCCCAGCCAGATGGAGCCGATCACCGCGCCCACTACCGAGGACAACAGGATCGTCGGCAGCACGCCTTTCAAGCCGACCCAGGCGCCAATCGCAGCCAGCAGCTTGAAATCGCCATGGCCCATGCCTTCCTTGCCGGTCACCTGCTTGAACAGCCACCACACCACCCATAGCGAGGTGTAGCCGGCAATCGCGCCCAGCAACGCCGGTTTGGCGGGCATATAAAGATTGTCCACGCTGGCGATCAACCCCAGCCACATCAACGGCAGAGTCAGCTGGTCCGGTAGCAATCGCGTGCGAAAGTCGATTCCAGACAGCGCCACCAGAAAGCAGCTCAGCAGCGCGGCGCCAAAACCCTGCCACCCGAAACCGAAGCGCCAGACCGCCGCGACCGCCAGCAAGCCCGTCAGGAACTCCACCAACGGATACTGAGCAGAAATCGGCGCCTTGCAATGACGACAGCGCCCACGCAGCGCCAGCCAGCTGATCAGAGGAATGTTCTCGAACCACGACAGCGTGTGCTTGCAATGCGGACAGTGTGACCGCTCCACCACAATGCCGGGTGGAGGCGGATCATAGATCTCCGGCAACTCCAGGATCTCTCGCGAATCACGCTTCCAGTGCCACTCCAACCGGCGCGGCAACCGCAGGATCACAACATTGAGAAAACTACCGACAAGCAGGCCAAGGCCGGCTACGACTGGGTAGCCCAGTCCGGGATGCTGATCGAGGAAAGCCATTCGGCAAGCTTACATCGTTGCGGCAAGCTTGAAGATAGGCAGGTACATGCCGACCACCATTGCCCCCACCACGCCGCCGATGAAGATCATGATGAAAGGCTCGATCAGGCTGGAAAGCGTGTCGACGGCGTTGTTGACTTCCTGCTCGTAGTACTCGGCCACCTTGAACAACATGGTGTCCAGTGCGCCGGCTTCTTCACCAATGGCGGTCATCTGGATCACCATATGCGGGAACAGGTTGACCTGCTTCATCGACATGTTCAACGGGTAACCGACCGAGACATCCTCGCGGATGCGCAATACAGCCTTTTCGTACAGGGTGTTGCCAGTGGCGCCAGCAACGGTTTCCAGAGCTTCCACCAACGGAACGCCAGCCTTGAAGGTGACCGCCAGCGTGCGTGCGAAGCGCGCGATGGAGGAGTTGTGCATTATCTGGCCGATCACGGGGACCTTCAGGATCATCCGGTCCAGAAAGTGCTGGAACGCCAACGAACGTTTCTTGGCGAAGATAAAGCCGAAGATCGCGCCCAAGGCGCCGAACAGCAGGATGTACCAGTAAGACACCATGAAGCGCGAAGCGCCGACGATGAGCTTGGTGAAAGCCGGCAGGTCAGCGCCGAATTGCTTGAACACTGCCTCGAACTGCGGCACCACGAAGATCAGCAGTACGGCGCTGACCAGGATAGCGACCGCAATCACCACAGCCGGATAGAACAGCGCCTTCTTGATCTTGCCCTTGAGGGTCTCGATGTTTTCCTTGTAGCTGGCGATGGTGTCCAGCACCGTATCCAGTACACCGGCGCTTTCACCGGCGCGCACCAGGTTGCGGTACAACTCATCGAACTGCACCGGGTGCTTGCCGATAGCCTCGGACAAAGACGAGCCGCCTTCGATATCGCCGCGAATGCTTTCAATCAGCTTCTTCATGCGGACGTTCTTCTGTCCACCCTCGATGATTTCCAGTGCGCCTACAATCGGGACGCCGGACTTCATCATGGTGGCCAGCTGACGGCTGAAAAAGGCGATTTCCTTCGGCGTGACCGGTTTGCCCGCCTGACCGAACAAAGGCTTGGGCTTGGCCTTGACCACATTGGGCGTGATGCCCTGGCGGCGCAGCTCGGCGCGCAGCATGTTGGCGTTCTTGGACTGCTGCTCGCCCTTCATCTTCACGCCGCGTTTGTCCACGCCTTCCCAGACAAACAGGTTCAGCGGGTTCTCGCGAACAGGCGCAACGGACTTTTTGGCGGCGGAACGGGTGACGGCCATACGGTTTTCCCCCGTCCGGCTTCCCCAGCCGGACATCTCTCTTCATGGTAGCCGGTTATCAGCAGAAGGGAACTACCCCTGCTGTGACGCCCCGCAGGGTTTTCGGCTTCAGCTCCTGCTGAAGGCATCGGTATCTACCGGACCTGCCGCGTATTGGTCCATGTAGGAGCGCCGTCCCGGCGCGAGCTGTTCCTTCTATCCCCATCCGGCAGGAAGAGCTCGCGCCGGGACGGCGCTCCTACGCCTGGATACGACTTCTAGCTGACGGGCCGCCTTAGGAAGGCTGGCCCTCAGTCCTTGGTGACGCGATTAATCTCCGCCAGGCTGGTAATCCCGTTGCGGACCTTCAATAGAGCGGATTGACGCAAATCCCGGATTCCAGCCTTGCGCGCAACCTCGGCAATCTGCATGGCATTGCCGCCTTCCAGCACGATGGACTGGATCTCGTCGCTCATCGGCATGACCTGATAAATGCCTGTCCGACCTTTATAGCCCTCGGTGCACTCGTCGCAGCCCACCGGCTCGTAAACCGTAAATCCGGCATCGATTTCCTGCTGACTGAAGCCTTCCGCCAACAGCGCATGCGCCGGGAACTCCACAGCACGTTTGCAGCGGCTGCACAGACGCCTGGCCAGCCGCTGAGCGATGATCAAGGTCACCGAGCTGGTGATGTTGTACGGGGCAATGCCCATATTCATCAGACGGGCAATGGTCTGGGGGGCGTCGTTGGTGTGCAACGTCGACAGCACCATGTGGCCAGTCTGGGCCGCCTTGATACCAATCTCGGCAGTTTCCAGATCGCGGATTTCGCCGACCATGATCACGTCCGGATCCTGGCGCAGGAAGCTGCGCAGCGCGGCAGCGAAGGTCATGCCGCGCTTTACGTTCTGCTGCACCTGATTGACGCCGGGCAGGCGGATTTCCACCGGGTCTTCCACGGTGGAAATATTGCGAACTTCATCGTTAAGGATACCCAGCGCGGTGTACAGCGAGACCGTTTTACCGGAGCCGGTAGGGCCGGTCACCAGCACCATGCCGTAGGGCCGTTGGATGGCCGCTTCGAACAAAGCCTGCTGGTCAGGCTCATAGCCCAGCTTATCTATACCTAGCTTGGCCGCGCTGCCGTCCAGGATACGCAGCACCACTTTTTCCCCGAACAGCGTGGGCAGGGTGCTGACGCGGAAGTCGATCTGTTTGGTCTTGCTGAGATTCAACTTGATGCGGCCGTCCTGCGGCACGCGCTTCTCGGCGATGTCCAGCTGCGACATGACCTTCAGGCGGGCCGCGATGCGCTGGCTTAGTTTGACCGGCGCCTTGGCCACCTGTTTCAAAATGCCATCAATGCGCAGCCGTACACGGTAGTCGGTTTCGTAAGGCTCAAAGTGGATATCCGAGGCGCCGCGCTTTATGGCATCGATCAGCACCTTGTTGACGAACTTGACCACAGGCGTGTCATCGCCCTTGGCGTCCACGCCGCTGTCGCCGCCGGCCATGTCTTCGTCGGTGCCGACCTCCAGGTTGTCGAACCCTTCGTCGTCGTCGCTGCCGAAAGCACCGGATAGATTGCTGGCCGAACTCAACCATTGGTCCAGCGTCCGGCGCAGCGAATCCTCATCCACCAGGATCGGTTCCACCGTCAGATTGGTGTGGAACTTGACCTCATCCAGCGCATGCGTCTTGGTCGGGTCGGACACACCCACGAACAGCTTGTTGCCGCGCTTGAACAGCGGCAGCACCTGATGCTTCTGGACCAACTCTTCACTGACCAGCTTGATGGCGTTATTAGCTGGATCGAATGCGGTCACGTCCAGCACCGGCATTCCGAACTCGATGGCGTTGGCGGCCGCCAACTGCGGTGCGGTGACCAGCTTCTTCTCGGCCACCCATTGCGCCAGCGGCACCTTGGCCTCGGAAGCATTGGCCATGGCGCTACGGGCGCTGGACTCGTCCATCGCACCGTCCAACACCAGGCGACGGGCGATTCCGGTGATTCCAACCAGATTGACGGAGCTGGCGACGACGGCGTTCATAGTGGCGAATTCCTGTGCTGCGCTTACGGGGTGGCACGGGCTACTTGCAAGAACCGGGCCAGTCGAGACTTTACTGCATGGCAGGACAGCGCGACGAGGCGATAGCATCATGCCTTGGGACTGCGTCACATCTTGACGCAACACGGCACCGGTGCCGCATTCTGGCACCGCAGCGCCATCACAGGATGAAGTAAGCTGGAAAGGGGAAATCAGATGGGGTGGTAATGAAAGTCAGCATAGTGCTGCCAGCTAAAAACGAGGCCGGTGGGCTGTCCAAGACGCTTGCGGGGATCAAAGCGCTGTTGCCGGACGTGGAGCTTATCGTTGTGGACGACGGCTCCACCGACGAAACAGCCCGGATTGCGGCAGACCTCGGGGCGAAGGTGCTCGGCTCGCCGTACTCCATGGGCAATGGTGCCGCCATCAAGCGCGGCGCACGTTTCGCCACAGGCGATGTCATTGTGTTCATGGACGCCGATGGGCAGCATGACCCCAAATGCATTCCCAAACTCCTAGAGCGGCTATCGGAGGGATACGACATGGTCGTAGGCGCACGTGATTGGGAGGGGCAGGCAGGGATGAGCCGGGGCATGGCCAATAGCTTCTACAACTGGCTGGCCAGCCGCATAACGGGGGCGCGGGTAAAGGACCTGACGTCAGGATTTCGGGCTGTGCGCGCCGACAAGTTCAGGGAGTTCCTGCATCTGCTGCCGAATGGTTTTTCCTACCCTACCACCATCACGATGGCCTTCTTTCGGAGCGCCTACTCAGTGGCGTATGAGCCGATCCCCGTGGCGCGCCGGATTGGCAAGAGCCATATACGCATATTCCATGATGGTCCGCGTTTCCTACTGATCATCTTCAAGATCGCGACGCTGTATTCGCCGTTGAAGCTCTTCGTGCCCGTGGCCGGAAGCTTCTTTGCGTTAGGCCTGGGCTATTACCTTTACACCTTCGTTACGCAGCACAGGTTCACCAACATGAGCGCGCTGCTATTCAGTGCTTCCGTGATCGTCTTCTTGATCGGATTGATCTCAGAACAGATCACGGCGCTGAACTACCGGCGGGATACTTGAGCCAGCCGGGCGAAAAAGCGATGTCGGCGGACCTGCCCGTTTTGCTTGTGCTGGCATCCACCTATCCAAGATGGTTGGGGGATCATGAGCCGGGTTTTGTGCACGAACTCAGCAAGCGCCTAACTAGGCACTTTACAGTCGTGGCGCTATGCCCGAGTGCGCCGGGCACGGTTTCCGAAGAGGTCATGGATGGCGTGTCGGTTGTCCGTTACCGCTACGCGCCCAGGCGCATGGAGCGGCTGGTTAGCGATGGCGGCATCGTCGAAAACCTGCGCCGGGACCGTTGGAAACTGTTACTGATCCCCGGTTTCGTACTAGGTCAGGCCTGGTGGGCTTGGCGCCTGATGAGGACTCGTAAGATACAATTCGTCCATGCGCATTGGCTGATTCCGCAAGGGTTGATTGCCGCTTTCCTCACCTCCTTACCTGGAACACACATGCCGTACGTCGTGACGTCGCATGGCGCTGACCTTTTCGCGCTGCGGGGACGCATGCTCGATTGGTTGAAGCGGTTCGTAGTCAGGCGCGCCGCTGCGGTCACGGTTGTCAGCGGCGCAATGCGCGACACGCTTCGTAACATCGGCGCTGACACGTCCAAGGTTGCGGTACTCCCGATGGGAGTGGATCTGGCGACCAGATTCACGCCCGACCATGACGTGCCGCGTGCGAGCAACGAGCTGCTGTTCGTTGGTCGCTTGGTGGAGAAGAAAGGCTTGCGCCATTTAATTCAGGCGATGCCAGCGATCCTCCAGCGTAGGCCGGATGTCACGCTTACCATCGTGGGCTTTGGACCTGAAGAGGCGGCATCCCGGGACCTGGCGGAAGCTCTTGGTGTAAGCGCCAACGTCAGCTTTGTCGGTGCGGTCAAGCAGGAGGAACTACCCGCGTTATACCGCCGTGCCGCGGTTTTTGTCGCGCCGTTTGTGCAAGCGGCGTCGGGCGATCAAGAGGGCCTGGGATTGGTGTTGGTGGAAGCGTTGGGCTGTGGTTGCAGAGTAGTGGTTTCCGATCTCCCAGCGACACGCGAAGTGGATGGGAGTGGCAGTCTGATCAGGGTGCCGCCAGGTGACCCACGGCTGTTAGCTGAATCGATTCTCGCTTCGCTGGATCATGAGCACTCGCCGGTGCCGCCCGTCGCCATCAAAACATTCGACTGGTCGAGCCGGGCTGCGGCATACGCAACTTTGCTCAGATCAGCGATGGGAGTGCGCCATTGATGAAGCTGCATGCATTGTGCGGCGGCGAATGATGACGCCATGGCACTCATGAAGTTGCGATTTGGGTGGCTCGCCCGGAACACGATGTATGTGATGGTATGGCACGCCACAAGGATCGCCAGCCAGTTTGCGTGGGTGATCCTTCTTGCACGGACACTCGGCGCGAGCGGCTACGGTGCGTTCTCTGGCTTGGCCGGATTAGCGCTGGCAGTCGGCGGATTCTCTGGAATGGGACTGGGGCTGAAGATGTACCAAGACGTGGCACGTGATGCCACGCGATTCCAGCATCGCTGGAGCCAGGCGTCGAAAGGGCTGGTCTGGAGCGTAATTCCGCTGACATCACTCTATGTGGCCCTTGCTGGTCTGATGTTCAACTCCGTCCATTGGCCGACGTTGATTGCGCTGGGTCTGGCGGAAGTCATGGTTGTGCCACTGACGACCCAGGTCGCTTTCGCGTACGCCGCGCATGGCAAGGTGTTGCATGCGGCAGCTGTTCCTGTCGTTACATCAATTGGCAGATTAACGGCGGTGCTGCAACTGCTGTTGTTCTTTCCCGGGGGTGGTCTGTCCACCTACGTTTGGTTGCATCTGATGATGAGCGTCGTGACAACTGCCGTCATCACGTTGCGTTGCCGTCGCGACCTGAGCATTGTGGCCACGAGCGCCCCCCGCCTGTCCCGGCACGAGGTCGGCATCGGTTTGGAATTTTCCGCGATATGGGCGGGTGGCGTCGCGATGAGTTCGCTCGACAAATCCTTTGCGCTGCGTTGGGGTGGGGCGAGTGTCGCTGGCAATTACTCGGTCGCTCAACGTTTTGCGAGCGTAGCGGCTATTCCTGTGGAGGCGCTGATATCCGCCGCGATGCCGAGACTTTTTCGCGCGGGTGATGGATTCAGCGAACACCCACGCATGATCCCTGCACTGGCAGCGGCATCGGCGGGATACGGCGTCGTTGCCGGTATCGCCGTCTGGTGGGGCGCTGGTGTGGTGCTATGGTTGTTGGGCCCCGATTTCGCCGCGACCGTCGTGGCAGTGCGCATGCTGGCGGCTTATGTGCCGGTGTACTGCCTTAGAGTCCTTGCGGCCCATATCCTATTGGGCTTGGGTGAGACTCGCTGGCGGATATTTGCTGAAGCGATTGCCCTGTGTGTAATGGGGGCACTGATGGCTTGGCGGGTGCCCATCTCCGGCTTGTCGGGCGCAGCTCAGGCACTGATAGCAACGGAACTGTTGCTTGCCGCTCTGCTATGGATGAGGATCGCGATGCGTCGCTCTTCTCATTCCGGGCGTCATGATGAACCCAAAACCTGATGCGCTCAGGTTGGTGTGTCGCGGTAGATGATGCGCTCATAGGCATCGACCGACCGCTCCAATCCGAATTCGCTGGCACGCGCGCGCAAACGCTCAGCGGGGACTCTGCCTTCCTGCGTAAGCGAACGAAGGATGGCTGCAGTCAAAGCATCTGCGTCACCGACGGGGACCAACTGGCCGTATTTTCCATTTTCCAGAATCTCGGCGGGCCCGTCGGGGCAGTCGGTTGCAATGACCTGCGTGCCGCATGCCATAGCCTCTACAAGTACATTGCCGAATCCTTCGAAATCCGAAGGAAGCACCAATACATCGGACGCATGAATTAGAGGAAGCGGATCATGAACAAAACCCACAAGCTTGCACCGGTGTTCCATGTTGCTCTCCTCTACTTTGCGCTGGATGTCTCCATGTAGTGGGCCGGTACCCGCTATGAGCAGCCTGGCGGAGATTTTACCAAGCAATGCCTGGAAACTATCCAGTAGCAAATCCAGGCGCTTCTCCGCCGATATCCTGCCCACAAAGACGATCGTCGGATCGTTGCGGTCCGGCCATGGCCACTGTGCGGCCTCTAGCATGCGATTGGTGAAATCAGCGGTAACGATCGGATTGTGGATTACCGTAATTGCCGATTCGGGAAGCGAAAGCTCGCGGCTCATGTCTCGGGCGACGGCCTGTGAAACCGCAACGATGTGATCCGCCTTGGTTACGAGCAGCCGCATTGCTCTCCGGACAACTTCCAGTTTTGCTCGCTTGAATCCCCGTGCCCCGAGCCGCGGCCCAGATAAGGAGAGATGCTGGGCGACGACCACGCGGGTCGATCTGAAAATTGTCATTGTCAGAAGCAGCATCAGGCATGCGACATCGTTGGATGTCGTAAAGACCACATCGGGTCGGTCTCGATGGAGGGCTCTGACCAATCCGGGAAGAAATGCCGCTCTTCCGGAGCGAGCAATCTCAACGACTTGCAAGGTGTCGGGAAGCTCATGGCGCATATCGACCCGCACCTGCCCGGCCACCAAGCGGATATCACTGCCTCTGGCATGCAGGGTCTTGGCAAGATTGAGCTGCACTCGCTCAAGTCCACCATGTTCCAAACGACTAAGCAGTAGCCAGGTGGTCATGTTCGATGCCGCATGGCGCCCTATTGCTTGTCTGTCGGTGTGCACAAAACGTTCTGGTAGCTTGCCAAGTCGCGAGCGCCCAACGGGCGAAGCCGGCCACTGCGGCCAATGGACTGAAATCTGTAACCAAGCGGCGCCAGATAATCAAGAATATCGGCTTGCTGGTAGCCTGCCGTGGTTGACGATTGCGCTTGAACTTCGATGATGAGCAAGGGCTTGAATCGGCGGAGCGTTTGCACGGCGCCTTTCAAGCAGGGCAATTCCGCACCCTCAATGTCGATTTTGACAATGTCCAGTCTGCTGATGGGATTCAGGGCGAGGAAGGAGTCCAGCGTCGTGATCTGAATGGTCTGCACGGCAACTTCTCCTGCAGAACCACCATAAAGACTTCCCAAGCCGTGATGCTCATCATGGTCCGCGCCTTGTCCGCAAGAAGCATAGATCGGAGCACTGCCAACGGCGTCGGCCAATCCAGTTCTGACGACAGTCACCTGATCCAGCCGGTTGCGGCCGATGTTAGCCACAAGCTTGTCCGCAACTGCATCCATTGGTTCGAAGGAGATTACCTGTCCGGCACCGCCCACGCGCTTTGCCGCCACCAGGGTAATCTCCCCTATATTCGCGCCCACATCGATGAAAACCATTCCCCGGTGCACGATCCTATCGAGTAGGGCAACGATCTCCCGACTGTAATAGCCCATCCAGAAGATGCGCCGCTGCATGTGCTCTGACACATCCAGGTCGAGGTCGAGGTCGCCATCAAAGTCCTTGATGCGGATGACTCCTTGCGCATGCCGGAAGCAACGACGCAACAGGCTTTGCGCAAGAGGAACGCGGCCGCCCAAGGAGAGCAGGTTTCCCATCTTTCTAAGCTCAGTCACCAATTCGGTACTCAAGAATTTCATCCGTCGTGGCAGGAATGGGCGTACAGGCTATGGAAGCCTTGAATCGGAACGTTGCAGTAGATAGATATGGCATGCCGAGCCTAGCAGCCGAGAAAGCTGAGCGCGCGACGTAAGATCAAGTGAGTCGCTGAAGGCATTGGCCATGGTGTAGAAGAGATGATTCGGCTCCACCTTGATGATCTTGAACCCGCGCTGTTCGAATTTCCTGACCCACCAGTATTTTGAAAAGTAGAAGGCCTCCGTCAACGTACTTCCCCGTTCGCCATGGCGCAACGGAAAGAAAGTTCCAAACCAATCTTTCGCCGAGCTAGGCGTGCGAGGCATTCCTTCTCCGGCGTCCCGTCGGTCCTTCTGAATTTCCCCTCGCAAGCGTTGGTAAACGCGTCTGGCCAACCAAATGTAATGGGAGGGAATACTCCATAGTCGGCATGCGCTGCTTGGAAGGATATGGACCGCTACGCCGTCCGCCCTCATCACGCGCAAGGTCTCCCGCAGAAAGTCATCTATTTCCCGAATGTGCTCAAGAACGTTTGAACTGAATACTATGTCTGCAGATCCATCCGACAAGGGGATGGTCCGGCCATCGTATTCCACGACATCATGTACGCGCACGGCGCGATAGTGGCTTTCGGGCAGGTCGATGGCGAAAACTTGATAGCCTTCGGTTTCTATGATGTTGGCCTGTTGTCCCGTGCCTGCGCCTATTTCAAGTACTGTTCGCCGCTTGCCTTCATTCAGGGGGCTTGGAAAGTGACGAAGGGCCAGGCGGAGTTCATGGTTACGGATGGCCTGCAGTGCTCGTAAATGGGCAGAGCTAGGTGCAGAAGGTTCGGCCTGTAAGGAGGGTTCTGGAATCATTTTTCGATTATTTCAGAAAAAGACAGGTCTTTTTTGAGAGGGCCATAAGTTCTGCGGGATTTTCCAATGAGCGAGGGGCACGTCATTCGTTTGACGGAAAATGTCGAGGCGGAATGGGCGATGGCAGGCGCAAGTGAGGCCGCCCGGCCTCCACTATGCTAGTGAGGATGTTCACGAGGGAAAAGCATGCGGATTCTCGTACTGACTAAACGCCAATATACCGGCAAGGATCTGTTGGATGATCGCTATGGGCGGTTATTCGAGATTCCCGCGGGTTTGGCTGCACTTGGGCATGAGGTTCGGGGAGTGGCTCTTAGCTACCGCCGTCGAGACGAAGGGTGGCATGGCGGGAGTTCTGTCCCGGGGATGCGGTGGTGGTCGGAGAACGCGCTGCCATGGGGACTGCTTCGCTATGCCCGCGCGCTGGACGGAGCGACCGAGGGATGGAGGCCGGACATCGTCTGGGCGAGCTCAGACATGCTGCACGCTATTCTGGCGATCCGCTGGTCGCGCGAACGGCAAGTACCTTGCGTACTGGACCTTTACGACAACTACGAAAGCTTCGGGCTATCCAAGTTTCCTGGGCTGGCTCAGCGATTCCGTAG
This sequence comes from Pseudoxanthomonas sp. CCNWLY206-1, assembly GCF_039710385.1. Taxonomy (NCBI): domain Bacteria; kingdom Pseudomonadati; phylum Pseudomonadota; class Gammaproteobacteria; order Lysobacterales; family Lysobacteraceae; genus Pseudoxanthomonas; species Pseudoxanthomonas sp. CCNWLY206-1. The sequence goes on along the minus strand of NZ_JBDKXI010000007.1, from coordinate 51,926 downwards.
AGCCTGCCGACAGGCAAGCGGAATTACCGCAGTCAGTCGCACCTTGGCTACCTATGTGGAGTCGGAATATGCGCTCAACGGGAAGGTCCAGGTGGTCAGCAACGGCGTCCGCCGCGATTTCTCCGAGGTGCGTGACAAGGCCGAATGCCGCGCGTCGCTGCAGCTTCCTGGTGATGCCAGGTTAATAGGAACCGCCGGTTCGATTACAGCGGATCGCGGCATCGCCGATCTTTTCGAGGCCTTCCTTTCTCTTTGTGTCACCGATGACCGGCTGTGGTTGGTGCATGCCGGACCCGTGGACGATACCCCAGGACGGTATCAGCATCCTCGTATCATAAATCTCGGAGTGCTGCCGTTCGAGCGAATGCCGTGGCTGTTTTCTGCCTTGGATGTTGGCGTGGTCTGCAACCGCGATTCAAGTTTTGGACGGTATTGTTTTCCTTTGAAGCTGCAGGAAATGCTGGCCAGCCGTATACCCGTGGTAGCTGCCGCGGTAGGCGATGTAGCGGATTTGCTGCAGCGACATCAGGATTGTCTTTATACGCCAGGTGATCCTTTGCAGTTGGCGGGCAGGATCACTACCCATCTGGCTCAGAGAAAGATCGGCCATTTGCCGCCCGTATCCACTTGGCAAGATTGCGCCTTGCAGTTGGAAAGCGTTTTGGATAAGGCGCATTCGGTTTCAAGCTCGCCTGAATCTGCCCCAGCGTGACAACGAGCCTCGTTGCCAGGTACGGGCTATTGCGTTTGCTTGCGCTCTAATTCATTTCGATATGAGGCTAGAAGGCTCCTTCCTTTGCGGTCCGTTTCAGGAACACTTTTCTCCAGTTGGGTAAGTAGTTGGCTGGCGGCGGTGTATTCGCCGCGGTTGATTTGCAGTCCCACGATCATCGCCGCTACTGGTGCCTCCGCACGACCTTGTCGCCACGCAATCTGGGCTTGTTCCAAGGCTCGTTCAGAGCGGTGGCCATCTTCCGCCAGGAACAGACGAGCGGCCAGAAACCGAATCCGCCATTTGGATAGAACGCGTTCCTGTACAGGTGAGCGATCCAGCCACGCAACCAAACGAGCCGCCAATTCGCCAGGCGACAAGCCCGCGCATGGCTTGGCAATTACCAGTTGGGAAAGGTTATCGACCGCCTTTAGCAGATCAGGTTCCATGACCTTAGCTGTTGTCATCAGCAGCCGATCTGCATTCTGCGGATCTAATCTGGCGCCCACATAGCAATCTATTGCGGATAAGCCCAGCCTGCCGATTTCTTGGTCCACTGCGCCTTGGCGCGACAGCATGGTCTCGTATTGATTTTTTGCCAACGCGGTAGCCGGTGGTTTCTGCTCCATCGCGAACTGCGCGATTTCCATCCGCAACCAGCGAGAGTCCGGATGGTGAGCTAGCGATGATGCCAGCAATGTTTCCCGATTCTGCCACACCATCGCGCGCGCATGAGTCGCAACTGCCAAGACCAAGCAGAGCATCCCCACGCCGATGTTGAATACAATGCGTGGGGCATCCATCTTTGCTGATAGTTTCTGGCCGACATATACCAGCACGCCTGCAGTAGCCAGAAGTATGCCGATGATGGGCAGATAATTGCGATGCTCGAAGTAGATCAGCAACGGAACAATACTGGACTCCAGTGCATGGCCCACGAGAAAGATGCCGATACCTGCAGTGAATGCCGGGATACTCCGCCGCAATAGGATGGCGGCAGTGATCACTACGGCCCAGCCAAACAGCGACAATGCGGTCGTCACAGGAGCGAACAATCCCGTGGAGAGGACATAGTCGTCGCGAAAGAGGCTTAGCCGTGGACCCCATGGCAGCAAAATGCTGCCGAGGTAGTCAAACAGCACGCGCGATTCCGTCAGCAAACGCTCGGTCAGAGTGAACTCACGGTTCGCATAGCCGCCGAGAATTCGTTCTGGACGGGCCAGCACGGCTACGGCGGCGATTCCCATAGGGACTACGCTGCCCAGCCAGACGAACAACTTGGCGACCAGCGGCCGACGTTGATTTGCAGCCGGCCGGAAATAGACCCACTCCAGCACGCAGCACAGCAAGGGGGCAAGGATGCCGTTTTCTTTCGCCAGAATAGCGGTGAGGGTAAGTAGCGGGAACGCGCCAAACAGCATCAGCCATCCATAGCGTTGACGATCAGCGTTCAGTGCGCTTCGTCCATGCCACCAAGCAAGTAACGCGGCCAGCGTAAAAAGGGTACTTAGCATGGTCATGCGCTGCACGGCATACAACACGGTGCTAGCCAACAGCGGGTGTAGCAACCAGATAGCAGTCAATACCAGTGGAACGATGCCGGCATGAGCACCCATCACCGGATCGCGTCGGGCGATCGCGCGGAATAGCAAAAATACCAGTACGCCATTGAAAAGATGGATCAGCAGGTTGCCCAGCTTGAATCCCCAAGGGGTGTAGCCCCATAGCGCAGTAGTGGCGGCGAAGCTCGCCATTGAAACTGATCGCCCCGCGGGACCGGAATGATTGCCGAGTATGACCGAACGCAAATCTGAGTTGCCCGACTCCCATTCTTGCAAGGGCTGCAGGTTGGATTTGTCATCGAACAAGAACGGCCCGGCCAAGCCTGGCCAGTAAACCAGTGCGGTGAGCGCCAGCAGTAAGGGGAGCAGCAATGCCCGGATTGTTCGCATTCTTCATATCCAAAAAAAAACCCGGCGCGAAGCGCCGGGTTCTGGAAACCACGGAGCTCGACGCTTAGCGGCAAGAAGCCGGGGCGCAGGTGCTGCCCGATGTGCAGGTCCAGGTTACAGCGCTGCCGTTCGTGTCTGGCGTAAGCTCGAACGTTGGGTTGCCGCCCTTGCAGCCCGTATTCTGGGTGGTTACGGTGACGACGCCGTCCGAAATGACGATGTCAGACACATAAGTGGTAGGGCTGCCAAATGAATAACCTGCTTCCGCGTTGTCGCTTGGAAACGACTGGTCCGCACGGCTCAGGGTGGTTTCGGCAACCGCCAGCTTGGCCGGGGCAGCCATGTTCAAGCCTTCCGAAGCACGGGCGCGCGACAGGTAGTCCTGATAGGCCGGAATAGCGATGGCCAGCAGGATGCCCAGGATGGCGATGACGATCATCAATTCGATCAGGGTGAAGCCCTGCATGTTCTTCTTCATAACGATTCCCCTTTCAGGATTTGGTGTGGTGGTTTAGGGACACGTGAGCGTCCATGCCCCTAGGAATGGACCGTGGGCGCCGTGCTTACGCCGCACGTGCCTAGGAACTGGAGCATGTTGCGTGCCAACTGTCAGAGCCCCCTAGTGGTCCCCTGTCCCGATGCTTCGGGGACCCAGACGCTGAAGTCGGCGGCGACTATCGCATCAATTTTCAGCTTTGTGTATCGGCCAAAGTTTGCAATTCCGGGGTGCATCACAGAATTGGAAGCTTGTTGATGGCGACGCCTTAAAGCGATGCAAAGCCGGCTATAGCAAGGCTGACGAGGTGCGTCACATTGTGACCTTGTGGGTCAGTTTGTAGGGGTGAGGCTTACGGATGCTGTCGGGAAAATGGCGGATGGCAGGCGATGGCCGTTTGTAGGAGCGGCGTCCCGCCGCGAGCGTTCCGTTTTTAACCGTTGAAGGACAAAGCAACGGCTTGTGTCCTTGGTTGGTGCTCCTACAGGTGTGGTTGGAACGGCGGTTCAATCTAGGCTGATAAGGATCGGATATGAAGCAAGAGCTCGCGCCGGGACGGCGCTCCTACAGAAATGCGGATTTCTACAGAGTCGCAATCTGACAGGAAGAGCTCGCGGCGAGACGTCGCTCCTACCTACGCCTATTCCATCCCCAATTTCTTCAACTTGTACCGCAACGCACGAAACGTAATGCCCAGCTGCGCGGCGGCCTTGGTCTTGTTCCAGCGATTTTCTTCCAGGGCTTTCTGGATGGCGGCGCGTTCCAGCTGTTCGATGTAGGAGGGCAGGGCTCCGCCGGCGGGGTCGATGTCGATGGCGCCGGGGGCGTCGGGGATCGCTTCGCCGGCGCTGAAGTCGTTGCCGGATTTGCGGGCGCTCGCCGGGACTTGCGGCAGGTACAGGTCATCGACTTCGATGCTGTGGCCTTCGGCCATGGCGAGTGCGCGCTCCAGGATGTTCTCCAACTCGCGCACGTTGCCTGGGAAGGAATAGCGGCCCAGTGCCGCCATGGCGTCCGGTGAAACCGAGGGCGGGTTGCGCCCATGCTGTTCGGCCAGGCGATCCAGGATGGCGGCGGTCAGCTGTGGCAGGTCGCCGGTGCGTTCGCGCAGCGGCGGCACGCGTAGTTCGATGACGTTGATGCGGTAGTACAGGTCGTGGCGGAAGCGTCCATCGCTGGCCAGTTCGCCCAAGTCCTTGTGGGTCGCCGACAGAATGCGCACGTCGACCAATGTCTCGGCGGAAGCGCCAACGGGGCGCACGGACTTTTCCTGGATGGCGCGCAGCAGTTTGACCTGCATTGGCAGCGGCAACTCGGCGACTTCGTCCAGGAACAGGGTGCCGCCATTGGCCGCCTGGAACAGGCCGGGCTTGTCGGCATGCGCGCCCGTGAAGCTGCCTTTTTTATGGCCGAAGAACTCGCTTTCCATGAGCTCCGCGGGGATGGCGCCGCAGTTGACGGGAACGAATGGTCCGGCCGCACGCGCGCCTTGTTCGTGGATGGTGCGGGCAACCAGTTCCTTGCCCACGCCGGATTCGCCCAGGATGTAGACCGGTGCCTGGCTGCGCGACACCTTGGCGATGGTTTCGCGCAGGGTGGTCATGGCGGCCGAACCGCCCAGCAGCCGGCTGGCCTGTTCCGGCGGTGGCGCGGCAGGCGGTGAGCGGTCCGCGTTGCTGAGCTCCAGTGCATGCTTGACCAGGCCGCGCAATACGGTGAGGTCCACCGGCTTGCTGACGAAATCGAATGCGCCGGCCTTCAGCGCTTCCACCGCCAGTTCGATATTGCCGAACGCGGTGATCATGGCGACGGGGGTCTTGGGATACAGGCGGGCGATCTCGCCGACCAGGTCGATGCCGTTGCCGTCCGGCAGGCGCATATCGGTGAAGCAAAGGCCGTAGGTATTGCGGGCGAGCAGTTCGCGGGCTTCGCCGAGGTTGGCGGCGGTATCGATGCGCAGGCCCATGCGGCCCAGCGTCAATACCAGCAGTTCGCGGATATCGCGTTCGTCATCGACAATCAGGGCGCTACGATTTTCGCTCATGAATCCCCCTTCAGCCCCTGTTGCGTGAGTGTAACGGCTCGGTTGGATGGATGGTAGGCACGGTCATCAATGTAGGAGCGCCGTCCCGGCGCGAGTTCTTGCTTCGATCTACGGCTTCGGCTTTTTGTTGTATTGCGCGGGCGGCGGGAAAGAGCTCGCGCCGGGGACGGCGCTCCTACCCGGTAGATGCGAAAGGATGCCGGCCTGCCGCGACACCTTCATGCCGGCAGCAGCGCGTGCGGGCCTGGCAAGGTGATGCGGAAGCAGCTGCCGCCGCCGGGTACGGGGACGAATTCCAGCGTTGCCTGGTTGGCGCGGCACAGTTCGCGGGCGATATACAGGCCCAAACCAGTGCCGTGTTCGGAGGTGGTGAAGAAAGGCCGGAACAGTTGCGCGGCCACTACTTCGGGAATGCCCGGGCCGCGATCCATCACATCGATCATCGGGCGATGGTCGGACTGGAACACGCGGATCCGGATCCGGGCCGGCTCACCCGGCAGGCGGCCATAGTTCAGTGCGTTGTGCACCAGCACGGTCATCACCTGCTGCAGGTGGCGGGTATCCATCAGGGCGGGTACGGACTTCGCGCCGGTGATGACTTCCAGCGTATCGGTTTCGATGGACAGGCTCTGCCGGTATTCCTCGACGAAGCGGCGGGCGAAGGTGCCGAGTTCCACGTGTTCGGGAGTCGCGCGTTCACGCCTTGCCAGCCCCAGCACGCTTTCCACGATACCATTGGTGCGCTGGCACTGCTGATGGATGATCTGCAGCAGCCGGCGATCGCCGTCGACGATGCTGGGTGACTCTTCCAGCAACTGCACCGCGTAGTTGATGGCGGCCAGAGGGTTGCGGATCTCGTGCGCCAGGCTGGCGGAAAACCGGCCCAACGCGGCCAGCGTCAGCGATTCGGCGCGCCGTGAAACCACGGTGGCGTCATCCAGGAAGACCAGCGAAGTGTCGCTGTCGGCCAATAGACGGGCGAAGCGCGGCTGCACCTCGGGCTGGTCGGGCGAAAGCTGCATCGGGGTCTCATCGGTCTGCCAGCCGCTGCGCCAGCGCTGCAGCCGGCGCGCCAGTTCCGGGGCGGCATCGTTCAGCGAAATACCCTGGCCATCGTCCTTGCCATCGCTGCCGTCGGAGCCATCGCCCAGCAGCAGGCTGGCGGCTTCGTTGGCCAGCTTGATCCGGTTATCCGCATCCACCACCAGTACGCCGGTACGCATGCGGCGGATGATCAGTTCGTTGACTTCGAACAGGTTGGCGACTTCCACGCCGCGCTTGTCGGCCAAGGCTTCGCTGGACCGGGCGCGGCGCCCGATCTGGAAAGCCAGATACGCCAACGACAGATAGCCGATGGCGAACATCATGACTTCGGCGATCGGCCGGGAATAACCGGTTTCGGTGAAGGTGCTCCAGAAGAATTCGCCGAACAGCGCCCCCGTGGACAGCGCCGCTACCGCCGTCACCCAGCGCCAGGACGGCATCAGCAATGCAGCGGCCGACACGTTGAACAGCAGCATCATGGCGACGCCGGCGGTGGCCGATGGCAGGGCATGGGTGATCAGCATCGCCGCCGCGACATCGATACAGATGCTGACGAACACCGTGGCGGTCAGCCACCGGACGCTGCGCCCAAAGAAGAACAGCACCAGCGCCAAGACCATGTAGGCGATGGTGACCCAGGTAGCCAGTTCCGGATCACGCGCTGTACCCAGCACGCTGATCAGCGGGCTGAACAGCAAGGCCGCCAGCAGGCCGGCTTCCAGCACACGGAACAAGGCGAAGGAGTAGAGCTCGCGCTTCGGAGCCGACTCGATGTGCGCCATGATCGCTTGTGCGTGTCGCAAGCCCGTACTTCCCCCAGAACGAGGGCGACAGTATAGGCATCCTTTATCGGCCCGAAGGCGCCACGGGCGTCCCGTTTTGCGCCACCCGCCCGGGTCGGCCACAATAGGGGGCTCGCCCGAGCCGCCCGGAGGCGTTTTGCCGGGCCCGGCTGCGGGCGAAGTGCTTGCTTTACTTCTGTTCCCTACCCACGGTGACGCATGAATTTCCACGAATACCAGGCAAAACAACTGTTTGCCGAATATGGCATTGCAGTCCCGGCCGGGCGCGTCGCGCGCACGCCGGAAGAAGCGGTTGAAGCCGCGAAGTCCATCCCGGGCGATCTCTGGGTGGTCAAGGCCCAGATCCATGCGGGCGGCCGCGGTAAAGCCGGCGGCGTCAAGCTGGCCAAGACCCTGGACGAGGTGAAACAGTATGCCGCGGCGATGCTGGGCACCAAGATGGCGACCTATCAGTCCGCCGGCGTGGCCCTGCCCATCGATACCGTGCTGATTTCCGAAGGCACTGACATCGCCAAGGAGCTGTACCTGTCGGTGCTGGTCGACCGCGCCACCCAGGCCGTGACCTTCATTACCTCCAGCGAAGGCGGCGTGGAAATCGAGAAGGTTGCCGCGGAAACCCCTGAACTCATTCACCAGTTGGACGTCAATTTCGTCCAGGGCCTGCAGCCGTACCAGTGTCGCGAGATCGGCTTCAAGTTGGGCCTGAACGCCAAGCAGGTCAACCAGCTGACCAAGATCATGATGGGCCTGTACAAGCTGTTCAACGAAAAAGACCTGGCTCTGGTCGAACTGAATCCGCTGGCCATCCTCACCAACGGCGACCTGGCCGTGCTGGATGGCAAGGTCAATTCCGATGACAACGCCAGCTTCCGCCATCCGGACCTGGTCGCGATGCGCGACAAGGCGCAGGAAGACGAGACCGAAGTGCTGGCTTCCGAGCACGACCTCAACTACGTCACCATGGACGGCAACATCGGCTGCATGGTCAACGGCGCCGGATTGGCTATGGCCACGATGGACGTCATCAAGCTCAATGGCGGCGAGCCGGCCAACTTTCTGGACGTCGGCGGCGGCGCCACCAAGGAGCGCGTGACCACGGCGTTCAAGCTGATCCTGTCCTCGGACAAGGTGAAGGCGATCTTCGTCAACATCTTCGGCGGCATCGTCCGCTGCGACATGATCGCCGAAGGCATCATCGCCGCGGTCAAGGACGTGGGCGTCAAGGTGCCGGTGATCGTGCGCCTGGAAGGCACCAACGTGGAAGCCGGCAAGGCGCTGCTGCGCGATTCCGGCCTGGCCATTACCCCGGCAGACGACATCAACGACGGCGCCAAGAAGGCCGTCGCTGCGGTCGCCGCTTGACCCCTATTGTTGTAAGAGCGACGTGAGTCGCGACGCGGTATTTCCACCCCTGGATCGTTCCGGGGTGAAGAAACTTCCGTTCGCAGCTTACGCAGCTCCTACAAGAGCCTAAGGATTTTCAAATGAGCGTTTTGGTCAACAAGAACACGAAGGTCATCGTCCAGGGCTTCACCGGCCAGCAGGGCACCTTCCACGCCACCCAGATGGTGGAATACGGCACCCAGGTGGTCGGTGGCGTGACCCCGGGCAAGGGCGGCACCACCCATATCGAACTGCCGGTGTTCAACACCGTGCGTGAAGCAGTCCAAGGCACCGGCGCCGATGCTTCGGTCATCTACGTGCCGCCGCCGTTCGCGGCCGATGCCATCCTGGAAGCGGCCGATGCCGGCATCAAGGTGATCGTGACGATTACCGAAGGCATCCCGGTGCTGGACATGCTGCGCGTCAAGAACACGCTGAAGGGTTACCCGGGCGTGACCCTGATCGGTCCCAACTGCCCCGGCATCATCACTCCGGGCGAGTGCAAGATCGGCATCATGCCGGGCCACATCCACAAGCCGGGCAAGATCGGCATCGTGTCGCGCTCGGGCACGCTGACCTATGAAGCGGTGCACCAGACCACGGCCGTCGGCCTGGGCCAGAGCACCTGCATCGGCATCGGCGGCGATCCGATCAACGGCCTGAACTTCGTCGACTGCTTGAAGCTGTTCAACGAAGATCCGCAGACCGAAGGCATCATCATGGTCGGCGAGATCGGTGGTTCGGCTGAAGAAGAAGGCGCCGAGTACATCGCCAAGCACGTCAAGAAGCCGGTAGTCGGCTTCATCGCTGGCGCTTCGGCTCCGGCCGGCAAGCGCATGGGCCACGCCGGCGCCATCGCGTCTGGCGGCAAGGGCACGGCGGAAGGCAAGTTCGCCGCCATGGAAGCTGCCGGTATCACCACTGTCCGTTCGCCGGGCGACCTGGGTGCGGCGATCGCCAAGCGCTTGGGCTGATCGCTCGCCAGTAACAGCGGATTCCGGCCGTGCGCCGGGATCCGCTTTTTTTTTGTCAGAGCCATTTTTTTATCAGTGCCATCAAGGAATGAATGCATGAAGACTCGCTATAAAACACGTCGTATGTCCGCTTCCATCCTGCTGCTGTGTGGTCTGGCAGCCGGTTTCCCCACTGTTGCGGCGCCCACGGCGTTGTCGCCGGAGCAAGTGGCTGAGCTATACATTGGAATGTTCGTCAACCGCGATATGGACCAGGCCGCCGAGCTGGTGGAGTACCTCAGGCCCGACTTTGGCGGTAATGCGGCATACGACCTGCAGGAGTACCGCAAGGAGGTCGCCGCCTTGGCAGGGCAGCACAAGGAGCGCGCCAGCGCCATGGCGGCGGAGCTGCCGGCGGAGCAGCGTGCCAAAATGGAAAAAGGGTTTCTGGATTACATGCTGACCGTCGACTACGTGATTTCCCAGGCGAAATGCAAAGCGACCGATCACACGATCGAACCCAACGACGTCACTCGTGAGCTGGGTGAAGGCAACAAGGACGACGTCATCGCCACCGTGGCCTACGCCTGTGAAATACCGGCAGTGGATGACGCGATCATCGCAAAGCTGCAGGCTGCGCAAACCGCAGAAGATGCGGCGCAGTTCGAACGCGCCGCGGCGGATTTCAGGAAGGCGATGCAGTCATCGAGCCGACGCACGAGCGTGACGGGAGAAGCATCTCTCTATCGCCATGGCCTGGCAGGTGTCTGGACCAACGCCAATCCTTCGGTTTGGCTGGATCCTATCGTCGAGGGTGTGCCCTCTTTCCAGCCTGACACCGGATCGGATTGGTAGGAATGCGGACGTAGGGTGGGTACCACTGCGGTCCGTTCGTCCGCGATCAAGTAAACAGAAGGCCGCCGAAAGGCGGCCTTCTGTTTACTTGATCGTGTAAATTCGAGCCAAAAAACGACGGTTTGAGAATTACCTGGGACGACGATCCGTCATGACCAGCTGTTGAATAGCGCCTCAGGCGCAGATCGGACCCTGTGCCGTGCGCGGTAGATGGCTTACCAAATCGCGGATATGTGCTGGCACCGGTTCTGGGATAATGATGTCCTTGCGAATCTGAAGGGTGTCCGTGCGGTGATTGCACGACAGCTTTCGGAAGTTTGCCCCCATCCCAACCTTCCCCCGCACGCGGGGGAAGGGGCAGAATCAGAAGGCTGACATGTCCCGTACCCTCCGCATCGCCCTGGCCCAATTCGATTTCCCCGTCGGCGCGGTGGCGCAGAACGTCGAGCGCATCGAGGCGATGATCGCGGAGGCGCGCGACGAATACGGCGCGGACCTGGTGCTGTTTCCCGAGCTGGCGATCAGCGGATATCCGCCGGAAGACCTGCTGCTGCGCCCGCGCTTCTTGTCCGATTGCGAGAACGCACTGCGCCACTTGGCGGCGACTACCCACGGCATTGTCGCGGTGGTCGGCTGGCCGCAATCAGTCGGCAGCGTGGTCTACAACGCTGCCAGCGTGCTGCGCGACGGCGCCATCGAAACCACCTACCGCAAGCGCGAATTGCCGAACTACGCGGTGTTCGACGAGCGCCGCTATTTCGATGTGGACCCCGACGGCGGCGCCTGTGTGTTTGAGGTGAGGGGCGTGCAGGTTGGCTTGGTGATCTGCGAAGACCTGTGGTTTCCCGAACCCTTGGCGGAAACGGCCGCCGCTGGTGCCGAGCTCGTGGTGGTGCCCAACGCATCGCCTTTCGAGCGCGACAAGCACGCGCAACGCGACGCCCTGCTGACCATGCGGATCAAGGAAACCGGCGTGGGACTGGTGTATCTGAACGTCGTGGGCGGACAGGATGCTTTGGTGTTCGACGGCGCCTCGGTTGTTGCCGATGGCGATGCCGTGGTGCATCCAGCGGCTGCGGCGTTTACCGATCAATGGCTGGTCGTCGATTTCGATGCTTCCACGCGCCGTTTCAACGCGGTGCAGTGGATGGACGATGGCGACGAGAGCCGCGATGCGCTCGCTTGGCGCGCCATTGTGCGCGGCGTGCGCGACTACTGCGGGAAGAATGGTTTCAAGAAGACTTGGCTGGGTTTGTCTGGCGGCATCGACTCGGCCGTGGTGCTGGCGATCGCCGTCGACGCTCTGGGCGCCGAAAACGTCACTGCGGTGCGGCTGCCGTCGCGCTACACCGCCGGCCTGTCCAATGACCTGGCCGCCGAACAATGCGCGACGATGGATGTGAAGCTGGAGACGATTTCCATCGAAGCGCCTTTCAAAGGTTTCATGGAAGCGCTGTCGCCCATCTTTGCCGGTTTGGATGTCGACGCCACCGAAGAGAACCTGCAGTCGCGCAGCCGCGGCGCCATCATGATGGCGCTCAGCAACAAACTGGGTGGGCTGCTGCTGACCACGGGCAACAAGAGCGAATACGCCGTGGGCTACGCCACTATCTACGGCGATATGTGCGGCGGCTACGCGCCGATCAAGGACCTGTACAAGACCGAGGTGTTCGCGCTGGCGCGTTGGCGCAACACGGTGGGTGGAACGCCCGTGATTCCGGAGGCCGTCATTACCCGGCCACCGTCAGCCGAACTGCGCGAGAACCAGACCGATCAGGATTCGCTGCCGCCGTACGACGTGCTGGATGCAATCCTGTTTCGTTATGTCGACCAGGAACAATCACGCGACGAGATCGTCGCTGCCGGCTTCGATGCGGAGACGGTAGACAGAATGCTGCTGCTGGTGCGCATCAACGAATGGAAGCGTCATCAGTCCGCACCCGGCCCCAAGGTTTCCCGGCGTGCCTTCGGCCGCGAACGACGCTATCCGATCACCAACAAATATCCGGCCTGAGTCGATTCAGCCCCTTCCCCGCAGGCGGGGGAAGGGGCGGACCGCAAAATCTCGTTGCTCAAAGAAAAAGGGCCTAGCGGCCCTTTTTCTCACCTCATCACATCGCGGCTTCAGTCGCGCTTGCGGTCGGTGGTATTGATGGATTTTTCGCCAGCGAACGGATTCAACTTGCGGATCATCCACGGATAGTCCGGCCACTTTCCGGCCAGCCAGGGATGTTGCGGGTCGTTGAGTTCCAGCACGCGCTTGGCATCGTTGGCCAGGGCTTTGTTGCCCAGATGGGTGTAGGCCTCGGCCAGCACTGCGACAGCATCGTTCTGGTGGGTGCTCTGCGGATAGGTTTCCAGCAGGTAACGGGCGCGGCTGGCGGCGGACACCCAGGCCTGGCGGCGCAGGTAGTAGACGGCCGAGTCCAGCTCGTGCTGGGCGAACTGGTCGCGCAGCGCCATCATGCGTTTGCGCGCATCGGCGGCATATCGGCTGTTGGGGTAGCGCTCGGCGACGATATTCAGGTCGCTATAGCCCTGCATCGGCGTGGACAGGTCGCGCCGGCTGGCGTCCAGGCTCCAGACCTTTTGCAGGAACACCGTGTCGCGGCCGGAATTGGCCAGGCCGCGCAGGTAGTACATGTAGGGGATGTTGCGCTGGGTCGGATAGGTGCGGATAAAGCGGTCGATCGTCGATACCGCGTCATCCATCTTGCCGGCCTTGTACTGGGCGTAGGCGGTTTCCATCAGCGCCTGCTCGGTATACGGACCGTAGGGGTACTGGGCGATCAGCTGGCGGAAAGTGGTCTCCGCGCGGTCCCAGTTACCCTTGGTCATGGCGCCATGCGCTTTTTCGTAGAGGGCTTCGACCGGCTGGCCTTCCGCATTGTCCTTGTCGCGCTTGAATATCTTGCCGCAGCCGGTTCCGGTAATGGCGATCGCCAGGATCAGGACGATGAGTCGGGCAGAGGCGGTAAAACGGGTTGGGACGCGCTGGGTCATGAGCTGGCGGCAAGCCGCGGCAGGGAAACAGGGTGTCGATGATAGCCTAGGCGCCGCCCAAGCCATGAACAATCGGCCAACGTGCCGTCCTTCCCCGCATGACAGATACCCCCAACGCAAGTTCTTCGACCCCCTCGCGCACCGCCACGGTGCCGGACAATGCGTCCGGCCGCCGCTTCGATGCGGTGCTGGCGGAGCTTTTCCCTGAATTCTCCCGCTCCCGGTTGGCCGAATGGATCAAGTCCGGCGACGCGCGGCTGGATGGCCAGGCGGTCAGACCACGCGACCCTGTGCACGGCGGACAGATCGCCAGCCTGGAGGTGGTGCTGGAAACCCAGACCCACGCCCTTGCCGAAGACATCCCGTTGGAGGTGCTCTACGAAGACGCCGACGTCTTCGTGCTGAACAAGCCCGCCGGATTGGTGGTGCACCCCGGTGCCGGCAATCCGACCGGCACGCTGGTCAACGCGCTACTACATCGCGACTCTTCGCTGGAGACATTGCCGCGCGCCGGCATCGTGCATCGCCTGGACAAGGACACTTCCGGGGTGATGGTGGTAGCGCGCAACCTGCAGGCGCATACCGCGCTGGTGGCGCAGCTGTCGTCGCGTGAGGTGCACCGGCAATATCTGGCGATCGTTGTCGGCGCCATGGTGAGTGGCGGCACCGCCAACATGGCGATCGATCGGCATCCGCGCGATCGCCTGAAGATGGGTGTGCGTGAGGACGGCCGCGAAGCCGTCACTCATTACCGGCTTCGCGAGCGTTTCCGCGCACACACGGCGCTGGAGTGCCGTCTGGAAACCGGTCGCACCCACCAGATCCGCGTGCATATGGCGCACATCAAGTACCCCATCGTCGGCGACCCGCTGTATGGCGGTCCGCTGAAATTGCCCAAGGGCGCCAGTGAAGAACTGGTCGCGGCCTTGCGCGGATTCAAGCGGCAGGCGTTGCATGCCGAGACACTGGAATTCAAGCATCCCCGCACCGGCGAACCGGTCCGGGTATCCGCGCCCGTGCCGACCGACATGCTGGAACTGATGGCCGCCCTGCGCGCGGACACCGAGGCGCATCGCGGATGAATGCGGCACTGCGCGCGGATTGGCCGGCGCCGCCGGGAATCAGTGCGTTCACCACGCTGCGGCATGGCGCGGGGGTATCGCAGCCGCCATTCGATCACTTCAACTTGGGTGCTCGCTGCGGAGACGATCCGCTAGCGGTGGCTGAGAATCGCGCGGAGCTGGTCGAACGCTTTGCGCTTCCTTCGACTCCTTGCTGGTTGCAACAGGTGCATGGTGTTGATGTGATCAGGCTTTCCGCCCCTCCCCCTGCGAAGGCAGGGGGAGGTTGGGAGGGAGGGGCTTCAGAATCTCGCGAATCCAACAGCACCCCTCCCCAACCCTCCCCTGCCTTCGCAGGGGAGGGGGCAGAGCCCGTCGCCGATGCTTCCGTAACCTCCGCACCGGGCACCGTCCTGGCGATTGTTACCGCGGATTGCTTGCCCGTTGTATTCGCCGCCGACGACGGGAGTGCGGTCGGTGCGGCGCATGCGGGTTGGCGTGGATTGGTGGGCGGTGTGTTGGAAAACACGGTGGCTGCGATGGATGTTGCGCCGGAGCGCCTCATCGCCTGGATGGGTCCCGCGGCCGGACCGCAAGCCTATGAGATCGGGCAGGAAGTGTTCGATGCTTTCGTTTCGCGCGATGCTCGCGCAGCCTCCGCTTTCGCTGCCACCCGCCCGGGGCATTGGAAAGTGGATCTGTATGCGCTGGCGCGCCAGCGTCTGGCCGATGCCGGCGTCAGCCGGATTTTTGGCGGCGATCTTTGCACCATTTCCGACTCGCAACGCTTCTATTCGCACCGGCGCGACGCGCGCACGGGCCGCATGGCGACCTTGGTGTGGATGCAGCGGTAAACCAGTCGTTGTTCCAGCGCGTGCTGGGCGATGACTTCCACACACTGCCGCTGGTGGTGCAGGCGCTGCATCTACGGACCGGCATGCAGCGCTATCGTGGGCAAGTCGAAGTGCGTCGCGATCGTAATCCAATTGCGCGATTGCTCGCCTGGGCGACAAGACTCCCGCCCGCGGGCCGAGGCATGATCGAAGTCGACATAGATGCCAACCCCCGTGGCGAGTTCTGGATCCGGAAGATCGGCGCCGCTGCGATGCCGTCGCGGCTGTGGATACAGGACGGGTTGCTATGCGAACAACTGGGCTTGGCGCGTTTTGGTTTCCGATTGACGGTGGAAGAGGGCGCCATTGTTTGGCGAGTCGCGCGCGTGCATACCCTTGGCGTGCCGTTGCCGCCGCATTGGTTTCGAACCGTGCAAGCGCGGGAATCGGCCAATGATGAGGGCCGCTACTGTTTCGACGTGTCGGCTTCGATGCCGATTGCCGGTTTGCTGGTGCACTACCGGGGATGGCTGGATGTCGCTTGACCCGTCGTTATCACCGGGACCTGTCATCGTTTTCGATGGCATCTGCGTGCTGTGCAATGGTTGGGTGCGTTTTCTATTGCGGCATGATCGTAAAGGTCGGTACCGGTTTGCCGCGATGCAATCGAAGGGCGGCCGCGCGCTGTTATCGGAAAATGGGCTGGATGCCGACGATCCTGCGTCGTTCCTCTTGGTAGAAGACGGCCGCGCCTGGACAGACAGCGATGCGATACGGCGGGTGCTGATCGGCCTGGGCGGCATCTGGCAGGCAGCGGTGCTGATCTCGTTGGTGCCGCGGGCTGTTCGGAATCCGATCTATCGCACCATTGCCCGCAACCGCTATCGCTGGTTCGGCACCACCGTTTGCCATGTGCCTAGCGAAGCGCAAAGAGCGAGATTTATAGATTGACCTCATATGGTAGGAGCGCCGTCCCGGCGCGAGCTGTTCGCTTCTATCGCGATCTGACAGAAAGAGCTCGCGCCGGGACGGCGCTCCTACATGGGTACGCCATCTTCAGAACGTATAACGGACCCTGGTGTAGTAGTACGCGCCGTTGCTGCCGATGGGCGACAACACGTCGTAGGGCAGGTTACCGAAGTAGTAAATATCCTCGTTGGAAGGGTCCGGATATTCGTCCGTCAGGTTCAAGCCACCAATCGCCAGACTCAGTTGTGGCGTGAAACGGTATTCCACTTCCGCATCCAACTGCCATTCGGCGCCGTAGCGCTGTTCTGGCTCGAAACCACCGCCGAAGTTGAACACGCGCTTGGCGCTGCCGTGCCGGCTGACGCGGCCCAGCAGCGACCAGGCGTCGTTGCCCCAGTTGGCGCTGAATACCCCGCGCGTGCGGGGTGCGGCGTCGGTCAGCGTATTGCTTTCTTCAACGCCGAATAGCACATAGCTTGGATCGATGGCCAGCAATGCATCAGGCGTAGCGGCGATCCGTTTGATCTCGGTCTTGGCGTAGCTATAGGTGCCGCTCAACAGCAGGTCGCCATCCCCCAGTTTTTGTCGCCAATTAGCCACCAGCTCCGCGCCTTCGGTACGAGTGTCGGCGGCATTGATGAAGAAGTTGGCGCTCTGCACGCCAGGCACGCCGAAGTTGTCCTGCACGAACTCGGTCAGCGCGTCACCGGTGATGCGTTCGGTCAATGCAACGCGGTCATCGATATCGATACGGAACACGTCCAGCGACAGGTCAAGGTGTTCGCCGATCTGGCTGGTGAAGCCCACGCTGAAGTTCACCGACTTCTCAGGCTGCAGATCCTGTGCACCGAGCGCGCGGGCAATAGGATTGTTGACCGACAGCAACCGGCCCTGCAGAAGCTGGCCCGACGCGTCATAGCCGGTGGAGGTGGACTCGAAACCAATCTGGCTCAACGACGGTGCGCGGAAGTTGTTCGATACCGAACCGCGCAGCGCGAATGCCGGGACGAATTCATAGCGTGCCGCCAGCTTGCCGGTCAGCTCGCCGCCAAAGTCGTCGTAGTGTTCGTAACGTGCGGCGATGTCGGTGAAGAACTTTTCGCCGAACTGGCTGCTGAGACTTGTATAGATGCTGGATACATCGCGGCTCAGGTCGGTGGTGTCCTGCGGAGTCAGGCCGCCGCCCGCCTGCGAGCCGGTGGGACGATCGGTGAATGGTCCCGCCGCATAGGACGCTGGATCGCCGGCGCCCGTTTCGAAATCCTCGCGACGGAATTCCACGCCAGTCGCAAAGGTGTGCGTGTTTTCGCCCTGGCCGAATACGCGGCTCAGATCGAAATTGAACAGCGCTTGTTGGAACTCGTAATCGCCGGTCTTGAAGCGGGTGGGACTTCCCGGACCCAGCGAGGCATTGAGTGAATTGCGCAGGCGGTAGGTGAATTCGTTGCGGCCGTAGTTAAGGCTGCTGTCGTAATCCCAGTCGCCCCATTGCCCGCGCACACCGGCCACGCCGGCGATATCCAGGTTCTCGCCCTCGGAGATGGGACGATAGCCGTTGGGATAGACCTCTTTCCAGTTGGCCACGCCGTCCGGGTAGCGGAAGTAGTTAGCGCCTTCGGTGTCGCTCTGGTGGTAGGTGCCGAAGGCGTAGAACTCGGCATTTTCGCCCAGCGGAACCTCGCTGTTGAGCCATGCATTGATGGCTTTGGATGAGCCGTCGCCCAGCACATAGTTGCGCCGGCCGGCCAGCGCGAGATTATCGGGTGTCTGTTCCTCGAAGAATGGGATCTGGTCGAACCCGGAACGGTTGGTGGCTTCGCGGTTCTTGTATTCGAAGCCCACGCGGAAGAATCCGCCGCTGTCGC
The DNA here is from genome assembly GCF_039710385.1 of Pseudoxanthomonas sp. CCNWLY206-1. NCBI lineage: Bacteria > Pseudomonadati > Pseudomonadota > Gammaproteobacteria > Lysobacterales > Lysobacteraceae > Pseudoxanthomonas > Pseudoxanthomonas sp. CCNWLY206-1. The sequence goes on along the minus strand of NZ_JBDKXI010000007.1, from coordinate 33,953 downwards.
CTACCCGGCTGCCGACCTGGCCGCTCACGAACGCCGCTTGACCATCGGTCAGCGTTTGATTGATCGGTTCCACGTCGGTGTGATGCGCACCGTAGCTGGCTTCCCAAGCGCCGCCTTCCGGAGCGTCGTTGAGGATGACGTTGATCACGCCGGCCACGGCATCGGAACCGTACTGTGCGCCGGCGCCGTCGCGCAGCACTTCGATGCGCTTGATCGCGCTGACCGGGATGGCGTTGAAATCGACCGGCGTATTGCCCTTGCCGATCTTGCTATCCGTGTTGACCAATGCGCTGATGTGGCGCCGCTTGCCGTTGACCAGCACCAGCACCTGATTGGGGCTGAGCCCGCGCAATTGTGCGGCACGCACATGGTCGGCGCCGCCGGAGTTGGACTGGCGGGGGAAGTTGAACGAAGGCAGCAGCGCCTGCAACGCGCTACCCAGTTCTCCGTTCAGTACGCCGGCCTTGCGGATGTCCTCGGCCGTCAGCACATCGATGGGCGAAGTGGATTCCAACACCGTGCGATCGCGCGCGCGCGTGCCGGTGACGATGACCTTGTCCAACTCGACGGTGTCGCCGGGGGCGGCAGGAGAGGTGCTTTGCGCGAAGGCCGGGCCGGTGAGCGCCAAGGCGATGGCAACACCGAGCGGCGCCATGGAAGAATGGGACATGCGGACTCCTGTGGGGGAAGCGATAAGCAGTTTGAGTAAAGGCGGCCGCTTTTGGCGGCGAGGCGATACGGGGCTGGCGCCAGTATCAGCCAGGTGCAACCCTCACGTTGAACGCGCGAGCAGGTTGCGTGGCGGTGATCGGCAATGAGGGCATCGGGAAGAAATTTTTCTTGTTCGCGCATCCGGATGACCATCCATCCATCCGGATAAAGCAATACAGTACACAGGAGGCTGTATTCATACTATGGCGGCTGTCTATGTGGACATGCCGATTGGTTATTTCGGGCAAGGCGTTGCTGCGTCGACAGTGACCCGCTTTCAATTGATTCGGAAAAAATCCATCCTGGAAAAGACCGAATCAATTTCCCCCACCCTTGCCCTCCCCCGCAACGCGAGGGAGGGAAAAATGAAGGCCCTCAACAAGTTGAGAGCCGCTTCCACAAGAGGAGTCGTTCCATGCCATTGTGTGCTGTTTTGTTGGCTTTGTTGCTGGGCGTTGGCGGTTGTGCGAGCCAGCTGCCGGTCGCTGGCGGCTCCAATGCAACTACTCCCGGTGGCGCAACAACCGCAACGATGCAAGGCGATGCGGCGCGTCCGGCGCAGGTGCAGGGCTGGGTACGCAGCGAGCTGTACTTCGGTGTGGGCACCGAGGGCGACGAAAAGAACGCCATCACCGAGGCGCAATGGCGTGCGTTCTTGGACAAGGAAGTAACGCCGCGTTTCCCCGACGGGCTGACGGTATTCGACGCCTACGGACAGTGGTTGTTTCGCGGCGCGAAGGGCCCGGAGCGGTTGAACTCCAAAGTGCTCGTGATCCTGCATGAAAATACGCCGCAGAGGCGCGCCGATATCGAGGCCATTCGATTGGCCTGGAAGCAAGCCACCAAACACCAGTCGGTATTGTGGTCGCAGCAAGCCGCAGAGGTGTCGTTCTAACCCGTCGGCAGGGCGGGTCTCGACCCGCCATCGCCATATCCAAGCACCGACGGCAACCAACGAAACCACTTCCCAGCAACGCACAAATCCGGACGTTTTCGCGCCGCCACCAAAATGCCAACGGTGGGCCAGAGCCCACCCTGTGACACCATTACCTAGTCCCTGACTTCCAAGGCCGTCATGACCCCCTCCCCAACCCGCCCCCGCTGGTTCGTCGCCGGTGACCTCAACGGCTTTTTCGGTCTGGTGGTGGATAACCTGTCCATCCTGGGCTTCATCTCCGCGGCGCTGATCGGCATCTTCCAGTTCCCCGCCGAAGTCGTGTTCACCCGCATGTTTCCCGGCACTGCGCTGGGCGTGCTGGTCGGAAATCTGATCTACACCTGGATGGCGCGCCGGCTTGCACTGAAGACCGGTCGCGACGATGTCACCGCGATGCCGCTGGGCCTGGATGCGCCCACCAGTATCGGCATGGCGCTGCTGGTGCTGGGTCCGTCTTTCGTCGCCTTCAAACAACAGGGAATGGACGCGCAAGCGGCCGCGAACGCCACGTGGCAACTGGGCATGGCTTCACTGGTGGTGATGGGCTTGTTGAAATTGGTGTTGTCATTCTTCGGCGACGCCATCACCCGCGCGGTACCGCGCGCTGCATTGCTGGGTTCGATCGGCGGCGCGGCGTTGACCTTGCTGGGATTCCTGCCACTTATCGAAACGTTGCGCTCTCCGGTGGTCGGATTCGTCACCTTCGGTTTGCTGCTGTATGTGCTGGTTGCGAAAGGCAAGCTGCCGGTGAAAATTCCCGGCGTGCTGTTGGCCTTCATCGTCGGTACCGCCTTGTATTACGGGCTGGGCCTGGCCGGAATGGGGACGCCAGGCTTTGCGCTGCCTAAAGCGGTACCGCTGACCTTCACCTTGCCGCTGCCGACGTTGGGCTTCCTGGAAGGCCTCCGGTATACCGTGCCGTATCTGCCGCTGTTGCTGCCGTTCGGCCTGCTGATGGTGGTGGGCGGTATCAACGTCAGCGAGAGCGCGCGCGCGGCCGGTGACGATTACCGCACCCGCGACGTGCTACTGGCCGAAGCCGTTTCCACGCTGGTCGCTGGATTCTGCGGCGGCGTCGCGCAAACCACGCCCTACATCGGCCAGCCCGCCTACAAGCACATGGGCGCGCGCATGGGCTACACGCTGCTGACCGGGCTGTTTATCGGCCTGGGCGGCGTCCTGGGCTATGTCTCTGGCCTGGTGCAGTGGCTGCCGATCGCGGTGCTGGCACCCATCATCGTTTACGTGGGCATGGACATTACCTTGCAGGCTTTCCACGACAGCCCGCGCAAGCACGCACCAGCGGTGGCGCTGGCGTTCCTGCCGTCGATCGCCTACTTGCTGGTCATCAAGGTGGGTAATCCGGCCTGGATCGCACCCGATCGTTTCGCTGCGCTGTACAACGGCATTGAAGGACATGGCCTGCCGGACCTGGCCGCCATCGTCACGCTGGGCAATGGTTTCATCATTACCGCGATGATCTGGTCGACCGCACTGGTCGCGATGATCGACCAACGCTTCCGCCGTGCCGCCTGCGTTCTGCTGGTGGGCGCGGTGTTGACGCTGTTCGGCTTGATCCATTCGGTCGACCCGCGCGGCAGCATCTACCTGCCCTGGACGGTGGAGGGTCTGCCGAAGATCATCCTTTGGCAGTTCTTTGGCGCCTATGTGGCGCTGGCCGTGTTGCTGGGGTTGATGTCGTTGCAGAAGAATGTGGAACCCGAAATGGGTCAATAAGGACGGCTGTTGCCTGATTAGCGTCAAATCTCAGCTGCGTATCTAGTTGCGAGATTTGGCGCTATCACGCAGGGCCGGGGCGCGAAGCGAGGTGGCGCGCAGCGACGGATGAGGGCATGGAGTGCCCGCTTGTAACGAATCCGCTGGCGAGTCACTGCCATTCCCTCATCCGGCCTCCGGGCAGCTTCTCCCAGAGGGAGAAGGAAGCTAAGACTCGGCGCTAATCAGGTTTTCCAAGGGAGAGGCTGGAATAAGGCTCATTCAAGGGCTAATGGTTTTCCACGGTGGGCTTGAATCGCTTGTCTTTAACCGCATCTGGATAGCATTGCCGGGACACACGCGGCCTTACTTTCTGAGGAATCCCCATGCGGATGGACAAGCTCACCTCGCGTTTCCAGCAGGCGCTGGCCGACGCGCAATCGCTGGCCGTGGGCCGCGACCACAATATGATCGAACCGATCCACGTGCTGACCGCATTGCTGGACCAGAGCGGCGGCAGCACCCGCCCGCTATTGGCCCAAGCGGGCGCCAACATCCCATTGCTGCGTGAGCGGCTGGGTGAAGCGCTGGAGAAGCTGCCCAAGGTGTCCGGGCAGGCCGGCAACCTGTCGATCGGCAATGACCTGGCGCGATTGCTCAACGTCACCGACAAACTGGCGCAGGACAACGGCGACCAATACATCGCCAGCGAGTGGTTCCTGGTGGCTGCGATGGACGACATGAGCGCCGCGGGGCTGGAGCTGAAAGCCAGCGGCGTCGACAAGCAGAAGCTCCGCGCCGCCATCGACAAGCTGCGCGGGGGCGAGAAAGTGCAATCCGAGAACGCGGAAGAACAGCGCCAGGCGTTGGAGAAATACACCATCGACCTGACCGAGCGCGCGGAATCCGGCAAGCTCGATCCGGTGATCGGCCGCGATGAAGAGATCCGCCGCACCATCCAGGTTCTGCAACGCCGCACCAAGAACAATCCGGTGCTGATCGGCGAGCCCGGCGTGGGCAAGACCGCCATCGTCGAAGGACTGGCTCAGCGCATCGTCAATGGCGAAGTGCCGGAAGGCCTGCGCGGCAAGCGCGTGCTGTCGCTGGACATGGGTGCGCTGATCGCGGGCGCCAAGTTCCGAGGCGAGTTCGAAGAGCGATTGAAGGCCGTGCTCAGCGATCTTTCCAAGAACGAAGGCCAGATCATTCTCTTCATCGATGAGCTGCACACCATGGTCGGCGCCGGCAAGGCGGAAGGCTCCATGGATGCCGGCAATATGCTGAAGCCCGCACTGGCGCGTGGCGAGCTGCATTGCATCGGCGCCACCACGCTGGACGAATATCGCAAGTACGTCGAGAAGGACGCCGCGCTGGAGCGTCGCTTCCAGAAGGTGTTCGTTGGCGAACCCAGTGTCGAGGACACCATCGCCATCTTGCGCGGGTTGAAGGAAAAGTACGCCGTGCATCATGGCGTGGAAATCACCGACCCGGCCATCGTCGTCGCGGCGACGCTGTCGCACCGCTACATTGCCGATCGCCAGCTGCCGGACAAGGCCATCGATTTGATGGACGAAGCTGCCAGCCGTATCCGCATGGAGATCGATTCCAAGCCGGAAGAAATGGATCGCATGGAGCGCCGGCTGATCCAGCTGAAGATCCAGCGCGAGGCGCTGAAAAAGGAAAAGGACGCGCAATCCAGGCAGCGCCTGGCCGATCTCGAAACCGAGATCGAATCCTTGCAGCGCGGGTTCAACGACCTGGAGGAAATCTGGAAGGCCGAGAAAGCGATGCTGACCGGTGCCACCAAGCTCAAGGAGCAGATCGAACGCGCCAAGCTGGAACTGGAAGCCGCGCAGCGCAAGCAGGATTACGGACGCATGAGCGAAATCCAGTACGGCGAGTTGCCGTCGCTGGAAAAGCAGCTGGCGGCCGCGCAGGAAGCCGAGCAGAAAGGCTTCCGGCTGCTGCAGGACAAAGTGACCGATGAAGAGATCGCTGAAGTTGTGTCGCGCTGGACCGGCATCCCGGTCAGCAAGATGCTGGAAGGCGAGCGCGAAAAGCTGCTGAAGATGGAAGATTCGCTACGCGGCCGCGTGATAGGACAGGAAGAAGCCATCAAGGTCGTGTCCGATGCGGTGCGCCGTTCGCGCGCCGGCCTGTCGGATCCCGAACGGCCCAGCGGGTCGTTCCTGTTCCTCGGCCCCACCGGTGTGGGCAAGACCGAACTGTGCAAGGCGCTGGCCGAGTTCCTGTTCGACAGCAGCGATGCCATGGTCCGCATCGACATGAGCGAGTTCATGGAGAAGCATGCGGTCAGCCGCTTGGTCGGCGCACCTCCGGGCTACGTGGGCTATGAGGAAGGTGGCTATCTGACAGAAGCGGTGCGGCGCCGGCCCTACAGCGTCATCCTGCTGGACGAAGTGGAGAAAGCGCATCCGGATGTATTCAACATCCTGCTGCAGGTGCTCGACGACGGGCGCCTGACCGATGGCCAGGGGCGCACGGTGGATTTCCGCAATACCGTCATCGTGATGACCTCCAATCTGGGTTCCAGCCTGATCCAGGAGCTCTCGGGCGACACGCCGGAAAGCTACACGCAGATGAAAGCCGCGGTGATGGGCGTCGTGCAGGCGCATTTCCGTCCGGAGTTCATCAACCGGCTGGACGACATCGTGGTCTTCCATCCGCTGGACAAGGCGCAGATCCGCGAAATCGCCCGCATCCAGACGCGCTACCTGGCCAAGCGACTGGCGGAACGGCAGATCGCGTTTGAATTGAGCGAATCGGCGCTGACGCTGCTGGGCAACGTGGGCTTCGATCCGGTTTACGGTGCGCGGCCGTTGAAGCGCGCCATCCAGACGCAGCTGGAAAATCCGTTGGCCCAGAAGATCCTTTCGGGGGAATTCGGCGGGGGCGACACCGTTGTCGTCGAAGCGGCGGGCGGGCAGTTGTCGTTCGTCAAACGGACCTGACGATTCTCGTAGCGGGGAGCTGCGCCCCGGGATAGCGCTTGTCGTAGAGCGGAGCTTGCTCCGCTGCTTTTGCTTCCGGGTTCAAGAGCAGCGGAGCAAGCTCCGCTCTACTAAAAGCGTCTATAGGCGGCTATTCGCTATCACTGGCCGTTGCGACGGCCTCATTGCCACTGAGCCATTGCTATGGCGGGGCGCAGCTCCGCTCTACGAAAAATGCGGTCGATGCCGGCGCAGTTCTTGCCAAGTCCATCTTTCATGTCAGGATAGTGGCGTGCTGGGGGAGCACGAACCCTGTCTGAGGCATGCAGATCGACCGATTCCTGCCGGAAGAAATGATCCATAGCCGAGCCGGCAAGATTGTGCTGCTGGGTTTGTTATGCCTGTTGCTGCAGCAAATCCCCATTCCTTATCGCATTGATTTCTTCGGCAACCAGGACGATGCCTCGCTAATCCATCTGCAGGCCGGTGTGTTGCTGGCCATTGCCATGCTGGATCGCGACCGGTGGGTGTTGGCAGGCACTTACTTCATCACTTTCCTGGGCTGGACGGTCCGTCAGTCCGTTGATGTCGGCGGCCCCAGCATCACATTGCTGTGGGGATTGGTGGTATCCACGTTCGGCTATGTATGGACGGTCGCCTGCGCACGTTGGGCGGGCTGGCCGAGGCCGGCCGAAACCCGGCGGGTCCGACAAGCCGATCTGGTCAGTTTCGCCGGCGCGGGTCTTTTGTTGTATCCGGCGGGAATGGCGTTGCTGGGGGCCAGTATCGTTCTGCTGTCGACTCCCCAGGTGGCGCTGAGCGATGTCTTCCAGACGTTCTTCGCAAAACTATTCGGCGTCGCGGTAGTGACAATGCCGCTGGTCGTCGTCTGGTGCGAACGCGGCCGCCAGCCGTCGCGGTTGCCCAAACGGGGATGGTGGTGGCCACTGCTGTTGTGCGGTGTGCTGGCGGCCAGCCTTTGGACCACCGTGCACGTGCAGGAGGCGTTCACCGACGCGCACGCACCGCGTATCGTGCTGATGGACTACCGTTTCGCATTGTTCATCGTGCTGGCCTGGTGCGTGCTGCGCCTGCCATCGCATTGGTCGATGCCGGCGCTGTCCGGCGCTCTGTTGCTGTTGGTCTATGCGGTGGCCGGCACCGCCGAGTACGGCAACAGCGCGATCGGCTTCTTCAACCTGCTGCACATCGCCTTGGAAGTGAACATCCTGCTGATGGCGATGCTGTATCTGTGGCTGATCAATCGTGATCGGCGGGAATTGGCGGAGCGCCTGTTGGACGAAACCCGGCGCGACACCGTCACCGGCCTGCCGAATCTGAAGGCGTTGCGGCTGCGGATGGCGCAACAAGCGCCGCACCGGGCTGAACTGGGCTACCTGCTGCTGGATCAGACCGATTCGCTGGTGGCCGGTTTCGGCCTGGATACGCAAGCTGCCGCGATGAACGCGGTCGCGCGCCGGCTGAGCGATATGGTGGACTCCTATTACGTCGGTACCGGTCAATTCGCGCTGTTGCCTCGGACAGCCGCGGACGACGATCTTTGGGAAATGCTGATGGCGCGCGTGGAGCACGCCGAGATCGACGCGGGTGGGCAGCCGGTGCGCCTGCTTCCGTATTTGGGCATCGCAGCTTTCTCCAACGGCCGCCCTGAGATGTTTGATGCGGCGCTGCAGACTGCGTCCCATCTGGCCTTCAATGCGCGCCAGCATGGCGAAGTCCGCCCGCGCTACAGCGAAGTCGGCGATTCTCTGGTTCGCCATTCTCAGCGCCAGCAGCTACAAAACGCAGCGGAAGCGTTGGCCTGCCTGCGCAACGAACGCGTCGTGCTGTACTTCCAACCGATCCTGCCATTGCCAGCCAAAGGTGCGATCGACGCGCCGACATCGATCATCTATGGCGAAGTGCTGTGCCGGCTGCGTAGCGAAAGCGGTGAACTGATACCGCCGGCGCGCTTCATGGGGCCGATCGAAGCGGCCGGCCGTGGCGCCGAGCTCGATCTGGCGGTACTGCGCGCGTTGTTCCGCCAACTGCGCAAGTACCCCGAGTCGCTGCCATATTGCCACCACATTGCGGTCAACCTGACGGGTCAAAGCCTGGCTTCCACGAGCTTCCAGGTGGAGTTGCGCACTTTGCTGGCCGACGCGCCGCTACCCGCGTCCTCGCTGTGCTTCGAAGTCACCGAAACCGCGGCGATCTCCAGCACCGCTGCGGCCAGCCAGTTATTGGACGATTTGCGCGCCAAGGGTTGCCGGATCGCGATCGACGATTTCGGCACCGGCATGCAGAGCTTTTCGCGCTTGAAGGAATTGCCGGTGGACATCATCAAGATCGATGGTTCCTTCATCCGCAACGTGGCCGCGCGCGGCAACGACTTCGCATTGGTGCAGGCATCGGTGGCCATCGCCAAAGCGTTCGGCGCGGAAACCGTGGCGGAGTTCGTCGAGAACGAGGCGATTGCCGATTGCCTGCGCGAGCTGGACGTGCAGCGCGTGCAGGGCTATCTGTACGGCGCACCACGTCCTTTGTCCGATGTGTTGACCGAAGCGGTGCCGGTGCTGTCGAAAGTTTCGGCGGCTGGCTATCGGCACTGATTGCAGCCACGGCGTGAACAGAAACTCATAAGGTGCCGTCTTGACGTAGGAGCGGCGTCCCGCCTGTAGGAGCGCCGTCGTGGGCGGTAGGAGCGGCGTCTCGCCGCGAGCTCTTCGCTTCCATTGCGATCTGACAGAAAGAGCTCGCGGCGGGACGCCGCTCCGCGCCCCGGTAGCCTTTCGGCGTGCGCGATCACGAGGGCGCCGCAGCGCGTTGGGATGGTGAATAGAGAGGCTTCTATCGCGATCTGCCAGAAAGAGCTCGCGGCGGGACGCCGCTCCTACAAAAAGCGGAAAGGTGCTAAACCCGCTTGGCGCGATACGGCGGCGTAGCCAACACCATCTCGCCCAGCGAAAACGCCAGCTCGCGCTCGGCCAGGACGGCACCATCGGCGCCATGTGCCAGCAGATGTTTCACCTCGGCATCGCTGTGCGCACGCGCCAGCAAGGTCAGTTCCGGATTGAGCGCGCGCAGTTTGGCCAGCGCTTCGCCGGCTTCAAGTGGCTGCGGGATCGCCAGCACCACGATCTTGGCTTTTTCCGGTCGCGCCTCGGCTAGCACCCTGTCGGAGGTAGCAGTACCGCGAATGGCGGGAATACCGGCCGCATGCGCGCGTGCGACGTGATCGCCGTTGTCGTCGATGACAATCAAGGGCACACCGCGTTCGCTCAGCACGCGCGCCAGTTCGCTTCCCACGCGGCCATAGCCAATGATGATGGCGTGGTCGCTGACATCCAGCGAAGGGCCTGGAGGCGGCTCCGATTCCTCCACCGCCGCGGCTTTCTTGGCCTGCCGTGCCTGCCAGCGGTCCAGCCACGAGAACAAGAAAGGGTTGGCGACGATCGATAGCAACGCGCCAGCGAGGATGAGATCGCGACCTTCCGGTGGCAGTATTTCCAGACTTACGCCCAGTCCGGCCAGGATGAAGGAGAACTCGCCGATCTGCGCCAGGCTTACCGAGATGGTCAGCGCAGTGCTGGTGGGATGCTTGAAAAGTCGCACGATGGCGAACGCCGCCAACGATTTGCCAACCACGATGATGAGGAAGGTCGCCACCACCTGCCAGGGCTGGTCCAGCAGAATCGATGGGTCGAAAAGCATGCCGACCGAGACGAAGAACAACACCGCGAACGCATCGCGTAGTGGCAACGAGTCGTTGGCGGCTTTCTGGCTGAGTTCGGATTCATTGAGCAGCATGCCGGCGAAGAACGCACCCAGTGCGAATGAAACACCGAACAACATGGCCGAGCCGAACGCCACGCCCAACGCGATCGCCAGGATCGACAACGTGAACAATTCGCGCGAGCCGGTGGCGGCGATGCGCTCCAAGGTCCATGGAATAACGCGGCGGCCAACCACCAGCATCATGGCCACGAACAAACCCAGTTTCAGCAACGTCCAGCCGATGGCCATCGCGATGGCCATGCCGTTGCCGGTCGCCGCGGCGTCCGCGTCCGCACCAGGCTTGCCGTTTACGACCTCCGCCAGCGCCGGCAGCAGCACCAGCGCCAGTACCATGGCCACGTCCTCGACGATCAGCCAACCCACCGCGATGCGCCCGCGCTTGGTGTCCAGTAGGCGGCGGTCTTCCATCGCCCGCAACAACACCACCGTGCTGGCTACGGACAACGCCAGGCCGAATACGAAGCCATTCAACGGCGACCATCCCATGCCCCACGCCATGCCCCAGCCCAGCAACGTGGCGACCGCGATCTGCACCAACGCGCCGGGAATCGCGATGGCTTTGACTTCCAGCAGGTCTTCCAGCGAAAAGTGCAGGCCCACGCCGAACATCAACAGCATCACGCCAAGTTCGGATAACTGATTGGCCAGATCCTGGTCGGCCACGAAGCCCGGCGTGAAGGGACCTACAAAGATGCCGGCGAGCAGATAACCGACCAATGGCGACAGGCGCAGTTTATGGGCCAGCGCACCCAGCACGAAGGCGAGGGCAAGGCCAACCGCGATGATGTTGATCAGGTCGGTGTCATGGTGCATCTAAATAGAATGATCCTCTCAGTGGCAAAAGAGTGTCGCTGATGAGGCTATCGAGGGCAAATGGAAGATGAGCGACGTATTCATCCGCCAGGTGCGCATATCCAAATCCTGCACCGCATAAAATGGGCGTTACAGCCGTTGAGATACTCTCACCCATAAAAAACGCCCCGCGGAAGCGGGGCGTTTACAGTAACTAACCCGCTTTGTTCACCATTTGTATCCAGCGTTGGCATACACATAGGCGCCATTGAAACCGAACGGCGACGAGCCGCTATAAGGCAGATAGGTGCGTGTACCTTGGCCAGCGATGGTGTCGTCGGGATATTCGTCCAGGACGTTGTCTCCACCCAAGGTGAAGCTCCAGTTGCCGAGCTTGTAAGTCGCGGCCAGATCAAGCGTCCATTTCGCGCTGTAGGTTTGATCGGCTGCTGCCGTGGTGCCGAACGTAGTGAACTCGCCCCAGCGCGTCGTTGTTGCGGTAAAGGCCCAGTCGCCGGGTGTCCAAGTGCTGCTGAGGAAGAACTTGTCGCGCGGCGAACCCTCGGTGATGCGACCGATCTCGGCCCGGCCGATGCGCACCGCGGCGGGATCGATGGCCTCCAACGCGGGTGGATTCTCGGCAACCTTCTCGATCTCGGTCTTGTTGTAGTTGTAACCTGCTGTGAGATCGACGTTGCTGCTGGCCAGCCCTAATCGGTACGTGCCCACCACATCGATGCCCGTGGTCTTGGTATCGATGGCATTGGTGAAGTAGCGGCCGCCGCCGATACCCGCATAGCCATTAGCCTGGAGATAGTTGCGCACTGCCGTTGACGTCAGATTTTCCGAGAGCACGATGCGGTCATCAATGTCGATGCGGTAGGCATCCACCGTGATGTAAAGACCATCGGCCGGCTGCAGTACAAGCCCCAGGCCATAGTTGGTCGATTCCTCGGCCTTCAACGGCTCGGCACCTAATGCGACTGCTGCCGGATTGTCGGTGCGGAAAGTGCCGATTTCAAAAGGAACCGCCACTATCGTTCCATTCGGCTGGGTAACGTTGATGAAGTTGGTGGCGACCGATTGGAAGTACTGCTGTTGCAGTGATGGTGCACGGAAGCCGGTGGATGCTGTGGCACGCAACGCGACTTTCTCGGTGAACGCATAGCGTGCGGACAGCTTGCCTGTGGTTGTGCTGCCAAAATCGCTGTAGTTTTCATAGCGGCCCGCCAGGCCAGCCGACAGTTTGTCGGTCAGATCGGCCTCCAGATCGACGTAAGCCGAATAGCTGTTGCGGTCGAAATGCCCGGCATCGGATGGTTTGAATCCAGCGAATACCTGCGCGCCGGGCAGCATTGTGCCGTCGGCCGAAGGGACGCCGCCATTGACGTAAGAGGCTGGTTCGCCGGGAGATTCATTGAATTTCTCGCCACGCCATTCGCCACCGAAGGCCAGCGTGACGGGGTAGGCCAGACCCCAATCCAGCGTCTTGCTGAAATCCGCGTTGAGCACGTTCTGGGTCACTTCCAATGTGCCGGCGTAAAACTGCGTTGGGCTATCCAGTCCCATGCTGTTGTTGAGACTGTTCTTCACCTCGAAACGCAGATTGTTCTGACCGTAGTTGTAGCTGATGTCTATATTCAGACCACCTTCGGTGCTGCCTTTGAAACCGCCGACCCACGACACGTCCTTGCTGACGTTGTAGATCTGAGGCAGAAAGCCATCGGGATAGATCTGGGGGCGATTACGGTTGTCGCCCGACCAACGAAAATAGCCATTGGACAGCACTTCGCGTTTGCTGGCCATGCCGTAGGAATAGAAGGTCAGGTAGTCGGTGGGACTGTACTCGCCGTTGTAGGACACCGCGCCCTGATCGATGTCTGGATCGCCATAGCGCTGTTGCACCACGCCCTGATACGGCTTGGCGCGATCGGTCTGGTCCTGATGACCAGCTTGTGCCGCCAAATGGATGGCACCCTTCTCGCCCAGGCTGAAGCCGGCATCGCCGGACAGCTGATACTGTTCGCCATCGCCTGCGCTGTATTGACCATAGCGTGCGGCGACACTGCCGCCATCGCCGCTACCTTTCAGCACAACGTTGATGACACCCGCGATGGCGTCGGAGCCGTATTGCGCAGAAGCGCCGTCACGCAGTACTTCAATGCGTTCGACAGCAGCGATGGGAATGGTGTTCAGATCCGCCGGCGAAGAGCCGCGGCCCTGACTGCCATTCAAGTTGATCAGTGCGGTGGTGTGATAGCGCTTGCCGTTGACCAGCACGAGTACCTGGTCCGGGGAGAGGCCGCGCAGCTGCGCGGGACGCACGGCATCGGTGCCGTCGGTGATAGCAGGACGCGGAAAGTTCAACGAAGGCACCATGCGCGACAATGCGGTCGCCAATTCAGTAGTGCCTGTGGCTTCCAGTGCTTCCGGGGTGATGATGTCTATCGGCGAGGCGGATTCCGCCACCGTCCGATCGGCGACGCGCGTACCGGTCACGATCAGTGTGTCCAGTGTGCGGGTGTCTGCAGGGGTTTCTTGTTGGTCTTGCGCAAGAGCGGGGGAAGCGGCCAGTGCCAAAGCAACAGCGATGGCGAGTGGAGAAGGCTTACGGGTCATAGCTACTCCTGGAAAGGTCGGGGTTCGATACGTGCCCATCCGTTTCATTTGAAAGGACTTTTTTGCGATGCACCAAAGGTGATTACAGCGCCATGACAAAGATGTCAACAATTTATTAACAAATCTGGGACGGCCATGTACCGATAAACTAGCGCCCCCACGCACCCGCTGATCGCAATAGGTTCCCGCTTGATTTCCCTCCGTAATTTCGCCCTCCGCCGGGGCGAACGCCTGCTTCTTTCCAATGTGGATCTGACCCTGCACGCCGGCTACCGGGTGGGCGTGGTCGGCCGCAACGGCACCGGCAAGTCCAGCCTGTTCGCTGCCATCCGGGGTGAGCTCGAGGCCGACAAAGGCGACGTGGAGCTGTCCGGCAGGCTGCGTATCGCCAGCGTGGCGCAGGAATCCCCTTCGTTGCCCGATTCGGCTTTGGATTTCGTGCTGGGTGGCGACGTGGACGTGGCCGCCGCGCTGAAGGCGGAAGCCGACGCGCTGGCGGCGGAAGACTGGGAGGCCGTGGCGAACGCCCATCACCGGCTGGAAGAGGTCAACGGTTACGACGCCACCGCGCGTGCTGGCAAGCTGCTGCACGGTTTGGGCTTCCCCGCCGAGACGCACACCCGCGCGGTGTCGGCGTTCTCCGGCGGTTGGCGCGTGCGCTTGAATCTGGCGCGTGCGCTGATGATGCCCAGCGACCTGCTACTGCTGGACGAACCCACCAACCACTTGGACCTGGATGCGGTGCTGTGGCTGGAACAGTGGCTGCTGAAATATCCGGGCACGCTGCTGCTGATTTCGCACGACCGTGAGTTCCTGGACAACGTCGCCACCCATACGCTGCACCTGCACGGCGGCGGCGCCAAGCTGTACACCGGCGGCTACACCGATTTCGAGCGCCAGCGTGCCGAACAACTACGCCAGCAGCAGATCGCGCACGAGAAGGAACAGACCGAACGCGCGCATCTGCAAAGCTTCATCGACCGTTTCAAGGCCAAGGCCAGCAAGGCCAAACAGGCCCAGAGCCGCATGAAGCGCCTTGCCAAGCTGGCGGGTACCGAAGCGGTGCGCGCGGAGCGGGAATTCCGCGTCGAGTTCGCGCAACCCAACCGTCTGCCGCACTCACTGATTCGCATCAATCATGGCGAAGCGGGATACGGCGATACCGTCATTCTTCGCAACGTCGGTTTCGGACTGGAAGCCGGCGATCGCATCGGCCTGCTGGGACCGAACGGCGCCGGCAAGACCACGCTGGTGAAGACGCTGGTGGGTGACTTGCCGTTGATCGCCGGCGAGCGCAGCGCGCATCCGGATCTGCGCATTGGCTACTTCGCCCAGCACACGGTCGAATCGCTGCACGAAGGGCAATCGCCTATCGATCATTTCCGCGATCTTTCGCCGGATTCACCTACCCAGGCCTTCCGCGATTTCCTGGGTAAATGGAATTTCCCAGGCGACCGTGCGTTCGAAGTCGTCGATGGGTTTTCCGGTGGCGAACGTGCACGCTTGGCGCTCGCTCTGATCGCCTGGCAGCAACCCAACGTCCTGTTGCTGGATGAACCGACCAACCACTTGGACCTGGAAATGCGTGAGGCGCTGGCCGAAGCGCTCAGCGATTTCGACGGCGCCATCGTCATGGTTTCGCACGACCGTCACCTGATCGGCTTGGTCTGCGACACCTTCTGGCGCGTCGCCGACGGCGTGGTGGAACCCTTCGACGGCGACCTGGACGAATACGCCGCCTGGCTGCGCACCCGTCCTTCCGCACAGGGCACCAAGCAGAAATTGGCCGAAGCCGTCCCCACACCGCCACCGCACGTCAAGCCGCTAGACCCAGCCAAGAAGATCAATCCGGTCAAGCTGGCGCAAGCCGAAGCACGCGTCGCGGAACTGGAAGGCCGCTTGGCCGCGCTCGATGCAGAGCTGGCTCGACCGGACTTGTACGCCGATCCATCGCGTGGCGCGGAGCTGAGCAGCGCGCGCAGTGCAATGCAGGCACAACTGGAGCAGGCCGAGCAGGCCTGGATGGCGCTGTATCAAGCATGAGCGAGCAGCATTAAACGATAGCCCTGCCGTGGCAAAGGCAAGATCCAACGACGATGTTTCATCGCGGCGGCGGGTGTTGCCCCGAATGAAAAACCCCTTGGATGAGGAGCGCCGCATTGCACTGGAGCCATGGCTAGTAGGTGTTGAGCCGGAGCGGATCATCCCGTTGCGTGACGGAAAAAGCCTCTGCACGGGGCAGAGAACCGGGCAGCCGATAGCTGAAAACCAGGGCTAAGGTGAAACCTTCCACGCTTCGCAAGCAGCCTTTGAACCTGGTACGAAACGCTCTTGCGCAGAAGTACCGGCGCGCGCATAGAAGGATATGCGCACCGCCTCTCTTCGAAGCGCTGTGCCATGGACGTGGGGCAGGCGATGCTCGTGTGCTTGAACTCCGTTCATTGCCAAATGGGCGTCCGCCTTTTGTGAGAGTGGCTACCTGCAGGTGGCATTTTGAAACTTGTTGTATTTACCAATGCTGCGCCGCCACATAACGTGGCAAGCCCCCCAACATTGTCAACGCAACATGCCTGCGGAAGTGCCGCTCCAGTTCGCGTCAAAGCATTTGTCGTCCACCTCGGCGAAGATCGGTTTAACTCCGGTCGGGCGCAGTCGTTTGCGTGTGCGGCAGGCATGGCACCGCAAGCGTTTTTTATGGCGGATAGCTTGCCTGATGGGAGTGTTGGCGTGGAACACGGCGATGGTTGCTGGAGAACGTATCGGTCCGCTTACAGCAACGGATGCGTTTGTTGCGGACGATCTCGACAAATCCCATAGTCACTGCCAGAGAGACCGCGATACCGAACGGACAGACCTGTCGGACGACACCTTCGGTCACGTGAGGGACGAAATGCCGTGGATAACGGTGCGTTCGGCGGCATCCACCAGCCTCCCTGTCTGGTGGTACTACATCCTGCAGCCATTGGAGCTTCCCCCTCCCATCGCTTGAGTCTTGCGCCGCACGCGATAAACCGAAGCCTGCGGACCGCAGGCTGCCGGCGCTTGTTCCGGCCTGAACTTACCGGTGTGGTTGCGTGCGCCGGATGTGGCTCCTTCTAACTAATCATTTCGGCTGCGGATGCGCCAAGTCGATGGCAGCGCGCGCCTTTCATAACTGAGGTATTTCCACTATGCATCGTTTGATCGAAGGATTTGAACGGTTTCGCGATCACGTATTTCCGCAGCGACGAGAGCTGTTTCGCCAGCTGGCGGAACAACAAAATCCACATACATTGTTCATAACCTGCGCTGATTCCCGGATCATGCCGGAAATGATCTTCTCGACTCAACCGGGCGATCTATTTGTCTATCGCAATATCGGCAATATCGTGCCGCCGTATGCCCAGCATGTCAGCGGTGTCGTCGCCGCGATCGAATACGCGGTGAAGGTGGTCAAGGTTCAGCACATCGTGATTTGCGGCCACTCCGACTGCGGGGCGATGAAAGCTTTGCAGAACCCCGAGCTGATGGGAGATATGCAGTCGGTGTCCGACTGGCTCAAGCATGCCGATGTTGCCCGAGTGGTGGCCGCGGAGAATGCTTCGACCTTGGACGAGGCGGCCAAGCTGCGCTGTCTGACCGAGGAAAACGTCATCTGCCAGCTGGAGCATCTGCGTACCTTGCCAGCGGTCGCGGCCGCGGTAGCCAAGGGCCGCTTGCGCATCCACGGGTGGGTCTATGACATCGCCCATGCCGGTCTACGGGTGTTCGATGCCAGTGCAGGGCGCTTTGTGGAGGTCGAATCGGGCAAACAGATGACCCTGGCAGATGCTACGCCGCTGGCGCGTTTCGCTGTGCATCAAGAAGAGGCGACAGCGTGAGCAGGAGCAGCGCGGTGACGGAATATTTTTCGCAACGTTTGTTTGGGCGCGATCTGCTGGCATCGGTAGTGGTGTTTCTAGTGGCATTGCCGTTGTGCATGGGCATCGCCATCGCTTCCGGGGTGCCGCCTGCTACCGGTTTGGTGACTGGCATCATCGGTGGCGTCGTGGTCGGCTTTCTGGCCGGCTCACCGTTACAGATCAGTGGCCCGGCAGCGGGTCTGGCAGTTCTGGTGTTTGAGTTGGTCCGTCAGCAGGGGATCGCGGCGCTCGGGCCGGTTGTGTTGCTCGCCGGCCTGCTGCAACTGATCGCCGGTGTCTGTCGGATGGGCGTTTGGTTCCGGATGGTGTCGCCGGCGGTGGTGGCGGGCATGCTGTCGGGCATTGGCGTTTTGATCGTGGCTTCTCAGCTGCATGTGCTGATGGACGCGGTACCCAAGGTGCATGGCCTGGACAATTTCGTTGCCCTGCCCGGCGCGCTGACAAGGGCGCTTGGTCAGACGCAGGGTAGCCACGCGCTACTGCTGGGGTTGGCGACGATGCTGGTCATGCTGGCCTGGGACAAACTCAAGCCCGCACCATTGCGTTTCGTGCCCGGCGCCCTATTGGCGGTGGTAGGCGGCACGGCGGCAGCACAATGGCTGGGCCTGACGATCAATCGGGTGGATGTACCGTCCAACTTGATGGACGCGGTGCGGCTGACCGATGTGGTTGCGATGTTCACTCAGTTCGATATTTCGTTGCTGTTGATGGCAGTTACCTTCGCCTTTATCGCCAGCGCCGAAACCTTGTTGTCGGCAGCGGCGGTGGACCGCATGCACCAAGGTGCGCGTACTCGCTATGACCGCGAACTTTCGGCACAAGGAGTGGGCAACGTGTTGTGTGGTCTGCTTGGCGCGCTGCCGATGACCGGGGTGATTGTGCGCAGCGCGGCCAATGTGCAGGCCGGCGCCGCCACTCGGATATCGGCGGTTTGGCACGGGGTCTGGCTGCTGGTGTTTGCGTTGCTGCTGCCTTGGCTGTTGCGGATGGCGCCAGTGACCTGCCTGGCGGGGATTCTGGTCTATACAGGGCTGAAGATGGTCAACTTCAAGCAAGTCAAAGAGCTGGCGAAATTCGGCCATGGCACGGCGGCGATCTATCTGGCCACCGCCGCGGCGATCGTGGCATCTGATCTGTTGGTGGGCGTAATGGTTGGGTTCGGCCTGTCGCTACTGCGACTAGCGTTGAATGCCTCCTCATTGCGGGTTGGGCTTCGCGACCATGAGCAGGAGTCCAACGCCGTGTGGCTGGACCTGGAAGGCGCGGCGACTTTCCTGAAGGTACCCAAGGTAGCCCGGACGCTGGACGATGTGCCGCCGAACACTCGACTTCACGTGAGTTTGGCCGGCCTGCGCCACGTCGATCACGCAATACTGGAACTGCTGCGCGATTGGGAGCTCAACGCGGCTTCGCGTGGCTGCGAGATGGTGATCGATTGGCGGGAGCTGGATCTGCGGGTTGAGGGAACGCGTCCGAAAACCGCGTAGTTACGACACAGCGCGAGCGCGCAAGGATGCGCGCTCGGGCGTAGCGTCAGGGCTTGCCCCGGCTGCCATGGATCTCCATGGCTTACGACGCTTGATGACACCTGTGCGCGTGTGCGTGAGCACGTCGATTTGCCGGGACGCTCAAATGAACGCGCGAACAGACAGGAGGGTGTCGACGGCGCCGCCGGGGACGTGTAAATTCCGGTCGCGGGCGGGCTCCTGGTTTTCTGGGGAAAACGAAACAGCGGATGCCACTCGCCGAGTCGTTCTTGGGGGAACACGATGAGATTTGCCAAGGCAGGGATGGCCCTTGCGGCCGTATTTTCTGTGGCCGCGTTCGCGGCGACGGTGATGCTGAGTAGTGGCGGATACTCCCCGCATGCGCGCATATCTGTGGCATCGCAGCCGATGGTAGTGGCGGCTGCTCCGATCAGGGTCAATGGTTCGCAGCCGTTGATCCCGCCGCGGCCACTACAACTATCCGGAGAAGTCGTGGGGCTGGTCCCGCAGTCGACGGGACTGACGGTAACGGTACATATCGGCGATCAATCCTATCCGGCCACGACACAAGACAATGCCTATACGGTGAATGTCGGGGTGCCGTCTCCCGAGGCAATGGTTATCGTCGAGGCGCGCGCCGTCGGCGTTCACTATCGGTCGGTGGCAGGCAGTGTTGGGCGGCTCAGGCTCCTGGCTGGTAGCGATGCGCATGCGGTGCTATCCGAACATTCTTCGCTACGAGTTTCGCCATACAGCACGGCGTTGGCATGGATGGTGCGGTTCGTTTTAGGCGGGCGAGATGCGACCACTGACATCGAGTTCGGTGAAGCCACCCGGTCAGCGGTCAATTCCGAGTTGGAGCTGGCTGCGTACGCGCTGTCGGCGGTAGTCACGAACGAGGAGACACTGCCCGCACTGTTCGAAAACGGCTATCAGCTGTTGCAGGACAAAGATGCATTCCGGCAATTCATCGCCCAGTACGGATTCACCGAAAGGGCCAAGGGATACTTGTTCCGGCAAGCCGATCATTCGGCACTGACCACGCTAGGGCAGGTGCCAGACAGAATGGTGATGCTCGATGGCGTTCCCTATGGCGAGATCGCCACGCAGGCGAATGACATTCTGCTGTTGAGCAAGCAAGCAGATGGTAGCTACGATCTTTACGAAAACGAGCCGTTCGTCAATCCAAATTACTCGGCGCGCCTGATCGGTGGCGATTTGATTTTGTATCCCACTAGCGGTGTCCAGCGTTATTACGAGAAGCCATACAGTGGCGAGATAGTGTTCGAAGAGGTAGAAGAGCAAGTGTTGCGGCGGTTGACTGCCGGTGGTGCCGTGGACGTTTGGGCGGTGCAAACCAGGTCGTACCGGCATGACACAGTGGGATCCCCATTGCATATCGACTACCGCGTGTTCTCGGCGGCTAGTCTGGACGCGTGGGCGAGGCCAGACGGCTGGCCAGCAATGTCGGCCGGCGCTCGCCCGCTGCCTTGGTTCTGCGAAACGCGCACACCCATTTCTGGAATTGCACAGCTGGGTGATTGCGGCTACGTTCAACACCAATTCCGAAGCTACCCTGCGGGCACTGGACAGACAGTAAGACACGGCTGGAATGTCGATCCGGTTAGCTTGCTTCCTCAGCCATCGACCGGCAGCCGGCCATTTAGTTGGTCGATAGATGCGCTGGGCGTGTTGCGAGTAACTTCCACTGAAGCAGATACCCGATTCTGGCGCACGCAGGGCAGATATCAGTCCGTAGGAAGCACGTTCTATTTGACGCGCTCGTTAACCGGCGCGACCGCTGGCCAGGTCAAAGTGGGGGTGAGCATGACGAGCGCCAACGTCATTACGACGCTTTCTCCTGATGAAGTGCTTGGCGAGTGGACCCAGGAACAAGCCGTTATCTCCAGGCCTCGATATACCGTCACTCCATCGCCCTTCCATGTGAAACGCGACGCGGGCGGTACCAGCACTCTCAGGTTCACGGCGGATGGCGAACTTCGTGATGTGGCGATGTTCTGGGAAGTGCACGACGGCGCCGTTTACGATGTTCGCGCCATAGGTAGATTCACGAACGCACCCAACCAATATTTCCGTACGTGCGATCAGGCAATGGAGGCGGGAGCGACGATATGTGCGGTCCAAATATATTATTTCCGCCCAATTCTGATGACGTTGGACCGCTACTATGGAGTTTGGGAGTTCTATCAGGCCCCCATCATGATCAGCAGTTCTGGGCAGACCCGGGGGCCTCTGGAGCGGGTGAGTTCCGTTCCGGGCTATTTCGCCTGTACCGGCGGCGCCTGCGTACCGCGCTTCACTTATGCGGCCACTTTTGTGGCTGGAGTAAGCCCGGCTTTCACAAATATGGCCCCTCTTCCCGCGCAACGGATTGAAAACCGCCGGATTGCCCCCACAATAAGGGCCGGTAAAGCACGTATTCCTCGCCTTATGCCTATCTACGCCTTCGAATGCACCCAGTGCGGACACAGTTTTGACCGCTTGCAGAAGCTGTCCGACCCGGATCCGGATACCTGTCCCGAATGCAGCATGATCTCGGTCAAGCGGCAGGTGACGGCACCGTCGTTCCGGCTGGCCGGCAGCGGCTGGTACGAGACCGATTTCAAGAAAGACGGCGACAAGAAGCGCAATCTCGCCGACAGCGGCGATGGTGCGGCCAAATCCGGCGGCGACAGCAAGCCGGCCGAGACGGCACCCGCGGCCAAGGCAGAAACCAAGACCGAAGCGAAACCTGCGGCGGCACCGTCTACGTCCGCGGTCTGAAGCCTGCCCCCGCCGCTTGAAGCAAGCGGCGGCTTGATGCTGGTCTGCCGTCGCGGGTAGGGTGGCGCATGAATATCCTGAAACCCACCCTGATTGCCACGGCGGCATTGCTGATCGTCAGCTGCGCTTCGTCCTCCTACGCTCCGCTTTCGCAAAATGCCGCAACCGAACCAGTGGATGGGTTCCTGGCGGCTATCGCCCGTCACTGCGGCCAAGCGTTCGCCGGGCGGGTCGTTGCCAATGAGCCCAAGCCGTCCACGCCGGATGCGTTCGAAGGCAAGCCATTGATCATGCACGTGCGCGGCTGCGATGAGCCACGGAAGCAGTTGCGCATTCCTTTCCATGTCGGCGATGACCGTTCACGCACCTGGGTGCTGACCCGGACGCCGCAGGGACTGCAGCTCAAGCACGATCACCGGCATGAAGACGGCAGCCCGGATGCCACCACGATGTATGGCGGCAACACCGTTGACGCCGAAACCGCCACCAGGCAGGCCTTCCCGGTGGACGTCGAATCCATCGCGATGTTCCAGCGCGAAGGTCTGACGGCGTCGGTGACCAATACCTGGGCGATGGAAATCGTGCCGGGGCAGCGCTTTGTGTATGAACTCAGTCGGCCGAATGGACGGCTGTTTCGGGTGGAATTTGATTTGACCCAACCGGTGCCCGCGCCTCCGGCACCTTGGGGTGCCGAGGGCTAGTTCTATGAGTGCAGGTGCAGGTGCTTGGAGCTGGGAGTGAAAGCGTTCAGGTGCTAGCTGTTTCCAGTATCAGCAATCATCGTCATGACCAGCCATTCGGCTGTTGAAGAGCGCCTCCGGCGCAGGCCGGGACCCAGCGACTTTACTGCCATCTAGAACGTAAGGCACTGGGTCCCGGCCTGCGCCGGGATGACGGATTTGTTGCGACCTGATACGAAGGACTCCTAGGTCGTGACTAGCGGCTCAGCGAACACCAAAGCGCGCGCGGCAACCTTTGTTCACCCAGATTTGCTGGCCCTGATAGCCCCAGTTAACGTTCTCGCGACACGCAGTCTTGGAGATGTTCTGGATGACGACCGGCCGGCCTTGACGGCTGTCCCAGGCGCAGGTGCGGTGGCGATTGTCTTCGCTGACGCAAGTGACGCTGTAGCCGTTTCCGCCGCCTGGATTCCAGCCGCCGCCGCCGGTGATTTCCTCGAATTCGCCGCGACAGCCATTGCGGACCCAGATGGTGCCGGGTTCCTGGCGCCAGGAATTGCCTTCGATGCACTTGCCTTTCGACAGATTGCGCACCAGGCGTGCGCGGTTGCGGAAGCCGGTTGGGCAGCCGCGTTCGCGCATGTTGATGCTTTCGCAGCGGATCACGCGGCCGGTGCCCGGATAACCGTTGCCCGGATTCGGATTCCAGCCGCCGGAACCACCGCCTAGCGAGGTGGCGATGTCCTGCTTGATGCGGCTGAAGGTCCAGTTGGATCGGTTGACCTGGTCCAGGTAGAAGCGCAGCTGATCGTCGGGGATACGGCGTCCGCGAGATTGTTCGGAATACTCCTGGCCGATCACCCGGCTTTGATCGGAGACCGACAAGGTGCGCAGGTCTTCCGGTGCGTAGGCCCGGGTCTGGACCTGGGCGGACACGCTGCCGGCCATGAAGGCCAGCAACAGCGCAAAAGCGAACTGCATCAACGGCTTATTCATGGTGGTCTCCCTTTGGGAGGCGATAGCTTAATCCCAACGGCGCGCTCCGGCGCAAGCACAGGTGGCGAAACTGATTCGGGCCACACCGGGTTAAACTACGCGGCTTGACCAGCCGACAGCTGTTATAAACCTTCCGGCGCGGCCGGACGATATTTGCGGAGCCCCCATGCGTACCCATTTCTGCGGCCTCATCGATGAGGCCATGATCGGCCAGACCGTCACTCTTTGCGGCTGGACCGATGTCGCCCGCAACCTTGGCGGCGTCTGCTTCATCGATTTGCGTGATCACGAAGGCATCGTGCAGGTGACGGTGGAGCCCGACAGCGTGGACGTCTTCGCCGTGGCGGCCAGCCTGGGCTACGAGGACGTACTGCGCGTGGAAGGCGTGGTGCGTGCACGCCACAGCGTCAACGACAAGATCAAGACCGGCAAGGTCGAGATTGTCGCCACCAGGATCGAAGTGCTGAACAAAGCCGAGCCGTTGCCGTTCCATGCGCACGAGAACGCCGGTGAAGACATTCGCCTGAAGTACCGCTACCTGGACCTGCGCACGCCGGAAATGCAACGCAAGCAGCGCACCCGCATCAAGCTGGTACAGGCGCTGCGCCGTTGGCTGGACGCGCGTGGTTTCCAGGACATCGAAACACCCATCCTCACCAAGGCCACTCCAGAAGGCGCGCGCGACTTCCTGGTGCCGGCGCGCATGCATCCGGGCGAGTTCTACGCGTTGCCGCAGTCGCCGCAGCTGTTCAAACAGATCCTGATGGTGGCCGGTTTCGACCGCTACTACCAAATTGCGCGCTGCTTCCGCGACGAGGCGCTGCGCGCCGATCGCCAGCTCGAATTCACCCAGCTGGACATGGAGTTCGCGTTCGTACGTGAGCGCGATGTACAGGACACCGTGGAAGGCATGATCCGCGACATCTTCAAGGAAGTGATGGACGTCGATCTGGCTGATCCGTTCCCGCGCATGACTTATGAAGAAGCCATGCGCCGCTACGGTTCGGACAAGCCCGATCTGCGCATTGATCTGGAATTGGTGGACGTGGCGGAGCTGGTCAGGGCATCCGAGTTCAAGGTGTTCGCCGACGCTGCCGCCAATCCGGATGGCCGCGTGGCCGCGTTGCGCGCACCGGGCGGTGCCGCGTTCTCGCGCAAGCAGATCGATGACTACGCCGCGCATGCGGCCAAGTACGGTGCGAAGGGGCTGGCTTATATCAAGCTGGGCGAGAACGGCGAAGTGACCTCGCCGATCGCCAAGTTCTTCGCCGAAGACGCCTTCGCGGCGCTGGTGAAAGCGGTGGGCCTGCAGAACGGCGACATCGCCTTTTTTGGCGCGGGGGATTACAAGGCCGTCAGCGACTTCATGGGCGCCCTGCGCTTGAAAGTCGGCAAGGACACGCATCGTGTCGCCGAAGACTGGCGCCCACTATGGGTCACCGACTTCCCGATGTTCGAGTGGGATGAAGAGGCAAAGCGTTACGTGGCGCTGCATCACCCGTTCACCGCCCCGGCGGTCGACGATATCGCTGATCTGCGCGCCAACGCCAAGACCGCGGTATCGCGCGGCTATGACATGGTGATGAACGGAAACGAGATCGGCGGTGGTTCCATCCGTATTCACCGCCCCGAAATGCAGAGTGCGGTATTTGAGCTACTGGGAATCGGTGCGGAAGAAGCAGAGGCCAAGTTCGGCTTCCTGCTGGACGCGCTGAAGTACGGCGCGCCGCCGCATGGTGGCATCGCATTTGGTATCGATCGCATTGCCGCGCTGATGGCGGGCACCGAATCGATCCGCGACGTGATTCCGTTCCCGAAGACCACCACGGCGCAATGTCTGATGACCGGCGCCCCATCGCCGATCCCGGAAGCGCAGCTGGCGGAAGTGCATATCCAGGTACGCCCCAAAAAATAACGTCGCCGAAGCCTCTGCGGACAAAGATGCACACGCTAGCACCGAAACGACTCCCGCATGGCACGTTCGCCCTTCCTCCGCCTACGCGGGGGAAGGGAACGGGATGGGGGGCAAGGCGCAGGCGATACTTTTCCAATTTCGCTCTTCCGCGCGTGGAAGAGCATTGATCGAGAGAGACGACTGACATGACAGAGCACGCATTCGCGCTGGAGTGGGAAAAACTGGGCAATGAGGGTACGGAAGCAGGCTTGTTGACCGAACGCGCCCGCGTATTTGGCGGCTGGCTGGTACGCGTGGGCCACGCCGGCGCCGCGATGGCGTTGACGTTTGTTCCCGATGGTGAGGGCCGTTGGGACGGCGAGGACTTCGGCGAAGACGATTACGAGTACGAAGAGGACGAAGAGGAAGGCGACGAGGAAGAGGAAGAAGACGAGGAAGAAGACGAAGATCTCGACGAAGAAGACGAGAAGTAACCGTCACTCGGTTGGGAAATCCGACCGGCGGAAGATCCGACTTCTGATACCGACCACGTCGAGCCTGAGCCACTTGCTCATCTCATAACAAAGGCCAATGGCGAGTTATTGCCATTCCCTCATCCGCCCCCGTATCAAGTACGGGACGGGCTCTGCGGGCACCTTCTCCCGGAGGGAGAAGGGAGCCGGGATTCGATCCGAGCACACCATGCCTACCATCCGTCGTGCCACTGTTGAAGATGCCCCCGTCCTGTCGGACTTGGCTGCTCGCACATTCACCGAAACCTTCGGTCATCTGTATCCGCCGGAAGACCTTGAGGCCTTCCTCGCCGACGCCTACGAAGTCGGCAAGCAACGCACCATCCTCGCGCACCCCGATTACGCCGTATGGCTGCTGGAAAACAACGGCGTCGCCATCGGCCACGCCGCTGCCGGTCCGTGCGGGCTGCCGCACCCGGACGTGCAGCCCGGCGACGGCGAACTCAAACGCCTGTACATATTGAAGTCGCTGCAGAACGGCGGCTGGGGCGGGCACTTGTTCCGCACCACACTGGACTGGCTGGAACGCGATGGACCGCGCACGCTATGGATCGGCGTCTGGTCGGAGAATCATGGCGCGCAGCGCTTTTACGAGCGGCATGGATTCCAGCGTGTTGGTGAGTACAAGTTTGCAGTCGGTAAGACCTTGGATGATGAGTTCATCTTGAGACGTACGCCTTAAGTATTAGCGCTTTTTTGTTCTTGGCGCTAGCGCGGATGATTCATCGGAGCGGATGATCTACGCGCTTGCCGCGGGCGTCACTTGTTCTTTGCTCGTGCAAAGAAAAGTAACCAAAAGAAACACGCCCCAGGCGGCGCGCCCTTCGGGTCCGCAATCGGGCCGGGAATTTTCGGAAGGCACATCCATGTACCTGCCGAAAACGACGCACATCCTGTGCGCCGCCCCTGCGGGGTTTAACCCGTCCCGCTTGCCGCGCCTAAACGGGGCCCCGAAGATCAAAAGCCACAGCCACAGCCACAGCCACAGCAACTGCACGAGCAAAGGCAAAAATGCAGATGTCTTGCCTTTCGCTCTTGCTCTCGCTGTTGCCCTTGCCTTTCGGGGTCCCCTTTAAGGCGCGGTGGCGCCGGTGGGTACAACCCCTTGGGGCGCCGCGCACGACGCGCGGCGTTTTCGGCAGGTACATGGATGTGCCTTCCGAAAATTCCCATCGGCGACACGCACCCGAAGGGCGCGCTGCCAGGGGTGGCCTTCTTTTGGTTACTTTTCTTGGCCACGCAAGAAGCGCTTTTCAACAGCCGAATGGCTGGTCAAAGTGACGCCCGCGGCAGCGCGGAAACCATCAGTTCCAGTGAGCTAACCGCGTCAGCGTCAAAAACTAGAAAGCCAGCATCACCGCGCCGCCAGACGCACCTGGCTGATCTCCGACCGCGGCGGCGCACCGAACAGACGCTTGTATTCACGGCTGAACTGCGAAGGGCTTTCGTAGCCGACCCGGTGCGCGGCGGTGGCGGCCTCCAAGCCCTCGGCCAGCATCAGGCGACGGGCCTCATGCAAGCGCAGTTGCTTCTGGTACTGCAACGGCGACAGCGTGGTAGCCGCCTTGAAGTTGTGGTGCAGCGAGGAGACGCTCATATGGACTGAGCGCGCCAACGTTTCGATCCGCAACGGCTCCAGATAGCGTTGCCGCAGCAGTTCCACCGCCTTGGCGATACGCTGCGGCCCGCTATCGCGCACCGCCAGGTCACGCAGGTGGTGACCCAGATCACCCAGTAGCACCCGGTAGAAAATCTCCCGCATGGCCATGGAGCCGAGGATGCGCAGGTCCGCTGGATCGTCGAGCAATCGCATCAGGCGCAGCACCGCGTCCAACAGCGGCGGGGTGACGCGTGCGGCGAAGGCAGCGCAGGTCGAACCCGCGCCATCGCCGCTGCCATGGGCGGCGGCTTCGGTGTCCATGATCAGGTCGGCGATCTGCTCGGGGTCGATATCCAGCCGAAGGCACAGATAAGGCTTTTCCGGCGTCGCTTCGATCACCTGGCCCAACATAGGCACCGTCATCGATACCACCAGATAATTCAGTGGATCGTAATGATAGGTCTGGTCGCCCAGCATCGCGATCTTGCGCCCCTGCACCACGATGCAAAGTCGCGGCTCATACACGGTGGGCGAGCA
Source organism: Pseudoxanthomonas sp. CCNWLY206-1 (assembly GCF_039710385.1). Classification (NCBI taxonomy): domain Bacteria; kingdom Pseudomonadati; phylum Pseudomonadota; class Gammaproteobacteria; order Lysobacterales; family Lysobacteraceae; genus Pseudoxanthomonas; species Pseudoxanthomonas sp. CCNWLY206-1. Next base: position 6,016 of record NZ_JBDKXI010000007.1, on the reverse strand, counting down.
AGGCGTCAGCGTACTGATGCGCACTAGCTGCAGCTGTGGCAAAGCCGTGTTGTGGATTCCGTCGCAAGGGGCCAATCGGGCAATCCTGTCGGCCAGTTCCGTTTGCGGCGCGTGAAGCGCTTGTTGCGCAATTACTTCAGAAGGGCTCAGATGATTCATGGCATTCGCGCGTTGGGGGCGGTTGCGTCGATTATCGGCATGATGGCGGGTGTGTGGCGTACCCGAGACGAGGATTTGCAGGATCAGGCAAGTCTGCGGCAGCAATGAGCTAACGCCCGCCGTGGCATTGAATCTAACGTATCCGTACTCCTTCCCCCATCTACGGAGTTCATGATGTCTGCCGTATCCCCGATCCCACGCCGTCAGCTCGGCGCTTCCGGCCTGTCCGTATCCGCTATCGGCCTTGGCTGCATGGGCATGTCCGAATTCTATGGTCCCTCCGACGAGGCCGAATCACTGGCGGTACTGAACCGCGCACTCGATATCGGAGTGAATTTTCTCGATACCGCCGACATGTACGGTAGTGGCGAGAACGAGCGCCTGCTGTCGAAAGTATTGAGCACACGCCGCGATGAAGTGGTGCTGGCGACCAAGTTCGGCTTCATGCGCGACCCGGCCAATCCGAATGCGCGGCCGATCAACGGCCGGCCGGAGTACGTGAAGCAAGCCGCCGACGCCAGTTTGAAGCGACTGGGCGTGGATCACATCGATCTTTACTACCAGCACCGCGTCGATCCCAATGTGCCGATCGAAGATACCGTCGGCGCGATGGCCGAACTGGTGCACGCCGGAAAGGTGCGCCATCTTGGTTTGTCGGAAGCGTCGGCAGCCACGTTGAAGCGCGCCTACGTGGTGCACCCGATCACCGCGCTGCAAAGCGAATATTCGTTGTGGTCGCGCGATATCGAAGACGAAATCCTGCCGGCCTGCCGCGAGCTGGGCATCGGTGTGGTGGCCTATAGCCCGCTGGGGCGAGGCTTCCTGACCGGTGCGATCCAGTCAACCAACGACCTCGACGCCAGCGACTTCCGCCGCCAGAACCCGCGGTTCCAACCCGGCAATTTCGAACGCAACGCCAACCTGGTTGAAGCGATTCGGATGATCGCCGAGGCACGCGGCTGCACGCCGGCGCAATTGGCCCTGGCTTGGTTGCTGGATCGGGCACCGGACGTGGTGCCGATCCCGGGCACCCGGCGCGTCGCTCGGCTGGAAGAAAACGTTGCCGCTACCGCGATTCAACTGCGCGAGGACGAGCGCAACCAGATCGAAGAGATCCTGCAAACACAGCAGGTCGTGGGTGAGCGCTATGCGGAAGTCGGCCGGGCGCTGCTGAACGGATAGCGGATCGACAACCCGCACCTGCTCGCCTGTTAGTTTCGCGTCACGGGACGCGGGTGCCGGCAGAGTTATATTGCAGTGCAGCATTGGCGTGCCACGGAGCACGCCGTGCTGCTGTCTTCGTGCGAAGTGAGGAAATCCTGGCATGTGGATCGTCCAATACGCGTTGAATCGCCGCTACACCATCGGGGTGCTGGCCATCCTCATCCTGTTGTTCGGCACCCTGGCGGCGCGCCGCATGCCCACCGACATCCTGCCCGAGGTCGGCATTCCCTCGATCAACCTCATCTGGACCTACAACGGCCTGCCTGCCGCGGAAATGGCGGCCAAGATCACGTCGTTCTCGGAAGCGGCGATCATGAACACCGTCGATGACCTCAAGGAGGTCAGTTCGGTATCGCTCAACGGCATGTCGATCGTGCGCATCGACTTCCAGCCCAATGTCAGTCTGGAGCGAGCGCTGGGCCAGATTACCGCGGTCTCGCAAACGATCTTGAGGCGCATGCCGCCCGGCACCTCGCCACCCCTGGTGATTCGCAACAACGTCTCCAGCACGCCGGTAATGCAGTTGGTGCTGTCCTCCGATTCGCTGACCGAAGCGCAGCTCTACGACTACGCGCGCCTGCAACTGCGCTCGCAGATACAGACCATTCCCGGCATCCGCATGACGCTGCCGTATGGCGGCGCCGCGCGGCAGATCATGGTCGATCTGGATCCAAGGGCATTGCAGACCTATGGACTGATCCCATCGGACGTGACCTCCGCGCTGGAACGCGGCAGTCCGACGCTGCCTTCGGGCAACATTCGCGAAGGCGCACGCGAGATGCAGATTTCGCTGGAGACCAGTCCGGAAACGGCGGCCGGCTTCCTGGACCTGCCCATCGCCAGTCGCGGGGGCAACGTCATCTATGTTCGCGACGTAGCGTCGGTGCGCGACGGCGGCGCGCTGCAAACCAATGTCGCACGCTTGGATGGCGCCACCGCCGTATCGGTGGCGCTGATCAAGCTGGGCGGCGCATCCACGGTGGAAATCGTGCGCGGCGTGCGAGAAAGGCTGCCGGAGATCATCGCTTCCGCACCGCCGGGCATGCGCATCGAACCCATCTTCGACCAGTCCGTATTCGTCGACAACGCCATCGCCTCGATCCGCCACGAAGCACTGCTGGTGGGGTTGCTGGTGGCTTTCGTGGTGCTGGTGTTCATCGGTTCCTGGCGTTCCAGCCTGATCGTACTGTCGGCAATTCCGCTGGCGCTGCTGGCTTCGGTCGCCATGCTCAACCTGCTGGGTTACACCTTCAACGTGATGACGCTGGGTGGATTGGCGTTGGCGATCGGCATCCTGGTGGACAACGCGGTGGTGGATGTGGAGAACACCAACCGCAATATCGCGCTGGGCAAGGACGTACGCACAGCCATCCTGGATAGCGCGAAGGAAGTGGTGTTCCCGGAACTGGTCTCAACGATCTGCATCTGTATCGTGCTGACGCCCATCCTGCTGATGACCGGACTTTCGGCATGGGTGTTCACGCCGTTGGCGCTCGCGGTGATCTTCGCCATGGCCGCGTCGTTCCTGCTGTCGCGCACGTTGATTCCGGTGTTGTGCTCGCTGTTGCTGCCGGCCGATGTGGAAAGCCGCCGCAACCCGCGCTGGGCCGCGGAGCGCTACTTGCTGGCAGTCAATCATCGGGTCGAACACACCCTGGACCGCCTGCGCGAGCGCCATCATGCGTTGCTGGAGAGGCTGGGCCACCATGGCGGCGTGTTGACCTTGGCGGCCTGCGTGGTGATTGGGGTGGGCGCGCTATCTGCGGTATCGCTGGGGCGTGAGTATTTTCCGCAGGTTGACGCGGGGCAGATACGCCTTCAGGTCCGTCTACCAACGGGTACGCGCTTGGAGCAAACAGCGGCGCGGCTGACGGATATACAGCGCGAGATCCGCAGCATCATTCCGCCGGCCGAACTGCAAACCGTCTACGAACAGATCGGTACGCCGGACGCGGTCAACCTGGCGTTGGTGGATAGTGCGGTGGTGGGATCGTTCGAAGCCGAGTTGATGCTGCAGCTGCGCAGCCCGCATGCGCCAAGCGCCGATTACCTGGCGCAGATACGCCAGCGGATTGCGGAGAAATTCCCGGAAGTCAAAATCTTCGAGCGGCCACCCGATGCGACCAGCCGGACGTTGGCGGGGTCCGCCGTGGGTGCGTTCGAAGTGCAGGTGATCGGTCGCGACGTGGCCGGTAACCTGGCCGCGGCGCGACAGATCGAATCGCGGCTGCGCGAAGTTCCCGGCGCGGTCGACGTGACCTTGCGCCAAGTGCTGGATCTGCCGGAATACCGCATCGCGATCGATCGTAGCCGCGCGGCGCAGCTAGGCGTCAGTGCGCAGGACGCGAGCAGAGCGGTGCTGGCGGTGCTGGGATCGGCTGGCACGATCACGCCGGTGTATTGGGTCGACACCGCCAGCGCCACGTCCTATACCGTGCAAGTGCAGGCGCCGCCTGCTCAGTTGAGTGACATCGAGACGCTGCTCAACACACCGCTACGCGTGGATGCCGATGGTCGCACCGTCTTGTTACGCAACGTCGCAACAGCGACTGCACGCAGCGTGCCGGCCAGCATTGGCCGCAACACTTTGGCGCCGACGATCAGCGTGGTGGCCAATGTGCAGGGCCGTGACCTGGGTGCGGTATACGATCGTCTGACCGACATCACGACAGAACTGCAATCCACCTTGAAACCAGGCAACCGCATCGCAATCGCCGGCCAGGCAGGCGAGATGCAGAGCGCTTACAGCGAACTGGCGGGCGGGCTGTTGATGGCGGCGGTGCTGGTTTTCCTGGTGCTGGTGGTGAATTTCCAATCATGGATCCTGCCGCTGGCCGCAATGTGCGGCTTGCCATTGGCGATATCCGGCGCGGCGGTGGCGCTGTTCGTCACTGGCACACCGCTGAGCGTGCCTGCGTTGATGGGCGTGATGATGGTGATTGGCGTGTCCACCGCCAACAGCGTGCTGGTCACCAGTTTCGTGCGCGACTTGATCGCCGCCGGCCACGATCCGGAAGTGGCTGCGTACGAAGCCGCGGCCGTGCGCCTGCGCCCGGTGCTGATGACGGCCAGTGCCATGGTGCTGGGCATCGTGCCGATGGCGCTGGGTTGGGGCGAAGGCGGCGAACAGAACGCGCCGTTGGGCCGCGCGGTGATCGGTGGCCTGCTGTTCGGCACCCCAGCCACCTTGGTACTGGTGCCTTCGTTGCTCGCGGTGCTGGGCCGCCGCCGCAACCGTGCCGCATCGGCTTCAGCTACGTCAGCGGCCATCACGTCCCGCAATCCAGATACCGCACCCGGCACAGGAACCATTCGATGAAAAGTACGATACGCAGAAGAAATATCTTATGCGCCTTGTTCGCGGTTGCCGCCAGCATTTCGCTTGCGGGATGCAACCGCGGCGCCGCTCAGCAATCGAGCGAGACGGCGCCACCGGAAGTACTGACGGCGCAGGCCAAGCCTGCTGGCGACTCCTACGAGCTGCGATTGCCCGCGCGCACCGTGGCCGGCGAGACCGCGCGTTTGTTTCCACGCGCCACCGGCTTCGTCAGCGAGCGCCGCGTGGACTTGGGCGATCGCGTCACCGCGGGCCAGGTGCTGGCGGTGATCTCCGCACCGGAGATCGACCAGGCGGTGCGTGAAACCCAGGCGGATGTCCTGCAGGCACGGGCCGATCTGGAACTGGCGCGAACCAACTACGAACGTGCGGAAAGGCTGGTGCAATCGCAAGTGATCTCGCGCGAACTCTATAGCGACCGGCTTGCGGCACGCGATGCAAGCCGCGCCGCGTTGGCCTCAGCCGAAGCGCGTTGGGCCAGCGCGCGCGAACGGCAAGGTTTCCAAGTGATGCGTGCGCCGTTCGCGGGCGTGATCTCCGAGCGCAACGTCGAGCGTGGCGACCGGGTGGTCGGCGATTCCGCCGCAGCAACCGCGCCGCTGTTCGAAATCAACGCGCTGGATCCGTTGCGGATCGTGGTGGACGTGCCGCAAAGCGTGGCGTTGCAGGTGCGCCCAGGTTTGCAGGCCGATGTGGATTTCGTGGAGATGCCGGGCGAGCGCTTCAAAGCCGAAGTGGTGCGCTCGGCGCAAAGCATTTCCGACGCGGTAGGCGGCATGCGGGTGGAACTTCGTCTACCCAATCCGGAGGGCCGGATTCCTGCCGGCATGGTGGGGCAGGTTCGCCTGAGCGTGCCGCGCACCGCGCCTGCCGTGGTGCTGCCGATCAGCGCCGTGCTGCAAGGTGCCGACGGTGCCAGGGTCGCGTTGCTCAAGGACTCGGTGGTGAACTATCGGCCGGTCCGATTGGGACGCAATCTCGGCAACGAAGTGGAAATCGTGGAAGGACTGGCGGCGGGCGAAACGGTGGTGTTGTCGCCGAATGCTTTGTTGGTGGCGGGAAGTAGGGTGAGGGTCAAGGCTAGCGTTGCTGCTAAGTCTTGAAAAAAAGAGAGCTCCCTGTTGAAAAAGGGGGCGGGCGTCCGCGTAGCGGACGACGGGGGATTTGCTTTTGCTGTTGCTGTTGCTTTTTAAGAGCAACAGCAAATCCCCCTCAGTCCCTGAGGTATCCCCACGTTTTTCATACTGAGATCAACCGCTTATTGGCGATCTGACTGGAAAGTAGTGCGCGCATGAC
>NZ_JBDKXI010000006.1:158625-337298 GCF_039710385.1 Pseudoxanthomonas sp. CCNWLY206-1 | reverse complement strand
GCGGGCGCCAGCACGTTGCCCTCGGCATCCAGCGGGACGAAACCGTGTTGCTGGCCCGACACCGCAATCGCCGCGATGCCGGCGCGGGTGGCCGCATCCAGTTGCGCGAAGCAGGCGCGCACGCCCTCGAGCCACCACGACGCGTGCTGCTCGCGGCTGCCGTCGTCAGCGCTGATCAGTTCCAGGGGCGCGCTGGTGGTGGCGACCACCTGCCGCTGCTCAGGGTCGTAGACCACCAGCTTGATGCTTTGGGTGCCGGCATCGAGGCCTGCGACGAGATTCATAAAAAAGCCTTCCCAAAAGTATGTGGAGCCGAGCTTGCTCGACTATTCACGATCGCCTGCCGTTGCGACGGCCTCATTGCTACCGACCCGTCGCTATCGCGGGGCGCAGCCCCGCTCTACGAGAGCGAGAGCATGCATGGCTTCCGCGCTGTGTTTGTGCGGGATGGCCGTTCACGCCTTCACCAACTTGCCGTTCTTGAGGCGAAGTTCAGCCGATTCGCCTGCTTTCAACTCGATATCCAATGTTTGACCGCCATAGACCACGTTGTAGGTGCCGCCACGTTCGCTACGCAGCAACGCATTGTCCAGCTTGCCGTTCTTCCAGCTCAGATCCACCCCTGCCGCGTTGCGGACCTTGAGGCCACGCACGGCACCGGCGCGCCATTCCGCGGGCAAGGCCGGCAGCAGGAAGATCGAACCGCCCCAGCTTTGCAGCAGCATTTCGGTAATGCCTGCGGTGCCGCCGAAGTTGCCATCGATCTGGAACGGTGGATGGGCATCGAACAGGTTCGGGTAAGTCCGTTGCGGACCCAGCAGCATGCGCAGGATCTGCATCGCGTGCTCGCCATCGCCCAACCGCGCCCACAGATTCAGGCGCCAGCCAATGCCCCAGCCGGTGGCGTCGTCGCCACGGATTTCCAGCGAACGCTTCGCTGCCGCCGCGAGTTTCGGCGTGTCGCGTACGTTGATCTGCGAACTCGGATGCAAGGCATAAAGATGCGAGACGTGCCGGTGATGGATCTCCGGCACCTGCATGTCCCAGTCTTCGCGCCATTCCTGCAGTTGGCCCGCTTTGCCGATACGGTCAGCCGGCAGTTGCTCGCGCAGTTGTTTCAACTGCTGTGCGAAACCAGCATCCACACCCAGCAGACCCGCCGCCTGGATGCATTGCGCGAACAGATCGCGGAGCAGTTGCGAATCCATCGCCGGTCCCGCACATAGAGCGGCGCCGTGCGGATGAATATTCTCGGGCGATATCGATGGGTTGGTGACTATCTCGCCGGTACCCGGATCGCGCACCAGCGTGGCGGCAAAGAACTCCGCCGCGCCTTTGAACAGTGGATAGATTTTCCGAAGGTAAGCCTCGTCGCGACCGTAGTCCCAGCGGTCCCACAACTGCTGCAGCAGCCATGCGCCGCCCATCGGCCACAGCCCCCACTCCGCGCCATCGATGGGCCCGGTCTGTCGCCACAGGTCGGTGTTGTGGTGCACGACCCAACCGGGCGCACCGTACATTTCCTTGGCCCGCCGCGCGCCTTTTTCCGCCAGGTCGAACAGCATGTCCTCCAGCGGTTCCACGCATTCGGGCAACGCATTGGCCTCGCTGGGCCAGTAGTTCATTTCGGTGTTGATGTTGATCGTGTATTTGCTTTCCCACGGCGGATCCATCAGATCGTTCCAGATGCCCTGCAGGTTCGCGGGCTGCGTACCGGGACGGGAACTGGAGATCAGCAGATAACGGCCGTACTGATGGTAAAGCGCGGCCAGCGCGGGATCGCCGCCGTTAGCGAAATGCTCGACGCGTTCGTCAGTGGGAAGCTTCGCTGCTTCGCTACTTCCCAGATCGATGGCAACCCGACGAAACAGACGTTGGTGCTCGGCGATGTGCGCTGCCCTCAGCGCTTCGTAACCGCGCTTCTGCGCGCCCGCGAGCTGCCGGCGTGTGATCGCCTCCGGGTCGCCGCTGACATCGTCGTAACGGCGATAGCTGGTAGCCGCGGTGACCAGCAGCACCACTTCATCCGCATTTTCGATCTCGATGCGGCCGCCGCGGATCTGCAATGAGCCGCCACGGGGAATCGCACGCACGCGCGTGGCGAACTTCAATTTGCCCTCGATGCCACGCCGCTCCGAGTTGCGGCCACGCAACAGCAGGGCGCCGTCTTCCACCGACACTTCGGTCTCTTGGTCGCTGTCCAGCGATATCCGCAGATTGATCGCGCCAGGCCGATCCGTGGCTACACGCATCACGATGCATTGGTCGACCGGCGAAACAAAGGCTTCGCGCGTGTGCGCGGTCTTCCAGGTATTGAACTGCGTGCGCGTGATCGCCGTATCCAGATCGAGTTCACGGCGATAGTCGTTGGTATCCGGGATATCGCGGAAATCAAGCACCACGTCGGCCAGCGGCTGGTACGGCATCTGCTTGAGCGGCCGCGCCATCATCTTGGCGTTGGCCAGCGCTTCGGCCTTGGCGTATTCGCCGGCGAAGATCAGCCGGCGTACTTCCGGCAGCGCTTCCAGCGCGCCGGAAGTATCCGCTTCGTACGGACCACCTGCGTACAACGTGTCTTCGTTGAGCTGCAGGCGTTCGTGTTCGATACCGCCCCACACCATCGCGCCCAGTCGACCATTGCCCAACGGCAACGCTTCCACCCAACGCGTCGCCGGCCGGCGATACCACAGTTTGAGCGCATCCTCCCCGGCGCTGCCCATGGCGGGTGAGGGCGTCGCCGCCCTCACCGCCGATGGCGCCAAGCCAGCGAGCGCGAGTCCCGCGCCCACCGCCTTGAACAATTCGCGCCGGGTCGGATCGACGCTCATGTCACTTCTTCTCCGACTGCTTCACGGTGATCGCCTTGCCGTCGTACTGCACGGTGGCATCGGTCGCCGGTTCCAGCGTGCCGGCATCGGCGCGTGGACCACTGATCCAGCGGACGCGGACTTCGCGCTTGGCCTGCATGCCGGGGAACGAACCCTGGCGTGCACCAATACTCAGTTCGCCGGTCTTTTCATTCCACGTCAGCGGAATGCGGCTGAACTCGCCTTTCTCGTAGCCGTAGCCCTTGCCGTCGTCTTCGTACAGCGAGAACTCGCCATCGGCACCGGTATAGACCACCACGGTGAGCGGGGCGTCCTTCTTCTCGTCCACGTACTGCTGCACCGGACCGGTCGGGATGATCGAACCGGCACGGACGAACAACGGCATGCGTTCCAGTGGTGCGGCGGCTTGAAGCGCCTGGCCACCATCGTGGCGCTGACCGGTATAGAAGTCGTACCAGGCGCTGCCGGCCGGCAAATAGACCGGACGTTGCGTTGCCTTGAACGTGGTCACCGGAGCCACCAGGAACGCCGGCCCGAACAGGTACTGGTCGTTGATGTCACGGACCTTGGGATCGCCCGGGAAATCCATCGCCATGCCACGCATCATGCTGCCGTCGTGGTGATAGGTATCGCCCGCCAGCGTGTAGACGTACGGCAACAGCGTGTAACGCAGGCGGTTGTAGTAGGCCATGCTGTCGTAGTACGGCGTGCCTTCCGGTGCGATGTTCCAGATCTCGCGGTACGGGAACTGGCCATGCGAACGGAACAGCGGCACGAACGCGCCGAACTGGAACCAGCGCGTGTTGAGTTCGCGCCACTCCGGCAGATGCGCCGGGTCCTGGTTTTCGTAGCGCTTCTCGACTGCGAAACCGCCCGCATCGAACGTCCAGTTCGGCAGGCCCGACATCGACAGATTCACGCCCGCGGACACCTGGTCGCGCATGTCGTCCCAACGCGAGACGATATCGCCGCTCCATACCGCCACGGCGTTGCGCTGGGTGCCGGCATAGCCTTTGCGCGACAGGATGAACACGCGCTTGTCCGGGTCGGCGGCACGGTCGCCGCGATAGACGCCCTGCGTGTGCGGCAACGGGAAGGAATTGAAGAACTCGGTGGACGGGCCCAACGCGGTCGGCGTGGTACGGGCCTTGCGCTCGCCGATGTCGATGTTGGAATGCAGGTCAGGTTCGTCCGCATCCAGCCACCATGCATCGAAGCCCTTGCTGTTGAGCTTCTCGTTCATCTGGCGCCAGAAGATGGCCTGCGCTTTTTCCGAGTATGGGTCGTAGAACGAGCTCAGATAGCCTTTGCCGATCCAGTCCTTCTCGCCCACTTCGACATTGCGCTTGTACATGAAACCGGCCGCATCCAACTCTTTGTAGTTGGCGGTGGTCGGATAGAACTTGGGCCACACCGAAATCATGATCTGCGTGTGCATGTCATGCACCTGCTTGACCATGCCATCCGGATCGGGGAAGTGCTTCTTGTCGAAATCGTGCGAACCCCAGGCGTCTTCCGGCCAGTACGACCAGTCGAGCACGATGTTGTCGATGGGCAGCTGGCGCTTGCGGTATTCGGCAACGGCACCGACCAGTTCATCCTGTGATTTGTAGCGCTCGCGGCTCTGCCAGAAACCGTAGGCCCACTTCGGCAACATCACCGCCTTGCCGGTCAGCTGGCGATAGCCCGCGATGACCTGATCGGCCGAGTCGCCGGCAACGAAGTAGTAATCGACCATCTGTCCGGCTTCGGACCACAGCGACAGGTCCTTGGCTTCGGCAGCAGGCAATGGGTCACGATGCAGCAGTGCGATGTAGCTGGGATCGATCAGTTTCCACTCGATCTTCAACTTGTGGCGCTTGCCCTGCTCCAGATCCAGCGCGAACTCGTGATGCCACGGGTTCCAGTTCTGGCGCCAGCGGTCGATCACCAGCTTGCCGTCGACCCACAGCTTGGCGTATTCGCTGGAATACAGAGAGAACGTATGACGGCCCGAGCTGAGCGCTTCGATCTCGCCCTCCCAGGTGACCTGCATCGGCTGGGTCTTGCTGGAGGCCTCCGCCGGGTAATTGGCCAGGTCCTTGATGTATTGGTAGTTCACCTCGGTCTCGCGGCGCTCGACCTTTTGAACCCCGTTGAGCGAATAGCGCGCGGTCAGCGCGCCTTCCTCGCCCTTGGCGTCGTACAGCTTCAGGCTCTTCGGCAGCGGCTGCAGGCCGCGCGGATCGCCCATGCGGGTGATCGCATTGTTGTCCCACAACAAACCATAGTTACGGCTGGACACCAGGAACGGCACCGCCATGTCCACGTTGTGCTGCAGCAGCTCGACGTCGCGGCCCTTCTGGTTCATCCAGCCCTGCTGGTGCTGGCCGAAACCGTAGATGGCTTCATCGTCCGGCGATTCGAAACGCTGGCGCACGCTGAGGTAGGACTTGCCCTCGACTTCCAGCGGGGCGAAGCTGCGGCCGCCATCGACTTCGGAGAGGATCGGCTTGCCGGCCGCATCGAAGAACGCCACCCGGCCACTGCTCAACGACACGTCCGCGGTGACGCGGGCCGTGCTCAGACGCAGGTGGCCATCCTGCTCGGCGACTTTGAATTCCGGCGCTGCCTTGCCCGCATCTTCCACCCGCATCAGGCTGGGCGTGCGGACGAAGTCGCCATCCGGATCGGCGCTGACGCGAATCACGCCATCGCTGACCACTTCCAGACGGACCGCGGCCGCGCCCTTGGTCGTGGGACGCACGATCACGCCATCTTCGATTTTCTCGTAGTGCTGCGCAGTGGCATCGCTACGGCCCGCCTCGGCATCCGCACCGCCGCAACCGGCGAGCAGTGCCACCAGCGGTAAAGCCAACCCCATCAAGTAACGCATCGTTTCACTCCTCATGTGGAGCCGAGTTCATCGGTTCCGGAAAATCTCGTGGAACCAGAATTACCGGCTCCGGATGTCTTGTAGAGCCGAGCTTGTTACATCCCCTGGGGGGGGCTCGGCTCCGGAAATTTTCAAACTTACGTGACGTCGGAAACTCTCAGCGGAGCAAGCTCCGCTCTACAAATCAATACGTCGCCAACTTCACTTTCAACATCTGATCGGCACTGGAGAAATTCAGGCCGTAATCGGTCTGGTCGCCGTTCCAGACGCGGCGAAACTTCCATTCGCCGTTCTCGTACGTGCCTTCCTCAACGCGATCATAGATCTGCCGTGCCGCTACCGCCGGATCGGCGGCCACGATAGTGACGCGAGCGTGGTAGGCCGTAACCAGGAATTCATCCGGGCCCACCTCGGCGATCAACGCGGCGCCCGTCGGCTTGGGATTGCCTGGCGGTTCGCCCTGGTACCAGAACTGCGGCACGCCATAGGTGACCACCGCGTTCCAGCGGTCATTGAGTTTCAACGTCTGTACCGGCTCGCCGCCTTGCTCCGCCGTGCCACGCACCTTGCCTTCGAAACTCAGCTTGGCCAGCACCCGCGCGGCAGGACGCACCAGGCGATAGTTCAGCGCGAACGGCTCCAGCGTTTCCGGGTTCATCTTCTTGGCGCCCAACGGATAGTTGGAATAGCGCGTGTAGTCGATGCCGAACGGCGACCAGCCGATCGCTTGCTGACCCAATGCAGCGAAGAAATAGCGGGCGAAGTCGGTGTCGTTGCCGGTTTCGGCGACGAACAAGGCATTGTCCTCGCGTGAATAGCGGTCCAGCACCGTCGTGTACTTCTCGTACTCGCGCAGGTAGATGTCCGGCGCCAGCAGATCGAGGTTGGGTCCGGCGGCCTTGTAGATGTCCAGCACGTTGTCGGTGGGGCCGCCGCTTTCGTATTGGCCCGGCAGGCCTGGAGTGAACGGATCACGCAGCGCGGCGTTCACGTACATCGGCAATGGATACTCGGCCTTGCCTGCGGCCGCGACCTGGTCGATGAAATGCGCGACGTGCCAAGCGTGGAAGTACTCATCCGCGTCGTTGCCGAACACCTCTTTCCAGGTGCCCGGCGTCTTGCTCATGCGCTTGATCAGCGCATCCGGCACCGCCGCATCGAACGCCTGCTGCGCCAGCGGAGAGAAATCGCGTGGCGCGCCATAGGTACCCGGTTCGTTCTCGGGCTGGATCATGATGACGGTGCGCTGCGGGTCCACCTGTTTCAGGTGGCGCATCAGCTGCACGAACGCCTTCTTGTCCGCTTCCAACGTGTCCTTGCCTAGCGGCGACAGCGAGTTCAGCGTGCGTCCGTCGGCGGTCATCACGCGCGGGAAGCGCTTGTTGTCCAGCTTGACCCACGCTGGCGCGTAGTTGGGGCCGTTGTTCTTCCAGGTCGCGAACCACAGCAACACCAAACGCACGTCGTGCTCGCGCGCCTGCGCCAGCAGCGTGTCCACGAAAGAGAAGTCGAACTGCCCTTCCTTGGGTTCGATCTGTTCCCAGGCAATCGGCACCATCACCGTATTCGGCTTGACCACATCAATCGCCGGCCAGACGTCTTTCAGCGCTTCCGGATAGTTGCTGGAGTTATTGACCTGGGTGCCCATGATCAGGAACGGCTGGCCATCGACCAGCAGCGCGTGGCGGCCATTCTCGGTCACCAGCTTGGGGATCGGCGCTTCCGCGGCTACCTGGGTTACCGGCTTTGCCTCGGCCTTGACGTCTGCCTTGACATCAGCTGGTGCGGGCGTTTCTTCGGCCGGCTTGCACGCTGCAAGCAACATCAACGCGGCGCTGAGCGCAGCGCAACGCAGCATCGATAAACGTGCCTTGTCCCGAAGGTTGCGTTGAATCATCTCTTTGTTCTCCTTGATGCGGGCATGCCGTTACCAAGCATCGGTACGGAAGGGCGATGCGGGCAAGCCATCGCGATTGATCAGGTTGGCGTCTTCGGGATTGTCGCGCCAGGCGTAACGCACCGCTTGGGGTTTTGCGACGGCATCGCTGCTGACGACGACGGTATCGCCATCGATGACGGCACGCGCCGGATGGAACTTGCGATCGGCACCGGCGATCTCGAAACCATGAAGTTCGTTGCCACTGCCGCGTATCGCCAAGGCGCTGTCGCCCAGGTCGAACACCACGCGTGCGCGGCCAGCTTCAAGACTCACGCTGCGGTAAACCGGCCCGGAATACACCAGCGTTTCGCCATAAACCACATGGCGTGCGGCCAACGCCAGCCGATGTCCGACCGTTTTCTTGTCTAGCGGATGGATGTCCTTGGCGTCGCCGACATCGATCGTCACCACCTGCGCGGTAGCGAGAAGCGCCAGCGTGCGCGATTGCGATTCGCGCAGCATTGCCCACGGGCTTTCGGTGCGGCCTTCGGTTGACACGTCCACGCCGCTGTCGAAGTTCGCCAGCTGTACCCAGAGGAACGGCAGTTGCGGCGCATTCCATTGACGCCGCCATTGGCCGATCAACGCGGGAAACTGCTCGCGATAGCGATACGCATCGGCCAACTTGTCGGCATTGGCCTCGCCCTGGTACCAGATGACGCCGCGCAGAGCATACGGCTGCGCGGGGAGGATCATCTGGTTGTACAGCAGCGTCTCGATCAGGTTCTTGCCATCGCTGGCATCGAGGCGAGCCTGGGCCACGCGGAACTTCCATTCGCGCGCGAGCGGCAAGCGGGTGCCGTCGGCGAGCTGTACATGCAGTTCCTCCGCGCTGCCATGAATGCCGCCGCCACCGCCATCATCGATCACCTTGACGGCCAGCACGTTGCGACCCGCGCGCAATGCCTTCGCAGGCACGTCGTACTGGCGCGGCGTGTTGTATTCGCGCGTGATACCGCCGACCGCAACGCCATTCACCCAGGCTTGATCTGAATCATCCACGCGGCCGAACGACACGCGCACGCCGTTGCGCGCCTGTTCCGCAGTCAGTTGAAACGAAGTGCGATACCAGCCCACACCGTCCAGGCCCAACCAGCCCGCTTCTTCCCACAGCACAGGCACGGCGATATCGACCCATGCCGAATCGTCCAGGTCGGCGACCTGCCAGCCGGTATCGTCCGCCGGCAGTGCGCCCCACTGCGCCAACTTGCCTTCCACGATGGCCATGTCGCGATCTTCTTTCACCCGCAGGTCGCGCATGCGCTTGGCCAGGCGGGTAGTCTCGATGCCCAGCGTCTGTCCATCCATCCAGGCTTCGACGCGGCTACCGCCCCAGGTACTGTTGATGATGCCGATCGGCACCCCGGTGTTGGCGCGCAATTCGCGGGCAAAGTGGTAACCCACTGCCGAGAATTCGCCCACGGTTTGCGGCGACGCCGCTTTCCAGGAACCTCCAACCAGACGCGTCTCCGGCTTCTCTGACCACGATTTCGGCACCTTGAAATGGCGGATCAGCGGATCGTTGGCGCTCGCGATGGCCTGCTGCGCATCTTTCGCCTGGTGCAGCGGCCACTCCATGTTCGACTGGCCCGAGGCCAGCCAGACATCACCCACCAGCACGTCCCTCACGGCGACGGGTTCACCATCCCCGCGAACACGCAAGGTGTACGGACCGCCGGCCTTGTGTGCAGGCAGCTCGACGCGCCAGGCACCGTCCTTAGCCGCGGTAGCGGTGGCGCTGCGGCCATCGAACTCCACTTCGATATTCGCTCCCGGCGAAGCCCAGCCCCATACCGGCAACGGCTTGTCGCGCTGCACGACGGCGCCGTCGGAGAACAACAGTGGCAACTCCACCTTCGCCTGTGCGCATGGCGAGAACAGAACCAGCGCGCCCAGCCACGCAAGCAACGGTTTCACCGGCCAATCTCCTGGTAGTAGTCGTGGATCACGTGCCAAGCCTGCTTGCGCTCACCACGTTCGGATAACAGTCCCTTGCGGTTATAACCCGCCTGGAACGGATGCAAACGTACCGGCGAACGGAAATCCGCCATGACCCAGGGGGCGACGCCGCGCAAAAATGGAATCCGCTTCAGCATGCGTAGCTGCTTGTTGTAGAACTCGGCCTGGAATTCCTCGTTCCAGGCACTGGCCACATCGTTCGCACCGTGATTCCCCAGTCGCGCTTCGGCACCGAACTCGGTGATAAGCAGCGGCTTGCCGAACGGCTTCCACACCGCTTGCTCAGGCTCCACCGGCCACGGCGTATACCAGCCGAAGTATTCATTGACGCCCACCACATCCAACGATGCGACCAGCGGATCGGAGACGGTGAGCGTATTGCCATGGAAGCCCGGGCCGTACAGCGCCGCTGATACCAGGCGGGTCGGATCCAACTCGCGGCTGCGTTGCGCCAGTGCGGCGAGCGCCGCATTGCGCTCGGGTCCCGGCGAGGTTTCGTTGGCGATGCCCCAGAAAATCACCGCAGCGCGATTACGGTCGCGACCGATCATTTCGCTCAACATCGTATCGAGTTTGGCCTGCATGCCGGCGTCGGCGAAATCGATGCCTTGATAGACGGGAATTTCCTGCCATAGCAGCAGGCCCATGCGATCCGCCAGTCGCACCAGATGCTCGCTGTACGGATAGTGCGACAGACGGACAAAATTGGCACCCAGTTGCTTGGCGTGCCCCAGCAGGCGTTCGGCATCGGCAGGCGAATGCGCGCGGCGGCTGTCGATCTCTTCGTGGAGATTGACGCCGCGCAGGAACACCGGCTTGCCGTTGAGCAGGATCTCATCACCGCGCACGGCGATGCTGCGGAAGCCGATCGCTTCTTCCAATGCATCGTCGGGAGTCGACACGCTCACTCGGTAGAGTTTCGGCTGCGCCGGCGACCACGGTTGGAAAGGTGCTTCGAAACTCAGTTTCGCCAGGCCTTCCGCATTGGTTTGCACGCGCGCGTCCACGCCGAGTTCGGCGATGCGTACCTGCACGGGTTGTTGTGGCGCTGCGCCAGCAAGCTTTACCCAGCCTTCCACCCGCCGCAGCGAACCTGGCGCCAGTTGGATGGCGTAATCCTGGATATAGGTCGCCGGTGTTTCCACCAGATCCACATCGCGGGTCAAACCGCCGTAGTTGAACCAATCGAAGCCTTGCGCCGGAATGCCGTCCTTGCGCCGCTGACTATCGACGTGCACCAGCAGCCGGTTCTCGCCATCACGCAACTTGCCGGTCAGTTCGAACTGGAACGGCGTGAAGCCGCCTTCGTGGCTACCCAGCTTCTCGCCGTTGAGAAATACATCCGTTCGATAGTTGGCGCCGCCGAAATGGACGAACAGGCGGCGGCCGCTACGCTGTGCCTTGATGAGATCGTATTCGAACGCCTTGCGGTACCACACCGAACCTTCCAACCAGGTCAGCTCCGGCCGCTGCGTGTTGAAGTCGCCCGGCACCTGCAAGGTGTTGCTGTCATCGAACCCGTACTCGAAGAAGTCATGCTTGCCGGTAGCCGTCTTGTCCTTCCACACAGCCTTCCAGTCGCCTATGCCAGAACCATAGGCGTCCACCAGCGCCTGCCATGGGCCATTGAGACTGCGGCGCTGGCGTGCTGGCAGGTTGGTCAGCGGCGACTGCAGATTGTCCACCGGTGCGGCAGATACTGGAGCAGGTGCTGCAGCGTCCTGGGGACGTGCGGTATAGCCTTGCGCTTGAGCGAACATCGGCAGAGACAACAGCAAGGCCACAGCAAACCAGCCCGCTCGCAGCGGGCTGGTTAACTCAATGCGGTTCACTTCAGCGCGGATCGCCATAAACGATTCCACGGCCGCCGGTGGCGAAGTAGACGCGCCCGTACACGCGCGGGTCGCCGGTCACATGCGAGATCTGGCCGAAGCGATGCGCATCGTCGTCGATGCGCTGCCAGCTGCGGCCGTCGTCGTCGGAACGGAACATGCCCACTTTGCCTTTCACCTGACCGTGCAGGAACAGCGTGTATGGCCCGCCTTCGGTACGCGGCTTGCCCAAGCCGAGCGAGAAAGCGTTTTCCACGTCGGGCAATCGTTCCAACTTGCCCGGGGACCAGCGCAGCAGGCCGCGCCAGGACGCGGTGATATACACCTTGGCGGTTTCGCTGGGCGACGGATGCACTTCCGCGCGGTGCCAGTCGCCCACGTCACCGGTACCACCGCCGGCTTCCTTGAACTCAACGCCGCCGTTGCCGCTGACATACAGCTTGCCGGTGCTTGCGTCGTAACCGTAGTAGATACCTTCATCAACGCGATCGGCCTCCACCACCGCACGTGCGGGAAGACCCTTGACCGCCTGCCAGCGCTTGCCGAAATCGTCGGTGATCCAGGTGCCGGCGTTCTTCGGCTGCCAGATGACGCGCTTGCCGTCGGCGGCGATGGTGATATGCCCGGCGCCCTCGCCTTCCGGTGGTTCGCTGGCGAACAGCGCCCAGCTTTTTCCGCCATCCAACGAGTACGCGGCGCGCACCTCGTTGTTGTTGCGATCGCGCACGGTGCCGCTGCGCACGATGATCGAAGGCGCTTTGCCGGCATAGGCGATGCTCTCGCCATTGGTCAGGCGTGGTCCGGCGAACTGCAGCGGCGGCACGGTCAGATCATCATGGCGGAAACCGTCGATGTCGCCCACCGCGCTGAGCAGGTGCGCGCCCTCCGGCGGGCTGATCAGGTCCAACGGGACGGTTTCTTCCAGATAGGTGTTCTTGAACCACCACTGCACACGCGAAGTGCCGTCGTCGAAGGCAGTCAGATTGCGTGACGCCCAGATGCCGTAGCCGGTGACGAACATCGCCTCGTCGGAGTTGTACGGATCGATTTCGATATCGGCCATCCAGTGCGGCGTGTGATCCGCCGTCCAGCGCGACACGCTGTGGTCGAAATCCGAACGCGCAAACAGCGCCTTCCATGTCACGCCGCCATCGATGCTTCGGAAGATGTCGTCGTGCGGTCCGTAGCGAGTGAATGTGCTGGCCAGCAGTACCTTCGGGTTCTGCGGATCCACCGTTACCGCGCCCCAGCCGAAACCGTCCTTCTCGGTGTCGATGGATTGCGGCGCCGGTGTGATTTCCGTCCAGGCTCCGGAGGCGGGAACGTACTTCCACACCGCGCCATTGCTCATCTTGTCCGGGCCCGGCAAGTCCGCATAGCTCAGGTAATAGGTACCGTCACTGCCACGCGCCATGTGGTTGGGTCGCAAACCGGTGGGCTGGCCAGGCACCGCGCGCCAGCTGCGGCCGCCATCGTCGGATTGATAGAGACTGGCTTCCTGAGTGGAAACACCGGCATAGAGCTTCGGTGTAGGCGCGCCCGGCTTGCCGCTGGCCGCTTCGAACGTCACGAACACGATGCCGATCTGTTGCGTGCGGTTGTTCCAGCCTTGTGCGCTGGCGGCTGGCGAAGAGGCGATGGCGGGGAAACTTTCCACTGGTTTCCAACTCGCGCCATGATCTTCGCTACGCCATAGTCCGTGACTACGCGAACCCAGGAACAGTACGCGGCCGTCGTTCGGATCGACCGCCAACCGTTCGCCGTTACCGCGCGAGAGTTCGTTGCCGCCCAGCTTGAACGGCAGGTCGCTGCGCTGGAATGTCGCGCCACGGTCTTGCGAACGCAGAATGGCGCCGTTGCCGATCTTGGGGTTGGTGTACGTGCCGGCGGCAAGGTAAACGCGATTGGGATCGGACGGATCGATGGCCAGGCTTTCGATGCCGAGCAGGTTGACGTCTTCCTTGCCGATCCAATCGGTCAGCGGTACCCAGCGCTTGCCCTTGGCGTCCCAACGATAGGCGCCGCCCACATCGGTGCGCGCATAGGCCAGGCCGCGTTCGGCAGGGTGATAAGTCAGGCCGGTGACGAATCCACCGCCACCAATGGCGACGTTCTGCCATTGGTAGGGCACATCGGCGGCAAAGGCTGCCGAAGAAGCAGCGCAAGCGAGAAGCGCCAGTAGCGCCGTTTGTCGCCAGCGGCGCAAGCGTGCAAGAACGCCCCGCGCTTTGCTTTCCCCTTTTACGCTTTCAACAGCCGAATGACGGGTCAAGAGGAATTGAGGGAGATTTGCTCCCTCTTTTGCCGGAATTGAATCATTGTCATCCCGGCGCACGCCGGGGCCCAGTACCTTGCACTCCCGGTACCAGAAGTCGCCAGGTCCCGGCCTGCGCCGGAGTGACGAATCTGGCAGGGCTTGATACGGAAATGCGCTAGCGGCCATCAGCGAACAGTCTCCATCAGGCGCGTCGAATCGACGCAGCAGAGCGAGAACCGCCACCCGCCTGCGCCCGCGCAAGGGAGAGGAAGCGCGAACGAAGGCGGGTGGACATGCTTGGTGCGCCTTACAGGCTGGCCCGCAAGGTGATGCCGTAGCGGCGATCGACCTTGTTGCGGGGCAGCTCGCCGATGTCTTTGATCGAAGCGACGATCAGTCCGGTGTTCCGGTTGATGGCCTGCGCCCGGGGAACGCTGCTGCGAATACCGATTACCACCGCCGTGTCCAACTCAACCGCACCTTTGTCTTCTCCGTCCGTTGCCGGTTGCACATGCTGCGCATGGGCTGTGGCGCTCAGCAGGGCGGCGAGGCTCAGGGCAGTGGCCGTGTGCTGGAGTTTGCGAATGGGTGTGCGAGCCACGGTCTGATCTGCCGGAGCACGGCGTTGTTGCCTTGACATCAAATTGTTCCCTCCCAGGGCACCACTTGTTACGAATACCGTTGTCCCAACTCGCCGGCGCACCGGTCGGCCTGGACTTTAATGTTGTGTTTTCAAGTCGATGGCCCCTGCACACTGCTGCCACCATTTTCCATGGCCAGACGTCAATCGACGGCATCGCGAGCGGCACGTCGACGTCCGTTCCGGATACATCGGCGTCTCCTACTCCGATGCAGCGAAATACCCTTACGGCAATTCGTCATCGCAAGGCCTGCAGCGATCACGCATCGCCCAATAGTTCAGCTGGACCGCAGGATAGGTTGCTGTGACATTCCACACCAATGAAATATTCGCCGCGATCTATATAACTATTGAATGATGCAGTGCGACATTTTTGCGCGAGTTTGCCGCTTTCAGCGGATGTCATGGATGTGGGGACGATGGCTCGCGTAGCGTGCGCTGTACACACAAGCGTTGCCGCTCCCGATTGCGCAACAATTGGTGCGCACAGCGCACGCTACGCAAACGTCAACAGCTCGCGGCGGGACGCCACTCCTACATGGGTCGGGCCGATCAAGGCGATTGCGGAATTCTTATTGCAAGCATGAGAGGTAGGCAGGTCGGGGCCACGTCCCGACGAAAAATAAAGACAAACGAGAGCGGGAAGAGGAGGAAACGCCCCGTCTTCCCGCCGTATCGCGCTTAGAACGTTACACGGATCGTCGCGGCGTACCGCCTGTCATTCACGTACCACGAGGTAACGCGCTCGCCAGCACCGTTCTGGTCCATGATCGTGCGTTGTTCTGCATTGTTGAGATTGTTCATCTCCAGGCCAATCTGCACGTGCTCGTTGAATCGGTAGAAGATCGAGCTGTCCAGCTGTCCGTAGTCGTCGCTGTACACCGGCAGCTTCCAGGCAATGTTGTCGTTGTTGCCGTTATAACCATTCGGTCCGACCGACAGTAGGTATTTGCTGCGCCAGTTGTAGGCCACACGGATCTGCCACGGTCCCTTCTCGTAGAACGCAGCTACGTTGTAGGAGTTCTTGGACAGGCCGTCGGCCGGCAGATCGCCGAACAGCGAGCCGTCGGTGTCGACCGGCTGCGCATCAACTTCGTTTGGCACTTTGGTCGAGCTGTCGATGTAGGTGTAGTTGGCCGAGATGCCGAAGCCATCGAATGGTGCTGGCAGGAAGTCGAAGAACTGGTTCCAGCCGATCTCGGCACCCTGGATGCGCGCCTCACCGGTGTTGATGGTGCGCGTGATCAAGTACTCGTATTCGTTGCCGTCAGCACCCGGATAGGGCACCAGTTGCGTCTGGTTGCGGAAATAGTCCTTGATGTCCTTGTGGAAGAAGTTGATCCAAGCCATGCCGCCCTTGTCCGGGTCGAAATACCACTCCAGCGACAGATCGAACTGGTTGGCCTTCATCGGCTCCAGATAGGGGTTGTCGGTGGAACTGCCGGTGAGGTTCAGCCGGTCGATCGGCACCGGCTGGCCCGGCTCTGGTGTGTAGCCTTCCTCAACATCGGCGTTCAGATCCTGGTAGGCCTGCATGTCGCTGAAAGCCGGTCGGGCGATGGCTTTGGAGGCTGCGAAGCGCACGATCAGGTTCTCGACCGGTTCCCAACGGAGATTCATGCTGGGCAACACGTCGGTGTAGGAATTGCGGGCGGAAATCGGCTCCGATCCAGCACCCAGATAGGGCGCAAGAGGTTGGGCTGGATAGACCAGGAACCCGCTGGCGGAATTCTCGGTACGCACCACACGCACGCCGATGTTGCCATCGAACAGCGCGTCATCGCTGCCGAAGTTGACCATCAAGTAGGCAGCCTCGGTCGTTTCGTCCTGCTGGTTGGTGTGCTGTGGACCAATCACGGTAGGCGAATACCAGGTCCAAGTGGAGCCATTTGCGACAGCCGC
The DNA here is from genome assembly GCF_039710385.1 of Pseudoxanthomonas sp. CCNWLY206-1. Lineage (NCBI taxonomy): Bacteria > Pseudomonadati > Pseudomonadota > Gammaproteobacteria > Lysobacterales > Lysobacteraceae > Pseudoxanthomonas > Pseudoxanthomonas sp. CCNWLY206-1. The sequence continues at coordinate 321,066 of NZ_JBDKXI010000006.1, read as the reverse complement.
GTCGTGCAGAGCCACATAACTGGCAGGGAAGCCTAGCGCTGTGGACAGCACCGGAGCATAGAAACCGCCAGGAGTGTTGGCATCGCCGCGGTAGAAATTCTTGAACTGGTTCAGGTGGGCCAGGCTGGAATTGACCTGATCATTAAGATCCAACCCTGGCAGGCTCGCCAAGCCCATCCATGTCTGAAACAGCGCATGCCAGTTATAGCCGGTATCGATACTGGTCGCGTCGCGCTGGGTAATGCGTACGCCGCCCTTGATCGCTTTGATGAAGCCGCCATCGAAACTGTGCTTGAGGTCGGCGCGCCAGGCCAGTTCCTCGGCCAGGTTATCGTCCTGGTGATCCATCGTGAAACCCCAATAGTAGTTGCTGGGGTCCCCCGTGAACTGCTGGTCGACGCCGATGCGCGGCGTGCCGCCACCGAGAGCCACGTCGATGTACGGCACGTTGACGCCCAGCGCCACCGTGGAATCCAGACTCTCGGTGGTGGCCTTGATGTATTGGAAGTCGGTCGTTAGTTCGGTGGCTTCGCTGAGCGTCCACTTCAAGCCGAACGAGAAGTCGGTGGTCTTGGATTCGCGGTGGGAAGCGCGAATATCCGTTCCCATGGGGATGTCACCGGGCTGGATGAGCCGGCCAGAGCGGAACACATTACCGTCCAGCTCATAGGGCTGGCTGGTGTCGAGCGCGACCGCAAGCGGATCGTTCCCGACGAAGATGGCGTCCTCGTTCCAGAGTTCATCGTACCGGCTCTGGAAGACGGTGGCGTAGAGCTCGACGTCATCGGTAGGCTGCCACTGCAGGGCAACGTAAGCGCCTTGTCGTTCGCGCTCGTATTCCAGCGTGCGCCAGTCGGCGCCGCGCGGCAGCCAGAGTTCTTCGTTGGTGCCGTCGCCGTTCAGATCAGTGTTGCTGGTATTGAAGAATGGCCGCACGAACATGCCGTCGGTGCGGGTGGACAGCTCCGAGTGCGCGATATCGACCAAGAGGCCAACCTTGCCGACGCTGGTGTCCCAGTTGTTGCTGTACAGCGCCGAGGCAGAAGGCTTGTATTTCTCGGAGAAGTCGCCGTAGTTATAGCTGAAGCTGCCACTGATCCGCTGGCCGTCGAAGTCGAACGGCATGAAGGTGCGCAGGTCCACGCTGCCACCCAGGCCGCCTTCGATCATGTCGGCCTTCTGGTTCTTGTAGACGTCGACGCCGGCCATCAGTTCCGAAGGCACGTCCTGAAAGCTCAAGTTGCGTCCGCCGGAGGCGGAGAAGCTATCGCGACCGTTGAGTTCGGACCGTACCTGGGTCAGACCACGGACCTGCACGCCACCGCCTTCGGCCGAGAAGTGTTCCGGATCGCCCACCGACAGGAATCGGTCGATGGTCACGCCGGGGATACGCGACAGTGTTTCAGTGACGCTGCGATCGGGCAGCGCGCCGATATCCAGTGCGGTGACCGAATCGACGAAGGTGTCGGCGCTGCGCTTGATGTCCTGCGCCCGGTAGACAGAGCCGCGGATGCCGGTGACGGTGACCGTGTCCAGCTGGACGGCTTGTTGCTGCTCCGCGGCCGGCTGCGGTGTAGCTTGCGGCTGCGGTTCTGGTTGTGTCTGCGCCTGTGCCTGCGCACTCAACAAGGCTGCGATGCTTAGCGCGATGAGGGTGCGGGGGAATTGGATGCGATTGGAACGACGGCCCGCGGCCGTGTGTGCCGGCTGGCGGCGATGTTGCGTTGACATGGTTGTTCCCTCCCAGGACACATGACGAACGGTGATTTGAGTTGTATTAGCCGCGTGCGTCTGCGCGCACTACAGCCATTTCTGGCCAGTTATTGCGTAGCTCCGCCCTTGTGATTGCCGGGTTCCGCACCGCGCCAGCTCCGGCTCTGGCTTATATGTATGTTGTCGTCGTGCTCCGGCGTGCCGATGACCGGCTTCCCTCCGGTTTCCGCCGCCCGCCTTGTCTGGCGATCTTTGCCGTACCTGTCTCGTTGCTGGTCATAAAATGACCGAACGGCGACTTCAGCCGCAGCATAGGCGTGGTTGACATGCCCGACCAATGAAATATTGAGCGGTGGCTATGTCATTTCCGACATAGCACGCCCATCCCGAAGGTAATAACTGTTACTCGTTGCCGGCTTCGGGCAGTCGTGGCGAAGAAGCGGCAGGCGTCAGCGGTTCCGGATACAAACGGCGTGCCGTGCTTCGCAAGGCTTCCAGTACACGCTCGGCGCCCGGCGACAACAGTTGATCGCGACGGCGGATGATGCCGAAGAACTCCATGCGTACACCGAGTTGAATCGGCAGCACGGTGAGTTGATTGGATTGCAGATAAGGCGCCACTGATTCCACCGGCAACGCGGTCAACAGATCGCTGGTGCGCAGTAAGTTGGTGATGACCGGCAGCGACGAGGTTTCGATGATGTTGCGCGGCCGCTGTAGTCCGTGCTCCAGGAATACCGAATCCAACCGCGCGCGCAGCACGCTGGCAGCGGGCGGCAGAATCCAGCCGTATTCCACCAGGTCGGCATGTTCCAGCCGCGGGTATTGGGTGAGTGGATGGCCGGCACGGGCGATGACCGAGTGCGGTTCGTCCGCCAGTGGCTCGAACTGAAGTTCGCCCGCACCTTCAGGACCGATGATGCGGCCGATGACGATATCCAGGTGACCATCCAGCAGCTTGGCTACCAATGGACGGCTGTAGTCCATCTCCACCCGGATCAGTATGTCGGGATAGTCGCGCTTGACCATGGCGATGGCCTGCGGGACCAGATTGGTACCCGGATTTACCACGGTGCCGATGGACGCCTGACCCATCTGCCCACTGCGCATCGACGATATCTCGTCGTAGGCGCGGCCGATCTCCGACAGCGCCGACCGTGCGCGCCGGATCAGTATCTGGCCGTACCAGGTGGGCTCAACGCCGCGGGCGTGGCGTTCGAACAGCTTCACCCCCAGCATGTCTTCCATCTCGGCCAGCAGCTTGGACGCTGCAGGCTGGGTCATGCTGGCGGCCTCGGCTGCCTTCAGCACCGTGCGCTGCTCATATAGATGCAGCAATAGAAGTAAATGCCGTGTCTTCAGCCGCGACGCATTGAACCAGCTGGTGCTCGGTTGGACCATGCAGGCAACCCTCCCAGATCGCACGCTCTAGTATTCATCTACGGAATAGCATATGGCGAAAATTTCATTTGTCGAATATATATTTGCGGGCAGTCTATGTAATCGGTTCCCGGAGGAATGGCCGGCGCCGGACCGTAAGTCTTAAGCGGGTCGACTCACAAGCAGCACCCATGCGTGTTGTGTACGACCGTCCGACACAGGACGGCGGACATCGCTCGCATCATCGAACTGTCATGCCTGGAGGAGGGTCCATGGCGTATTCCAAACGCATCGGCTGCCTGGCCGCTGCCGCCTTGCCGATGACGTGCGCAAAACTTCGAACCTGTTCACGACCCGTCGTGAGCGAAGGCGGGCGGTTCGTGGCGGAGCGCAGCGTATGTGGAATACGTGAGCATTGCGGACACCGCACGCGGGCCGCCTGCCGAGCGCAGCAGGATCGCGAACGGGTTCGTTTGCGGATGTGGCCGTGAGCGGACGCCTACAAGGCAAGGTTGCACTGGTCACCGGCGCCGCCAGCGGCATTGGTGCGGCCACGGCTCGCTTGTTTGCCGACCAGGGCGCGCATGTTTTTGGACTGGACCGCAATCCAGCGACGCATGATGGGGTCAACCATGGTGACCGCATCACCCATCTCATCGCCGATATCACCGATCGGACTTCGGTGGAAGTCGCGGTGAGCCAGGCGCAAGAACGCGAACAAACCGAACTGCTGCCGTGCAAGCGCATTGGTCTGCCGGAAGAAGTGGCGTATACCGCCTTGTTCCTGGCCAGCGACGAAGCGCGCTATATCAATGCCACCGACATCCTGATCGATGGCGGCCGCTCACAGCTTTACCACGATTGATCCATCGCGACCGACACGAATATGAGTGCACACACCGACCCGCTGTATACATCGCCTTTTCGTCTGCCGCTGATCGCCATCCTGCGTGGCATCACACCGGGCGAAACGCTGGCGCATGTGCAGACGCTGTTGGACGAAGACTACGACGCCATCGAAATCCCGCTCAACTCGCCGGACTGGGCCGACAGCATCGGCGCGGCAGCCCGCAGCTTCGGCGACAAGGCCTGGATAGGTGGCGGCACCGTATTGCGCGAGCGCGACGTGGATGCGCTGGAAGCATTGGGCGCGCGCTTTATCGTCACCCCGAATACTCGCCCGGAACTGATCCGCTATGCCGTAAATCGCGGTTTGCGGGTGGTGGCCGGCTTTGCCACGGCATCCGAAGCCTTCGCCGCGATCGATGCTGGCGCGCAGATGCTGAAGCTGTTTCCGGCTTCGGTCTACGGCCCGGATCTGATACGCGCATTGCGTGCCGTGCTACCTCCTCTTCCTTTGTTCGTCGTCGGTGGCGTCAATCCCACCACGCTTCATGGCTATCTCTCCGCTGGAAGCACGGGCGCCGGCATCGGCGGCGAACTCTACAAACCGGGCCAACCGATCGAACGCACGCGCGACAGCGCACGTGCTTTCCGGCAAGCCTATCTCGAACATTCTTCTGCGAAGCCCGCTTCTGCGGATCACGCCTCCATGGACTCCGCCTCATGAAAATCGTGCGACTGAGCACTTATCACGCCGCGCCGCGGTGGCTGTTCCTCAAGATGGAAACCGATGAAGGTATCGTCGGCTGGGGCGAACCGGTCATCGAAGGCCGCTCGCGCACGGTGGAAGCGGCGGTGCACGAACTGTCCGATTATCTGATCGGCAAGGATCCCGCCCGCATCAATGATCTATGGCAGACCTTGTATCGCGGTGGCTTCTATCGCGGCGGTCCGATACTGATGAGCGCCATCGCCGGCATCGACCAGGCCTTGTGGGACATCAAAGGCAAGGCGCTGGGCGTGCCGGTCTACGAACTGCTGGGCGGCTGCGTCCGCGACCGCATGAAAACCTACCGCTGGGTTGGCGGCGATCGCCCCGCGGAAATCATCGCGCAGATCCGCGAACTGAAAGCGCTGGGTTTCGATACCTTCAAATTCAACGGCACTGAAGAACTGGCCTTGGTCGACAACGCCATCGCCGTCGATGCGGCGGTCGCCAAGGTCGCGGAAATCCGCGCCGCGTTCGGCAACACCATCAACTTCGGGGTCGATTTCCATGGTCGGGTGGGTGCGCCGATGGCGCGCGTACTGCTGCGCGAACTGGAGCCGTACCGTCCGTTGTTCGTCGAAGAACCGGTGCTGCCGGAACAATCCGAATACTACGGTCGCCTTGCGGATGCCACTTCCATCCCGCTGGCTGCCGGCGAGCGCATGTACTCGCGCTTCGAGTTCAAGCGCGTGCTCGCGGCGGGCGGACTGTCGATCATCCAGCCGGATCTCTCGCATGCCGGCGGCATCACCGAGTGCTTCAAGATCGCTGCGATGGCCGAGGCCTACGATGTGGCCCTGGCGCCACATTGCCCGCTGGGCCCGGTGGCGCTGGCCGCATGCCTGCAGCTGGATTTCGTTGCGCACAATGCGGTGTTGCAAGAACAAAGTATCGGTATCCATTACAACGAGCACGCCGACCTGCTGGACTACGTGCTGAACAAGGAAGACTTCAGCTGCGTCGATGGCAACATCGCCGCGCTGCCCAAACCGGGCCTGGGCGTGGAAATGGATGAAGAACGGCTGCTGCAAGCCAGCAAGAATCCGCCCGACTGGCGCAATCCCCTCTGGCGTCATGCCGATGGCAGTGTCGCGGAGTGGTGAGCCAGTGAATTTCCCAAACACCAGCGAGGAGATACCAATGACAGACGCAATGGCGGCCCTGGTTGTCGACAGCCGCTGTGCGTTGGGCGAAGGCATTCTCTGGTGCGATCAGCGTGCGGCCCTGTTCTGGACCGATATAGAAGGTTGCCGGTTGTGGATGCATACACCCGCTAGCGGCGCTACCCGCAATTGGCCGCTGCCGGACCGTCTCGGTTGCCTGGCATTGGGCCGAACGGGTCGCCTGCTATTGGGTTTGGCCAAGGGGCTGTATGCGGCGGATATTGATGCCGCTCTCGGCACCTCCTCCGACGCCGCGCTACCGTTGAAGCACGTAGCCGATGTGGAAGCGGACAATCATGAAACCCGCCTCAATGACGGCCGCGCCGATCGCCAGGGCAATTTCGTTTTCGGCACAAAGAGCGAACGCGCTGACGGCGCGCCGATCGGCAGCTTCTATCAATACTCGGTGAAACATGGACTGCGTCGCCTGGCGCTGCCCAACGCTGCCATTCCCAATTCGATTTGCTTCAGCCCCGATGGGGCGATCATGTACTACTGCGATTCGCCGCAGCGGCGCATTCTTTGCTGCGATTACAACGCGTCGACGGCGACCGTGTCCCATCAGCGGGTGTTCGCGGAATTGGACCATCCCACCGCCGAGCCGGACGGATCGATCATCGATGCCGAAGGCTGCCTATGGAACGCACAGTGGGGTGGCGGACAAGTGGTGCGCTACCGTCCGGATGGCAGCGTCGATCGCATTGTCGCGGTTCCCGCGAACCAGCCGTCCTGCTGCGCGATTGGCGGTGCGGCCTACGATCGCCTTTACATCACCACCGCGCGAACCGGACTGGATGACATCGCACTGGGCGCCGCTCCCGATTCTGGCGGGGTTTTCCAGTGGACACTGCCAGGCACATTGGGTTTGCCTGAAAGCCGGGTGGAAACACCATGATCGCGGTCGATTGGGGCACCAGCAGCTTGCGTGCGTACCGATTGGACGCGAAAGGCAAGGCGATCGAGCAACGCAGGGCCGATCTGGGCATTCTGGCTTGCGAAGGAAATTTCGCCGCCGCGCTCGCCACTCAGATCGATGGTTGGGACGACACCGACATCGTGCTCAGCGGCATGATCGGCAGCCGCAACGGCTGGCTGGAAATGCCTTACCTGGAATGCCCCGCCGGCATCCCCGAACTCGCCGCCGGCATGAAGCGCCTGGATGTGCCGGAGTTCGCTGGCCGGGCACTTTGGTTCGTTCCCGGCATGACGACCGGATCGGATCTGGAAGCACCGGATGTGATGCGTGGCGAGGAAACGCAGCTCTGCGGCTTGCTGGACACGATGAACCAGGGCACGCACATGATCTGCCTGCCCGGAACCCACAGCAAATGGGCGACGGTGCGGGAAGGACGCATCGCGTCTTTCGCTACCGCGATGACCGGCGAGGTCTACGCCCTCCTTCGCCAGCACAGCATCCTCGGCAAGCTGATGAACGCGGACGCGCCGCGCTTCGATGCCTACGCCTTCGACGCCGGCTTGCGGCGCAGTGCGCAATCAGGCGGTCTGCTGCACCACCTGTTCGGCGTGCGTACCGCCGGGTTGTTCCAGCGCTTCACCGAAGCCGCTCTACCCTCCTACCTGTCAGGTCTGCTGATCGGACATGAAGTGCACGCCTCCGAATTGCTCACGCGCGCGCCCCGCCCGGCACAGGTGCATCTGATAGGCAGCGACCGCTTGCTATCCGCCTACGCGCACGCCCTGCTAGCGCTGGGCATCGGCGTGCAACGCCATTCCGAGCAGCTCGCCGCATTGGGTATGTATCGGATAGCACGGACGCGTGGGTTGGTCGGCTGACCGGCTACAAGCCCAAAGCGAAACACCCACGCTTCTGTGGGAGCGCCGTCCTCGGCGCGAGCTCTTCGCTTTGTCGCGATCTGACGGGAGAGCTCGCGGCGGGACGCCGCTCCTACAAAAGCTAAGCACCCACGCTTCTGTGGAAGCGCCGTCCTCGGCGCGAGTTCTTCGCTTTGTCGTGATCTGACGGGAGAGCTCGCGGCGGGACGCCGCTCCTACAAAAGCGAAATACCCACGCTTCTGTGGAAGCGCCGTCCTCGGCGCGAGTTCTTCGCTTTGTCGTGATCTGACGGGAGAGCTCGCGGCGGGACGCCGCTCCTACAAAAGCGAAATACCCACGCTCCTGTGAGAGCGCCGTCCTCGGCGCGAGCTCTTCGCTTTGTCGTGATCTGACGGGAGAGCTCGCGGCGGGACGCCGCTCCTACAAAAGCGAAATACCCACGCTTCTGTGGAAGCGCCGTCCTCGGCGCGAGCTCTTCGCTTTGTCGCGGTCTGACGGGAGAGCTCGCGGCGGGACGCCGCTCCTACAAAAAGCGAAAAACCCATGCGCTGTTGGCGATAACAAATGGCAGCGGAGCAAGCTCCGCTCTACTTGGGGCGCTTCATGCGCAGCGTAGCGGTGTTGCTGGGCTACCAAGTGAACCGTACGCCCGCATTGCCTTCAAAGGACTTGCGCTCCTCGCCATCATCACCGCTGTCGATGGTGTAGTCGGCCACCGCGAACAGGCTGAAGCGGTCGTTGACGTTAAAGACCACGCCGCCACCGAATTCGATCGCGCTGAAACTCTGTTCCGTGACCACCAGGTCGCTGCCGAAACGGAGGCGATCTTCGCCGCCGAATCCGTGCCAGATGTTGAGCTTCAAGTATGGCTGCACCCATCCGTTCGAGGTGTCGTAGTTTCCAGCCAGGCGCAGGCCGAACCGGCCGATCACCGAGTTGTCGGAATCGAAAGCGATTTCTGAAAACGGATCCGTCTGGTTGTCGAAATCGATGCGTTGCCAGATCACTTGCAGCTGCGGCTCCAACGTCCAGCGGCCTTCATCCCTCAGTGCCCATGGAGAGCCGGCTTCGATCGATGCCATCAAGCCATCGCCTTCCAGGTCGATACCGATGCCGCGACTGGAATCTGCATTGCCGTCGTAGCGGCTGCCCATCAGCACGGCATCCAGATAGCCACCCTCCGCGCCGACGTGCGTCCAGTACAAACCGACATGCTTGTCGTCCAGCTCCAGAGTGCCGACGGCCAGATTGTTCCAGCCCAAGGCGAAACCTCTGACGTCGCCGTCGGTACGGGTACGCCCCACGAACAAGCCTACGTGGTCGCGCTGACCGTCGTCGGCTTCGCGTGCGAATACATCGACGCCGGCCTGCACGCCCCACAGCGAGCCGTCGAAAGTCGGGGCGACCGTGCCGTGCCAGCTCTGCTCGGTGTCCTGCCCCATCACTCTTCCCCAGGCGGAGCGCACAGCGCCTTCGCCGCGCAAAAGCCCTTGTTCGCCCTGGCGCTCATGGAAAGTGCCTAGTGAAACCAGCGCCAACTGATGCACTACCGGCGGTACCACGGCGTAAGCAGGCGTTTCGACGCGATAGAGCGGCACGATGGCAGCCGTCGATGCGGTCGCGCCGGGTGTCGGCGGCGCCGATTGTGTAGGCGTAGGTACCGGCGCCGGGTTGGTAGGCGTGGGCGGCACTGCCGGCGGCGGTGCTGGGGGCGTCGCCGCTGGAGGCGCCGGCGGCGGCGCCGGCGGAGGTGGTTCGGGCTGATCCGGCGGCGGCGGGGGTGCCGTTTCATCGGGCGGTGGTGGTGCGGGTGGCAAGGCCGGCGGCGGCGCGGCGGGTGGTTCTGGCGCCGTCGGTACCAAAGGCGGCGGCGGCTGCAATGGATCAGGCGCGGGAGCCGGCGCGGGAGCGGGTTGCTCAGGCGCGGGCGGATTTACCAAGGTCGACCGCAGATACCAGTTTTCCATTGTCCCTGCACTGACACCGCCCTTGAAGAGGAAATATTCGAAGGCGCCTGCTGCCACAGGCGCGGTCAACGCGAACGCACCGTCGGCCGTGCTGCCGCCATTGATGGCCTGCACCACCAGGATGCCGTCCAGCACCGTGGAGGCACCACCGCCGCCAAGATTCACGATGCCAAGTCCGGTGGTGCCGCTGGCGCTACCACCGGAGATCACCAACTTGTCCGACAGCGAGCTGTCGTCGCCAAGCACCGTCTGCAGGAACAATGCCGCGTTGTTGCCCACATAGTTGCCGGCGATCGTGAACGTATCGGTCGCGCCGCTGGCGCCCTGGGTCAGGTCGATCCGTCCAGAGTTGACCACGTTCACCAATTGTCCGGCGGAGAACGCCAGGACGGACGCGTTGGCGCCGTTGCCAGCGAACAACGTGCTGCTGGCATCCACGTTCAACGCGCCTGTGCCGCTTGCCGCATCGCCCAACGTCAGATTGCCGTCGAACGTCAGCTCGGTGTCGTCCGTCAGGTTGACGGTTTCCCAGTTCGCGAAGCGTGCGACGCCATGGGTGGATACGTTATCGAACGTCAGCGTATCCACGCCAACGCCGCCGCTGAGCAGCGGCATCGCACCCAGGTGCGAAGCGTTGAGATTGTGCAATATCGCCGAATCGGTATCCGCGCCCAAATCTATCGCGCCATAGATGATGCCGCCGCCATCCCACGTGAAAGCGTCGTCGCCGAAGCTGACCCGTACTTCACCGCGCACGACGCCGCCGGTGACGGTGACCACGTCATTGCCACCGCTGACACTGATGTTGCCGCCTATGTAGCCATCCTTGAGCAGAATGGTGTCGTGGCCGAAACCGGCGATCAGGTTGCCATCGATGGTGCCGCCGGACATATCGAAGAGGTTGTTGTCCAGCTTCATATCCACGCGACCGATCCGGCCACCGGTCATGGTGGCGGTGTCGCCATCTTCGAACACACCGACGATGCGACCGTTGTTCATGACAAACGTGTCGCGGCTATCGCCCTGCGACAGCGACCCGATCTGACCGGCGGTCATCAGGAAATCATCGACACCGTTGCCCTGCTGGACATTGCCGGTCACTCCTCCACCACTGACTTCGAACCGATCATCACCATCACCCTGGTTGACCGTATCCAGCTGGCCTCCGCTCAGGATCAAGGTGTCATTGCCCGCTCCCGACGTGACGGCGCCGGTGATCGAACCCGCCAGCATCTCCAGACGGTCATTGCCCGCACCGAAAGTCACTCCCGTCATGCCGGCAATGGTGCCGCGATTGGTCAACACGCCATTGGCCGTGCCGGAGAAAACAATGCCGGTGCCGGCCAGCGCTTGCACGTTGCCGTCGTTGATCACCGTGCCGCCGCCCTGCATGACGATGCCGGAACCGGATTGACTGGAAACCGTGCCGGTCGCCGCGTTCGTGATGGTATTGCCACTTCCCTCGGCCAGGATCGCGGCGGATGTATTGCCCGCTGTCAGCGCGATCGTCCCGCTATTGGTTACCTGGCTCTGGTCGCGCACGTGTACACCCGCACCGCTTCCGATGCTTAGGCCAGCTCCAGGCAATACGTTTACCGCCACGCCCGTGCTGCCCGCCACCGCTTGCACGCCTGTCGTATCGGGATTGGGAACGGCCGTATCGCAGGTGGCCGTCTGACCAGTGACGGGCGCGTGAAGATCGCACGTCGCTTGCGCCGCGAAGGGCAAGGTGAATACCAAACTGCCCAACAGACCGGCAGAGCCGTGCCGTAACCAGGCGGAAATGCAGACGGAAAGGCAACGGCGTTCGCTGACAGCCATGGGGGCGCTCCTGAAAACTGCGTTTCATGAAGCCCGCAAACATATGCGGGCGTGGAGTATTTCGCCTTGCATAGTCTGGCAACCGCCCGGCAAAAACTCGCCGAGTCCGTGGCTGCCTATGAGCCTTATAGACCTGTCAGCGAAAGCGTTCAAGCATTGTTCCTTTGTTTTTTTGATATTCGTGATCCTCATGCTTGATGCATGACCTTTGAGTGCGCTGCTGCTTGGCTGCTCGTCCTTTAAAAAGCCCTTAAAAACCGATCTGCAGACTGCATGCGATAAACCAATAATCCGGAGCCGCGCATGCTTACTCAGCTTCTACTTCCCATTCCTACGATGGCGGCCGAGGCTTACTTCACGCATTTACCTCGATGCACCGTGCCGTACTTCACGCATTTACTTCCACATTTTTCGACCGAGCTGCTGTCATGAATGCCGCCAGCCCAACCCTGCCACTGCGCACCGCCGCAAAATCGCCGGCGCTGACGGTGCGGAAGGCAACACCCTCTGATGGCGCCCTGCTGGGCGCGTTGTGCGAAGAACATGCGCAGCAGGTCGCGCATGAGCGCTGGCCATTCGGTCGTAACCGCGCCGATGCGTTGGAACTGATGGAAGCCTTGTTCGAAACGCCCACCCGCGCCTGGGCCTGGATCGCCTATGCCGATGGCCGACCGCATGGCTATGCCGGAGCCACTGCCGGTTGTTCACTGCTGGAGCGCGGCAACTATTTCCAGATCGAATCGCTCTACGTACGCGCCGGCGCGCAGGCACGGGAAGCCGAACGGCAGTTGTTCCTGCGCGTACTACGGATGGCACGCATGCTGGGCTGCCTCAACCTGCAATGGCGTTTGCCGGTGGATCAGGTTCAGCGCGTGCATGCCCAGTTGCCCGTGGGGTGTGTGCGCACGGCCTCGGTGCATTATGTGCTGCCGTTGGAAACGAATACTTATCTGCGGGAGCGGTCGCGTGTTTGAGCTATCGCTGTTTTCGGTTGTCGCACGCAGCCGCTTTGCCTAGTCACTCGTTCTTTTGGCCCCTCGGCTCTTGGCGCTGGCCGGGGTAGCTCATCGGGGTTGATGGTCTACGCGCTTGCCGCGGGCGCCACTTTGACCAGCCATTCGGGTACGTGTCGCCGGTGGTAATTTTTCGGCAGGCACTTGCTCGCTTTGCTCCCAAGATCGGGGCGCACGCCTCCGGCGCTTGCCCGTTCGCCGGGGCAAAGCAGTGCTTTGCCGCTAGAGCGCATCTGCTTTGTTGCCGCTACTGTGGCCTTAGTTTTGGCTATGGCCTTAGTTGTAGCTGTGGCTTTAGCTGTGCCTTTTGGCTTTGGCTTTGGCTTTGGATCTTCGGGGCCCCGTTTAGGCGCGGCAAGCGGGACGGGTAGAACCCCGCAGGGGCGGCGCACAGGATGTGCGTCGTTTTTGGCAGGCACATGGATGTGCCTTCCAAAAATCCCGGCCCGATTGCGGACCCGAAGGGCGCGCCGCCTGGGGCGTGTTTCTTTTGGTTACTTTTCTTTGCACGAGCAAAGAACAAGTGACGCCCGCGGCAGCGCGTAGATCACCCGTTCAAGTAGCCCATCCGCGCCAGAGCCAAGCTCGAGTGAGTTAGCTAGTTTTATCTACTTCAAAGTAGAACTGGTCACTAAGCGAACAGCCACAACGTCACACCCGACCACCACTCCCCAAAAACACCAACCTGACACCAAACCCGCGACCACCAATGCCATCACCCGTCGTCAGCATCGCCCCGTGCACACGCGCAATGCGCGCCACCAGCGACAAACCGATGCCGCTGCCTCGCTCGCCATTGCCATTGCTGCCGCGGAAGAACCGCTCGAAGATCCGCTCACGTTCTTCTTCCGCCACGCCAGGGCCATCATCACGCACTGTCAGCGCGACGTTGCCTGCGGCTGCATCGGCGCAGCAGGCGATCTCCACCCGCCCGCCTTCACGCCCATAACGCAGCGCGTTATCCAGCAGATTGCGGACCAGGATGCCCAGATCATCGAGGTTGCCTTCCACTTGGCAACTCTCGATCTCCAACACGATGGTCTGCCGCTTGCGGGAAGCGACCAGTTCGAACTCGCGCGCCACCATCGCCACCACCTCGGCCAGATCGACCGTACCGCGGTCGGTGCTGCCGCGTGCGCTGTCGACGCGCGCCGAATCCAGTAGCTGTTGCGCCAGGCGGGAGGTACGTTCTATGCCGCGCATCAGGCTATCCAATGCCTGCCGGGTTTCGTCCAGATCCGCCGCGTGCATGGCCACCTGCGCCTGTGTCAGCAAGGCAGCCAACGGCGTGCGCAGTTCGTGCGCTGCCTCGCTCAGGAACTGGCGCTCGCTTTGCAATGCGTGGTCCAACCGCGACAGCAATACATTGAACGAATCCACCAGCGGCCGCACTTCGTCCGGCAGGCCCGAACCCGGCAACGGCGTCAGATCCAGCGCCTGGCGCTCGCCCATGGCTTGTTGTACACGGACGACCGGCTTGAGCGATTTCCGCACCACCGCCCATGTCGCTACCGCCAAACCGGCCAACACCACCAGCGCCGTGAACAAACTCGCCGCCATCCAGCGCATCAGCTCAAATCGTTTCAACGACGCGGCATAACCCACTTGTACTTGCACGCGGCCGCTGGCGTCGGTGACCGCGAACACACGCCATGTCTCGCCGCCCAGCTGGGTATCCAGATAGCCATCGCGGAAGTCGCCACGCATCGGCGTCGAGGGCGCCTGGCGCGAGGCCACCACGCGTTCCCGCCCTTGAAGAATCCACACCTGGAAATGCAGATGGTCGAACTTGCCTTCCAGTGCCGTGGTGTTGGAAGGCAGCTGCAGATAGGATTGCGCGGCGGTTGCATCCAGGTCGTTGGGCAACGACAACAGTATCTGTTCACCGATGCTGCGCAGTGAGCGGTCCCAGTAGCCGCTTTGCTGCCGCGTCATCTGCATGCATTGGACAAAGAACCAGAGCGACCAGCCAATGAAGATGGTCAGGCTAAGCGTGACCAGCAGGCGAACGCGCAGTGAACTCATTCTCCCGCGTCTCCCAATCTATAGCCGTAGCCATGCACGGTGACGACCAGCTCTTCTCCCAGCTTGCGGCGTAACTGATGGATGTATACCGCGACGGTGTTGCTTTCGATGGTGCCGTTGCCGCCGTATAGACGATCCTCCAGGAAATCGCGGCTCACCACGCGTCCCTGGCTTTCCATCAAGGCCAGCAATGTGCGGTATTCATGCGCCCCCAGCGATACGCGTTCGCCAGCGCGAGTAACCGAACGCTCCGCCGGATTCAGCACCACATCGCGCCAACGCAATACCGGCGCGACCCGGCCCTGGCTGCGCCGCACGACCGCACGCAACCGGGCCAGCAGTTCGTCGCGCTGGAAAGGCTTGACGATGTAGTCGTCCGCGCCGCTGTCCAATCCGCGAATGCGGTCGCTGAGCTGGTCGCGGGCGGTGATGATCAGCACCGGCGTGGCATCGTAGCGGGCACGCATGGCCGCCAGTACATCCAGTCCGGAACCTTTCGGCAATCCGAGGTCCAGCAATACCGCCACATAGGCATGATCGATCAGGGCAACGCGGGCAGATGCCGCGTCCTCGCTGCGATCCGCGTGCCAACCGTCCTGCGCCAGCGCTGCCGTCAATGCATCGCCCAGCATGCGGTCGTCTTCGACCAGAAGAATGGAATCCATCAGGTTGATCTGTGCTCAAGCGCGGCCGGGAAGGATGGCCGAGCACAATTAAAACAGGTTTAAGAACCCATTCCGCCCCAGGAAAGCACGTTGTAGGAGCGGCGTCCCGCTGCGAGCTTTTCCGTCAGGTCGCGATAGAAGCGAAGAGCTCGCGGGGGGACGCCGCTCCTACAGAATTGATATTGGTCGCGCGGGTGCCGCCCCTAGCACCGGCCGCCGCGAAAGCGGCGGCCGGTGGGTGGTCAGTCACGACCACCAATGTTGTATTGCGCCGCTGCTGCATTGCTGATGATGCCGGAGAGCGGCAACAGCTGGGTCAGGAAGCGGTTCCAACGCGTGATGCCGGCCGGACCGACCCAGACCACATCGCCTGGGCGCAGCGAGAACTGATCGGCCAAAGCGAACGCGACTGGCGAGGTGGCGTCGAGGTGGTAAACCTTCGCCGGTGCGCTCTTCATATTTTCCACGCCGCGGATGACATACACCGCTCCGCCTTTGGACGTCACCGGATTCAAACCGCCGGTACGGCCCAGCGCCTGCGTCAACGTCATGTCGGTTGTCTTGAAGTTCAACGACTGCGGGCGCAGCACCTCACCCACCACATAGACTTCCTTGCGATCATTGAACGGCAGGAACAGGCGATCACCCGGCTTCAGGTAGATGTCCTGGGCAATGTTGCCGTTCCGATTCAACGCGTCCAGGTCGAGCGGATAGTTGCGTCCGTCGCGGGTAAGCACGAAGCCCGCGAGATCGGCCTGCTCCACATTGATGCGCCCCCGGCCGATCGCCTGGGCGAGCGTCACGGGCACCGTGGTGAATTCCTGTGGAGTCGTATCCTCAAAGGCACCTTGAAGTGCTACTCGGCTACCGAAGCCGACAACATTGACGTCCAGTTGCGGGTTGCGCAGGTAACGGCCAAGGCGTTCGGCCAAGGTGCTGCGTAGTTGCTCGATGGTCATGCCGGACACGTTGATCTTGCCGGCATAGGGATAGAAGAAGGTACCGTCCGGCTGCACCAGACGGCCGTTGGTGACGGCCTGTTGCTGGCTGCCGGCGGGCGTCGTCAACTCCGGATGATCCCAGACCGTCACCAGGATCGTGTCGCCGGGATGGATCTGGTATGAATCCGGCTTGTAGCTGGCCAGCTCAGGAGGAAGCTGCACAGCGCTAGTAGGTGCCGAGATCAGCTCTGGGGTGATGGGAATCATCTCAACGTCGCCGCCCTCCACCAGTGCGTGGTTCCCCGTCATCCGCTGACCTGGTCCTAGTGCGCATCCGGCAAGCATGGCGACCAATGCGGCCGCGCCAATACGAAGCATGATTTTCACCTTGATAGGCCCTCTTAAGCTCATGGCACCGGCATCTGGCGCTGAACGCCGTGCGCGGCTAATTGCGATGGGATATGCCGACTACCGATCGCTTGGTCCCGACAGCGCCAGCCAGAAAAAAGTGTGCTGCTGGTCGCGTTAGAAGCCTAAATTGGGGGTTGCGGTAAACGCGTGAAGGAACAAAGCCTGGTCTGCCGGCGTTCATAAAATCGTCTTCACGGACGCATCACATGACCACCTCTTCTCGATTTTGTAGATGCGCAACGGCCAACGCGGCGAATTCCTTCATCGCGCGGCCGCTGCGCCACAATGCGCTTGGCGACGGCAACCAGCTTCGGAGCCAGGTCATACGGCGTGCGCGCTCCGGTACGGGCACGGGCACCACGTGAAAACCGGCTTCGCGGAAAACCAGCACGGCACGCGGCATGTGCAAACCCGAAGTGACCAGCAGCACCGTGCGTACCCCACGCGGTTTGGCCAATGCCGCAGTGAACTGCGCGTTATCGCGAGTGCTGCGGCTGCGCTCCTCCAGGAGCAGCGCCGAATCCGGCACCCCAAGCCGATTGATGGCCTCCGCCATGCGCTGCGCCTCACTGATGCGCCCCGTCTTGCCGCCGGTCAGAATGATCACCGGTGCGCGTCCGGCCAGCCACGCGCGCGCGCCCGCCGCTACGCGACTGCTTTCCAAGTCGTCCAGCCGGATATTCTGCTTCTTGAGCCATCCGTAATATTGGCCACCACCCAGGATCACGATGGCGTCCGCTTTCGGCAGCGTTTCTTCATTCACTTTTGGATAGTGGAATTCGAGATGGCCGCGCAGCCAGTCCGAGGCCTGCGGGATGGACCAGGTCAGCGACCATGCCACCGCAAAGACAGCGAGTGCGATAGCCGCCTTGCGCCGACGCAACAATAGGCATGCCGCCCCGAATCCAAGCAACCACAGCGACAGTATCAGCGGGTAGGTCAGCGAGACGACGAAACTCTGTAACAATGACAGCATAGGCGCGCGTCAGATCACGATGGCACGCGTCACGAGCACGTAGAACACGGCGCATGAGGCGACAAGGCACATTCGTATTAGTAACGGATTGCGCAGGAATGCCACCCGGTTATGACAAAGCGCCGCCGCCAATATCAGCGATACGGCAAGCCAACCCGGCAACAGATAGCGATTGGAAAAAAAGCCCCAACCGACCGAGAAAAATGGCAACAGCAGGACCAGATAAACCGCGGTGCTGTCCTTGATTCTCTCCCGATAAGGGAACCGCACCATCGGTGCGAGCACGTGCGGCAACACGTACCAGAAGATCGAGAACACGGCGAAGTCTATTCGTACCCCCGATTCGAATCGGGTGGTGGCGGTGTACTCCATGACCAACTGATATACCGACGGCAAGGCAATGCGTACCGCCGCCATCGACAACCCGGACACATAGCAAAGAAAGGCCGCAGCGGCCAGATAGCGCTGGAAACTTGGCCGCAGTAGAAGCACCGGCGCAAATGCCAGATACAACAAAGAGGAGTAGTGAAAACTGGTCGCCAGCGCCCCCCACAGCGCAAACTTCCACCAATATCGCTGATGGAACGCCAGCAACGCGGCGAATATGAGCAGCGCCGCCAACCCCTGGCGAATGGCGTTGATCGACGCGTTGACAAACATCGGCGATATCAGCAGGAACATCACCGACGCGCTGAGAAGCGTAAAGAAGCCCGCGGTGGCACCGAGATAGTGGAAGTAACGACGGGTAGCGACGGCGGCGGTTCCCAGCAACAGCGCGAACAGCACCGTTTGATACCCGACCACACTCACGCCGATCTTCTGCAGCGCGTAGCTCAGATAGACGAACCCTGGTTCCAGCCGGGTTTCCACCAATCCGCCCCTCAGACGCTGATAGAACCCGGCATACGCATCCGTATCGGTACCCAGCTCAAGCGGCCGGGTACCGATCAGCCAGCAGGTAAAGACCGCGACCGCCAATAGCAGTATCAGGCTGAGCCCTGTTGCCGCCGCCGAGTGGGTGTTCTGCTGTGGCCGCAACGGCGAATCGCGGGCGGTCAAGATTGTCGTTGTCGTGGTCATGGGGAAGGATGACCTCCTGATTGGAAGCGGCGTAGCCATAGCACCAGATGGCGGCGTGCACGGCGGATCTTGCCAAGGCTGCGGGTGAACATGCGTTCACGCGCACTGACCAGGCCCATGCGCTGCAGTTCGTTGCCAACCTCCCGGCCAGCGCGGTGCATCGCGTCGAGGTCTCCACTAAGGCCACCCGCACCGAAGGCCGGCTTGTGCAGATAAGCCAGGACCTGGTTGACTTTGGCGCAGCGATAACCGGTATGTGCGATCTGCGCCCACAGCAGGTAATCCTCGACGTAGCGGAATTTCTCATTGAATCGAAATGGCAGGTCGCGCCGCAGTACAACCGAAGGAGTCGGAAACGGGTTGTTCAGCAGCAACCGGCGGCGGCTGACAATCCTCGTGCGTATCGGCTTGCGCAGCGGAAGCGATTCAAGACCACGTTCACGCACTTGCACTCGGTGCGAAATCAACGCGATCTCTGGATCGGCGGTAAGCGCCTGCATCTGCAACTCGAGTTTGCGCGGCGCCCAGGTATCGTCGGAATCCAGGAACGCGATGTATTCCTGGCCGGCCTGTTCCCAGCCCGCATTGCGCGCCCGCGACGGACCGCTGTTGACCGGCAGCGCAACAACCTTGATCCAGCCCGCAGGATACGCATCGGCGAGCGAACGCAGCATCTCCAGCGTGCCGTCTCCGCTGCAATCGTCAACCAGAAGGATCTCCGCGGGCGGCAACGTCTGCGCAGCAATCGACGCCACGGCGTCCCCCACAGTGTCGGTGCAGCGGTAGCAAGGGACCACCGCGCTAACAGGCGCGAACACCCGGGCCTGCAGGAATGGCGCGGAAACGTTCATGCCGCGACGGCCCTTCCCCACGGCGCGCGCAGGAAGATCTCCTGCGCCTGTTGCGTGTAGTCCTCGTGCGCAAGCGTCGGGATATCATGCTCCCCTAGCATCGCCTCGAATCCCTGTGCGAAGTCGGCGACGCCGTGATGTTGCGCGGTGATCCGCCGCGACCAGGGCAACCCGACGTCGTCGGCGAAGTCGACGCACTTCGGATGGTAGTCGACGATCATGAAAGGCACGCCCAGCATGTAAGCGACGATTGCGCCGTGCAGGCGCGTGCTGACGAACGCATCGCACTTGCCGATCGCTCGTGCGGTGGCGATCGGGTCGCCGCGATAGCGCACCAACTTCGCCGAAATCCCATGCGCGGACAAGCCCTGCTGCAACGCCTCGGACAGCGTCAGGTCGCCGTGCTCGGGATGATCATTGAGGCTGAAGATTTCCGGCTGCACACGATATCGGGTGTTCAGCTGCACCAGCGACTCGATCAACGACGCCTGAAGCGCAGAGGGTTCAGGCGTTGGATAGTTCGCACGGACGCTATAGCGGCACGGCGCGATGCCGATGCGCAGCGGTTCTCCGGGCGTCGGCAACTGCGGTCGTTGTGAACTTGGCAGCAACAACGGCAGTAGACCCGCAAGGTCGCGGCCATGATGGACACGGTCCGCCACTCCCATCGTGGCGGCGAGTTCGTAGGAACGGCGGTCGCGTACGGAGATATAGGAGAAATGACGCATGAAGGCAGCTGCCGAGTCCTGCGCCGCCTTGTCGCCAAACGGGCCGACAGAAACCCCTACCGCCGCCAGTTGCAGGCGACCGCGGCGCTGGGCGGACAACATGAGTGGGCGGCGAAACGAGCCATGGCCGTTAATCACCGAACCGCCGCCCATGACCAGCACATCGGTGTCGCGCACTGCACGAAGAAAACTGTAGAGCCGACTGGCTTGGCCGATCACATTCGTCGCGCCATAGGTACCCGGCGGATACCAGGCCGGCATGGTGTAGCGGGAACTGACGCCATCGATTGCCGGGCCGACCAGGCGCGGCCTGGCGTCCCAGAAATGTGGCGCGGCCGCGGTGCAAATCGCGCCGAACAGATCGTCGCCGAAGTTGCGCATGCCGTAGTAACCGGTAAAGCTGACGCGCAGGTTGCGCTCCATCATTCCTCCACGAATGTCTTGATGCGGCGTACGCCGAGATACATGGACAGCAGCAGCAAAATCTCCGCGACGACGGTAGCGGCGGCGGCGCCGAACTCATTGAACTCGGGGATAAGCAACACGTTCAGTACGACCGCCGCGACCGTCGCCCATGCCATGGCGCGGACTCGATAGCGCATGTGTCCGCCTGTGAGCAGCGCCGAACCCACCGACGTGGACAGAAAGCGGATGGGGACGCATAGCGCCAGCACCATCAGAATGCTGGCGACCAGGCGATATTCTTCGCCGAATATCCAAGGCACCAACCACGGCGCCGTGATGGCCAGTCCCACGCCAGTTACCAGTCCCAGCAGCAGCATGCCGAGGTTGCCTTGGCGGTAGACGCGCCAGAACTTGGGCTGATCGTGCACCGCCCAGCGATGCAGCTTTGAAAGCAGGAATTTCTGGTAAATGGTGGCCGGCAGCAGATAAATCGCGGTCATCACCGCCATTGCAATGCCGTAACGTCCCGCCTGCGTGTCGCCATTGATGTATTTCACCAGCACCGTACTTACCTGGAAAAACACCGGATAAAGTATAGCGGCCACTCCGTAAGGCCAGGCTTCACGCCATAGTTCGGCCATTCCCGGATCTGCCGATGGCGCAACGTCAGTACGCGGGCCATGTCCCTGCAGCTGCATCTGGCCGCTAAGCATGGCGCGCATCGGCGGATAGGTGATCGCGGCGACCAGCAGCCCCACCACGCCATATCCGACCGCGGCGGAGTAAGCGCTCATAGGCACGAGTAACGCCAGCAATGCGACCAACAGACGCCCAGCCGGCATCATCAGGTGCAGGCTGGCCAATGCGCCATAGCGGTCTTCCAGGCGCCATTTGCTGCCCACCAGATTGATCGCCAGCAAGCCCAGAATCACTGGCAAAAGCAGCAGCAGCGTGTCTCGCGTTCCCGCATCCACCGGCTTTCCAAGCAACGCCCATCCCACGATCAGCCCAATTGCCAGCAAGGTCGTCAGCGACGTAAACCGGAAGGACGAGGAAAGCCAGCGATCGGCCTGCCAGCCTTCCGCCCCGTATACCCGCAAGCGAAACTGCGAAAGGCCGAAGCCCGCCAGCGGCGCGACCATGGATACCGTGGCCAGCGATGAGGCGAACAGACCGTATTCGTTGGGACCCAGGCGCCGCGCAAGGATGGCTTGGGCCAGGAACACGAAGAACGCTCCCGCCATCGTGGCCAGCCACAGCATGGAAACCGCAGCGAATGCCGAACGCCATGCGCGCGGAATCATGAGACAACGTACTGCGGTGCCTCGTCCGTCAATGGCGTTCCCAGCAGTTCGCCATAAACGTCGATGGTTCTTTGAATGACAAGGCGTTCGTCAAAATGCCGCAGCGCTTGCTCGCGCGCCCGCTCGCCCAGTCTGCGAAGCAACGCACGATCATCATCCAGTTGCGCCAGCGCATCGGCCAACGAGCGGGCGCTACGCGGCTCGACCCGCAGGCCATCGACGCCGTGCTCGGTAACGACTTCCCGGCAGCCGGGCAAGCCCGTGGTGACCAGCGCCAATCCGCAAGCGGCGCCTTCAATCAAACTCTTGGGTACGCCCTCTCGGTAGTAGCTGGGAAGCGCCATCACGTCGACTTCGTTCAACAGGGCTGCCATGTCGTCGACATGGCCCAGCCACCGCAGTACGCCTTCCTGATGCCAGCGCTCCACTTCCTCGCGCCGTACCGATCCTGGATTTCCAGAATCCGGTGTACCCGCCAACAGGAGTTCGATATTCCGTCCTTGTTGACGCAGCAGCGTTGCCGCGTCCACATATTCGCGGATGCCCTTCTCCCAGAGCAGGCGCGCGGCCAGTATTACCCGTAATGGGCGTCCAGCCATGGTGTCGCGATCTACCGGACGGAAGCGTTGCGTGTCGACGCCGGAACTGCGAATCAGCCGGACCTTCTCCGCGGAAGCCAACCGGAGCGAGGTGAATGCCTCGGCGTCGTCCGGATTCTGCAGAATGATGCGGGAGTTCCCGCCGCCCAACGTGCGCCGCATCAGCTCACTGACGACAGGCCTCAGCACGCGCGCTTTTGGGTGATCGCTGGTGAACACATAGCCCATGCCGGCAACGGCATTGACCACCGCCGGAACCGTGGCGGCACGCGCTGCCAATGCGCCGTATACCGCGCACTTCACCGTGAAGTTATGCAGCAGATCGGGGCGCTCGTCTTTCAGCAGCTGTACCAATCTCCGCAGGACCACGGCTTCACGCAGGGGATTGAGGCTGGCGCGATTCATGGGCAACGTCAGCCAGCGAATGCCGTGCTCGGCGAACCGTCCGCCGAAGTCGCCCGGCGGCGAAATCATGACGGTATCGACACCCAACGACCTCAGCCGCAAAGCCGTGGTCAGTCTGAAGTTGTAGAGATACCAGTCCGTATTAGCGAAGAAGGCGAATTTCATCGTGCTTTTCACGTACCGCCTTTGTTCGCCAGGGAGTTGCCAGGAGTGTTCTCCTTCCGCAAACCCAAGTGACGCATTGCCATTTTTGCCGGCGCTTTCACCGGTCGGACAAATGCCCGGTAGAAGGCCCCCTTGATGCGATTCCCGCGTGGAATGCGCCAGCCGAAACCTTCGTCGACCGCATATAGGCAAGGATTGCAATACCCGCAAGGTTCCGTGCCGTGAGGCTTGTGGCAGAACCACGTCATGCTCAGTATGTCGAGCCAGCCGCGCTCACGGGCAATGTCTGCCGTTTCGCGCTTTCCGAGTTCGAACAACGGAAACGAGAATCCACCGAAGATCAAGAATTCCTTGGTCTCGCGATATTCGGGGTTGAGTCGATAGGTGCGATAGCCGCCGCCATCGGCCTGCATCACGAACGGCCCGATGATGCCCTGGATCCTCCCGCCCCGATGGCCCGCGGCGAGTTCGAGTTGCGCGATGTCCCGTTGCTGGCGGAACCGGGCCAGCCATTCGTACTGACTGCCGATGAATCTCTCCGCCACGATGCTGCGGAACGCACCGGTGATGCGGGCATCGGGCGCCAGGTCGGCCACGTCGAACTGCTGAAGCGGCGCCAACAGCTGTCGCGTGTATGGATATCTATCGAACAAAGCAGCGCGGATATGTTCCATTGCCGCGAGCTCGGTGCGGGTGGATGGCCGCGTGGGATCCAGCAGGTAGTGAGGTACGACCTCCCGGCGATGGAGCAGCAGCAGCTGCAATAGCTGAAAGGTCGAATCCCAGCCACCCGTCCAAAGCAGGTCCACGGGTGGGCGGACGGCCTGGCTTGTCGGTATGGTTTCGCTCGCAACGCTACTGGCGGATGCGCCCATGTCGTGGACCTGGCGTAGTTGAAAGTGGGGTATCACGCGGCATTCGGCAAGAGTTTCTATCTATCTGTCCCGATTTATGAACTGGGAAGATTTTGCACGGGCGCCGTGAAGAGCCAATGAGCGCGATAGGCTGCGTTTCTCAAGATAGTGGCGCGGCGTTAGTCAAGCATCTGCGACGGAAACTATCGTAGTGTTGCCGCTCATTCATTACCGTTTGGTAACGAAATTTTTGCAGGTATTTTCAGCGGACGTGGCCCGTATTCATGTAGTGAACATGCGCATTCATAAATCTAAATACGTGATTCACTAAGGTAAATAACCCTGCGCATGAACCCTTAATAGAAGTAAATACAAAATCCCATCACAAAAACGCAAATCCAGTGAAGCGAGAGTGAAGAACTGCGATAGATTAAAAAAATGGTCGCCAAGGTGGTTATCGGCAGGACGCGATAGACGCGATCTAACAAAGCACTCCAAACTGGGAAAACCTACTCCATGAGCAATAATGAACTCGCACGCGCTTCGTGCGAGCCAGGGATGGCGCGGCGCAAATTTTTGCGCAATTCGGCTTTACTCGCGTTGCCCGTCTCGCTTTCGGGCCTGGCCGGGCCCGTCATGGCCGCGGTCGCTTCCGCGAACTATTCACTGCCGTCCCTGCAGCGTGGCAGCACGGTCGTCAGCGTGCGCAGCTATGGCGCGCTGGGCAACGGCTCAAACGACGATACGGACGC
This sequence comes from Pseudoxanthomonas sp. CCNWLY206-1, assembly GCF_039710385.1. Classification (NCBI taxonomy): domain Bacteria; kingdom Pseudomonadati; phylum Pseudomonadota; class Gammaproteobacteria; order Lysobacterales; family Lysobacteraceae; genus Pseudoxanthomonas; species Pseudoxanthomonas sp. CCNWLY206-1. The sequence goes on along the minus strand of NZ_JBDKXI010000006.1, from coordinate 296,441 downwards.
CTTCCAGCGAGCTATCAACGCGCTGCCCTCCTCCGGCGGCACGGTCGATGTGCCGGCGGGTACCTATGTGCTCGACCCCACGGTTTCCGTCCGCCTGCGCAGCAACATGCATCTCAGGCTTGCTGATGGCGCCCAGCTGGCAGCCAAGCGAAACAGCAAGGACCGCGCCTATGTGCTGATGCTCTTCAAGGTGAGCAATGTCGAGATTTCCGGCGGACAAATCGTGGGTGACCGCGACAACCACTTGGGAACCACGGGCGAATGGGGTCACGCGATTCAGGTGCTGGGCTCCACCAGCGTCGTCATCCGCGATATCCACATTTCCAAGTGCTGGGGCGATGGCGTTTGTGTCGGCGGCGCGATGGTGGCCGATTCCGCTCCCATCCCTTCGCGCAGCGTCACCATTGCGAACATCGTCTCTACTGGCAATCGGCGCCATGGCCTGACCATTGCCAACGCACACGGCGTCAGGGTCTATGACAGCGAGTTCAGCAACTGCCACGGCCTGTCGTTTGGTTGCGGCATCGATATCGAGCCGAGCAACAGCAACACCGCATCGGATATCCGCATCGAGAACTGCCTGCTGGACAACAATCAGGCCAACGGCATCATGGTCTACAAGCGGGTCAGTACCGTCACCATCAGGCGCTGCACCATCACCAGCAATGCTGGTTACGGCATCCTGACCATTGCACCGCTGACCGGGTATATCTCGCAGAACCGGATCCGCCACAACTACCTCCAGGGGTTGATGTTGCGTGCCGGAACCTACAATTATAAGGTCGCCGGAAATTACTTCCGCAACAACAATACCAACCTCCACGGCGTCAGGACGACGGCAGGCGAGTACGTGACGATCTCCGGCTTGGTGGCTGGGAACAACGGCAACGGTGCTCATATCCAGAAAACGGACGATTGCCGCAGCATCAGTGTTACCACCAACTACTACGCGAAGTAGAGGTAGCGGTTCGTTTCACCCGAAGGATGCCGGCGCATAGCCGGCATCCTTTTTTGTGCGGCTATCACGCACCTGGGTAGGAGCGGCGTCCCGCCGCGAGCTCTTTCCCTCAGGTCACGATGAAAGCGAAGGGCTCACGGCGGGACGCCACTCCTACACGTTTTTGTTATTGGCCGCAGACCTCGACGTCACTCGACAAGGTTATCCGGGTCCATGCGGACCGCGATGCTGTCTTCCGCGATCCTTACCTGCTGCTTGCCACCGCGGCCGCGGTCATTGCCCTTCAGTCGGTTTCCGGCAACACGCACGTTGCGCGAGCCGGTGCGCAGGTTTATGCCGCGCAGCGTATTCTCGCGAATGATGTTGCCGATGAAGACGCAGTCGATGGCCGTCACCGCCAGAATGCCGTCACCTCGATTGCGCTCGATGGTGCAATTTCTTATCGTCACGTCGGCGGCACGCTTGAACAACGAGATTCCGGGTCCGCGGTTGCCGCGCACCAAACAGTTTTCGATCACAATGTCGCTCGCCACATCGGTATCGGGCTCGATATCGATGCCTGCACCTGGCGGTATGCCGCCGGTGCCGCTGAATTCGCAGTTGCGGACGCGGACGCGTCGCGAACTTCCGATGGTAAGGCCCTGGCGGCGGTTTTCGCTGCAGACCACTTTCTCGAACACGTAGTCGCGACCAGGGCGACTGGGCTCACCGGGATGCTTGATTCCACCCGCGGAAATACCGTCGCCCCAGCAGCGTGAAATATGGATGTTGCGAATGGTGACGCCGGAGCAACCACGGATTCGAATACCGTGCCCCCATTCGCCGGTCGTTCCCAGGTGCGAGTCGCGATCGCCAATGATGCGTCCACCGGAAATTTCCACATCTTCCAGCTCCTCTGCCAGCAGCACGTAGGCGCGGGGAGCGGCATTGGCCTTGGCCAAGAGCCTGGCGCCGGTGGCCATGGACAGATGCATCCGGCTACGCAGCTTTACGTTGCGCGTCGGGTCGATGATATAGGCGCCGGCTGGCACGTATACCGTGCCGCCGTCCTTCGGCAATGCGTCGATCGCCTCCTGGAAGGAAGACGTGTCGTCGGCGATGCCATCCCCCTTGGCGCCATGGTCGCGCACATTGAGCCTGGCGCTTCCACGTGCCCTGGACGTGGCCACGGGCGCAGCGAACGCGACGCCCATGCCACAGAAGACCAAGCCCGAAGCGGTCAGCGTGAGCAAGCCGCCCAGGAAGTCTCTCCGCGCGGAAGATCCAGAACTTTCTTCCGGATCGGGACTCTCCGGATCGGAATACCTGGAGGCAGGACTCATGCAGCAACCGTCTGCGCCGCAAGCTCACGCTGCGAAGCGATCTCGCGACGGTGCTGGACCAACCAAGGCAAGACGATGGCCAGCAGATAGAACTTGGAGGCGTGATATTTGTTGTCCAGCCGCCGGCGATTCCTGTCCAGCCAGGGTACGGCGCCCGGCAGCAGATCGCTGGTTTGTTCCGCATAACTGCGCACGTGATCGAAGCGCTGCGCGGCCAGGCCGCACAGGTCGAACCGGAAGCTGCCCTTCTTGCGTACGTAAGGCAGGTCCTCGCCGAAGCGGGTTGCGATGTGCTTGCGTATGAGCATCTTGTTGACGTGGGTGACCGGGTCCACCTTCTGGTCTCGCGGCACCTCGCGATGAATCCACTCGCGCAGCGTGTGATCGCAGAACGGATACGCCGCGTGCAGCGACAAGGCGCTGGCGGTGTACAACCCCTTGGCGAATGCGCCCGCCGAGCCGGCGATGGACATCGACATGTCGCGCCACTCCCACAGACTGGTCGCCGATGCGATCTCATCGTTGAACAGCGCCAGGCGGGCGCGCGACTCGCGCGAGATGGGGCGGCCGAACAAGCCATCGACTTCGGCATCGCTGAAGCGCGAGCCGGGAAAGACTCGTTCGATGGCATTCATCTGCAGCGTTCCCAGCATGAAGCAGAGCTGGAAGCTGCGGTCTACCAATGGCAGCTCGGCCACATTGCTCGGCAGGCGGATGTTGCGCGCCAGCCGCGCGAGCAGCCGTTGTTGCCGGTCCACGGGCGTGCCGAAGTAACTATCCGCGCCCAATCCATCGATGACGCCATCGCCACCCCGCGCTGCGACCTCGGTGGCAAGGTCCACATAGGAAAGCAATGCAAAGTCGGCCGTCAGCAACGGCATGCGATCAGCCACGCTGACGTAGCGATCGAACGCTCTGCCGGGATCGCATACCAGCGCCTCATGGCGCAGGCCAAGCGTCTTGGCGACATGGCTTGCCGATTCCAGCTCGTTCTCCTCGCTGCCACCCAGATAGGTGAAGCAGGTGGTGTCGGGCCTGGCGTCAGCGATGGCGATCGCCAGCGTGGTGGAATCCTTGCCGCCGCTTTGCAGCAGCCACGGCGCCTTCATTTCGGAACACGAGTCGGTGACGGCCTGGCAGAGCAAACGGTGGTAGACCCCCACCCAGTCCTGGTCCTGCGTGGCGACTTCAGGCACCTCGCCTGCATTGCGGAACTTGAAATGGAACACTGGCGCCACGTGCATGTCCTGGTTGGGACTGAAGCCGAAGGTCACCAGTTTCACGTCCTCGAAGATCGAATGCGGCGGAAACACGAACGCGTTGCGCAATATGTCGGCCACGGATATGAGATCGATCCGTTCGCGCGCGGTACTTCCCTTCGTCAAAGCCGAGAAGTCCGGCTTGCCGTAGTAGGGGGACATGGTTATTTGCATTCTTGTTAGCTCACCCTAACTTCGAGTTGTTGCGGGCGGGGACGTACTCGTAATAGCTGTACGCGTACCGGCCGGCACCGCGCTTCTGCACGCCATTGAAAATGGCGCCCTTCACGCGCACGCCGTTCTGCTCCAGCCGCTGCTTGGCCAGTGCGATCTCACGCTGCTGGTTCAAGCCCCAGCGCACCACCATCAGGCAGGTTCCCACGTGGTGCCCGATGACCGCGGCGTCGGTTACCGCCAGCACAGGCGGCGTATCGATGACCACGATGTCGTAGCGCTGGCCAAGTTGATTAAGCAGGTCCGAGAACTTCGGATGCATCAGCAATTCGGAAGGATTGGGAGGCACCGAACCGCGTGATATGAACGACAGGTTGTCGGTTCCAGGGACACGGCGAATCGCGTCTTCCACACCGACCTCGCCGGATATCAGCTCGGACAAGCCACCTTCCCAGCGAACACCCATTGCCTTGTGCAGTGTGCCGCGGCGCATGTCGGCATCGATCAGCAGTACGCGTTGTCCCGCCTGGGCGATGGCCACCGCAAGGTTGGCGCAGACGAAGGTCTTGCCCACTCCCGGGCTGGGCGCGGCGATCATCAACAGATTATTTTTGGTTTTCAGGCGTGCGAAGTGCAGGCTGGTGCGCAGCGTACGCAAGGCTTCCATCGCCAGATCGGTGGGCGCCCGCAGGGCGAGCAGGTGCTGCCGTCCATCGCGGCTATAGCGGCTCTGATGCACGCTTAGCTCACGGCCCTTTTCGCTGTAGGGAATCGACGCATAGACGGGCAGGCCCAGCAATTCGATATCGATGGGATCCTCGACGCCGCGCCTGAAGGTCTGCTGCAGCAGGACGAAGGCAACCATCACGATCGCGCCCAGCAGGGTGCCGCCCGCCAGAACGGGGAGCGGTTGCGGCCATGCGGGATTGCGCATGTTGACCGCGGCCGGATCGATCACCAGTGCATTGCCCACCGCACTTGCGCGAGCGATGTCGAGTTGCTGCGCCTGGTCCAGCAGGCTGGCGTAAGTCTGATTGGTCACTTCGACATCGCGGTTCAAGCGGAACAAGCCCTGCTGGGTGTCAGGCAACTGTTTGATCCGCCCCATCAGCGCGTTCTTTTCGGCCTGGAACTGGCCTATCTGCCGCTGCAACGACTGGTACGAGGGATGCTCCGGCGTGTACCGGCTGGCAATCTCGGTCATCTGGATGCGCAGTTGCTGGATCCCTGTATCCAGCTGGATCGTCTGGTCGAGCAGCGCCTTGTTCTGCACACCGACATCCAGTGTCTGGGTACGATTCTGGAAATCCCGCAACGCGGCCTGTGCCTTCTCCAACTCATTGCGCACATTCGGCAACTGCTCGCTCACGAACTTCAGCCGCTTGGCCGCTTCGGCGGAATTGCGCGCGACGTTCTGATGCACATAAGCCTGCGTTATTTCATCCAGCACGCGTTTCGCCTTCAACGGATCCGTGTCGGCGTACGTCAAGGAGATGACGCCCGACATGCGGCCCTGTTCGGTGGCAATCACGTCACGCTTCAGGCCCGCCATGATCGTGGTGGTATCCAGGCGCTTGACATTGAAGCGCATGCCGGGATGAGCGTTAAGTTCATCCACCCGCACCTTGATGCCATTGCTGTCCACATCCTGTCCCGCGCGGCCTTGCACCAGCACGCGGCCCTCGCCATCGGACATTGTGTAACGCCCTCCCTCGCCGACATTCATCTGCAAGGGAACGTCGATGTACTCCGGCGGCACGTCCAAGCGCGCGATCTTGACGCGCTCGCCACCCCAGCCATAGCGGCTCAATCCGAACCAGGGTGAAGCCAACTCACCTGGCTTCGACGATTGATACTGGCGCGCGATGAAATCGCCGATAAGCGGAAACCGGATAGGTTCTACGGCCACGTCCAGATCGAGCTTCTCCAGCGCCTCGCCCAGCACTCGACGTGAGGTCAGCAGCTGGATCTCGGTAGCTGCCGGTGCTTCGGCTGGCGACGGCGCAGCCATCGCCGTGCTGGTGTTCAAGCCAGGCACGTTCGGCAACCTGTTCTGGACCTGGACTACCGCGTTGGCTTCGTACTTGGGCGTGGCCAGCACGATATAGGCCAGGCTGGCCAGCAGGAACAGGCCCGTTCCCAGCAGAATGGTCCGCTTGTTCTCCGAGAGCGTCGTCACCAGTGACGGCAGGTCGATGTCGTCATCATGAATCGTCGGCGTCTGACCGCGCGTGGCGGTCCTCGTTATCAGATGGGTAGCCATAGTGCTTCACCAGTCGAAGTGGGTGTAACCGCGCGCGCCTGCAATGGAAACTTGTCAGCGCTGCGGTCGAGTTGCGATAGCCGGTTCCCGCGTCCACGGTTCGGTGGATGCATCAGGGTCATAACACCCCCCGGATACCTTGCAGGCCTGGATTGAGAAGCGGGCCTGTGTCCCGCGTCGGGATCTCGGACATGTTTTTTGTGGGAAACAGGCCCGCCAATGCTTCAATGATGCGTTGGCATGCGAGGTCTTCGTCGCTCCAGTCTTCCGATTCCAGGCACATCGCTTCGTAAGCCTGCTGTTCGCTCAGCAGCGTCAGGATGCGATCGGCCATGGTGGTCGGATTCGGGCCGACCGCTTTGACATTGGCGCGATCGATGACGTCCACCTGATAAGCGCCGTTCTGTACCACCAACACCGGCTTGCCCAGCGCCGCTGCCTCGGCCTGGGTTTCGCTGTCGGCCAGGATCAGGTGCGCCGCATTCAGCAGGTAGACCCAAGCCAGGTAGTCCTGCGAATCGATGGCATGCACATTGTGGAAAATGCTCAATGGCGCCTCGGCGCTGTCGAGCGAACGGCGGATCAACTCAGCGGGGCAGGCGATATCGATTTCCGGATGCCAGGGCGCGACGCGGCGCAGCGCGCCGGCTATCGCGCCGGCGTTCTCGGACATGCATCCACGACAGGCGACCAGGAGCAACGGACTGCCCGCACGCAGGAAGGGAAACCGTCGCGCCATGTCCTGGTTCAGCACGGCATCCCGCCGCAGACGCTCCAAGGCCATGTGCAATGTCTCGACGGCGGTATCGCCGGTCACCAGCACACGATCGGCGGGAATCCCTTCGGACAACAAATCCCGTTCGGCATGTTCACTGTGGGTGACGTGCAGCGAGGCCAGGGTATGGACGATCTTCCGGCTGGCTTCGTCATGGAGATGGCTGGGAGCGGAGTCCGGATGCCCGGTATCGATACTCACCACCGGGATGTGGCGGTAGTAGGCCGCCAGGGCCGTGGCCAGCGTGGTCGATGCATCCTCCGGCACCAGCACCAGATCCGGCTGGATTTCATTCAATACGCGTTTCATCCCACCCAAGGTGGCAAAAGCAGCGTCGGCCGGATCATCGCCGGATCCCGCTTCCAATTGCACATCCGGCTGCAGATCGAACAGCCGCAGCACCTGCTCCGCGTCGTGGCTGGGCGCCGCGGTGACGCACACAGTGGAGTCGAAGCGCTCATCTTGCGAAAGCGCCTGGGCGATCGGGCCCATCTTGATGGCGTCAGGCCCAGCCGCAAGCACGCATAGCGTCCTGACCGCCGATGACGCCTCTACGATTGATATATCCGACTGGAAATCCCCTTCGGGTGCCTCTTCCATCAGCGCCTGCGATGGAACCGGTGCGATGCGTTCCAGCGCCAGCTTGCGGTCGCTGGCAACGGAACTCCATGGCATCGCCGGGCCAGCCGACGGCGAGCGCCACTGCTTCGGCTTACGCAGCCACGCCAGCAGCGCGGGCAACCACAACATGTAGGACGCCAGCACTGCCACGAAAAGTGCGGCACTCACTGTTTCGGGCGCATTGCGCAACGCATAGCCCAGCATCACCAGCACGCCACTGGCGGATACGATAGCCACCAGCGCCATGCGCGGCGGACAGCCGGCATCGACCAATAGATGATGCAGGTGCTGCCTGTCCGGCTTGAATGGCGAGCGGCCAAGCCTGATGCGCCGGTGCATCACGGCCAACGTGTCCATTACCGGCAATGCCACGCACCACAGCACGTCGACGGGCGCCATCCGGCCCACGCTGCGATGGCTTACGTAAACCAGGCTCCAGGCCAGCAGGAATCCGATCAGCGTGCTGCCCGCATCGCCCATGAATATCTTGCGCCCATCCGGCCAGCCAAGATTGACGAACAGGTAGGGCACCAGTGCGGCGAATAGAATCTGAAGCAGCAACAGCACACCGGGTGCGGACAAACCGGCGGTGTCGTAAAGCAGGACGGCGGCGATACTGACCATCGCCATGGCGGCAGCCAGACCGTCGATGCCATCGAGCATGTTGAAGGCGTTGATCAGCCCGATGACGGCAATGACGGTTACGGGAATCCCGATCAGGCCGAGGCGGAAACCGTGGATGCCGAGCAGATCGCCCAGATGATCGATATAGAAGCCGGAGACCACGATGACCATGGCTGCAGCGGCGGCTTCTATCAGCAATCGCGAGCGAACACTGGTGTCCTTGACATCGTCTACGACGCCCGCGGCGACCAGCAAGGCTCCGCCCGCCATCAGACTCATGACGAACCGGTCCAGATATCCCAGATAAGTAAGCCCGACCAATGTTCCGAAGAAAAAGCACAGGCCCCCAATCAGGGGAATACGGCCGCGATGGCGCTTACGGGCGTCTGGCTTGTCCACCAGCCCCAGACGCCGAGCCCAGGGACGCATCGAAAAAATGGCGACTAGGGTGACCGCCAGTGCGATAGCACTGGCCGCCACCAATTTGGGGTTCTCCATGCACCTTTGCCTCGGATTGTTTTACTAGTTGTTTGGAATCCGTGTGCACCTGCACGTACAACAACCACGCCCCTCAGCGGTTGAACCTCCGTGCAGCTATGCGGCTTTTCCACCGGCGTCGCGCACGCAAGCCGTCCTGTTATAACGAAGCGAATTTAGTGGAAAAAATCTGATGACGGGGTGAAGAACAGACTGCATTCTGATGAAAGGGGATTACACGCCATCATTATTACGTGCCCGGACAGCCAGACGTGAAAGTGGTGTCACGTGTTAAAAGACGAGCTAAATGCGAGGGCACCAATGCTTGATACTTTCATCGATCATCTGGTACGCGCGCTCGTACGCGGAGAGATCCCGGCCATAAGGATCCGGAATCTCCAGGTTGCCCTGCCATTTACCCAGTAGATGGATTTTTCCACGAGCGCCCGGCGCCAACTTCGATAGTGCGGCCACATGCTTTTTTTCCATGGCCAGCACGATATCGGCGTCCTCGACCAGAGGTCGGTTTACCCGATGGGAAATGTGTTTTTCCCCATTAAATCCCCGCTCCGCCAATAGCGCGGCGGCCTTCGGATCCATGGGATTTCCGTAAACGGCGGCCAATCCAGCGGACTTGATCGAGAACCCATCGCTCGGCAGCACGCCTCGAAGTATTACTTCGGCGGTCGGGCTGCGGCATAGATTTCCTACACAGACAAACAGTATGCGTTTTGACATCAGTCAATAGTAATGATTAAACCTTCTTCACCGAGAATCCACTTTACTCATCGTTGCTCTCTGTTATTACTTCACACGGCCGTCACGATGTTTTCAACGAATCGAACGGCATAATTTCACCCGGCTATCACCATAATGAACTCGCTTCTTTTTTCGTCCCCTCATTCGCTGGCGCTTCCCAAAGCCCGCGTTGCGCGGAAGGCAAGAATATCGCGCGCGGCGAGCCCCTACGCGACAATCTCCTGGTGAGTAAATGCTTGCATGGCCGTCGAATGCCATAGAAAAGGCGCCCCGCAAACACGAGGCGCCCACATGGACTCTCACCCGTTCTCCGCTCAGTGCGGCGCGGCGACACCCTTCAACAGCTTGTCCGATGCCTTCCGGTCGCCGCTGTAGGCAAAGTTCGACAGCGATACCACGCCGACCAGGCGCTTGTCACGATTGACCACCGGCATTCTGCGTAACTCAAGATCGGCCATGTTGCGGGCGACATGATCGATGTCTTCGTCGTCGTAGCAGTACTTGATGTCGGTGGACATCGCTTCCTGCACCGTGGTGTCCGGTGACTTGCCCTGGGCGACGGCGCGCACCGCGATATCGCGGTCGGTGATGATGCCTACCAACCGGTCATTGGTGCCTACGGGAAGGCTGCCGATGTCCATCTTCTCCATCAGCATCGCGGCATCGCGCAACGTATTGTTGGGCGACACGACGCATACGTCGGTCGTCATCATTTCGTGCACTTTCATCGCTTGCTCCTCGGTTCGCTTGTCCGAAAAGCCTATCCATCCGGCAATAAAAGCATGGTGAAAAAAAGCGTCGGCGGCTGTGAATAGCCCCCGACGCTTTACATGATCTTGGTTTATGTCGCGATTGCGCGACTGCCCGCTATTGCCTGGTGCGGGTACTTCCTAGCGATCCGCCCATGCGCTGCCATACCTGCTGAAGCAGCTCACGCATGACATGCCAATCCATGCGGTCCATTCTGTCGAATCGTTCGCTGTACTTGGCCTCCAACGTGCGCAGTAGCTCATCCAGCGGGATCTTGTGGTGTTGCAGATAGGCATCGTAGGCGAAAAGCAGGCTGGGCTCGTATTTCTTGAACGGCACACCGGGTTCATAGAACCCGTACTCGTGTATGTCCCTTTTCCATTGCTCCAGCTCCGCCTTGATGTCCACGACCTCGCAGCGGAAACGACCACTTGACGGGTACTGATTCAAACTGCCCATCTTCAAGACCTCCTTGGTGGGGTGGATGACGAAGATATTCATGAATACGCTGCGGGATGTAAATTCCGCATGGAGAGGAGGTTAAAAGACTGGAAAAATGCCCACCTGACCATGGCCGCGCCGGGGCCCGCGTTCATATGCTTTTTCCATCGCTCATCGACCATGCCGTACACCCCCTGAATCACGCCGCGCACTAACAAACAGCAGACACCCCCTACACCCGGCTTTCGCAGGCAACGCCTTATAAAGGCCGCGTGGGTGCCATACCTCCTTGGGTTGGCCAAGCCTGTATTCGGAAACTTCGCAAAGAAGCCTTGACCCAGGACCCACTGGAGAATCGACGCAACACCGGTTCATTGGTATTGCGAGAATTGCGGGTCAACCTCGTCTGGATCGCCTTTCGATTCTCCGCTGCGGAAAAGGGCGACACCCAGGCGGTGGTAGGTGCCGCTCCCGGGATGTGCCATCGGACTCGCGCAAAGCGGCCGATCTCCTCCCGCGATGTCCTTTCTACGCGGGTCACGGTTTCTGCTCCCCCGGCGCCCGCGATTTTTTTCGAACAAGGACGGCATGCGTCGACCGGTTATCCTGTGCGGATGCCGCTCCGAACGATATCCGCAACCCGTTATGTCACCCCGCTCCGTGAGGGCGGCTCCATGCCCGCGGTGATCGAAGCCGATGACCAAGGCATGTACGTCCTCAAGTTTCGCGGTGCCGGACAGGGACCGAAAGCGCTGATCGCCGAGTTGGTGGCTGGCGGCATCGCCCGGGCGCTGGACCTGCCTGTGCCGGAGATCGTATTGGCGGAGCTGGACGCGGACTTGGCAAGGACCGAAGGCGACCCCGAAATCCAGCATCTGATCCGGGCTAGCGCCGGCCTGAACCTGGCGTTGGATTATCTGCCGGGCGCGGTGAATTTCGATCCGGTGGCGGAGCAGCCTACGACTGATCTCGCGTCGCGAATCGTCTGGTTCGACGCCTATGTCAGCAATGTCGACCGTACAGCGCGCAACACGAACTTGTTGATGTGGCACCGGCAGCTATACCTGATTGATCACGGCGCGGCGCTTTACTTTCATCATGGATGGGATGGCCGCAGCGCCGGCGCCGACAAGCCTTTTATCCTGATCAAGGATCACGTGCTGCTGCCGTGGGCCGAGAAGCTGGCTCAAGCCGACGAGGAATTGGCGGCCAAGCTGGACCGCCGCGTTATCGCCGACATCGTGGCGCAAGTGCCGGATACCTGGCTGGAAAGTAACGACGCTTTCGCTGGGCCGGCCGAGCAACGTGATGCGTATGTCGACTATCTTGTGCTGCGCCTGGCACAGCGCCAGGCATTCGTGCAGGAGGCGATCCGTGCGCGCGCTTGATACGTACGACTATGCGGTGATCCGAGTGGTGCCCCGAGTGGAGCGGGAAGAGTTCCTCAATGTCGGCGTCATTCTGTCCTGCGAAAGGACCGGGTTTCTCGACGCCCGTATCGAACTGGACGAAGCCCGGCTGCTGGCCCTGGACCCCACGCTGGACCTGGAATCCCTGCGTCGCCACCTGGACGCCATACCCGCGATCTGCCGCGGCGGAGCCGAGGCTGGCCCGATAGGACTGCTGCCGCAGCGCGCCCGTTTCCATTGGCTCACCGCCAAGCGCAGCTCCATCATCCAGACTTCGCCGGTGCACATGGGCAAGTGCAGCGACATGCCGGCCATCCTGGAACACCTGATGGACCGCATGGTGCGGCCGCCGCGATGAGTGCGTACCGGCGCCCTACTTTCGCCCGTCGCCTGTATCGACGCGCATGAGTGTCTATGTCGATGACGCCGTGACGTTGTGGCGCGACCAGCGCTGGGCTCACTTGATGGCCGACACGCTGGATGAGCTGCACGCCTTTGCCGATCGCCTGGGCATCCCACGGCGTGCTTTCCAGAACAAGACCAGCGGCGCGCATTACGATCTTCCCGCTGATGTGCGCGAGCACGCCATCCAACTCGGCGCCATTCCCATCTCGCGTCATCGCGATCGCGATCTCGTCCGCGCCGTCATTCGCAACGCCAAAGCGCAAGGACGCGGACTGGCGCCCTGACTTCAGCGGCTTGTCGGCATGTCGAGATAGCGAGCATCGAACCGCTGCAACCGCAGCGGTTTGCCAGCCAGCGATGGTTATGTCGCCAACATCAACGAACGGAGTGTTCTCGCGTGGCGGCTCCCCACGAACTAAAGCGGGAATATTGTCCAGATAGTTCACGCGATCATCGTCGCGATAGAGCGCAATGACGGCATCCGCCAAGCATCGTCGGCGAGAGTGTGGTGGGACCGCCTCTGTGGGAGCCCGTGCATCAACGTCGCGACTTGCGTCGCTCCCACAAGGATTTCGTCCGGCATTTTCCTAGTCGCTGCTGTACCTATTGCGCCAGTCCATCGGCGATGCCGCATTGATCATGCGCTCCGCCTCCCGCCGGGCCGCTTCATCGGCAACGCGGAGACGTTCGTTCGTGACCCACTGTTGGCGGCCGCGTCCTTGCTGCTTGTTTCGCAGCGCTCGTTGCTCGCGTTGCTGTGATTTCGAGGCGCCAAGGTCTTCAGCGCCACGGATGGCGTCGTTGACGTTGCCATCGACCAGGTTGCGCACGTGGTGACCGTTACCTTGCGGCCCTATCTCTTTATCGATGGGGTGCGGCGGAGCTGGTGGTGCAGGTGGTGCCGGTGGCGCGGGAGGAACGGCGGGAAGCACAGACGGTTCCGGAGGCGGTGGAGGCATGGGAGCGGCAGGAGGTGTGGGAGGTGTTGGGGCCACTGGCTCGACTACCTGGGCCAACCTCTCAGCCTGCGCCGTCTGGGCCAGGAGGTGATGAGACGTTGCGCCGGACAACACGATCGCGGTCGTAAGTACGAGCGTACTGGCGCGAAGAGGCGAAGAGTTTCGCTGCAGCATGAGCGGTCTCCGTTAGGCATAGGAAAGGCGTGAGCGGAGGAACGCAGGTCCCCGCCGTCTGGAAGTACACGGACTTTCTTTCAGTGATCGAACTCGACCAGCCTCTACTCGCTAAAGAGGGAGCGAAGATGCATTTTCTTCGTGTGCCCGGAGGCGCACGGACCTCCCTTTACCGAGGTGGGGCATTCCCTGCTCACTGCAGTCGTTGCGCCAATCCCTTCGCGATAGCCGCATCGATCAGCCGATCAGTTTCACGTTGCGCCGCCTCACTGGCTAGGCGCTGACGCTCGCCCAGAGCTTGCTGCTGGCGGCTGAGTTCCTGCTGTTTGCTTTCAAACGCGTGTTGTTCGCGCCCGAGCTGATCCTGTTGTTTTCCCAATGCCGCGAGACGCTGTTCGATGGCGGACACTTCGGCCTCGCTGGCATCGGAGCCAGTGTTCACGCTGCGAGCGACTGCGGCGGCAAGCTGGGCAGCGAGTTCACCTTGCTGCGCCCCGATTTCGCCCTGCCGAGCACCTAACCCGCCTTGTTGCGCGCCCAGCTCACCCTGCTTCGCGCCCAGTTGGCCTTGCTCTTCACCCAGCTTCGCCACCGGCGCATGAGCCGCTTGCAAGCGGCGGAGGGTAGCCGCGTCGCGCACCACATACTTGTTGCCATCCTTTCGCACCCACAGCAACGCCTCGCCATTGCGTTGTTGCGACTTCGCGGCGCGGAGATCGCCGGTGCTACCAACAGCGTTGGTCGTAGTGCCATCGATCAGCACATACGCGTAGTCGCTATTGCTATGTGTCCAGCTGCCTCGGGTGACAAGGGGAGGCGCGGGTGGCACGGCAGGAACACCTGCCGCCACGACAGAAGGAACCGGTGGCGCCTTGGGAGGTGCGGGCGCCGCCGGTGGTGCAGGAACGATGCGGGAAGCAACCATCGTCTGCGAAGATGCCATTGCGTTGGGGGTCTCCATCGGCACCGGGACAGGTACCGGAACCGGGTTCGAAGTTGGTGCGATGGTTTGAGCCGCGTGGGCGGTAACTCGATAAGGCACCACGCCGACCAGTGCGACCGCGAGCGTCAGTGCCAATGCACTGGCGCGCAGAGGCGAAGCATTCTGCTGCAACATGAGCAGCCTCCGTTTGAGCATGAGGAAAGTCGGTGAGGCGCTGGCCAGGCCGGCGCTTGGACGAGCCGCAACACCGAGCCGCACGAGCAAGCGACCATAGTCGCCCGCGCAGTGAGGATTCCCAGCCAGCACGGCGGCATCACAGGCGGCTTCGCGGGCGAAGGCGTATTCGCGCGCGGCCAGATGCGCGAGCGGATGAAAGAAAAAGACATGCTGCGCCAACGCAGGCAGCAGACCCCACCACAGATCGCCGCGCTGCAGATGCGTCAGCTCGTGGGTGAGTGCCATGTCCAGTTCGTCGGCATCCAGCGATGGCAGTCGATGGGCAGGCAGCATCAGCACTGGGGACCAGGGGCCAATCAACTGGGGTGAGCTGATAGTGGATGACAACCTGAGTGTCGGTGCCTTGCGCATGCCATGCGCTTCCGCGGCGAGTTTCAACGCCTGCACCAATGTGGCGTCACGGCACGGCACCGACTCCCGCAGCAGGCGACGCGTCGCAAGATAGCCCACCAAAGTGCGGGTGATCATGAAGCTGAGGCCCAACAGCCACAGCAACGACAGCGCCGAAGGCCATGACCAGGCGGACGAGGGAGGGGCAACGGCGACAGACAGCGACGACGCCTGCGGCGCAGCGGGCATGACCGCTGTGGCGTTTGCAGCCGCCGTTGCTGCGAACGGCTGCAAGGGGGCAAGCATCGCCGGCATTTCGGAGTCGGCCGGAAGCAACGGCAGCGCCAACGGACTGGTCCATAACACGCCCACTACTAACTGCAGGGCGACCAGCCACCATAGCCAGCAACGTGCGGCCGCCGGCAAACGCGGCAGCAGACGGCACAACGTCCACACCACGGCCACCAATAACGTGGATTGCACGCTGGCGGCGAACAGGCGCGGGGCCAGGATTTCGCTGATGTATTCGAGCGCCATGTCAGCTCTCCTTGCGCTTGGACTGAAGCGTGGCGACCAAGGCTTCGAGTTCCGCCAGCTCGCCCTCGCTGACTTCGGTGCGTTCCGACATCCAGGCGACAAAGGGCGAAACGGAACCTTGCAGGGTTTTCTCGACGAAGCTGCCGACCGCGCTACGCATCACATCGTCTGGACGCGCGACCGGCGCATAGCGGTAGACCCCGTTTACATGACGGCGGCGCAGATAAGCTTTGGCACGCAGGCGTTCCATCATGGTCAGCACCGTGGAGCGAGCCAGGCCGCGCGATTCGGCGAACGCGGCGGCTACTTCGCCCACCGAAGCCTCCCCGTGCTCCGACAGATACTGGAGCAATGCCAGCTCCTGATCGCCGATGGTTTTTTGCGACTTGGCCATGAGAGTTCCTTGACTACACCTGTAGTCAACATGCCTCATGACTACATCTGTAGTCAACCCTGCCTGAAGTCATTCTCGGCGGTTTGCCGACGAACGGTAGGGGCGGGGTTTTCTCACCCAGTCCCTGCCGGGCGCCACCGCGTAGGTACAAACGCTGGTTATCCCGGTGTACCGCGCTGTCGTAGGAGCGGCGTCCCGCCGCGAGCTTTGCCGTCGCGACAGGGCAACAGCGAGAGCAGAGCGCTTCGGGTCCAGCTGATCTCATCTGCAAAAAGCACTGCAGAAGCGGACGGATATCGAATCGCGATTTAAATGGCGGCCTGGGCCATGACAGGCCGCAGACCGCCAAACCCTCACCGCGATCAAACCGTCATCGTTCGCCTTTGCTCGCGTTCTTGCTCCTGCTGCGGCTGGACCAGATTCTCCTGCTGCAACTGCGCAGTGCTCTTCTCGATGGGTTGCGAAACCGCCTGCGCTTTGTCGGCATAGACGCGGTGGTGGGCTGGGTCGTCCATGGCGCCCTGCACTGCGAACAAACCTGCCTGATTGGAACTCTGCACCACGTGATCGATGCGGGTCAGCCCGCTGGCGCGCGCATCGAACACCAACGTGCCGGCGGCGTTCTCCAACTCCTGGCGGTTCTTGAACGCCTGAGGGCCGAGTTGTTCCAGACCTTTCACCGCCTGCTGATACATCGCATTGTTCGGATGACGCGGTTCCGACAGCAATGGCGACTGTTCCGCTCGCTTCAACGCATCCATTGTCTGTGGTCCGACGATGCCATCGCCTTTAAGTCCATGCGCCAACTGGAACGCCAAGACTGCCTCCTTGGTGCGATCGCCGAAATCGCCGTCGGCGCGGAGCGGTTGGCCACTTCCATCGCGATAGCCGAATCGGTTGAGCGTTTCCTGCACATGGCGGACATCGTCGCCACGCGAGTCTTCGCGCAACGTTGCGCTGGCTGCGCGCGCAGGCGCTTCGGCCTGATTCCGGCCGGGCGTATCCTGGGTCTGCGTACGCTCGCCCGAGGTGGTCACCGCCTTCCAGGCATCATTGGGCGACATGCCCTTCTCGATGTTCGCCCGATAATCAGTGCGCATCTGGTTCAACGCTTCGGCCGATTGCTCCGGCGTGATGCTGGCGCGATTGGCGCCACCGTAATAGCTCCTGCCGTCCTTGTCGGGATCGCCGAAGCTGGCCCATTCCATCGCCATCGCCCGTTGCGCAGAATGCAGCGTGGCGCCCGGCTTGCCGGTGATGTAGTCGTGCACGGCGGGCCGCTTTTCGACGATCAGGTATTCGGAAAAGATCTTGTCCTGTAGTTCCGGAGTGAAACGTTCGTTCGGGTCCAGACCCAAGGCGCGCACGCCGCTGTCCATCGTTGCGGGAATGATCTGGTATTTGCCCACGGCAAATAGCCGGTCGGGATCTCGCCGCGGCAGGTGCTGCAATTCCTGTACTTGTCCCAAGGTCAATCTTGAGAAGTCGATCGGGCCGTCGCTTCCCCGGATGCGTTCCTTGCCGTCGGCGTCGACGTAGGTACCGCGGTTGTAGGCGTTGTATCCGGCAGCACCGGACTCACCACGCCTCATCAGTTCAAGCAGTGGATTTTCGCTCATTTAAAACTCCATTTTCTGTCAAGTTGGTTGGATGGTTGACCTGAAGAAACTTCATCCAGAATCTTCTTCAGCCATGGCGAACCGGCATCCGCCGTTTCGCACTACGCATCAGGCCCTTGCTTAACCTGATCCGTTTCCGGTGCCTCTTGCACCGAGAGGTACCTGCGAGCTTTTGCTCGCAAGCGCCGTACTGCAGCCCCGCCGGTTCAGGCGTTGCCGGCTTTGCCGGAACGCCATCGACTCACGGGGCGGAATCCTTGGAGAAGCTCCACTTGGAAAGTTGCAACCGCGAGTCTTCCCCCGACACATTCCAGTCCTCGACCATGCCGTAGCCGGTTGCCTCCAGGCTTTCGCCGCTGCCGTCGTGCCGGAAGCGCACCAGGCAATGACCATCGCCACTGCATGCGCTCAGCTCGGTCATCTCATCGCAGACTTTGCAGCTCGCCAGGTTTGGGTCCTGTGAACACACGGCCGCATGGTTCTCGCCAACCACATTGGCTTTGCACTGCGCATCGGGCACGGGAGTCCAGCCCTGCGCCAGCACTTGTTTGCGGAAGTCCGCATAGGCCATCCCGGCTTTCAGTTCCGCTTCCAAGGCGGCGCTAGCGGTTTGGGTCTTGGTTTCCTCCATGGGGACACTCTCCGATGCAGTGGGTTGGGTTGAAGGCGGCGCGGCCGTGGCGGCTTGGTCGGCATCTGCAGGCGCCTCGGCGCTACAGGCGGACAGTAGCAGTGCCACTAGCAGGCAGGCGATCTTTCTATGCCTCATGAACTTTCTCCTTGACGTTGTTGTTACTGCAGCTTGCTGTTCATCCTATGAGCTATCAGTACGTTTGCGGGCAGGTTGGCGCTCAAGAAAGACGCTCCAACTAGGGGACCCCCGCTTGGCGAAGCGAACCGGAATTGGATGACCAACGGATCGGCGTGCAACTCGTGGGACCGTGCCGACTGACCAACCTTCCCTGAGGATCGCTCCCGTCTTTTTTACAGCCGGCAACGCTACTTTGCCACGGGTCGATCAGGAAAACTCCTTGTGACTACACCAGCTTGGCGGGTATCAAAAACAGCCAGAGCCTCACATTTGCGCCTTGCCTTTTTGCAGACCTCTTTAACCCCTTTTTTTTCCGTCGCTCTCGCTTAGTCCACCAGAAGCGAGCAGCGAGTCCTGAGCATCCTTATACAAAATGATGACTCCATTGCTATTCCAACGTCCTATCTTGCATTTCAGTTGGCTGTCTTTCTCGCATCGAGCGAGTGAATCGGCCCGTTTCAATTTAGCAGTGCGAGACCACTTCTTTCCGGAGCGGCTCTCTTCTACTTGCCGCCACTTAAGGGATGTTTCTTCGGATTAAGCTTTTCGAATTGGAGCATGGCGGAACGTTGAAAGTGGTACGGCATTCCAAAGGCGTAGCAGAGGTTTCGATTTATTCGGCTTGAGCTGCGTAACTGCAATCGGAATAATAGACATGGCAGCCGGTATCGGAAGCCGCGCACGTTTTCATGCCTATTTGCGTCGCCTCATCTGCCGTCGCGACGCTAGCGGTGTTGTACCCCTCATCGGAATGGGAGCGCATCCCACATCACCTTGACCGTCGATAGAGTAGTAGTGCCCGGCCGGGCAGGAGTCACCTTCAGCGTAGCTCACGCCAGAAAAATCAAGCAATCCAAGTCCCAAGAAATACATCTTTCGCAAAGAAAACTTCACGCAAGCCTCGTGCCATGGGTGATCCACGTAGTGAACACGAAGCTCACCTAGTCTGGACCGGGTAGCTGCAATCGGAATAGTAGACACGGCAGTTAGTATCGGCAGCCGCGCATATCTCCATGCCTATTTGCGTCGCTTCCTCTATCGTTGCAGCCCTGGCTGTATTGAGCTTACTGCTTCCCAGGATCATCACACCGCACTGGTTGTAGTACGTCAGATCGACCCTGCAGTTATCCCCGCCCTTGGCTTGGCAATCGATCAGCGCGGCGTTCTCTGCCTCCTGCTTACTTCGCGTCCCAACAGCGGTTCCCAGGCTGCCTTTCTCTCCGTCAACCGCAATAGCCCCCCAGCGGGTTTGCCATTCAGGTGAACTGGGTTGCACAGGTTGTGAGCTACCGCCATAACCGGGGATCGGGGCACATCCCACAGCACCCTGTCCACCGATGGGGTAATAACCAGGCGGGCAATGCCCACCCTCAGCCATTACGTATCCGCTAACTACCAACAAGCTGAAAGCCAGAAATATTCTTATCATCATGTCTTCTCGGTCGAGCTGTTTTCCCGTTTTATAACATCGTGATGAACCGCTCCCCTACCGTAGTTTGGATTGGCGGCTGGGTTGCCGAACCCGCCCGCTCCAACAGGAGAATTTCCCTCTCTTTCAGTATTCTGCGCTAACGCTCCCGCGCCGCCACGATACGCCGGCTCACCCGGGCGACTTCCCACTGGTGCGCCACCGCCGCCGCCGAACTGCGAGAACGCCATGAACTGTCCCAGCGTTCCCTGGAAGAACATCGCCGCCATCGGCGGGGCGCTGATGATGAGTGCGGTCAGGATCAATCCCATGCCGCCTTGCTGCATGGCTTGGCTGGTCATGCCGTCGGTGAAGTTGGAGCCCAAGATCGACCCTACCAGGGCGGTCGTCCAGAACGCCGAAGCTACCCGCGTTACCATCTCCAGTGCTATGGACACCATGGCGCTCAGCACCGCCATCGAGAACATCGTGCCGATGCCGTAGAACAGCCATTTACTGAACAACTGTTTGGTCTGGTCGAACAGCAGACATAGGATGAAAAGCGGTCCCATGCCAATGAACAACGCGATTGCCACCTCGTAAAGCAGCAGCATGGTGCCGCCGGTGATCGCGGGGCCTCCGGTACCCAGGCCCACGAACCACATCGCCCGCGTCTTGGCACTATCCAAGGTCGGATCACTGACGACATCCAGTGCGTCGATGCTGGAAAGCGCCACCTGCATCCAGGCCAGGTTCTTGTCGATATTGTCCTCCGGTGCTTCGTGTTCGCCGGTGACAATCCAGTTGATTTCTTCCTTTACGTCTTCGGTAAGGAAGTCGTGCAGCCCCGATCCGAATATGCCCATGGTGGTGGCTGCGCTGACGATCAGCACAGCGCGCAGCGAATTGGTGACCAACGCCATCATCGACTCGCGCGACTGCCCGGTGATGATGCGGTAACCGTGCACCATTATCCACAGCGTCAACAGCGTCAAGGCGATGCCTCCGACCCATTGCATGGCATTGCCCATCATCTCGATGCCAAATTCCCTTATCTCACTCCGGAGATAAGTCAGGATCGACCGGAAGAAAACGAAGTCCCCCAGCGATTGCGCCTGCAGATTCAGCCAGTCCCGCAGACCGCCCGTTCCCAGCCACCCGCTCATGATGTCGATTCCCTTGTTCATTGCTGCGCCTGCCATTGCCATGCTCGGGCCAAAGTACCGGCGCCCCCCTGATTCGTTTCCGCGCCGGACAACGCCAACGCGGACTCCCTTGCCTTCAGCCTACGTGCCACTACTGCCGCTTCCGATCAGTTGCCGACCTGCAGCGCGCCCGCCAGCACGCCGGTTTTCACCAGCGTCCCGATCGGATTGTTTTCGCCTTTCAACGCCAGGCTGGCCAGAAGCTTCTGATTCTCTTCCATTGAGCTGATGTAGGCGTCGTACATCTGCATGCGCGAGCTCCAGGTCTGGAAGTTCACGTTGAGCTTGTTGCTGGCCTGCAGAGCGTTGTTGTTGCTGGCCTCGACGTTGCCCTGGTTATTGCTGGCGTCGCGCTGGCTCTTCAACTGGCCGAGCATGGTTTCCAACTCCGGCACGGTCTGCCTCATGAAGCGGACGGTCTCGTTGTATTTCGCGTTGCGCGTCATCTGGATGTTCGCGCAGATCTTCTTCTGCTGCTCGGTGATATTTCCCGTCGGATTCAGGTTGAACACCTGCGTCAGGCTACTCAGGCTGAAGCTGCTGCTTGCGCATCGCTCCCTCACCATGTAGTCGTCCGGGACTTCGGTCATCTGCTGGCCGCGCGGCAGGCCGAAGTTCATCATCAGGCTCTGCATGCGGATCAGTTGCTGCTGGTAGTGGCTCAAGGTCTGCTGCCAGCGCATTGCCTGTTCGCCATACTCGGCAATATCGAAGCTCTTCTGGGTAATCTGGGTAATGATGTTCTGTATGGTGTGTATGGGATCGTGGAACACGACCGCATTAGCGCCACCAACCGCCAAAGAGCACATCAAAGCAAGGCTGGCCAGCACCGGTTTCCTGTACTTGCGCTTGGCCGAACTATTTTTACCATCGATGCTCATAGCAACTCCTTTATCCGTCTTGAGACTTTCAAACAAGGCGTGCCGAGTGTCCTGTTCTTCGGCACGTGCCACCATTCCTTATGCGTCCATGGCGCGCGCATTGTAGGGACTCGATCGGGCCGCCGCTTTCTTCCCGGATCCCTTTCTTTGCGCATAAAACTCGGACAGCCATTGCTCGGGACGCAATTCATTGCTTGGAACGCCCGTGGCGATTGCCTGCTGCTGCAGCACTTCATGCATGATCTCGATGTTGTCCGTCGAGGCTGAGATCACCGCCAGGGCATCGTCCATGCCGCGCAGGTTGAGCTGACAGACGCTGGAGGCGTGGCCCTGCTTGACCAGGAAGCAGCGCGAGCGCTCGTCCAGGCTTACCACCACCTGGTACTCGGCATCGGTGAGCTTGAGCCCGTTGATGTAGTCCTCGCGGCTGGCATTCGGGTTAGGCAACAAGATCAGCGTGGCGGTCTGCTCGATCAGCGCCGCCGATATGTCGCTTGCCAAGGCATCCTCCGGACTCTGGGTGGCGAAGATACCCAGGCCGTTCTGTTTACGGATGGTCTTTTGCTTGTTCTTGGCGAATTCCTTCAGTCCGCCCTTCCCATCGAGGATCTTCCAGAACTCGTCCATGACGTAGATCAGTGGACGACCGTCTATCAGCGCTTCCAGGCGGTGCAGAAGGTAGTTGATGACCGGTACGCGGACCTCCGGATTATCGATGATATCGGTGTAGTCGAATCCGATGATGTTGGCCTTGCTCAGGTCGATGGTGTCTTCCGGATTGTCGAATACCCAGCCCAATGCGTTGCCGGCCGTCCACTTGCGCATGCGCGCGAACAGGCCGTCGTCGCCCATGTTGGGCAGGCTCTTCTGGAAGTTGGTCATGTTGCGCAGGCGCATGGGCGTGTCGAGCATGTTCTCGACCGCACGGTAGATCTCCTCTTCCTCGCGCGAGGTGTAGTTGATCTTGCCCGCCAGCACCTTGATCAAGTCGGCCAGGAACTGCACATTGGCTTCGTTGCGCTCGCAATGGAAAGGGTTGAAGCCGGTGGGCTTGCCGCTTTCCAAGGCCAGGTAGTTGCCGCCGCAGGCGCGCACGAAGATCTCCGCGCCACGGTCTTTGTCGAAGAAGAAGATCGTCGGCGACGGCTTGAGCTTCTGCACCTGGCTGAGCAGGAAGTTGATCAGCGCCGTCTTGCCGGTACCAGACTTGCCGATCACCATGGTATTGGCGATGGCTTTTTCGCCCAGCGAGTTCTCTGCCGGATGGGTTGCGTGGAAATTGAAGTAGTAGGGCTGACCATTGGTGGTCTGCAGCGTCGTAACGCACTCACCCCATGGATTGTTGTCCTTCTTTCCTGTCGCGAAGTTATGTAGCGGGCACAACCCCAGGAAGTTCAACGAGCTGACATTGGCCAGGCGGGTACGGTATTTCCAATTGCCCGGAAGCTGCGAGTAGAACGAGGACGTCACCGCCAGGTCTTCCTTGGCCGATACGAAACCCGCATTGGAAAGTTCCGCCCGCGCGGTGGCGATGTTCTGGGAAAGCTTCTCCTGGCTTTCCGCATACAGCGCCAGGATGAAGTGGTATTCCCCGAGCACGAAATTGCCCGACGCCAGCTGATCCATCGCATAGTCCAGCTCGACAATCTGGCTGACGGCCTTGTCGCCGGAGGAAACCATCATGCCTTTGGTGCGATCCAGAACTTTCAATGCATCCTGCCGTCCCATCGGACTGAAGGAATGCGTGATCACGTATTCGAAGTCCAGGTATTTCAGACCGTTGAGGATGCCGGGATAGGTTCCATCAGCGTATTCCTTGATATTGAGGATGGCGCCGAAATGATTCGCACCATTGGGAGTATTGACGACGAAGTCACCGGTCTTTGCCGAGAACATGTGCCGGCTGACCGGCAGATAGGCGTACACGGGGGCCTGCAACACGGGCACTGGCTCGTCGATACGGTTGAGAAGATAGCCGAAGAACTCCAGCGCTTCGGAGAAAACCACACCGTTCTTGGCCTCGTACATGCCCAGACGATACGGCGAGTAGTCCTTCAGGACGGCCTCGACGTTACCCGCCAATTCCTGGATCTTGGTAATCGCCTGCTCCTGTTCCGCCTGCAGCTGGCTGACATTGGCCGACTTCTCGACGAACCGCTTACCCGTCACCACCGGCCGATAGATCATGGTCAGATAGAGCTCGTTCTGCATGATCTTCTGCGACGACAACGCATTGAAGTACGCGTCCGACATTTCCTGGTTGAATGCCTGATCAAACTTGCTGTGGGTGTTGATACGCCGGCGGCGGCGCACATCGTGTACCCAGAACGCCACATTCACGTAATCCGGGGCGCGCAGCGTCTGCAGCATCCGGTTAAAGGTGTTATGGCGATGCTCGATTTCCCACTCCTCCCGCCCCACGAACGGTAAGCCACCCAGGTGCCACACCATCAGGTAGTCGCCACCGGTGGTTTTCAGCACCGTGGGAGACACATGGGTGGAAATAGGAACGAATTCGCTGATGGGGGTGTCCGGATTGAACATGAGCTTGTTTGTTGCAACTCCCTTCTATGACTGAATCAATCTCAGGCCACCGGCTGCGGTGAAACCCATGGCGCCGCGAGCGGCGCCGAGGGACCAACACAATCCGCGGCGCTATTTGCCGGCGGGCTTCTCGCGATAACCATTGGGCGTGAACACCCACATACCGGAGTGATGCTTCACGTTGCGCACCCTGAACTTGAACTGCCATCTCAGGCCGAGCAAGCGGAAGATCATTTCGTCGCGACGGGCCATCTGGCGCATCACGAAGATGACCACGGGTATCAGGAACAGGAACAGCAAATTGAAGTACATGGCCATCAGCAAGCACCCGCCCGCACCCAGGAAGAACGGCACGTAAGGCACACCCAGGAACATCGCCGGGCGGGTGCAGCC
Organism: Pseudoxanthomonas sp. CCNWLY206-1; assembly: GCF_039710385.1. NCBI lineage: Bacteria > Pseudomonadati > Pseudomonadota > Gammaproteobacteria > Lysobacterales > Lysobacteraceae > Pseudoxanthomonas > Pseudoxanthomonas sp. CCNWLY206-1. The sequence continues at coordinate 271,769 of NZ_JBDKXI010000006.1, read as the reverse complement.
GCGGAACAGTACGTTCTTATGCATAGCGGCTGTAGACGGCGTCCATCAGCATTGCGGTGGTGGTACATTCCGTGGCTTCCGGCAGCAGCATCTTGGCAACCTGGGTGGCGGCGCCGATCAGCAATCCACCGATCAGAAGGGGAGCCACGTCGCCGATCCGCTTATGGGCGAAAGCGATCTGGTAGCCAGCGAAGATGATGGCGATGGTGACCACGGCGATCGATGCCATGTTCAGCAGGCCTTGGACGTTGCTGAAGAAGCCGCAGACTTTTTGGTCGGTGCCCGCAAAATCTTGTGCTAGTGCTGGCATAGTCAGTACAACAATCAAAGCGGTGGCTTTCAACAAGCCGACGGTCAGTATCTTGGCCTGCTCGGCTATCGCTTTCTGTGTGGTTGCCTTCATTGTTTTCTCCTTTTCGACGGGTGCGGAAGAGCCTGGCGCGTTGGGTGGTGGTGACGTTCCAGAACGTTGAATTCCGCGTTAAAAAACGAACGCCTCGTCCGCTGCAAGCGGGGGAAGCGGCGGTCGCTGCGGCGCCGCTGGCGGCGTCGCGTTGACCAGAACGGGCTGCGATTCTTGCGGCATGGCGCTGGCGACAGCGACATCCCCCAAAGATGCGGCCGGTGTTACGGCTTGCGGTTGACCGGCCAATGCCGGAGGCGGCGGCGCGAACGGTTGCAACGGCGGCACCGCTGCCTCGATGATCCGCCGTTGTGCCGGCGTCTGCGTCGATTGCAACGGGTAGCGGGTCACTTCCACCACACGGCGCGAAGGCTTGCTCACTACTTCGATCGCACCTTCCGGCGTGGCGGGTGCGCGCGAGCCATTGCCGTTCATCGACGCGTATATTTTCTGCACGTAGCCATGGCGATAGCCGGTGGTGAAGTTACCCGAGTAGTAGCAACTGAACGACTTGCCCCAATTCTTGCCCGAACGGTTGTAGCACTCAGCCAGGATGCGCGAACCGGCCTGCAAATTGGGGCAGGTTTCAAACGCTTTCGCGTAGGAATCCAGGCCGTATTTGCTCAGGTTGTAGCGGTTGACCTGCGCCAGTCCTAGCGAAAAGTTGTATCCCCTGCTCTCCAGCATGCTAACCGTGGCCAGCGCCTCCGCCAGATTTTTGGGCTGTCGCAAAAGACGGCCGCCCACCACGCCAATGGCGTAGGGGTTGTACGACGACTCCACGCGCACAACGTGATGCATCACGTTCGCGGGGACCGCCAGTCCAACGCAGCCGATCAGTTCGAGGCCAGGCAACATGGCATGGGTCTCCTGTACGCGATCTTCTCCATACGAATCGAGTCACTCATTGAACGTACGCTCCGGGTTGAAATCGATGCCCGTGATGTAGCGGCGTCCGGCGTGCGCTTTGATATGCACCAGTATGTCGATGGTCATCATCAGCAACCGCTTGATGACGGCGAATTCCAGGCCGGCGCCTTCGGCCGAGGCCTTCACCATCAGCGCCAGCTGATCCCAGGTCTGGGAAGTGCTGCCGGCGTGGCAACTGGTGATGGACCCCGGATGTCCGGAAGCACAGTTCCTGATGAAGTAGAAAGACTCGTCGCCACGCAGCTCGGCCAGGATGATGCGGTCGGGCTTCATGCGCAGGCACGCTTCCATGCAACTCTTCGCAGTGACGTTGCTGGAGCTCTGGCCGCCTTTCGAGTACAGCAGGTGCACTGCGTTGGGTTGGCTGATGAAGAGCTCCCGCGCGTCCTCGATGGTGACCAGCCGCTCGTTGTCCGGTATGTGGTTCACCAGCGATTTCATGAACGTCGTTTTGCCGCTGCCGGTAGCGCCGGAAACGACGATGTTCTTCTTGTACAGCACGGCCTTCTTGAAGAACTCCGCGTAGTTGCGCGAGTAGCGCAGTTCCAGCAGTTCACGATCGTGCTCGCTGAGCGCGTGGGTCTGCTCGAGGATCTGATCAAAGAATCCATCTTCGTGGTACTGCACCAGGGTCTTGGTGTGCTTCGAGGGTAGACGGATGGTGATGGACACCTTGCCCGCATCGCACGCGGGAGGAATCACGAACTGCGCACGCTGTCCGGTGGGAAAGGTCAGCGATACCACGGGATCCGTATCGGTGATCCGTTGCCCGGTATTGCTTTCGTTGACCACGGCGGTGCAGAACTGCCGGGCACGCTCGAAGTTCAAGGTAGGCACTTCGACTCTGCGCCAGCCATCTATCGTTTCAAGATAGAGCTCGCCCGGCCTGTTGATGCATATCTCGGTGACGTCCGGCGAGCTCATGTACTCCAGGATGCCCAGCACGTCGTACTGGTAATCCAGGAAATCGCTTGAGACGCGGGCGACGGGCGAGAAGTCGGTATCCATGGCGGCCGGCAGGTTCACTGTCAGTACTGAGCCAGCACGCCGGAGAAGTCGACGTCCTTCGCCACGTAGACGTTGACGACGGTGCCCTGGTTGATCGTCAACGTGGGAGGACGGCGATTGTCCAGCGCCTGGTTGGCCAAACGCTCCATGGTTCGCGCGGTGGCGCTTTCATAGGGAGATTGCACCGCCAGCCCCGAACCGGTGATCGTGGTGGTTTCCGGGCCATGCTCGGCGGCAGCATATTTGAATGCATCGCTGATCAGGCTGACCAGCAGTGCGGACGAAATGCGGCTGCCCCAATGGGCGTCGTACTGTCCCGGGTAACCCGCGCCGCCCAGATTATCGATGCCCGGGCTGGCCATATTGATGTCCATGCCGGTGGGCGTAGTGATGCGATCCCAGATGACGGAGACGCGCGGCACTCCACCCAGGCCGGAACTGTACTTTCCGAGGACCTTGGACCCTTTCGGTATCAGCAGGCTGCGACCATTGATCGAATAGATAGGCTCGGTGACCACGCAGGAGGTAAACCCCGACACATCGGTGATGATCCGGGTCTCCAGCACACAACGAATATAGGTGCCGCGTACCAACAGCGCGCCCGGCTTGTTGATGAACCGGGCGCTGGTCGGCTTCGCCTCGATCGGGTCAGCAGCAGCGGGAGCGCCCTGACCGGCCTGCGCACTGGCCATCATCGCCTTCATGTAGGCGTCGCTGGGGTCGCTCTGTCCACGCGACTCGCCGGATCTTTCCATCATCATCCTGCGCTCGAGCAGACTGGGGCCACTGGGCTCCTGCGGCGACTCCGGATATGCGCTGGCGTAGGTCGGCTCAGGAGCAGGTAGCGGCGGCAGCTCGGTCGACGCAGCCGGGGCCATTTCGATCGGCTCGGCGGGTGGTGCACTGGCCAACGGCGCTTTAGGAAGATCCGGTATCACCACCGTTTCCTCGCGCGGTTTTACCTGCTCATCCTTACCCGAGGCACCCCTGAACATCAGAACCGCCGCGATCACCAGTACTCCCAGGATTCCGGCCAGGAACACCAGCGCCTTCCGGTTCAAGCGCTGAAGCTCGCTGGATTTCAACGTGGGTGCATTGGCGTCGAGATCCGGTGGCGGCGATCCTTGCTGCTGTGTGTAGTAAGGGTTCGCACCCATACCGCTGTCGCCGGCGGCTTCACTCCGGTGCGAGCGCTGATTGGAATCGTAATCGCCCTGCTCTTGCGGACGATCGGGCGGGTTTGGCGGCACGTTCTGGCTCATTTCTGCTTATTCCTCCGCAGGCCGACGACGTTCTTTCCATGACGGATCACCAGATAGGGATAGGTGCCGTGAACGACCAAGGTGTTTTTCTCAACAGTGGTATTGACTACGAAATCCTCGCCGTCTTTACGCTCGCGTCCGAATACAGCCGGGAAATTCCCGGTCGGGAAGCTCTTGAGGTCGCTCATCCTGATGTAGGTGAACTGGCCGTCATCGTAGACAGTCGTCGGAATCAGCCAGGCCTGCTTGGTACGAGTGGCGTAGTCGTAGTCGAAGTTGTACGCCCGGTTCTTCTCGAGCACCGTGCTCAACTCCGGGACAAGCTCTTCCTGCTTGGCCGTCTTTGGGGCGAATTCGGTATCGCTGGGATAGGTGAACGCGACCTTGTACTGCACCCCCGCCCGCTTCGCCTGTTCCAGGCTTGTCCAATCGGTCGCCACCACTTTCAGTTCGAAGATGTAGGTATGCATGGCCGTGCGGATCACCATGTTGGTATCCACGTCCACATTCTTCGGCTTCAGATAGAAGACGTTGTCGCGCCGGGTGAGTTCCCAGCCAGTGCTGAAGCCGGTGCTGTAATCCAGCACTTCTTCATGCGGGCTGAGTTCGACCTGGGTGGTGATTCCCAGCGCGGTGCGGATGACGTAGACCTGGTCTGGCTTGTATTCGTATTCATCGACCACCTGCGCCTGGGCATACGCAGGCATCGCGACGACCGCCGCGATGGCCGCGTACAGGATCCAGGTCAAGCAGTACTTACTGATGCGATTCATCGACGGCTAGCTCCGTTAGCGTTGGGGTCTACCGGCGCAATCGCCGGAGCAGGCGCCGGGTTCGTTTTGGCTGGGGTTCCTGCGGGTAATGCGGCATCCGGATTGCTTGGTACCTGCCCAGGCACTTGGCCACCGGGGCCGGTCGGCAGCATCGGCTGGCCGGGAACCGGCGGAGCCATCGGATCGACCGGCATCGACGGCGGCGCCTCGGGATAGCCCGGCAGCGGTTGCGCTTCGCCAGGATTGGGTTCGGACTCTGCTGGCGGCGAGGCGGCGTAATCGTTGTCGACGCGATAGGACGTGACACGAAAGCCCAGCGGGTTTTCGATGCGATCCTTCTCGCTCATTTTCAGATTGGACTTATAGGTGAATTCGAGCGTGGCCAGCATGCTGTCCAACGGACGCGAGGCGCCGGTGGATTTATCGTAGATGCTGCGTTGAAAGCGTACGGTCGCGCCCTTCGGAGCAACGCCATTACCGCCGCCGATCAACACGATGCTCAGAATCTTGACGCGTATGGCGCGCGTTTTTCCGTAGATCTGATAAGGGCTTTGAGGGTTGTTCGGAGAATGCAGCGCCGTATAGCCGGACGAAACCTCCGGCGTGGACATGGTGTACACGGTGGTCCAGTCACGCAGATTCATCAGCGCCACGTCGTAGGACTCACGCGCCATTACGAAATGAGCGACGTTGCTGCGGTTGATGGCTTCGCTGGCGGTGATGCTGTTGTTGGTGAAATCACCCTGCAAGCGGGCGACGGTGCTGGTACCGGTATAGGCGTCGGCCATCACCAGATAAGGCACTTTTTCCTTGAGCGGAAGCATGTAGAAATATCCGCCGGCCAAGATCAGGGACATCAGCACCGCGCTCCATGCCACCAGCCACGCGCGACGCTCGCTGCGACGGGCGACATCGGCGATGGTCAGCTCGAAGCTGACCGATTTGGAGACCGCGTTCTCTACTTTCGGTGTCGCTTTATTCTTACCAAACATCATGGACTTCCGTGACAAATAGCGACGTTGGACAGCACAACCAGGGAAGTGCGCAACCAGGCTCCTGGGCAACCACTGGGCTCATGCGATCGCATGACAGCATCAGTCCGAACTCGTTTCCGGCTCGCTTCCGCCCTGGGCCGGCACTGCGGCCGGCTCGGCATACCGCACCACGATCTGAGTGCCTTCTGCTGCGACGGACAATTGCTGATCGGCATACACCGCGCTCAGCTGCGACACCGCGTCCTGCACGCTGCCGGTACGGATCGACGCGACCGGCGCGTGCAACGTGAAATCGGAAGGATGCAGATACGACAGCGTCATATTCGAATCCTTGGCCCAACGCTCCAGCATTTTCTTCAGCGTCCCGTCCATCGGCGACGCCTGGAAAACGTAGGACTGGTGAAGAGGAATGGCTTCCGTTGTTTCCGAGAAACGGTTAACGGCTCGCCAGCGCCCACCGTAGTCGGGGGCGGGCGTGGTGCCGCAAGCTGCAAGCGCGGCGGGCAGCATGAGCGCCCAGAAAATGGAACGAACAACTGACTTCAACTTCACGCTTCCGCCTCCTTGTTGGAAATGATCGTGGTGGTGTCGAGAGTGCGCACCTTGGTATGGCGCAGCCGAAGGCGCGGCATTCGTCGACGACGAAGCGATGTGTTTGGCAATCGCGTATCGCCGCCTGGCGCAGATATGCGCGCCAGGTTGGACTCGACAGCTTTCATGTAAACGGCCGTGGCGCAGGACATCCCCGCGGCACTCGCGTACTGATGAATTCCCAAAGCTCGCCCCTGTTTTCTTGCACGCCGGATAATTATTTCCGGCATATCCCTGCAGCTGATACATCAAGCATCCCGCTCTTTTTAAGCTGTTCCCCAACGTCCTGTTTCTTGTCGCGAACCAAAATGCCAGTGGACTCAGCGAACAAGACTTACTGCTGTTTGGCGAAGGTATCTCGCGTTACACAACGCGGTCAATAGCAAATCATCCGCCCTATGTGATGAGATGCGCGTCACGTGCGCCGCATCACAGAGGACAGATGTATATGCATGTGTTTCACAAAACAGAAGCAAACACGTGTTACTACACGCATTTACCAAATCCTTCACATTTATAAACATTGCAGGCAATTCAATGCCTGCATTTTGTTTACGCGCCTAGAAATGCACCACAGGAACTTCCACCTTCGGAAGCAGCCGGTCAGTGAAGTAACGATCTTTGTAGTATTTGATCTTGTCGCACTTCACGGGGTGCGGTATTCCTTCATACAGGAATACTTCCTTGTCGGGACCCATGGCCTTGAGCTCCTGCGGAAGCATCAGTGCGCGCCGCTCCTCGGATTCGCTGCGCGATACCTCACGTCCGCGCGTGATGTTTTGCTTGCGCACGGTGGTGTAGCCGAGCATTTCCGAATAATCGTTGGCGTCCTGCTGCTCGCGGGGTGCGTAGATTATCTGCAGCGCGTGATTGGTAATGATGGTTCGTGAGACTTCTTTTCCGTACGTGGCGTCGAGTTGCGCCATGCTTTGGATGATGGGCAGCAAGCGAATGTTGTAGCCCGCCATGTAGGAAACCGCCGAAGCGATGATGTCGACCTTTCCTATCGAGGTGAACTCGTCCATCAGCAACAAGCACTGATGCTTGAGCTCGGGATTATTCTGGGGCAGCTCGCGGGTGTTCAAGTTGATCAGCTGACTGAAGAACAGATTGACGATCAAACGGCTCTCCGCCAGCTTGTTGGGCTGGATGCCGATGTAGATGGTCATCCGACGCCTGCGTACATCGGTCAGCAGGAAATCGTTCGCACTGGTAGCGGCGTCCAGCACCGGATTGATCCAAGCGTTCAAGGGCTCCTTGAACGTGCCCATGATGGAAGCAAAGGTCTCGTCCGCCTGCGACAGCAGGTTGGCGAACGCCGAACGCGCATTGCTGCTCAGGAAGGGCTTCTGCGATAGCACCTTCAGGTACGTCCTGAGATCCGTACCGTCGCCGGAAGACACGCGATAGATGGCACCCAAGGTGGGGCTGCTGCCTCCTGGAAATCCGTTGGCCTGCGTGTCGTCCCAGTTTTCGAACAAGTACAAGGCGAAGGCCATGAAGGCATTGCGTGCCTGGCTGACCCAGAATTTCTGATCGTCGGAACCATCCGGATACAGCATGGCGGCGATGCTCATGAGGTCGGACACGCGGAAAGCCGGATCCTTCGATACGTAGCTCAACGGATTCCAACGGTGCGTCCGCCGGTCCTCGGCGAATGGATTGAACAGGTAGATCTCATGCCCTTGGCTTTTGCGCCAGCCGCTGGTCAGGTCGAAATTCTCCTGCTTGATGTCCAGGACCACCATGGATTCCTGATAATCGAGCAGATTGGGAATGACCACGCCCACGCCTTTGCCGGAGCGAGTGGGCGCAGCCAGGATCACGAACTGTTGTCCGCCCAGGCGAACCAGCTTGCCGTTGAACTTGCCCACTACCACGCCGTCCTTGGACGTTTTCAGCAAGCCATGCTTGGTCAGATCGCCTGTCGTCGCGAACCGCGCGTCGCCATGAATTCCTTTCTTGGCAGGCTTCAACAGCCACACCAGCGGGATCAGACTGGCCGCTGCCGGCACTCCGAATCCCACATAACCCGCCATTTTGATCTTGCCTACGTACGGCGCGACCTGTGGCAGATCCAGCGCCTTTATGTACTGCCAATAGGTGGTGGCCTTCAGCAGGCCCGCGTCGAGTCCCAGTAACAGCAGCGTCAGTGCACCCGAGAGATAGTTGCCTGCAAACAAAGCGGCCAATATCAACACTATGGCGAGGATTAATTTGGGTCTACTCAATGATCGTTCCTCCTTGAACCGGGAAGCTTCGCGGCCCGGCGACTTGGGTTATCGGCGGCGTTTGCGGGCAGCCGTGGTGGGCGTTGGACGAACCTGTTCCGGTTCCCGGTCTGCCTCGGCCAGCTCCGTCGCCCATCGCTTGGCATCGTTCAAGGTCAGTTCTCGACGCACCAGGCCACCGGCCGAGGTAATCACCGCATAACCAATCGGATCATCCGCAAGCGCGGATGGCGCCGCTTTCAACTCGACCACCTGATAACGTCCTTGGACCATCAGCACGGGACCGTACTCGACTGGCCCCGCTGGATCATCGGTTAAGTACATGCGTCTATCCCCTTGGTAGCAGTCCCCGTATCGCTCTTCACTAGCCAGATCGGGCATGAAGGCCCTATAGCGGGACAACGGCTTACTGCCCCTGCGGGCAGCACCCGCAGCGGCATCCTCCTTTCAGGGGCCGAGTATTCAATACGCTTGCTTGCATTTGCAACCGGGTCTCACACCTATGTCCGGACGCCGCTGATCAGAGCGTGTCACTACCCCGTCGCAAATCGATGCCCATCACAGAAGCGAGTTGCTGCATCGCTTCATCGTCACGACTGAGGGCTGTCCAGCCGGCGTAGGCATCGTTTCCGGTGCTCCAGTTCCACAACGTATAGCCGTGTTCGCGCAAGCGATCGTACGCCGTGTTCAATAACGCGGGCACGTCGGTGCCCTCCAGAAAATCATCATCGCTGGGATCGCCACCCCAATCGATGTCGATGCCATAACGCGCGGCCAGCTGATTAAGACAGTCGATCAGGACTTCACTGTCTTTTTCATCCACGTAGAAACCCGATGTCCAATCGATAACTTCTTTGATGAACCAGATAGTCTGGTCACCGGCATCAGGTTCGCCTGCCGCGTCGCGGTAGGCAGCAAACTGGCGCAGCGCGGTCTCTTCGTCACCGGGGTTGATCAGCGTCAGGAGATTCCAGACCAGGGCTTCGGCGTCGTCCAGATCAATGTCGTCCTCATCCTGGAAGGCATGGTCGAAATTGTCGTCGGGGTCGAATTCTTGGTCAGGCAGGGACATGAGGGCGGGCCGAAAGAAGTGCGCGGGTATCGCGGCGTGCCGATATGCGAAAAAGGCAATGCGATGGCTGTTTTCGCATTATCGCGCTTTCGTGTCGCCGCTGCGGTCATCTTCGGATGTGTGGTCTCCGTGAAGGTGGGTTGCCCGGCCCCTTTCTCTGGCGGCTGGGCGAACAGCAGCGGAGCCCCAAGTGGATGCAAGCACAGGCTCCGCTCTACGTGGCGCGGCTTTTGGAGGTTGGGCCGCCCCATAAAGCGATCCAAGGCGGTCTTGGTTTATCCTTGTCGGCCCTGTGGCGCTGGCCACGATGCAGCCATCGATTTCCATGACCGACACACCTCCCGACCGCTTGGCTTCCGACCCGCATAGCCCTTTCCACGATGCCGAAATGCTGGACCGTGGCATTGGCATCCGCTTCAACGGTGTGGAACGCGACAACGTGGAAGAGTATTGCGTCAGCGAGGGCTGGATCCGCGTACCGGTAGGTAAATCCAAGGACCGCCGCGGCAACCCCATGACACTGAAGATCAACGGCCAGGTAGAAGCTTATTTCCGCGGGCAGGAGTGAATCGCTTCAGGGGTATGGCAAGCGCGTGATAACCGCACAATCCGACACCGCCGGCATGGCACAATCGCCGCTTGCGCCGCAGGGCGTCATTGGGAGGAACGCATGAAGTTCGCACTGCTGATCTACACCGACGACACGATGTTGGAAGAGCTGCCCTCGGGGGCCTACGACACCATGATGCACAGCTGCATAACGCATGCCGATGAACTTCGCGCGGATGGCAAGCTGTTGGATTCGCAGCAGCTCGAAGAGCCCGTGACCGCGAAATCGGTCCGTATACGCAACGGCCGGACTTCGGTGATGGATGGTCCGTTTGCCGAGACCAAGGAAATCCTGGGCGGCTTCAATCTGATCGAAGCGGAGAGCATGGAAGAAGCGGTTCGCATCGCACAGGAATTCCCGTGGACCAAAACCGGTTGCGTGGAGGTTCGTCCCGTACGCGATTTCGAGGAAGTGCGTCGCAGGGTGGGCGCCTGACAAGCGGCAGATTCGCCTGGCAACTTCTCGCAAGGAAGCAACGGATACCCGCGACTCCGGCAACGGATGTCGCCGCGCTCAGATAAAGATGTGAGCGCTCGAGCGCCGACGCATGTCCGTCGGCGCTCATTTCACGCACGAATGCCACATTGGTGCACTGGCACCGCTTCGCACACGCCGATCATTTCGCCTTCATAGCCGCATTCGACGCGATGTTTACGCCGCATGCGCCACGCTGCGGTGTGAACAGTCGCGAGAGTGCCGGATGACATCGAGCCAGTGGCAGGACTTCGTTGCCGTAGCGTGGCCCTTGTTGATCGCGTTGGTCCTGGGCCTGATCGTGCAACAGGTGCTGCTGGCGATCGCCCGACGCGCGCGCAGGCACGCCGCGGAGTACCTGCGAGCGCGTATCGCGCAAGTCGTCGCCGCGCCCGCGGCCATCGCACTGCCGCTGTTCTTCCTCAGCGTGGCCGTACGCGCCACCACGCTACCGCCGGAATGGATAGCCAACATCCAGCACGCGCTGGGCATCGGCGGATTGCTCTGCCTGACTTGGCTGGCAGTACGCGCGATCGGCGCGGTGGAGCGGCGCATCCTGCGCGAGCATCCGGTGGAAGTGGCGGACAATCTGGCGGCACGCCGGATACAGACGCAGACCCGGGTAATCAGTCGAGTGGCTCAGGGTGGCGTGGTGCTGATGGGCGTTTCGATTGCACTGATGACCTTTCCCACCATTCGCCAGATCGGCACCACGCTGTTGGCATCAGCCGGCATCATCGGCCTGGTGGCGGGCATCGCGGCCAAGCCGGTGTTCGGCAATCTTATCGCCGGCCTGCAAATCGCCATCACCCAGCCGATCCGCCTGGACGATGTGGTGATCGTGGAAAACGAATGGGGCCGTATAGAAGAGATCACCAGTGCGTACGTGGTGGTTCGCATCTGGGACGAGCGGCGCATGGTGGTGCCGTTGACATGGTTCATCGAACATCCTTTTCAAAACTGGACGCGGACTACTTCCGAGCTGCTGGGCACCTCTTTCCTGTGGCTGGATTACCGCACCCCGATGGCGGACATACGTGAAGCGTTGCAGCGCATCTGCGAGACGGACGAACGCTGGGATGGGCGCGTCTGCGTGGCGCAGATCACCGAGACCGACCAGACCACCGTGCAAGTGCGGCTGTTGGTCAGCGCGCGCAACTCCGGTGACCTGTTCGATCTACGCTGCGCGGTGCGCGAACGGATGATCGATTATCTGGTACACGCGCATCCGCAGTCGTTGCCGCGGCTGCGCATGGATCTCGCGCGCGACGAAAGCAACGCGCCGGCAACGCCCGGCGAGGCGTTGCGCGCCGCTCAGGCCACCAGCGAAGTCACCGAGCACACCCGTTCCCCCGGCGCCGAAGACGTCACTCCCGCTGATGCTGCGAAGGAGGCGGCGACGCGGACGCCGCCGCCTTCTTATGAAGGCACGTGATCAGTCACGAAGGCATCTGATCTACTGCGGACAACGGCGCGACCACCTCCACCTCCGCCGGATCGCTAGCCGGATACTGCCTGCGGTAAAGCACGCACAAATAAAGCATGCAGACCAGTGCGAACATGTTGAGCGCAATGGCGACATTGCTACCCAGATTCAATACGTCGAACTGAAATGTGCTGCCCACCTGATACGCGAACCCGGTGTGCGAAGTGGTCATGTTCCACCACACGCCCAAGTTGGCGGGTGCCCAGAAAACATACGTCACCACGGGCGAGATCAGTTGCGGCACCTGCAGCGCCCAGAACACCAGATTCAATGCCACGGCGTGGCGATGGCCTTCCAGCATCCACAAGCCGGCCACGATGCCAACCAGGTAAAGCAGCGCGAACATCACCAGGATGATGGCGCCCAATGCATTCAAGCTCTGCTGCCCGGCAATTACCGTCGTCAGTACCGCCAGCCCAGCTCCACCGCCCACGATGGGAAGTAGCCCCAGCGTCCGCCTCAGCCATGGTTTCATCGGCCTCTCCCCGTTCGCGGCACGTTAGCAGCCGCCAACGTCCAGACAATGCGGACTACGTTGCATATCCGCACACTCGCCGCGGACGCCTCGGCTACTCCGCCGTGGCTCCGCCCAGGTGACGCGCCAAGAAGGCCAGCAGACGGGTGTAGTACTCGCGCCGGTGCGGCTCGGTGTAGAAGCCATGCCCTTCGGTGGGGAAATACAACGTCTCCACCGGCGTCCCGGCAGCCTTCAACGCCTTTTCCATTTTCTTGCTGTGGCTTATTGGCGCGCGATCGTCCTTGCCGCCCGCTGCCATGAACACCGGCACCTTGATGTTGCCGGCCAAGGTGGTGGGCGAACGCGCTGCCAAGGTGCTTCGCTCGCCTACCCAATCGTTGGCCCAGGTTTCCAGCCACCGCGTAACCCCGGCATCGTCCTTGTGCATCGCGGGCAGATCGTAGACGCCCACGTACCCTGCGGCGCAGCGGTACAACTCGGGCTCCATCGCCGCACCCATCATCGCGGCGTAAGCACCGTAGCTCGCACCGTAGATACAGATACGCTGCGGATCCGCGATCTTCTGCTCGATCGCCCAACGAGTAGCATCGGTCAGATCGTGCTGCATGGTGCCGCCCCACTGGCGCGCGCCCGCCTGGTGAAAAGCGCGACCATAGTTGCCGGAACCGCGGAAGTTGATGCGCAGGACGGCATAGCCCGATTGCGCCAGCATCTGCGTTTCGATGTCGAAGCTCCACTCGTCGAAGATGCCGAACGGCCCGCCGTGCGGCATCACCACGAGTGGCAGCGGTTCGGTCGCGGCATTCAGCGGCGCGGTGAGAAAGCCATGCAATTCCAAGCCATCGCGCGCCTTCAACGTCACCGCGCGTGTTGGCGCCATCAAGGCCGGATCGAGCCATTCGCGGCGGCTGAATACCCGGTCGGCGCGCTTCTTCACCGTGTCGTACAGGAAAAAGTCGCCCACGTTACGATCGCTCCATACGTTCAGCAGCAACAAGCGGCCATCGCTGGTCGCCGAAGTAATGAAGAGCGCACTATCGGGAAACGCTTTCTCCAGCGAGCGGTACATGCGCGCCGTGGGTGAAGCTTCATCGAAGAAGCGGCTACGAGCGCGGTCGGAAGTGAAAAGCGCGCCGACCGGCTCCGCCGCGTTGTGCTGGTGCAGGATCTCGTACGGATCAACCGTCGCATCGCGCAGCAATTCGCGACGGTCGCCACTGTCCAGATTCACCGCCACGATGGCGTCAGGCCCTTGCGGGTGCTCCACCTGAAGGTAGGCGGTGCGGCCATCGGCCGAGAAACCCAGCGGCTTTTCGACGCGATGGGTCTTCGCTTCGTCGTTCATCAGCTTCCACTCGACGTCATTGCTGTCGCGGTAGTACAGCTTGCTGATGTTGTCGTTTCCCGCACCGCGTGCGAATCGCACCAACCCTTGCGCATCGGTGGCGAAACTGGCGCGCCGGATCGGGGCGCTGGCGACTCGCCAAAGCTTGCCATTATAGATGTTCAGCCGCTCCACGTTGGTCATGGGATTGGCGCTGAACGTCCTCATGCTGATCAGCACATGGCGCTCATCATTGGGCAGGTCGTCGATCAGGAAAGCGGCGCGCGGTTCAGGCCCCCCGAACCGTACCGTGTTGGGGGAGTAATCCGTTCCGTACGGGCTGACCAGCAGCTTCGATTGACTGCCGTCGGCATTGATCGCATAGAGCTCGCCTGTGGCGTAAGGCTGGTCCTCAGAGCCGTACTTCTCGGCCATGCTGACCACGATGCGCTCGTTGTTGGCCCACCAGAAGTCGTGCACCACCGAATGTTTTTCGCCACCCACATTGGCGGTGATCTGCTTGTCCGAGCGCCGGATGACCACCAGAGCGGTACGATCTTCCAACGGCACCGTCATTGCGTAGTACTCGCCGGTGGGCGATATCTTTATCTTCTCCAGGCCGTCCTGTTTCAGGAACTTCGCCAGATCCACGGCGGCCACAGGCGCAGCCACCAGCATCGCCGCAACGGCGATGCATACTTTCCAAACCTTCATCCCTGACTCCCCCGAGCCCTAATTCGTGGCAAGAATGTAACCGCAGAACAGAGGCTTGTGGCGCCCCTTGATCACTTCCATACGTAAGAACGAGGGTGGGACGGCCACCGGCGTGGCCACGGCGGCCCAACGGCTGGACACTGCACCTCATGGTGGCGGAACGAAAATTGGCCCAGGAGAGAGGGTCGCGCCAACCTGTCGCCAACCCGTTTAAGTCCCAACCTTCCTCGGTCTGCCCCGCCTTTCGCGGCGCGGCTTTCGCTGGAACCAACCCTCTCATTTCAAACAGACGCTTAAAGCGCGGCGAACTTCGGCGATCTGGACAGCATTGCCGGGTTCCCGCAGACTGCCGCCCTCCACTGGAGCACTCGATGGCAAAGCTGCTGGTCCTACATGGTCCCAATCTCAACCTGCTCGGCAGCCGCGAGCCGGGGATATATGGCCATGCGACCCTGCCTGACATCAACGCCCAGCTGGCGGCGCAGGCCGCCGCCGCAGGGCACGAGCTGACCTCCTTCCAGTCCAATGCCGAGCATGCACTGGTGGACCGGGTACAAGCCGCGGCAGGCGATGGCACCGCGTTCATCCTGATCAACCCGGCCGCCTTCACCCATACCTCGGTCGCTCTGCGCGATGCGCTGGCGGCCGTGGCGCTGCCCTTTATCGAAGTCCATCTGTCCAATCCGCATGCCCGTGAGCCCTTTCGCCACCACAGCTATTTCAGCGATCTGGCGATCGGCGTGGTTTGCGGCTTTGGTGCCGACAGCTACCGATTCGCGCTGGATGCCGCCGTGAAACGGCTGGGCGAGCACGCATGAGCCATTGCCAGAGCGCGTGGCCGGCCCTGGCATGGGACCCGATTCCGGCACTTGCCACCCACACCATCACCCCGTGCCGTCATCGCCGGCGCGAACATCACCACACCCGCTGACATCTTTACCGAGATATTTGCCGATCAATTGCTCCACTACTGAACGGCATTCACCACACACCTAAGAGGCCCCTATGGATCTTCGCAAAATCAAGAAGCTCATCGACCTGCTGGAAGAATCGAATCTCGCCGAAATCGAGATCAAGGAAGGCGAAGAGTCGGTGCGCCTGGCCAGGGTGCCCAAGGGTCATTACGCCGCGCCGGCTCCCGCACCGATGATGATCCAGGCAGAGGCTCGCCCACAGCCACCGATGCCGATGACATCACCAACCGAAGCCTCCACCGGCGGCAGCGCCAAGCCGGCCAGTAATCTGCCAGAAGGACACGTGGTGCGCGCACCGATGGTAGGCACGTTCTATCTTTCGCCAGCACCGGACAAACCGCCGTTCGTCGCCATCGGCCAGGCCGTCAAGACCGGCGAAACCTTGGCGATCATCGAAGCGATGAAGATGTTCAACCCGATCGAAGCCGATGTATCCGGCACGGTGGTGGCGATCCTTACCGAAAGCGGCCAGCCGATCGAGTTCGACCAGCCGTTGTTCGTTATTGGATGAAGCGGGAACGGGGAATCGGAACAGGGAATGAAACCTCCCATTACCGACATTCCTCGTTCCCTGTTCCCCGTTCCCGTCTTTGAGAACTTCCATGCTCGATAAAGTCGTTATCGCAAACCGAGGCGAAATTGCGCTGCGCATCCTGCGCGCCTGTCATACGCTCGGCATCCGCACCGTGGCCGTGCACTCCACCGTCGATCGCAATCTGAAGCACGTGGCGATGGCCGACGAATCGGTCTGCATCGGGCCGGCGGCATCGGCGGACAGCTATCTCAACATTCCCGCGATTATCGCCGCGGCGGAAGTGACCGATGCGCAGGCCATCCATCCCGGCTACGGCTTCCTGAGCGAGAACGCCGACTTCGCCGAACGCGTGGAGCAATCCGGCTTCGTCTTCATCGGCCCCAAGGCCGACACCATCCGCCTGATGGGCGACAAGGTGGAAGCGATCCGCGCGATGAAGGCCGCGGGCGTGCCGTGCGTGCCTGGTTCCGGTGGTCCGCTGGGTGACGACATCGTCGCCAATACCAAGATCGCCCGCGAGATCGGCTACCCGGTGATCATCAAGGCCGCGGGTGGCGGCGGCGGACGCGGCATGCGCGTGGTGCATGCGGAAGCGGCACTCAGCAATGCCATCTCCACCACCAAGTCGGAAGCCAAAGCCGCCTTCAGCAACGATCAGGTCTACATGGAAAAATTCCTGGAAAACCCACGCCACGTGGAGATCCAGGTACTAGCCGATGGACAGGGCCATGCCATCCATCTGGGCGAGCGCGATTGTTCGATGCAGCGCCGCCATCAGAAAGTCGTGGAAGAGGCACCCGCGCCCGGCATCAGCGAAAAGCAGCGCGCCGAGATCGGCAAGGTCTGCGTCGAAGCCTGCATCCGTATCGGTTATCGCGGAGCCGGCACGTTCGAATTCCTGTATGAGAACGGCCACTTCTACTTCATCGAAATGAACACCCGCATCCAGGTCGAGCATCCCGTTACCGAAATGGTTACCGGCATCGACCTGGTCGTCGAACAACTGCGCATCGCCGCCGGGCAAAAGCTGAGCATCAAGCAGGAAGACATCGTCCTCAACGGCCACGCCATCGAATGCCGCATCAACGCTGAAGACGCGGAGACGTTCGCGCCCAGTCCCGGCCTGATCCAGCACTTCCATGCGCCGGGCGGTCCGGGCGTGCGCGTGGACACGCATATCTATGAAGGCTATCGGGTGCCGCCGAATTACGACTCGATGATCGGCAAGCTGATCGTGCACGGGCCGGACCGCGACACCGCCATTGCCCGCATGCGGGTGGCGCTGAGCGAAATGGTGGTCGACGGCATCAAGACCAATATTCCGCTGCAGCAGCGCATCATGCGGGACCGCGGTTTTCAGGCCGGCAGCCAGAACATCCATTACTTGGAAAAGCGATTGGCCGAGCGCAAGAACAAATCGATTGCGCTGGTCTGATGCTCCTGCGTGGCTCTTGCCTTCTGTAGGAGCGGCTTTGCTTCTGTAGGAGCGCCGTCCCGGCGCGAGCTTTTCCCGTCAGGTCGCAATAAAGGCAAAAGGGCGACGAAGCTCGGCTGTTCACCATGTCGACGCGCTGCGGCGCGTTCTTGAACGAGCGCACGAATGACTATCGGGGCGCGGCACGAGCCCTTTCTGTCAGATTGCGATTAAAGCAAGAGCTCGCGGCGGGACGCCGCTCCTACAAGAGCCAAAGACCGCCGCGGCCGTTCCCGCCTTTGTAGGAGCGGCGTCCCGCCGCGAGCTCTTTCGGTCAGATGCGATAGAAGCGAAAAGCACTGAAGCCTGCTGTTCGCCATCTGGACGCGCTGCGGCGGGACGCCGCTCCTACGGTAATAGCGCTCCAGAGGCCGCTCCTATCTGTCTCCCGCTGCAGCCTGCTGCGTGCCTTGCACAGGCGATGTGCCCGCCGCGGATTTCGGATCGACGATCATGATGGTTTCGCTGGAGCCGTCAGGCCAGACGATCTTGAAAGTGCTGCCGGGCGGTAACGCAGAGAAAGGCGTGCCGCTGGAGGCGCGGTAAACCGCGGCCGCCTGAGCTGCGCCCAGCGTCCTGACTTCTTCGGGCGATTGCACCGTGGTCACCGATACGTGAGTCAGGTTCCGGTACTTCGGACTCAAGGTGTCGATGACGGCACTGGCAGCCACTACCGTGTAGCTGACGAAAAGCAGAATCCAGAACCAGAGCTTCGCCCGTTGTACAAAGCGCGTACGGTTCATTTTGCGACTCCTGGGTTATACAAAAGAGCGTCCACCATTTCCTCCAGTTTGTCAGCCCCTTGCCGGGGCACTCCCGCGTCAAGGACGAAGGCGCTGAAGTCCTGCGAATTATCGCGCGAACATATTCCGCCATTGGCGCAGTACGTTGTCATCAGTGTGCTATCGGGTCCGCATTCCTGGCCCAGTTCGCACGCGGCTACCACCCATGCCAGTTCGGTAAGCGTGGTACCGGACACTTCGCCAAACGTATCCACGTCTTCGCTGGCGGCGGTGCCCATGGCGGGCGAGACGGCAACGTAGGCCTCGGGATCGCGCGAAATCCGCACGCGCCTCACGAGATCTTTTTTGTAGTCGTCGCTATCGAAAAGCGGCGCGCCCATGGCGAGCAGCGAGGCTTCGGCCACCACACTGCCGGCCTGCGCGGCTTCTTTCCGCTTGGCGACGATGAACGTTGGCGACAGATTGTCGCTGGGTACGAACCGGGCGCAGCGCTGGCTCACGCGCTCGCGCGCGGCTACCAGCGCAGCCGTATTGGGAAGCCTCAGTTCCGCCATGGCGTCCGTATCGCCAGCATAGCCCGCAGGATTCATCGCGTAGCCCATACAGTATTCATAGACGCGGCTCACCAGCCATAACGCTTCCGGGTCGCCAGCGCGCTCCCTGGCCGTCAGGCCGCGCGCGTAAGCGTAAAGATCATCTGCCGCTTCGAATTCCGCGCGCGCGGGGAAGGCGCGCCGGGATTCGGCGTTCATGGTTGAACGGACTGCTGTACGGGATCGGTAAGAACTGACGTTTTGGTTCGCCGCCTTCCGGCTCTGCGCGTCGACCACCGCGTCGGTCATGGCAGCAGGAGGCACGGTTTCGCCACGGCCGTACCACGCCACGGATGCCACGGCCACCGCCAGTCCGGCAAGCGTAAGCAGTAGCGGCTTGTTTGGCATAGCAACCGTTTTCCTGACCGCCATATCCTTCATCAATGCACCGGAAGTGTTCTTCGGGTCCTGAGCGATCGTGGAACGGCAAACCCGCCACGACCCGGAATCCGACCAGATAGCGCCGCCGCATTCGATTACAGGGAGAGCGTAGTCTAAACCAGATACCCGGCGTCGCCGCCCGACCGTATCGACGCGCTGCGGCAGGGACGCGCGCAGGAAAGCGCTATCGGGGGCCGGCTCCCGTCAGGTATCGTTCCATGCTTGGCTGGCCACGACCCGGAGTACCGGCTTGCGAGCCGGCCGACGAATTCGCTGCCAAACGTCACACACGTCCATCCCAAAGCCCTCTCCTCCGAACGGCGTCATGCCCTACCTAGAACTTTCCCTGCGATGCCGTGAATCCGATCAGCCACGCTACGAAACCGCGCTGGAAGATGTCGGCGCACTATCGGTCACCTTGTTGGATGCCGATGCGGATACCAGCAACGAGCACGCCATTCTCGAGCCTGGCGTCGGCCAGACGCCGCTGTGGAATGCCTTGGTGCTGACGGCGCTGTTTCCCGCGGACACCGACGCGCTACTGCTGTTGGCCGCGCTGGAATCGTTCGATCCAGGCCTGGACTGGACGCAGGCCAGCTTCCGCACCGTCGAAGACCAGGACTGGGAACGCGCCTGGTTGGACCAGTTCAAACCGATGCGCTTCGGCACACGCACCTTTATCGTGCCTTGGAATCATGCACTGCCCGAAGGCGCCGACGCTCCCGACGCAGCCGTGGTCAGGCTGGATCCGGGACTGGCATTCGGCTCCGGCACCCATCCGACGACCGCGTTGTGCCTGCAATGGCTGGACCAGCTGGCCACACAGGGCGAACTACAGGACCAGGCGGTGCTCGACTTCGGATGCGGCTCCGGCATCCTGGCGCTGGCGGCGCTGAAATTGGGCGCCGCCAAGGCAGTAGGTGTCGACAACGATCCGCAAGCGTTATTGGCGACGGCCGACAATGCCGAGCGCAACGGCATCGCGGATCGTTTGTCGGTGTACCTGCCAGAAGACGAACCCGCGGCCACTTACCCGATAGTGCTCGCCAATATCCTGGCATCGGCACTGGATGCATTGGCCGACACATTGGCTTCGCGGGTCGCCAGCGGCGGTCGCATCGCACTTTCCGGCATCCTGCATGGACAGGAAGATGAACTGCTGACGCGCTATGCGCCATGGTTCGATCATCTGGTCGCTACGCAGGAAGGCGATTGGATGCGTATCGACGGCGTGCGCCGCTGACTTGCCTCCGGTGCGCCCAGCATCCGTCGCCGGCTTACCGCCGCACGGGCAGGCGTGATTGAATACGACCATGTTCGCCGCATGCCCGCATTGCCACTTCCTGATTGCTCTGCATCCGCAGAAACGCGTCGTGCCGACGGTCTGCCCACGATGTGGCAAGCAGGTGGACGATGGTTCTTCCGCAGCCGTGGAAGCCGCAGGGGTCGAAACCGGCGAAGAAATGCCGACAGGGTCTTCGACCTTGCAGACCACGGCGGACGTGAATGCAGATCCGGCTGAAGCCGACGCTGCAATGCACAATCCGGAGACCGAGACACTGGATGCGAGTGTCACTAGGGACAACGCGAACAGCGAGGAAAAAACAGCGGCGGACTCGCCACGACGGGAAGTTGAAACGGGCGACGACACTGATCACGTCGCGATCGTCACCGTAGCGGAAGCGAGCGCCGTCGCAGTTCCTCGCGAGAATCCGGCGCCGTCCCTGACGAATGCGAAAGCAATACCCAACTTCACGCGCGCCACGCGCACCACCGGAGTGCGGTCAGGCGTTCCAAAATGGCAGTGGGTTGCTCTGATCGCACTTTCGCTGCTGCTGGCGGTACAGACGTTACTGGCAGATCGCGCGCGCCTGGCCGCCGACGCCAGCTGGCGTCCCTGGGTTGCGCATCTCTGCAGTGTCTTCCGCTGTTCGATACCGGTGTGGCGTCAGCCCGAAGCCTTCACGATGCTAAGCCGCGATGTGCGGCCGGTGGCCGGCAGTCCCGGGACATTGCAGGCGCAGGCGACGTTCCGTAACGATGCGCACTGGGCGCAGGCTTGGCCCATCGTTCTACTGACGCTTAAAGATGCCGACGGCCGTACGCTGGGCGCACGCGCATTGATGCCATCGGAGTACCTGGACGCGGGTCAGGACCAGAGCGAAATCGCGCCCGGCCAGAGCGCGCAGATCGCGGTACGGATACGAGAACCCAGCGCCAATGTCGTCGCCTTTTCGTTTGACTTTCGTTAGTTGAAGCAAATCCGACAAAAAGCGGATGCAGCGACGCGTGTCAGGCGCTAGACTCGTCCCCCCGCCAAAAACGCACAAGTAGAAGGCGGGTGCCTCGTTCCGTTGTATCAGGGGATTTCGTGTGAACGCCGCCTCCACTCGTCAAGACACCCGTGGCACTCCCAAGCCGCCCTTACGCGAACACGTCGCGCAGTCCGTGCGCCGTTATCTTCGCGATCTGGACGGCAGCGAGGCCGATGACGTCTATGAAATCGTATTGCGCGAAATGGAGATTCCGCTGTTCGTAGAAGTGCTGAACCATTGTGAAGGCAACCAAAGCCGGGCTGCCGCCATGCTGGGCATCCACCGCGCCACGCTACGCAAGAAGTTGAAGGATTACGGCTTGGTGTAGGCATGGAACCCTTCCTATAGGAGCGACGCTTGGATAGGCGCCCTGGCTATAATTGGCGCTTCCCCTCCGCTTCGCCTAACCATGACCGTCAATCTCCAGCCCGTGCGCCGGGCGCTGCTGTCCGTTTCCGATAAAACCGGCCTGATCGATCTGGCCAATGCGCTTTCCGCGCACGGCGTCGAGCTGTTGTCCACGGGCGGCACGGCAAAAACCTTGCG
Organism: Pseudoxanthomonas sp. CCNWLY206-1; assembly: GCF_039710385.1. NCBI lineage: Bacteria > Pseudomonadati > Pseudomonadota > Gammaproteobacteria > Lysobacterales > Lysobacteraceae > Pseudoxanthomonas > Pseudoxanthomonas sp. CCNWLY206-1. The sequence goes on along the minus strand of NZ_JBDKXI010000006.1, from coordinate 249,857 downwards.
CGATGCCGGGCTGAAGGTTCAGGACGTCTCGGAGATCACTGGCTTCCCGGAAATAATGGACGGCCGGGTCAAGACATTGCATCCGAATGTCCATGGCGGGCTGCTGGGCCGCAGCGGCATAGACGACGTCGTGATGACGCAATACGGCATCGCTCCCATCGACCTGCTGGTGCTGAACCTCTATCCGTTCGAAAGCGTCACCGCTCGCGGCGACTGCACGCTGGATGAGGCAGTGGAGAATATCGACATCGGAGGTCCCGCCATGCTGCGCGCAGCCGCCAAGAATTTCGCGCGCGTGGCTGTCGCTACCGACCCCGCGCAATATGCCGGCATCATGGAGGAGTTGAAGGCCAACGACGGTGCACTGTCGGCCTCGACGCGTTTTCACTTGTCGGTGGCCGCGTTCAACCGTGTCGCTCAGTACGACGCCGCGATCAGCAACTATCTTTCCGCGGTTACCGACACTTCTGGAGCCGTCGCTACACGCAGCGTGTTCCCCGCCCAGCAGAACGGCAACTTCATCAAGGTCATGGACCTGCGCTACGGCGAGAATCCGCATCAACAGGCTGCGTTCTACCGCGACCTGTATCCGGTGCCTGGCACGTTGGCGACGTTCCAGTCGCTGCAAGGCAAGGAACTGAGCTACAACAATCTGGCCGACGCCGACGCCGCATGGGAATGCGTGCGTCAGTTCGAACATCCCGCCTGCGTGATCGTCAAACATGCCAATCCCTGCGGCGTGGCTCAAGGAGCTGCTTGCGGCGATGCCTATGAACTGGCCTACGCCACCGATCCGACGTCCGCTTTCGGCGGCATCATCGCCTTCAACCGCAAGTTGGACGCGGCAACGGCGAAAGTGATCCTGGAACGGCAGTTCGTGGAAGTGCTGATCGCACCGGATTACGAAGAAGGCGCGCTTTCCGCCGCGGCGAAGAAGCCCAACGTCCGCGTGATCCGCATTCCCCATGGCGAAGGCCGCAACAATACCGACGTCAAGCGCGTGGGCTCGGGCCTGCTGATGCAGACCGCGGATAACCGCGAAGTGACCAGCGAAGAACTGAAGGTCGTGACGAAGCGCGCGCCGACGCCCGCCGAACTGTCGGATTTGTTGTTCGCCTGGCGCATCGCCAAGTTCGTCAAATCCAACGCGATCGTCTATGCCAAGGACCAGCGAAGCATTGGTATCGGTGCCGGCCAGATGAGCCGCGTGGTCAGCGCCAAGATCGCCGCACTGAAAGCGGAAGAAGCCAAGTTGTCGGTACCTGGTTCGGTGATGGCATCGGACGCCTTCTTCCCGTTCCGCGATGGTATCGATGCTGCTGCGGCCGCCGGTATCAAAGCGGTCATCCAGCCGGGTGGTTCGATGCGCGACAACGAAGTCATCGCCGCCGCGGACGAACACGGCCTGGCGATGGTGTTCACCGGCGTACGCCATTTCCGCCACTGACGTGAAGCGGCCGTAACGCATCTTGCGGCAGACTTCGTAGCCACTTCGAAGTTAATTCGAAAAACGCCTATGTGGATCCGCACAGAAACCCAGGCAGATCATGCCGCGATCGACGAAATCCTGGGTGCGGCGTTCGCGCAGGCGCCAGGCGGCGGGCAGGTTGAGCGCAGCATTGTCGAAGCGCTTCGCAAAGAAGGGGCACTGACGCTATCGCTGGTCGCCGATATCGATGGCCGCATTGCCGGCCATATCGCTTTTTCTCCGGTGATCATCGGAGATAGAGCGAACGGTTGGTACGGGCTGGGGCCGCTAGCGGTCGCGCCGGGCGATCAGAGACTCGGAATCGGCAGCGCACTGGTTCTCGCCGGAATAGCGGAACTGGAACGACTGCGCGCACGTGGCTGCATGGTGTTGGGTGAGCCGGACTACTACGCGCGTTTTGGTTTCCGGCACATGCCGGAGCTGATGTATCCGGACGCGCCGGCGGAGTACTTCATGGCGCTGCCTTTCGGCGAGCATTCGGTGCAGGGGCATGTTGCTTATCATCCGGCGTTCGTCGCCCCATAGAATCCGCCAGCGAGCTCACACGGCAGCGATTTCGCTCTCGGTAGAGCGGAGCATGCTCCGCTGTTCTTCGCGGGCATATGCACAAAACAGCCGAGCAAACTCGCGCTACGAACGCCCGGATGGATTCGTCCAAGCTGCTGTAGAGCCGAGCCTGCTCGGCTGATCGTTCCGAAGCCCGTACGCGAAAAGCAGCAGAGCAAGCTCCGCTCTACGAGAGCGACATCATCGGCATCTGACGTAGAGCCGAGCTTGCTCGGCTGATCGGTCCGGCGCCGGTGCGCGAAAAGCAGCGGAGCAAGCTCCGCTCTACGAGAGCAACATCATCGGCATCTGACGTAGAGCCGAGCTTGCTCGGCTGATCGGTCCGAAGCCCGTACGCGAAAAGCAGCGGAGCAAGCTCCGCTCTACGAGAGCAAAATCACCGGCACCTGACGTAGAGCCGAGCTTGCTCGGCTGATCGGTCCGAAGCCGGTGCGCGAAAAGCAGCGGAGTCCCAAGGGGATGTAACAAGCTCCGCTCTACGAGACGCACCATAAGCGGCGATTCGCTATCACTTGCCGTTGCGACGGCCTCTTTGTTACTAACTCGGTGCTACCGTGTGGCGCAGCTCCGCGCTACGAGAAGCGTCGATGTATCAGTTTCCGGGGAGCTGTGCGACGGCCGGGTCGCGCCCCGCCGACGCCTCACGTAGAATTCTCTGCCCAAGATCAAGCGCTTTACGCCAGGAGCAGGCATGAAAGTCCTCATTATCGGTTCTGGCGGACGCGAGCACGCACTGGCCTGGAAACTGGCGCAGTCGGCACGCGTGGCCGAAGTGCTGGTGGCACCCGGCAATGCCGGCACCGCCACTGAGGACAAGTGCCGCAATGTCGACGTCAAAGTGACGGATATCCCGGGCTTGCTGGCGCTGGTGAAGAAAGAAGATGTTGCGGTGACGGTGGTAGGGCCGGAAGTTCCGCTGGTAGCCGGTGTGGTCGATCGCTTCCGCGAAGCCGGTCTGCGCATCTTCGGCCCCACTGCGGCGGCGGCGCAACTGGAAGGCAGCAAAGCCTTCGCCAAGGATTTTCTGGCACGCCACGGTATTCCCACCGCGTTCTATTCGGTATTCACCGACGTCGAACCGGCGCTTGCCTACGTGCGCGCCCATGGCGCTCCTATCGTGATCAAGGCCGACGGACTGGCTGCCGGCAAGGGCGTCATCGTGGCGATGACCCTGGAAGAAGCCGAAGCCGCGGTACGCGACATGCTGTCTGGCAATGCCTTCGGTGACGCCGGTGCGCGCGTGGTCGTGGAGGAATTCCTGGAAGGAGAGGAAGCCAGTTTCATCAGCATGGTGGATGGCAGGACCGCGCTACCGATGGCGACGTCGCAAGATCACAAGCGTGTCGGCGATGGCGACACCGGTCCGAATACCGGTGGCATGGGTGCGTATTCGCCCGCGCCGGTGGTCACGCCGGAAGTGCATGCGCGGGTGATGCGTGAAGTGGTGGAACCCACCATTCAGGGCATGATCTCCGATGGCGTGCCTTTCACCGGATTTTTGTATGCCGGTTTGATGATCGATGCTTCCGGCGCGCCCAAGGTCATCGAGTTCAACGTCCGCTTTGGCGACCCGGAAACCCAGCCGGTGATGCTGCGCCTGCAGAGCGATCTGCTGGACCTGGTGGACGCCGGGATCGATGGACGCTTGCACGAGGTGCAGGCGCAGTGGGATCCACGTCCTGCGGTGGGTGTTGTGATGGCCGCCGAGCACTATCCCGACACGCCGCGTGTCGGCGACATCATCAATACCTGGGATGTACCGGAGCCGGAGAACACCAAGGTCTTCCACGCCGGTACGCAGGTGGAAGGTGAGCACGTCATCACCGCAGGCGGCCGCGTGCTGTGCGCCTGCGCCCTGGGCGACAGCGTAGCCGACGCGCAGAAGCGTGCGTATTCGGTGGTGGCGGGTATTTCCTGGCGCGGCGAGTTTCACCGCCACGACATCGGCTGGCGGGCGATCGAGCGCGAACGCGGCTGATTGGGTCTTCTCTTGTAGGAGCGGCGTCCCGCCGCGAGCTCTTCGCTTCTATCGTGATCTGACGGAAAGAGCTCGCGGCGAGACGCCGCTCCTACAGGTGCATGTTGATCTGACGGAAAGAGCTCGCGGCGGGACGCCGCTCCTACGGGTACATGTTGATCTGATGGAAAGAGCTCGCGGCGAGACGCCGCTCCTACCGTCGGGACGCCGCTCCTACAGGTTGTTGTCGGACGACCGCAAACCACTGTCAACGAACGTCTGCTAGTCTCCGCCTATTCACGGAGGGCGCATGTCGAGCCATAGCCAGTTTGCCTTGCTCAAACAACGGCGGTTTCTGCCGTACTTCATTGTCCAGGCGCTGGGCGCCTTCAACGACAACGTCTATCGACAGGCCATTATCGGCTTGCTGGGCTACATGGCCGTCAGCGCGGAAGACAAAGCGCTCTACTCGATGCTGGCGCCGGCCATTTTCATCCTGCCCTACTTCCTGTTCTCGTCCATTGCCGGACAGTTCGCCGAGAAGCTCGAGAAATCCCGCCTGATCCGCATCACCACGGCGATGGAGATCGCCATCATGTCGCTGGCAGCGGCCGGTTTCCTGATGCAGAACATGACGGTGCTGCTGGTGGCGTTGTTCTGCACCGGCGTGCAATCGACATTGTTCGGTCCGGTGAAGTATTCGATCCTGCCCTCCGTGCTGAAGCCTGAAGAACTGACGGGCGGCAATGGCCTGGTCGAGATGGGCACCTCGATTTCCATCCTGGTCGGCATGATCTTCGGCGGGCTGATTTTCACGCTGGCCGGCACGCAGGGACCGGTCGTAGCGGCCACCGCGATCATTGTCCTCGCCATCGCCGGCAATCTGTTGTCGCGGCTGATTCCGCGCGTGGATGCGGGTGCGCCGGAGCTGAAGATCAACTGGAATCCAATTCCGGAATCCATCGCCATCTGGCGGCTCACCCGCAAGCAGCTGGCCGTCCGCAATGCGGTGTTGGGCGTTTCATGGTTCTGGTTCTTCGGCACCATGCTGACGTCGCAGCTGCCCGCGTATGCCGAGTTGCATCTGGGCGCACTGCCGCAGGACACGACCATCTACATCTTCGGTCTTGCGCTGTTCTCGATCGGTACCGGCGTGGGCTCGCTGCTGTGCGAGAAGTTCTCCGCGCGCACGGTGGAAATTGGCCTGGTTCCGTTCGGCGCTTTCGGCATGAGCGCATTCCTGCTGGATCTGTATTTCGCCCGCAGCGGTCTGCCGCCGATGCGCGGCCTGACCGTCGGCAGCTTCCTGTCCGCACCGGGCAGCACGCGCATCATCATCGACCTGTTGGGTATCGGCTTGTTCGCCGGCTTCTTCGTGGTGCCGTTGTTCGCGCTGATCCAGAGCCGCACGCCGCGCGAGGAAATGTCGCGCGTGATCGCCGGCATGAACATCCAGAATGCGCTGTTTATCGTGGCGGCGGCCGGTATCGGCTTGTTCGTGCAGCGCGTGCTGGATTGGACCATCCCGCAGGTGTTCCTGGGGCTGGCGATCGCCAATGCGGTGGTGGCGATCTATATCTTCACCATCGTCCCCGAATTCCTGATGCGCTTTCTCAGTTGGGTGCTGGTGCGCGGTCTGTACCGGCTGCGCATCCGCGGTATCGAGCAACATGTCCCCGATGAAGGTCCCGCGCTGCTGGTCTGCAATCACGTCAGCTATATGGACGCATTGATCCTGTCGGCCAGCGTGCCGCGACCGGTACGCTTCGTGATGTATTACAAGATATTCAACATCCCGGTGATGAGTTGGATATTCCGAACCGCCAAGGCGATTCCCATTGCCGGCGCAAAGGAAAACCCGGAACTGATGCAGCGCGCGTTCGACGAGATCGATGCCGCGCTCGCCGATGGCGGCATCGTCGGCATCTTTCCGGAAGGCGCATTGACCAAGGATGGCGAGATAGCGGCGTTCAAGTCCGGTGTGGAACGCATTCTCGAGAAGCGCCCGGTACCCGTCGTGCCCATGGCGCTCAAGGGCATGTGGAGCAGCATGTGGAGCCGCCGCGATACCCGGATGGGACGCATGCGTGTTCCCCGCCGCTTCCGCGCGCATGTGGAAGTAGTGGCGGGACCGCCCGTGGATGGTGCCCACGCGGATGCGGACATGCTGGAAACCCAGGTACGCGAGCTGCGCGGCAACGACGCCTGAGACCCCATAAAAGCACCTTGGGAAGGCTATTCGCTATCGCCTGCCGTTGCGACGGCATTGTTGCCGCTAACTCGGCACTATCGCGGGGCGCAGCTCCGCTCTACGGGCAGGTTCTGACTTCCGTAAGCTCGGCGGCTCGGTTACGCTAAGCGCCGGGGGATTCGTCAGATGGCCGCAGCTCGCTTGTGGCGGCTCCGCCTCACGTCCGCTTGGGGAAATCCGGAATGAGTTCAATGCCGCCGCTGCCGCAAGGCTCCAGCGAATATGTGCCCAACAATCTGGTATGGGCCATTCTTGCCACGCTTTTCTGTTGCCTTCCGTTTGGCATTGTTTCGATCGTCTATGCCTCCCAGGTGGATGGCAAACGCGCGGCGGGCGATATCGACGGCGCGCGCGACGCGTCCCGCAAAGCCGGGCAATGGGCGATCTGGTCGGCTATCTCCCTTCCGATATTGATGATTGTCTGGTTTGTCTTCTTCGGCGGCCTGGCGATGCTGGGCGGACTGAGCAGCTAGACTTAGGCCGCTCATGATGGCGGCACATTTGCTACAACAACCTCCTAGGAGATTCCGATGAGCGCCACCCCTCCGCTGCCCAACGATGCGCCCGGGAATATCCCGACCTATATGGTGTGGTCGATCCTGTCCACGATCGGCTCCGTGATCATTTGCTGCCTGAGCTGCGTCAGCTTCCCCGCCATCATCACCGGCGTGGTCGCCATCGTTTTCTCTTCGCAGGTCAACGGCAAGCTCAACCGCGGCGATATCGCCGGCGCACAGCAAGCTTCGAGAAACGCGAAGATCTGGAACTGGGTCACCACCGGCATCATTATTTTTGCGATCGTGGCAACGATCATCTGGTTCGTCGCTGTGGGACCGGAGGCTTACCTGGAATACATGGAAGAATTCCGTCAGCAGATGGAACAAGCGAGCTGACGTGTCGGCCGCACGATATTCAATATATGCCTTGCTCGCGGGAGCTGCTGTCGCAGTTCCCGTAGGGGTTTGGCTGCTTTTGAATTTCGATCCCAATGCCCCCGGCAATCCGTTTCCGGCCTGCATGTTCCGCGCCCTCACCGGCTACTACTGCATCGGCTGCGGCGTGACCCGGGCGCTGCACGCGCTGGTGCATGGCGATGTCCTCGGCGCATTGTCGATGAACCCGCTGGCGATCCTGCTGCTGCCCATCGTTCCGCTGATGATCGCCGGTTCCTACGGTTGGAAGCCCCGCGTCCTGTCGCCTTTGATGGCGCTGCTGGTGGAGCCGAAACTCTGGCTGGTCGTGCTGCCCGGGTATTGGATCGCGCGCAATCTGCCTTGGTTTCCTTTCTCGTTATTGGCTCCCGGCTGATGGATGCCGCGCCTTAGTTTTACCGCCTGATTCAATCAGGTTTTTCTGAAGTGCACCGACCAACCGCTAGGAGCTGTTCCCTGTGAATACAAGTCAAACTTACGTCCCCAACAACCTGGTCTGGGCCATTCTGTCCACGCTGTTCTGCTGCCTGCCTTTGGGCATCGTATCGATCGTCTTCGCTGCCCAGGTCAATGGCAAGCTGGCCGCCGGTGATGTGCAGGGTGCGCAGGAAGCTTCCGACAAAGCCAAGAAATGGGCGATGTGGTCGGCGATCGCCGGTGTTTCATTGGCCGTGATCTACCTGATCTTCATTTTCGCCATGGGTGGCATGGCTGCGATGCAGCAGTAAGTGTTGTCTGTGTTTCCGGCAGGTACGTCCTGCCGGAAACATGGCTCAAGAAATATCGGTCAGCGCTGTCTGGCGCGCCGTGTAGGAAAAGCTCGCGCCGGGACGGCGCTCCTACGTGGATTCGATTACGTTGATTCGATAGTGATCGTTTGCGCGAAGCTCAGCTCACCCAGCCCGCAATCACGAACAACGCCAGCACCGCCAGCCACAACAGCAGAATGCGCCACACCAGGCTCATCGCGTCCCGCAGTTCAGGCAACTCGCGCATGGCCTGCACCATGCCTTCTTCAGCGTATTCCTCGGCCTCTTCCGCCAGTTCGCTTCTTACGCTGGCGCGCGCCGCCTGGCCCAGGAAATCCGACTCCCACTGCCACTGATTGCCACCCGCAGCGCGCCACGCGTTGAACACCGTGTCGAAGTTGCCGACCAGCGCCATGGCCAATGTCATCAATTGCGCCACCGGCCAATCAAGCAGACCCAAGAAGCTTCGAACACCGGCCAGTGTCGCCGGCGGCAGGTGGCGGGCGAATTCGCCCTCGCTCGCCAGCGCGACAAGGCGATAAAGCAATCCGCCTACCGGACCGAGCAGCAGGAACCAGAAAAGCACGCCGAACCAGCGCCGCAACGCACTGCGGAACACCGCCTCGACCAATGCCGGACCATCAGTGGCCATGGCGATGGACTCATCCTGCGGCCACAAGCGCGCAATCGCTTCGCGCCTCGCCTGCGAGTCATGGGCATCGATAACAGCCTCGACGTCCACATCCAGATCGCGCGGTCCCCAGGCATAGACAAGTACGACGATCCCGAACAACAGGCCGATCAAACCGAAGACCGGTTCGTCCAGCGCCCATTGCAACAAGCCAACCAATATCAGCGGGGGCAGCAAGGCGATGGCGATACCGTAGCGACCCCGCCAAACGCTGCCTTCCTGGAAATGTTCACTCAACCAGTGCAGCCAGTGCCCGTACCAGTGAAACTGCCGCGCGGACGTAGCCAAGGCCGGCGCCACATGGCCCAGCACCAACGCGACGACCACGGCAACCAAAGTGATGGACATGCGGCTTCCCTCCGTCGCTGGATTTTAGCTTGATTGGCCGTTAACGGCGGGTCTTGCCGGGTTACCCAGGCGATGGCGGATCATCATGTGTTGAAGCGAGTCATGTGCCGGAGCGAGCCATCATTCCGGCATACCAGTATTCGATCAGCGAACGCGCAATCGAAATCGATGGCGACAACAGCAGGCCATCGCCGTCGTCTTGGCCATGGCGTTGACGCGCCGCGCCGATCTCCTCCACGGTGAACCAACGCGCGTCTTCCAATTCGCCATCGACTTGCGGCTCGTCGGGTTCGGCTTCGGCGGTGAAACCCAGCATCAGCGAACCGGGAAAGGGCCACGGTTGCGCCGCCAGATAACGGCTGTGACGGACGCGGACGCGGGCTTCCTCGAATACTTCGCGGGCGACGGTTTGTTCCAAGGTTTCGCCAGGCTCAACGAAGCCCGCGAGCACTGAGTAGCGACGCGCCGGCCAGGAAGCCTGGCGGCCCAGCAGCAAACGCTCTCCATCGCTCACCGCCACGATCACGGCCGGATCAGTGCGTGGGTAGTGTTCGGCACCACATCGCGCACAACGGCCCAGATAGCCCGCACGAAAGAATCCGATGTCGCCGCCGCAGACACCGCAATAGCGCGTGCGCGAATGCCAATGCAGCAGCGCACGGGCCATGGCGAAAACACCAGCTTCGAAGTCGGACCACACCGCGGCGGCGCGGCGCAGATCGATGCTTTCCGGCGCGGTGAACGCCACGTTGGCTGCATTGATGGCGAACCACGCGGTTCCGTCTTTCAGGCCCAGGAAAATCGCGGTGCCTGGACCGCCGCCAAGCTCGGCGCCGGTAGGTGCCAGCAACCGGCCCGCGCCATCCACGCCGGCGTTGCCTTCGGCGTCGATCAGTAGAACGCGTGCTTGCGGCCACAAACGAATCAATGCATCGGCATCGTCACGCAAACCATCGGCACGGTCCAGCGTATTGCCCGCGAAAGCAAAACCGGAAAGCGCAGGCGCAGACGGGGAGTTACCGAACACGCGGTAGCGACTTACATACTGAAACTGCTGCCGCAGCCGCAGGTGGTCTTGGCGTTGGGGTTGCGGATCACGAACTGCGCGCCTTGCAGGCTTTCCGCGTAATCCACTTCCGCACCCATCAGATATTGAAGGCTCAGTGGATCCACCAGCAGCGTCACCCCGTTGGTGTCCACAGCGAGATCGTCCTCGGCGCGGTTCTCATCGAACTCGAAACCATATTGGAATCCGGAACAACCGCCACCCTGGATGTAGACGCGCAGGGCGAGCGCTTCGTTGCCTTCTTCCTGGATCAGTTCGCGCACCTTGGCGGCCGCCGAGACGCTGAAATTCAGCGGGCGATCGATCGACTGGTAGTCGGGCGCGGGGGATGCGCTGGGGAGAGAAACGACAGTACTCATGGCCGAAGCATGGGGGTTGAGCGTGACTAGTTCAAGCTGGCGGCGCCCACGGCACTGACCTTTCCGGTGGCCGCGGCCCACGTGAAGGACTGTTCCACGGCAGACCCGCTCTGTGGCGTCAGCCGCACGGACACCCGCACCGGCTGGAAATCCGGCGGCAATACAAGATCGCCTTCCACCTGCTGGAAGTACTTGAAGGAATACGGCAGGCCAGGTTCGCTGGCCTGTTGCCGCAGATCGGACCAACCCAGGCGCTGCAACTTGCCATGACGGGTGCCTTCCACCGACACCAGCAGGCGCCCGGCGTTGACCGCGCCACGGTTCAGATTCTGGGTAAGCGTGACGGTGAAATGCCACGCCTGATCGGTCTGCGGCGCTATTTTCAGTTCGTGCACCGCCAAGCCGCGGCGTTGTGCGGTCGCGCCCACGAAACGCTCGTAGAACGCCACGTCGGCGCGCAAACCGGCGATTTCTTCGTCGCGTTCGGCCAGCGTGCCCTGCAGGTCGCGGTTGGCGTCGCGGGTGATCTGGTCCGAACGGGCCAAAGTCGCGGCGCGCTGCTCCAGTTCATCGATGCGGCTTTGCTGATCGCGCGATTGCGCCGCCGAAGGCGGAGCTCCCTGCATGGGAGCGAGTATCTGCCACAGCCCCCAGCCCCCAAAGGACAGCGAAACCAGGACAAGCACGACCACGGCGTAGCGCCCAAGCGGCAACGGGCCGGGCTTTTGCGCAGGAGGGGTCTGATCCATAGCCGGGCAGCATAGCCCCGGCTGACTAAGGGCGCTCTGAACAGAACGCCGCCGCCGCTCAATATCGGGCGTCGGCCATCACCAGCTCTTCAGCTTCGGTCCGGGTCCCGGCGGCGGAGGCCGCCTGCATGGCATCGGCATGAATCAGGCGACCGGTCAGTTGGGCGCCGGCACTCATCTCCACGACCTTGTAGTACAGGTTGCCCTGCACGCGCGCCTTGGCTGCCAGTTCGATCCGCTCTTCGGCGTAGACATCGCCGACCAGGCGGCCGTTGATCACCACCACGGGGGCGCGCACTTCGCCTTCGATGCTGCCTTGCTCGGCGAGCGTGATCACGGCGCGCTCGCCATCTTCGGCCAGCACCTTGCCCTGGATGTGGCCTTCCACGTACAGGCCGCCGCTGAATATCAGATCTCCCCGCAACGTCACTTGCGGGCCGATGAGAGTGTCGATGGCGCCGACGTCCGCGCGCGTGGGTTTGTTCTTGAACATGTTTATTTGCCTCCAGCTGAGGTAGCGAGTTTCCAATCGAATGCCTGTTCCACCGCCACATCTTCGCCGCGCAGCGTCACCTTGACGCGCTGCGGGGTGAAGTCGCGGGGCAGCATGACGTTGCCATTCAGCTGCTGAAAGTAGCGGAATGAGTATTCCTGACCGGCGGCGCTCGGTTTCTGGTGCAGCTCGTCCCATTCCACCGTCGCCAGTTGCCCATCGCGAACGCCCTCCACCAGGAAGCGCATCTGCCCCTGGCTGATCGCGGCGCGATTCAGTGTCTGGGTCAACATGATCTGGTAACGCCACGTGCCGCCCGGCTCCACGGCAAACTCCGCCAGATGCACATTCAGCCCTTTGCGCTGACCGGTGGAGCCCACCAGGCGCTCGTAGAAGGCGACGTCCGCACGCAGGCCGGCGATTTCTTCATCGCGCTCGGCCAGCGTGGCCTGGATCTCGGTGTTGGCGGCGCGGCTGATGCGGTCCGATACCGCCAGGGTGGCTTCGCGTTGGCTCAGTCCCCGCAGCTGGTCCTTCTGCCGGTCGAGTTGCTTCTCCACCTGCTGCAGACGCCCGATGGTGTATGAAAGGCTGGGTGCGGCGGTATAGGTGGCCGCTATCCAGGCAGCCACCACCGACACTCCCCAGGCCAGGACGGCCAAGGCCAGCGTGAACCGCCGCCGTGAAGGCTGGCGCGGGACGATCCGGTAGCGTGAAGGAGGATGCGCGGTCATTCGAAAGCCTCCCGGCCTGCGTGGCAGAGCCGAAAAGGGGGCCTATACTCGTGGGTCCAACAGAACCGCTGAGTCTATAGGGAATCGCTGGGATGTCCGAAGCACATCTTTTCGTAATTGGGATACTGTTGGCATGGATGGCCGGCATCCGCGTCTATCTGACTGTTTTTGGCCTTGGCCTGGCAGGCGCCTTGGGCTGGCTGGATCTTCCGCCGGCGCTGCAAGTCACACAATCCTGGTGGGTACTGGGTACCTCCGGCGCGCTGGCGATCACCGAGTTCTTCGCGGACAAGATTCCCGGCGTGGATTCGGGCTGGGACCTGCTGCAGACCCTGGCGCGCGTGCCGGCCGGGGCATTTCTGGCCGCGGCCACCTTGTCGCCGGATGGCAACCTGAGTGGCGGCGCGCTGGCGGCGGGTGCCGGTGTGGCACTCACCAGCCACCTGCTGAAAAGCGGTTCGCGCGCCTTGTTGAATACATCCCCGGAGCCCGTCAGCAACTGGACGGCGTCGGTCACGGAAGACGTCGCGGTCGTCGGCGGCCTGTCGTTGGCCTTTACCTACCCCTGGTTTGCGTTATCGATAGTAGTGGGAGTGTCGCTGCTGGTGGCGTTGCTGGTGTGGTGGGTCTGGCGCAAGCTGTCGCGCGGGCTTGGACGCCTGCTGAGGCCGTCAGGAGAAAGTTCTTCCTTGTCATGAAACCGATCTGTCATATAACGACTGTACGCCCGTCCATGCACGTGAACTTCACCGCATAATGGGGCTCAGCTTGGGGAAGCCTGATGTCTGCCACCGATTCGACACCCCGCTCGCCGGGTGAGCCTTCGCGTTCGCGGCTGCGAGCGGAATCACCGCCGCCAGCCTATTGGCGGCGCTGGGCGAGCGATGCGCCGGCTGCCGACGCAGAAGAGCCAGCGACTTACCCGCCGGCGGCCGAAGCCACCATCGCCGTCGACAGCCTGCCGGATATGCGGGGCTCGAACGGCGAATTCGCGGTCAATGGCGCCCCCATCAATGAGCCGGTTCCGCCGCCAGTTGTCGAGCCCGTCGCCTCGAATCAGAAAAAGCCTTCCTTGATCGCTTCCCTGCCTCCTTCCCGACGCTCGGCCGCCGCCAGTCAGCCGCCCTCAGCGGCGGCTCCCGCCGAAGACGCCGATGGGCAAACCAAGAAAGAGAAGGAAACTCCGTACCGCATCCTGATCGTCGAAGACGATCGCGGCCAGGCATTGTTCGCCCAAAGCGTGCTGCACGGCGCCGGCATGCAGGCCGAAGTGCAGATGCGTTCCGACGGCATGCTGGATACGCTGCGCCGCTTCAAACCGGATCTGGTGCTGATGGATCTGCACATGCCGGGCCAGGACGGCAAGAGTCTGACCATGCTGATCCGCCAACAACCCGAATACCTGCACCTGCCCATCGTCTTCCTGACGGGCGATCCGGATCCGGAACGGCAGTTCGAAGTGCTGGAAAGCGGCGCCGACGATTTCCTGAACAAGCCCATTCGTCCGCGCCATCTGATCGCTGCCGTTTCCAACCGCATCCAGCGCGCGCGCCAGCGCAGCCTGCCGACGGCGCCCCGCCACCCGATCAATGTCGAAACCGGACTGCCCACGCGCACCTCGGTCATGCAGCGGCTTTCCGAAGCGCTGCAGCAACATTCGCGGGGCGGCTTGTTCTTCCTGGAAATCGGCAGCGCGCTCAGCCTGCGCGAACGGTATGGCTACGCTTCTTTCGAACACCTGATGAACCTGGCGGGCCGGCGGATGGCGGCGGTCGCCGATCCGTATCCGGTCGCGCGCCTCAACGACAACAGCTTTCTGATCTTCGCCAACGGTCTGGATGAAACCCAGCTGGACCAGCACGCGCAACGGTTGCTCGACGGGCTGACGTCGCATGCTTTCCAGGTCCGCGAAGATGAAACGCTCCATCTGCATGGATCGATCGGCTACACCGCGCTGGCGCGGGGTTTCGCCGACGCTGGCAGCGCTTTGGAAGCCACCGAACGCGCCGTACTGCAAGCGCGCCTGAAGTCATCCAACATGGCCGCCTACGAGCCAGCGCAGGTGGATGAAAGCAGCCCGCGGATATCGCTGGACGATGGCCAGTTCGAACTGGCTTACCAGCCCATCGTGGCGGTGACCGGCAGCGGACAGGCGCAGTACCAGGTGCTGTTGCGGATGCGTCAGCCTGACGGCTCGTTGCTGCCGGCGTCGCAGGTAATTCCCGCTGCCGAATCGGCCGGCGGCATCGCGCAGATCGATCATTGGGTGCTGGAGCACGCGCTGTTCGTCCTGGCCGAGCGTCAGGCGACGGGGCCGTCGCTACGTTTGTTCGTTTCGCAGTCGCCGCGTTCGCTGGCCCGCGAAAGTCACGCGCAATGGTTGTTGGACATGTTGTCCGCGCGCGGCATCGAAGGCACGTCGCTGGTGATCGACCTGCGTCTGGCCGATGCGTTGGTGCATACCGTCACCTTGCGGCAGTTCTGCCAGCAATTGATGCCGGCCGGGGTGCAGTTCTGCCTTAGCCAGTTCGAACCCGGCCAGGAAGCCAATGCCCTGCTGACGCAGCTGCCATTGGGCTTCCTGCGCGTTTCCAGCCGTTTCGCTGATGCCCATACCGATCCGGCGCTGCGCGATCAACTGCGCAGCGTGATCGACCAAGCGCACCGACAAGGTTTGCAGGTGATCGGTCAGCAAATCGAAGAACCGCAGGCGGCCGCCGCCATGTGGATGGGCGGTGTCGACTTTATCCAGGGCAATCTGGTGCAAGCCGTCGGCACCGAACTCGGCTTCGATTTCCAAAACGCGGTGCTTTAACCATGCCGGCCCGCGGGCGAACTCTGGTCGCCCCTTGGCTGGCGCTGGTGGCGGCTGCCGCCACGGCGGCATTCCTGTTGTTGCGTCAGCTCGGCGTCGACGGACCTTGGGCGTTGCTGGGGTTGGCCGGCGGCGCGCTGACATTGCTGCTGGCGCTAATCGCGGCATTCGGCGCGCGCGGTCTGAGTCGCCGGCAGATGGGCGTGGAAGCACGGGCCGCCATAGCGGAATCCGAACGCGACAACCTCCGGCGCGAACTGCAGCGCCACGACCGGCTGGAACAGGACCTGATGAAGGCCAAGCAGTCGGCGGAAGCCGCGGCGATGGCGAAGGGCGAATTCCTGGCCACCATGAGCCATGAAATCCGTACACCCTTGAACGGCATCGTGCCGATGCTGGACATGCTGTCGCGTGCGTCGCTGGCGCCCGACCAGCGCGAGATGCTGAATACCGCCAGCGCGTCTTCGCATCAACTGCTGCGCATCGTCGACGACATCCTTGATTACTCCAAGCTGGAAGCCAACAAGTTGGAACTTGAGATCACCGGCTTCAACTTGCGGGAATTGCTGGACGGCGTGCTGCAACTGATGCATCGGCCAGCGGAAAACAAAGGCCTGCGCTTGACACTGCAGCTGGATCCTTCCGTCCGTCTGCCGGTGCGTGGCGATCCCGTGCGTCTGCGCCAGGTGCTCAGCAATCTTGTGGGCAACGCGATCAAGTTCACCGAGCGCGGCACGATCACCGTCGTGGTACGCCGCCTGGGCGAAACCGCCGCACAGCATCTACTGCGTTTCGAAGTGCGCGACACCGGCATCGGTATCGATGATGAAACACGTAGCCGCTTGTTCCACTCCTTTACTCAAGCCGACGCGTCCACCACGCGCCTCTACGGCGGCACCGGCCTGGGCCTGGCTATCTGCAAACGCATCGTCGACCTGATGGGCGGGCGTATCGATGTGGTGTCGGAAGTCGGCCGCGGTTCGTCGTTCTGGTTCGAAATACCGCTGATGAAAGTCATCGGCGATCTGCGTCCACGCAACGACGGCACGCTGGATCACGGACGCGTGTTGATCGTGTCCCCGGATAAGCGTTTGCGCCAACGACTTTCGATGCTGGTTACCAACTGGGGCATGCATGCCACCGCGGTGGAGACCACGCAGGAGGCGCTCGACCGTTTGCGCCTGGCCAATGAGCATGGCCGGTACGACTACATGGCGGTGCTGGCCGATGCCGGTGGCATACGCAGCACCGCGCGTGCGTTGCATCGCGCGCTCGCGCGCCGTTCCGACCCCGATGGCGTGCGCCTGGTCTGGCTATACGGCGATGACGTGGTGCCTGAGGAACTTCATGCCGGCAGCACGCTGCTACCGCGGCAAGCGCCGGATGCGGATTTGCGTGCTTCGTTGTTGGGTGCGCAGCCTGAGACACCGCCGGCGACACCCGATGCGCCGACGATCGACGATATTTTCCCTGCCGCCGATCTGGACGCCGAACCCGCCGCGATGCCCGTTTCCGAGTCGCTGCAAAAAGCGATCGCCAGTGCTGAAGCCGCGTCCAGAACGCCTGCCAGCGCGCGGCTGCTGTTGGTCGAAGACAATCCGGTGAATTTGCTGGTGGCGCAGAAGTTGCTGCTGGCGCTGGGTTTCGAATGCGAAACCGCGCCGGATGGCGAGGTGGCCTTGAAACGCATGATCGCCGAACCGTTCGATCTGGTTTTCATGGATTGCCAGATGCCGGTGCTGGATGGTTACGCCGCGACCCGACGCTGGCGCGAGCGAGAAGCCGAACGGGAGTCCCGCCACCGGCTGCCCATCGTGGCGATGACCGCCAACGCCATGGCGGGCGATCGTCAGCGCTGCCTGGATGCCGGCATGGACGATTACCTGGCTAAACCGGTGTCGCGCGAGCAACTGGAAAGCTGCCTGCATCGCTGGCTGCCGAACCTGATGAAGTTCGCCTTGCGCAATGCCGCACCTGTCGCGGAACCCGCTGCTCCCGTTCCCGCGTTAGCCACCGCACGTCCGCCGTCGCAGAGTTTCCCGGTGCTGGACCAGAGCCTGCTGGAAGAGCTGCGAGAAATCGCCGGCGACGAAACCGCGCGCATCATCGGCTTGTTCCTGGAAGATGCGCCGCGACTGATTTCCGCGCTGGAAAAAGGCGCTGCCATTCCGGACCTGGACGCCATGCGCGATGCCGCGCATACGCTGAAATCATCCAGCGCCAATGTCGGCGCCTTGGCGTTGTCGGCCGCCGCCAAACGGGTGGAACTGGGTGCGCGTGCGATGAAGCTGGAGCGCCCGGCCGTGGCCGTGGCGCTGGTCATCGCCGAATACGCGCGTGCGCGTCTGGCGCTACAGGGTTATGCCTCGCAACAACTGGGCCGCCCATTGACGGCCGCAGGCCAGACTCACTCGTCTTCGAGCTTCGTCAGCAGATAATTCTGTTCGCCGATACGGTCGATCACCGACAGCTGGGTTTCCAGCCAGTCGATATGTTCTTCCTCGGAATCAAGAATGTCGGAGAACAACTGACGGCTGACATAGTCGGAAGCCGATTCCGCATGCTTGATCGCTTCGCGCAACACCGGCAACGCTTCGTATTCCAGCGCCAGATCGCACTCCAACACTTCGCGCGGATTCTCGCCGATGCGCAACTTGCCCAGCGCCTGGAAGTTCGGCAACCCATCGAGAAACAGGATGCGCTCGGACAATTTGTCCGCATGCTTCATCTCATCGATGGATTCCTTGTATTCGTGTTCGGCCAATTCCTTCAGACCCCAGTTCTTCAGCATCTTGGCGTGCAGAAAATACTGGTTAATCGCGGTCAGCTCGTTATAGAGCGCCCGGTTGAGAAACTCGATGACCTTGGCGTCGCCCTTCATGGCCGTGCTCCGTCGTGCGTGGGATGACGAAGCCTAGCGATTTTGCCCATGCCATGACGTAACGCGAATCGTGTTCATCTGGAGAGCCGGGAATGGGGAATGGGGAATGGGGAATGGGGAATGGGGAATGGGGAGACGGGAGACGGGAGACGGGAATCGGGAATCGGCGAGCAGCGCACCACCTGCTTTGCCTCCCCCTTTTTAAAAGGGGGATTGAGGGGGATTTGCTCTTGCTCTTGCCTTCCTCTCTCAACAAACAAAAACGCCGGCCCCAGGCCGGCGATCCATCAACTCTTGAAACACAACGCTCTAGGCGCCGTAAACCCTCAAGCCGCGTGCGACAGCCCCAAAATCGGCAACAAAGACTGCCGCTCGCCATCCGCATGAACGCTCTGCAGCACTTCCACCGCCGTATCCAGGCAACTGCCGCAACTGGCACCGCACCCGGTGCGCATGGTCAGTTCGGCCACGTTGCGGACGCCGTTGGCGGCAGCTTCGCGGATCTGGCTTTCAGTCACGCCATTGCAGATGCAGACGTACACGGTGGCTCGGTTCCTACAGGCCCCATCGGCCTAGGTGCCATTCCACCCGGAATGAGAATGATTGTCAATTGTTTCCGGTTTCGCCGCTTTGGCCGTATTTACGTGCCGAGCGGTTGCGCGGGCGGCAGCGCCGGGCGCCTTCGGATGTCCATGGGTCGTGCAGCATCTGCGGGACCGCCTGTGGCCCGGCCACATGCCGCGCGAACGGCGCCAGATGGCCCAGCGCGCGGACATAGACCGTGCGCTTGAACATCACCACATGCTCGATGGGGTACCAGAAATCCACCCATCGCCAATGATCGAATTCCGGGGTGTCGGTGGCGTCCAGGCGCAGATGGGTTTCGTCGCCGACCAGCCGCAGCAGAAACCAGACCTGCTTCTGGCCAATGCAAACCTGGCGTTCATTGCGGCGCACGGCGCGGTGCGGCAGGCGATAGCGCAACCAGCCGGGGGTGGCGCCTAGAACCTCGACATGTTCGGGCAACAGGCCGGTTTCTTCGCGCAATTCTCGATACATCGCCTCGACCGGCGTCTCGTCGGTGTTCATCCCGCCCTGAGGGAACTGCCAGCCGTCCCGGCGCACCCGTCGCGCCCAGAACACCCGTCCATCCGGGCGCATCAACACGATGCCGACGTTAGGTCGGTAACCGTCCGGATCGATCACGATGCGGACTCCTGAATATCTACTGGCTCCGACTGTGCCACGGCCGCGCCCGCCCCACAAGCCAGCCCCGCCAGATTGACAGAAAGCCGCCGAACCTGAAAAATGTGCGGTTCCTGTACGGCTATGTAGCTCAGCCGGTTAGAGCACAGCACTCATAATGCTGGGGTCGGTGGTTCGAGTCCACCCATAGCCACCATTTCGCGTTACTCCGAAGTCCAACAAGAGCTGGAATTCCCCAAAATCGGCGGGATTCCGGCTTTTTTTGTGCCCGCTGTGGTCCGCATTGTTCCCTTGCAAGCCATCGGCCGGATGTTCAAGCGACCTCACGGGAACGAACGGCAGAAATCCCTGCCCGGTGGCTCTGATCAAAAGCGACAAGTGAAAAATGGGTGCCGCGCGCGTCTTTTTTTATCTGCGGATCGGCTAGTTCGGCCGCTGCCGACCTACTCACAACGAGACTGCTTAACACACCTTGGTGCAGTGGGTTCCGGCCGTATCGATGACCTGCAACGACCACCTTGGTCATGCGAGAGGATGTAGCACGCACCTGAATATGAACAACATTAGGTTGCGAATACAAAATAAAGTTGCATTTTTACCGGAAAAATATAATTTAATTTTGTATGGCCAAGCGGACCCCACCCACTCACCCCACAGCTCAGCGCCAGATCGAAGCCCTGGGTCGGCGCCTGCGCGCAGCGCGGCTGCGCCGGAAGATGACGCAGGAGATGCTGGCGGCGCGCGTGGGTGTCAGCGTGCCCACCATCGGCAAACTGGAAGACGGCAACCCGTCGACCAGCTTGGCCACCATGCTACGTGTGCTGACCGTGCTGGGGCTGGCTGCGGACGTGGATCTCATCGCCGCGCAAGACGTGCTTGGACGCGAATTGCAGGACAACGAACTCAGGCATCCCTATTCGGCGAATACGCCGCCATCGCGGACACTATCTCCGCGCACCCCGCCAACCCGGTCACCTCCTGCCCTACCGCGGGGTCGTAAGCCGTGAACGAGCTGGATGTTTGGATCGACGACGAATCTCTCGGTGGTTGCGTGCCCGCGGGGCGTCTGACGCGGTCAGCGAGCAGGACCGGGGATGCGATCAGCTTCGAGTACGACGACAGTTGGCTGGCCGATGCCGGCCCGGTGCGCGCGTTCGCGCTGGACCCGGAGTTGCACCTGGCTGGGGGTCGTCTTTACGCCCGCGAAGGCGCTAGCGCGCTCACCGGCGCCTTCATCGATTGCTCCCCCGACCGTTGGGGCAAGCGACTGATGGACCGACGTGAAGCTATCGAGGCGCGCGAGCAAGGCCGTCGACCGCGCAACTTGCGCCCGTGGGACTACCTGATCGGCGTCAACGACGAATCGCGCATGGGTGCATTGCGTCTGGTGGACCCGGAGTCCGTGCGGTACGTGGACGACCGCGCACTGAGCGCGCCACCGATGACCGAGTTGCGCGAGTTGGAAGCGATTGCGGCGCAAGTGGAGGACGGCGAGACGGACGACTCCGAGCAGATGGCGCGTTGGATCATGCAACTGGTGGCGCCAGGTGCATCGCTCGGCGGCGCGCGACCCAAGGCGAGCTTTCGTGATCCAAGCGGTCAGCTCTGGCTGGCGAAGTTCCCGGTCAGCGATGACCGCCATGACGTGGGGCTGTGGGAATTTCTGGCCTACCGGCTCTCGATTGCCGCCGGCATCGACATGCCCGGCGCCAAACTGATGCCCCTGTCGAACCGCGGCCACACCTACGCGGTGCAGCGCTTCGATCGCACACCGAACTCGCGCCGCGCGTTCGCCTCGGCGATGACCCTGTTGGACATCACCGAGAGTGAGGGCCGCAGCTATTTGGACCTGATCCAGATCATCGAGACTGCCGGTACCTCGCAGCAGATCGCGCGCGACCTGGAACAGTTGTTCCGTCGCGCCCTCTTCAACATCCTTATCGGAAACCGCGACGACCACCTGCGCAATCATGGCTTCCTGCGCGTGGGCGACGGCTGGCAGCTGTGTCCGGCATTCGACGTCAATCCGAACCCAGACAAGGACCATCATGTGCTTGCGATCAATGAGGCCGACCCGTCGCCGGATTCAAGCCTGCTGCTGGACACGGCGGACTACTACCGGCTCAGGCCAGCGGCGGCGACCGCTGTCGCCGAACAGGTGCGGGGAGCACTACGCGATTGGGAGCGTGTCGCACGGGAACTGGGTGCACCTGCCGCGGAGGTGGCGAGGATGCAGAGCGTCATCGACGTCGATCGTTGATGACCCTGGTGCCGTCGCTGCGCCGCTCCTGCCCTAAGAACCTGTTCAAAGCGGATGATCCTCGTCCAAACACCAAGCATCGCCTTAGGCGCGACGGACGAATTCCACGTTCTTTTTTATCGACGCATTGCTCGGCGTCCGCGTCCGCTGGGATATACATTGGGATCGGGGCATTCCGCCTGAGCTGCGGTACCAGGATCAGGGCGAGCACCTGCTCGCCCCGATTGCCTGCGCTTGGATCTACCTAGCGGGATCAGTCTTTTCCCGTCGCCTGGGCGTCATGCGCTGCGCGATCAATGACCTCGGCAACGACCTTCGCCTGGGTCATGTACACCGCATGGCTGGCGGGTGTGTAGGTGATCTTGGCGTCGATGCGCTTGGCCATATGCACCAGCATCGCCTGATCGAAAGCTTTGTCTTCGGTCGCGATCACCGCCCAGCTGGGCTTGGTACGCCACGCCGCCTGCGTCAGCCGGGTCTCGAACACCGACATGTTGATCGGCACCTGCGAGTCCCGCATGAAGGCGGCATCGGCATCACTGGCGTCATGGGCGAAACCTGCCTTGAACTTCTGCGGGTTCAAGTGACCGTAGCCGTCCTTCTGGATATCGATGACGAATTCCGGCGTCGCCGCAAAACCCTGATACTGCTGCGCCGTCGTTTCACCGGCATCCGGCGCCAATGCGGAGACATATACCAGCCCGGCGACCTTGGGATGCACACCCGCCTCGGTGATGACCGTGCCGCCCCAGGAGTGGCCGACCAGAATGGCGGGCCCATCCTGGCGATCCAGCACGCGCTGAGTGGCCTGCACATCGTCGGCAAGCGAGGTCAGCGGGTTCTGCACGATCGTCACCCGGTAGCCGCGCCGGGTCAGATCGTCATAGACCCCGCGCCAGCCGGAGCCATCGGCAAAGGCGCCGTGGACCAGGACCACGTTCTTTACCGGGCTGTGGTCGGAACCAGGGCTGGGGCTGGCGGCTTGTGCCAGCGGGGTGATGGCGGCGGCCAACGCGGTGGCCAGAACGACGGGGATGAGCTTGATCATGGGAGTGTCCTCGATGGTGGCTAGGAGATGGATGGCACCCGGCCTGCTGGCCGGTGGACATACTTTGCTGGCCGCCACGGGACTATGGGTGACGTAAAGTCTTTAAAAGTTGACTTATCGTGTTGTCGCCTATTCGGTGGTGTCCGCCAACTTGGATGTAAGCTCGCTGGTGTTCGGGGGAACATTCAACAAGGGGGTAGTCAATGTCGCGATGGACGGAGCAATTCAAGAACCACTCGTTTCATACCCAGTGGGCGAACCTGGAAACGGCCGTAAACTCGAAGGAACTAGTGGTGGGAGTGGAACCAGCATACGCGTTGGAACTCTCGCGCCTACGGAAGATCATCTCGTACATCGGCTCAATTGTAGACAACGCTGACCCCGAGATCGCAGGCACGCAGCCTTTAGATAACATGCAGACCTTCGTAGGGCTGATGTTGAGTGAACTCTCTACAATGCCCGAGGCAGGCAATCTGGGGCACCTTCAGACTGCCAACTCTCAAGCAGACCAAATGCTCTCATTTGCCATGCAGGTGCCCTTCAATGCAGTTGGTTCGGCGAGAACTACTCTGACGAAAGCTGCTACGGCTTATTCCGAGGCGATGGGAGAGTACGCCACCCGCTACGACCAACACATGCGAGAGCTCGCGGCGTCAGCAGAAAATGATCTGGACGTTTTGAAAACCAAGCTGGAAGCTGCCGAGAAGACAATTTTCAAGCTAGAAGCGAGGATTGGTACGAATGAGGCCGCGACTCAGACCCAACTTGCAGAGTTCAACAGCTCATTTCAGGTCAGTGAAGCAGCGCGTGGAGAACGCTTTGAAACCTATGTAGTGAAGTTTCAGGACAAAACGGATGCCCACTTCCAAGAAATGATCATGAAGAGCGCCAAAGGTTTGGAGGCTCTTAGTAAGTATCAGGAGGATGCGCATCAAGTCCTCGGCACCGTGGTGAACACTGCTCAAGCAGGCTCGTACGCGTCATACGCGAGCGAAGAAAAGAAGAATGCCAACCTCTACCGCTACGGCGCGATTACTGCGATGGTCTTGGCTGCACTCATCATGTTCATGCCCGAGTTGATTGGCTACTACCAACTTGGTTCTGCCCACACGATTGATTGGAAGCAGGCCCTTTACCGCCTCGCGTTCTCAGCCGCCCTCTTCGCCCCAGCGTACTACTTGGCGAAGGAATCGAGCACGCACAGAACGAATGAAGTATCAAACCGGCGAAGGCAGCACATTCTCATGACCATCGAGCCTTATCTCGCTCTACTGGATAAGGCTAAAGCTGATGAGATAAAAGCTGAGGTCGCGAAGAACATTTTCTCGGACAACTCTCCAACGGCTGAAGTCAAGAACGGCGACGCGAGCAACTTGATTGCACAGATGACGAACTTCTTGAACTCG
This sequence comes from Pseudoxanthomonas sp. CCNWLY206-1, assembly GCF_039710385.1. Taxonomy (NCBI): domain Bacteria; kingdom Pseudomonadati; phylum Pseudomonadota; class Gammaproteobacteria; order Lysobacterales; family Lysobacteraceae; genus Pseudoxanthomonas; species Pseudoxanthomonas sp. CCNWLY206-1. The sequence continues at coordinate 225,856 of NZ_JBDKXI010000006.1, read as the reverse complement.
CTGGCGAAGCACCGCAAGTAGGCGGACTGAGTAGGAAGCCGCAAACATGGAGAGCATTGAAGAAGAGGAGTACGTGTTCTTTCGCACGGCTAGTGCCGATGTGGACGAAGCTCTGGCGACTATTCGACTGGTGGATTCAACTTATCCCGTTCGAGTTCAGTATGCGTTGATTCGCTTTTCTGTGATCTGCTACATGCGGCCCTTTAGGTCTGCGAACACCAAGTTCCTTCACGCACAGCAAGCTGGGCCGCGCGCCAAGAAGATCAAATTGAACGAATGTTCCATCCCCTCGGCACTCATCCCCCTGCACACGGAACTTGCGTTGTACCGAGATAGCACCTACGCCCATACCGACATTGACAAGCGCAATCCACAGCTCAGCTATTGGAAAGACAGTCCGTTCGAGTTTCCGATAAGGTTTAAGGTAGTGGAAAGCAAGCCGCTTCACATTCACCAATCCCGAATCGTAGAACTTTACGAGGCAGTTGCTCGCAATATTGCATCTCGCCTTCGTTCGTTCGAAGATGACGTCAGGACAAACTTTAAAGAAGATTGATTGCTGCAGCATCATAGGGGTAGTACACCATACGGTGCGCTGTGGATTAGTCGTATAGCCGGACCCTGAGGTCCGGGTAGCACGCAGGATGGGATTTGGCGTTGGGCTACTTATAGATAATAGGGAGAGTAGTGATCATGGCAACAGCGAAGAAAAAAAAGACAAAGCCCGCTCGCAAGAAAGCCGCGGAAGCGACGTCGGATAGATCGATCTCCCCACCCGCCAAGTATCCGCGCAATGCAGTCGATAAGTCCCTGAGAATTCCGAAAGCAATTCTTGAACAGAATGCGGGAAAACCATGTACGGTCAAAGAATCGGCTAGCTTTTTGGGCGTGGGCGACGCTGGCCCGTATCAAGTAGAAGTGAGCTCTGGCATCAAGTACGGGTTCCTTGAAAGGCCTACCCCTGGACAGATTGCCGTTACGGAGCGCGCCAAACGCGTGCTGCGTCCGCAGGACCCGCAGGACAAACTAGATGGCATGCGAGACGCAGTGCTCAATGCGCCTGTCATATCGGATGTCTACGGACATTATCGAGGCGAGAATCTTCCAGACAGTCAGTTCTTTCATAACGCGCTTGTTGATACCTTTGGCGTGCCATCCGATAAAGTTGCCGAATTTCAGGACATCTTTATCGAGTCCCTGAGGGCTGCGGAGCTACTGACCGAAAGTGATGGAAAGCATCGGATCATTGATGTTTCTCAGGGCTCCAATGTAACTGGATCACGATCACCAACATTGAAGAAGCTAGAAAAATCGGTGAAAGTTGATGCAGGCGATTCGTGCTTCGTCATGATGCCTTTCGCGGCTCCTCTCGGCGACTATTACTCCAAAATATACAAGCCGGCGATTGAAAAGGCGGGCTTGCGAGCGGTACGAGCTGACGCTGACATATTTGGGACCGGAAAAATCATCGATCAGATCTGGGCGGGAATTAACTCCGCGAAAGTCCTAGTTGCCGAACTTACCACTCGAAATCCGAATGTCTTCTACGAACTTGGCTTGGCCCACGCGCTTGAGAAACCAGTAGTACTTGTTTCATCCAATGAAGCAGACATACCTTTTGATCTGAAGCACATTCGCGTCATCTACTATGATATGACCGACCCATTTTGGGGGAGCAAACTCCTGGACAAAGTGGCAGAAAATATTCTCTCTGCCATTGAGCATCCGGAGGAGGCGGTACTGAAAAGATCGCTACAGAAATAGATCATGAGCGCAGCCCAACAGATCTTTGCGGCCGACACTCGCCTTCGCTGAGTCCACGACTGAAGCGCGGTGTTAGGCGCATGGAAGATTCCGAGAAAATTCCACTAAATCCGCTGTCGGCGGACATCTAGGCTCTGCGTTCATCATAGAAAGCTTATTCATTCGCCTTGCTTACCGCTCTGTTCACCCGCCTCCCGGTCCCCCTCCCGCATCTCGTACCACATGCCATTAAGTATGGCGAAGCTAGCCGCCAATCCAACGCCCAATATCCACGAGAAATACCACATGGTTGCGACTCCTTAGTAAGCGTTGTGGTTTTGGCCGACGCTGTCGTTGCTCACCTTGCCGCGCAGGACGCGGAAGACCCAGGCGGTGTAGAGCAGAACGATGGGGAGGAAGAAGGCGGTGACCAGCAGCATGATGAAGAGTGTCATGTGGCTGGAGGATGCGTCCCAGAGGGTCAGGCTGGCTGATGGGTGGGTGGACGATGGCAGCAGGAAGGGGAAAGTCGCGAAGCCTTCGGTGAGGATGATCGAGGCCACTGACAAGCCGGATGCCATGAAGGCCAGCCCTGCCCGTCCGCTGCGCAGGAAGATGGCGCTCAGTAGTGCGCCTGCTACGCCGAGGATTGGGAATAGTCGGGTCCAGGGCATCGATTGGTAGTTGCTCAGCCAGGCGCCGGGTGCGGTGATTGCTTGTTTCGCCAATGGGTTTGAGGCGCCGGCGGGGTCGACGGTTCCCAGCAATGCATAGCCGTCCACGCCTTTGGCCAGCCACACGCCGGCGAGCACGAACAGCACGGCAGTCAGCAGCGCGGCGATGGCGCCGTAGCGGCGTGCGCGTAGTGCGATGTCGCCATCGGTTTTCATTGCCAGCATGCCGGCGCCATGCATGACCAGCATCGCCACGCTGACCAGTCCGCACAGCACGGCGAACGGCGACAGCAAAGCGAAGAAGCCGCCGGTGTAGATGGGCCGCAGGTTTTCGTCGAAATGGAATGGTGCGCCCAGCAATACGTTGCCCATCGCGACGCCGAACACCAGCGCGGGGACCACGCCGCTGACGAATAGCGACCAATCCCACACGGCGCGCCAACGCGGGTCCGGCACTTTGCTGCGGAACTTGAAGCCGACTGGGCGCAGGATGAGTGCGAACAGGATCAGGAACATGGCCATGTAGAAGCCGGAAAAACTCACTGCGTACAGCGCGGGAAACGCGGCGAAGATGGCGCCGCCACCCAGGATCAGCCAGACCTGGTTGCCTTCCCACACCGGGCCGATGACGTTGAGTACGACGCGCCGTTCTTCGTCGCGGCGCGCGACTGCTGGTAGCAGCGTGGCCACACCAAGGTCGAAGCCGTCCATTACTGCGAAGCCGATCAGCAATACGCCCAGCAGCAGCCACCAAATCAGGCGCAGGGTTTGGTAGTCGAGTGGAATGGTGTCCATGGGTGGGTCTCTATTGGGGGACGGTCTGGCGGCTTTTCTGGTCAGGTCAACGGCGGATGTCGGTCAATTCGGTGCCTTTAGTTTTTCAGGGCATTGAAGTCGCTGGGTCCCGGCGTTCGCCGGGATGACGGGATGATTGTTGACGCCTTTCTGATAAGTCGCTGGGTCCCCGCCTGCGCGGGGATGACGGTAGTTGCTCATGTCGTCTCGCCCTCATCTCAGGCGGTGGCGGGCTGTGCGCCGGTGACAACGGCGTCCAGTGCTTCGGCGGTGGCCTCCGGTCCTTTCAGGATCAGCTTGCGCATCAGCCATATCTCCACCACTGCCAGCACGGTGTACAAGGTGATGAAGCCGATCAAGGTGGTGAGGATCTGATGCAGCTGCAATCCGGAGGCGGCGAAGAACGTGGGCAGTACGCCATCGATTACCCACGGTTGCCGGCCGTACTCGGCTATCAACCAGCCCAGCTCGATCGCCACCCACGGCAGCGGCAGGCTGTAGAACGCCAGCTTCAGGAACCACTTGTATTTGTCCAGCCGCTGCGTGGTCGCCAGCCAGAACGCCAGGGTAAAGAAAGCAATGAAGTAGAAGCCCAGCCCTACCATGATGCGGAAGCTCCAGAACAGCGGCGCGACTCGGGGTACGGTGTCGAACGCGGCTTTGGAGATTTCCTGTTCTGTCGCGTTGGCGATGTCTTCGCGATAGCGCTTCAGCAGCAAGGCGTGGCCGATATCGCGCCAGTGCGCTTCGAACACTTCGCGCGCCTGTGCGTCTTCGCGATCCTTGCGCAGGCGTTGTAGCGCTTCGTACGCCACCAGGCCGTTGCGAATGCGAACCTCGGCGCGTCCCACCAGTTCCAGGATGCCGGGCATTTCGGTGTTCAACGAACGGGTGCCGATCAGTCCCATTACGTACGGGATGTGCAGCGTGTAGCTGTTGGTGCGGGTTTCCTGGTCGGGAATGGCGAAGGCGTTAAAGCCCGCGGGCGCCGGTTCGGTTTCCCACATGGCTTCGATGGCCGCGAGTTTCATTTTCTGGCTTTCGCCGGCCACGTAGCCGCTTTCATCGCCCAGCACCACCACCGACAGTGACGCCGCCAGGCCGAAGCTGGCCGCCACCGCCATGGACCGCTTGGCCAGATCGCGGCTGCGGCCGCGCAACAGATAGAACGCGCTGATGGCCATGACGAACATGGCGCCGGTCACGTAGCCGGCGCTGACGGTGTGCACGAATTTCGCCTGCGCCACCGGGTTGAACAGCACCGCGGCGAAGTCGGAGATTTCCATGCGCATGGTGTCGGGGTTGAACACCGCGCCGACCGGGTTCTGCATCCAGCCGTTGGCGATCAGGATCCACAGCGCGGAGAAGTTGCTGCCCAGCGCGACCAGCCAGGTGACCATGAGGTGCTGCACTTTCGACAGCTTGTCCCAGCCGAAGAAGAACAGCCCGATGAAGGTGGCTTCCAGGAAGAACGCCATCAGCCCTTCGATGGCCAGCGGCGCGCCGAAGATGTCGCCGACGTAGTGGCTGTAGTAGGACCAGTTGGTGCCGAACTGGAACTCCATGACGATGCCGGTGGCCACGCCCATGGCGAAGTTGATGCCGAACAACGTGCCCCAGAACAAGGTCATGCGCCGCCAGATATCGCGCCCGGTCATCACATAGACGCTCTCCATGATGGCGACCATGAAGGACAGGCCCAGCGTGAGCGGCACGAACAGGAAGTGGTACATCGCCGTCAACGCGAATTGCAGGCGGGACAGTTCGACGACGGTCATATCCGGCATGGGGGCAGCTTCCCGATAGGTTGAAGGTATTCTGCGCCCGCGGACCTTCCTGCGGGATGCGACAAGACGTCGCAGGTGCTCCGTACGGTTACAAGAGAGAATGCGGGCAATGAGCAGAACCCACATCAGCCGACTTTCCAATGGATGACACCGCCGCAGCCTTGCCCGACCCGGCCCTGCGCCGATCGGTCGCGCGCCGGCTGGATGCATTGGGGGCGCCTGCGCGAACGCGCTTGCGCTGGGCGGCAGCCGCAACGGTGGCGGCCGGCTGGCTGTTGGTGCCGCAGGCGGCGATGATCGCCTGGGCCGTGCAGCGGGTCTTTGTTGAAGGCGCTTCGCCGGCTGCGGCCGGCGTTCCGTTGGCGTGGCTGTTGTTGATTGGATTGCTGCGCGCGGGGCTGGGTTGGTGCGGTCGCCGCTGGGCCGACGATGCCGTCGAGACCGTCCGCCTGCGGTTGCGGGAGACCATCGTGCGCCGGTTGTTCGCGCAGGGACCGTTGAAGTTGCGCCAGCAGCGCAGTGGCGCACTGACCGAGCTGATGGGCACGCATGTGGATGCGATGGAAGGCTACTTCGGTGGCTTTGCGCTGGCGCGGATCGAAGTGGTGGCGGTGCCGTTGTTCTTGCTGGCCGCGGTGTTCTTTGTCGATCGCATCGTCGGCACGGTGCTGCTGTTGACCATGCCGTTGATCCCGCTCTTCATGATGCTGGTGGGCTGGGGTGCGGAAGCAGCCAGCCGTCGTCAGTTGCAGGCGCTGACGCGGATGAGCGGCCATTTTGCGGATCGTTTGCGTGGCCTGGGTCTGATCCGGTTGTATGGCCGGGCCGAAGCGGAACTTGCGGGCATTGCCGATGCCGCCGACAGCCTGCGCGAACGCAGCTTGAAAGTGCTGCGCATCGCGTTTCTATCGTCGGCGGTGATGGAGTTCTTCGCTTCGCTCAGCGTGGCGATGGTGGCGATGTATCTGGGCCTGACCTATCTGGGCATGTTGAATTTTCGTGGTCCGCCGTTGACCTTGGGTATTGGGGTTTTCTGCTTGTTGCTGGCGCCGGAGTTCTATGCGCCGTTGCGACGGCTGGCTGCGCATTATCACGACCGCGCTGGCGCGCTGGCGGCGTTGGGCGAGTTGGAAACTGCGCTGGAGACCACCTTTGATGGCGATGCCAAGGCTTCCCTCGCCTCACCTCACGTCGAAGATGCAAACAATGAGCGTGGTGCGCCGGCGATTGCTGTGCGGCATGCCGCACTGAAACCGCATGGCGCGGCACATGACGTGCTGGCGGATGTGTCTTTCGAATTGCCGACAGGCGGACGCTTGGCAGTGATCGGTCCCAGTGGCTGCGGCAAAAGCACGCTGCTGGAAGCGTTGGCGGGATGGTTGCCTGCATCTTCCGGGCAAGTGCTGGTACCCGCCGGTACTCGCATCGGTTATGCGCCGCAACGGCCGTTTCTATTCCACGCCAGCATTGCCGACAACCTGCGCATGGCATGTCCCCATGCCACCGATGCTCAACTGCACGCGGCTGCGGAAGCGGCACAGGTGATGGCATTCGCGGCGTGTCTGCCGCAAGGGCTGGATACGGTGATTGGCGAACGCGGCTTCGGTTTGTCCGGTGGCGAAGCGCGCCGTATTGCGTTAGCGCGTGTGTTCCTGCGTGAGCCTTCGCTGTTGCTGCTGGACGAACCCACCGCCTTTCTCGACCCGCAAACCGAAGCGGCCCTGCTGCGCGCGATTGCGGAGTTTTCGCAAGGACGCACGCTGGTGATAGCAACGCATAGCGCGGCTGCGCTGCGCATCGCCGATCAGGTGCTGCGGTTGCCGGAAGGTTCGCTCTCTCAGCAGGTGGCGGAACGGTGAAAGCGTCAGACGGCTACCGCGAAGTTTTCGCCAAGCACACCCGGCCGATTGCGTTGGCGATCGGCTTGCTGTTGCTCACGTTGCTGGCGGGCACCGGCCTGCTGGGCTTGGCCGGCCACTTTCTTACCGCGGCGGCGCTGGCAGGTACTGCTGCGGTGGGTTTCAACTTCTTTGGGCCTTCCTCCGGCATCCGTGCGTTGACCTTCGCGCGCATCCTGTCGCGCTACGCGGAAAAGCTGGTGGGCCATGACGTCACCTTGCGCCTGGCGCGCGACTTGCGCGTGTGGTTCTTCGCGCGTGTGTTGCCGCTGGCGCCGCTGGAGTTGGGCCGCCACCGCGTGGGCGATCTGCTGGCGCGGTTGGTGGCGGATATTGAAACGGTCGACGGTTTGCTGGTGCGGGCCATCGGGCCGCTGCTGGCGTTGAGCGGATTGGCGCTGGTGTGCGTCGCGGTGGCGCTGGTGGTGCTGCCTTCGGCCGGTATGTTGCTGGCGGTGATGGTGTTGCTGCTGGGTTTCGCGATTCCGGTTGCGACCACGATGGGCGCACGCACGCTGGAACGCGAACGCGCCGATAGTCGCGCCGCGCTGCGTTACGTGGTGCAGGAAGCTATTGAAGGTGCCGCTGACTTGGCTGCGCTGGATGCTGGCGACGACTGGATCACGCGGATCGACCAGCGCAGCCGAGCGCTGGCGCAATGCGAGCGGGCGCGCAAGCGGCGGCTTTCCGCGGGAACTGCTGCGCATGCGTTGATCGCCGCGCTGACGCTGCCGGTCGTGCTATGGCTGCTGCTCGACGCCGCTTACATTGGCACGCTATCGCCGCCTGCTGCTGCCGGTCTTCTGTTCATGACCGTGGCGTTGCTGGAAGCCGCTGCGGGAATCGGCCTGGCGTGGCAATCCTGGCAGGCGGCGAAGGCTTCTTCTCGACGCTTGCGGCAGATTGCCGGGCAGACAACGCAGGTGGTTATCGCCGAACCGAGGTTGCCGGTACCCGAAACCGGTGAGCTGCAGTTGAGCAACGTGCGCTTCCGCTGGCCGGGCGATCCGCGCTGGGTGCTGGATGGTATCGATCTGCGGCTGCGGCCGGGCGAACGCGTGGCGCTTTGCGGGGACAGCGGCGCCGGTAAATCTTCGGTGATGGCCTTGGTGCTGCGCTTGTGCGATCCGGAAGCAGGTGATGTGCGTTTTGGTGGAAGCGATTTGCGCCACTTCGACCCAGCGCAGTGGCAACGCCGGTTGGCTTGGCTGCCGCAAGAAGCGCCGGTTTTTGCTGGGCGGGTGCGCGACAACTTGCGGATGGGCGATCCGGATGCGGACGATGCGCGGCTTTGGGATGCGTTGGCGCAGGTGAAGCTTGAGGCGTTGTTCCGCGAATCGGCGCATGGCTTGGACACGTGGGTGGGCGAGAACGGCGCCACCTTGTCGGCCGGGCAATCGCGCCGGCTGGCGCTGGCCCGCGCGCTGCTGCGGGATTCGCCGATCCTGCTGCTGGACGAACCGACCGAAGGCCTGGACCACGACACCGCGACTGAATTGTTGCAAGACCTGGCGCTGGCCAGCGGCCACCGCAGTGTGTTGATGATCAGTCATGACGATCTGCCGGCAGGCGTGGTGCATCGGCGGTATCGGTTGTTGGATGGGCGGTTGTGGGAGGAAGGCGCGCTTCCGGTGGAATGATCGGCACCGTAAAAACACCGTAGGAGCGCCGTCTCGGCGCGAGCTTTTCGCTTCTCCGCGATCTGTCGGAAAGAGCTCGCGGCGGGACGCCGCTAAGGCGGTGGGATGGCTGTGGACATTTGCTCCTGTAGGAGCGCCGTCTCGGCGCGAGCTTTTCGCTTCTCCGCGATCTGACAGGAAGAGCTCGCGGCGGGACGCCGCTCCGCGCCTCGATAGCCAATCAGCGTGCGGGATCAAGAGCGCGCCGCAGCGCGTCCGAATGGCGAACCGCGGGCTTCGCTTTTCGGCTTTTGCTTGATCTGACGGAAAGAGCTCGCGGCGGGACGCCGCTCCTACAATGGCGGCGGGGGCGGCACCACCCTACAGCCTTGCCAACTGAACCCTTTTTCACCCTGAACAGCCGGTTTTCCCCCTTTAGACGCCAAGATCGGTTACAGTGCGCTCCGTTTGCCAGCGGCCGTTCGTTTCCCCAATGGTCCGCCGTCGCCGGGATTTCCAAGTGAGATCCCGCGCCCGCCCCGCTCCGACTTCTTTCGTTGCGCAAACTCGGAACCGCCGCTTTGGCGACTCCGCACACCCTCTCGCAGCGCGGTTTCAGGGAACGCTTCGAGTAACGGTCACTCCGCACCTCGCGTTGAACGTTTGCCGCACAAGCTTGTGCGACCGTCAGTTCGTGTGTCCGGCCGGCCGACTTTGGAGCTTCAATCGCAATGTCTTTCGAAAATCTCGGGCTGATGCCCGCTCTGCTGCGCGCCCTCAATGACGAGGGTTACACCCAGCCCACCCCCATCCAGACCCAGGCCATCCCGGTGGCGCTGGAAGGCCACGACCTGCTGGCTGGCGCCCAGACCGGCACCGGCAAGACCGCCGCGTTCGGCCTGCCGCTGATCCAGCACCTGGCCACCTCGCCGCAGGAAGTGTCCGCCCGCGGCCCGCGCAAGCCGCGCGCGCTGGTCCTGACCCCTACCCGCGAACTGGCCGTGCAGGTGCACGACAGCCTGCGTGGTTATGGCAAGTACCTGCGCATCCCCAGCACCACCATCTACGGCGGCGCCGGCATGGGCCCGCAGCTGGAAGCGCTGCGCCGCGGCGTTGACCTGCTGGTGGCGACACCTGGCCGTCTGATCGATCACATCGACCGCCGCAGCGTTGACCTGTCCGGTATCGAGATCCTGGTCCTGGACGAAGCCGACCGCATGCTGGACATGGGCTTCATGCCCGCCATCAAGCGCATCCTGGCCAAGCTGCCCAAGCAAGGCCGCCAGACGCTGCTGTTCTCGGCCACGTTCGAGGAAAGCATCAAGCAGCTGGCGATGGAGTTCATGCACAACCCGCAGCAGATCCAGGTGACGCCCAGCAACACCGTGGCCGACACCATCAGCCACCGCGTGCATCCGGTGGACGGCCACCGCAAGCGCGACCTGCTGCTGCACCTGCTGGCCGCCGATACCCGCGTGCAGACGCTGGTCTTCGGCCGCACCAAGCATGGCTGCGACAAGCTGACCAAGTTCCTGGAACAAAGCGGCATCCAGGCCGCGGCGATCCACGGCAACAAGTCGCAGGGCGCCCGCCTGCGCGCGTTGAAGGACTTCAAGGCCAGCCGCATCAACGTGCTGGTGGCGACCGACATCGCTGCACGCGGTATCGATATCGACCAGTTGCCACGCGTCATCAACTACGACCTACCGATGGTGGCCGAAGACTACGTTCACCGCATTGGCCGTACCGGCCGTGCCGGTGCACAGGGCGAGGCGATCTCGATCGTGGCGCAGGACGAAGCCAAGCTGCTGCGGGCGATCACCCGCATGCTGAAGCGCGACGTGGAAATCCGCGACGTGCCTGGCTTCGAACCGCAGACGCCGATCCGCTGGGGCAACAACAACCCCGCCGGCGAGCGTCCGGCCGGCAACCAGGCACCGCGCAAGCATGCCCGCCGTCCGCACTCCGACGCGCCGCGTCACGCGCATGCGGGTCCAAAGAAGCACAGCAGCGGCGCGCGTGATGGCGCCCGCAAGCCCGGCGGTTTTCGCCAGGGTCCGCGCGCCTAAGCAGCATCGCCTTGCCACCTCTTTCCGTCCGCGGAGAGGGGTGAGCGAAGGGTTTGAATCAAGCGGTCGTCGTCACGCATTTGCGCGGGGCGGCGGCCGTTTCGCCGAGATCTACTGCAACACCCACCTACAATACGCACCATGGATATCTTCAAGGTCTTCACCATCGAAGCGGCGCATCGCCTGCCGAACGTACCGGCCGGGCACAAGTGCGCGCGCCTGCATGGGCACTCGTTCCGTATCGAACTGCATGTCTCCGGCGACCTGGACCCGCATACCGGCTGGGTGATGGATTTCGCCGACATCAAGGCGATTTTCAAGCCGATCTACGAGCGGCTGGATCATCATTACCTCAATGACATCGAAGGCCTGGAAAATCCCACCAGCGAGCGCATCGCGGTATGGATCTGGGATCAGCTGAAGCCGCAGCTCCCGCTGCTGAGCGAAGTGGTGGTGCACGAGACGTGTACTGCGGGTAGTCGCTACCGCGGTTGATGGCACCGTTTTTGTGGGCGCGGCATTTTGCGGTCGATTGCCCTCGGTCGGTTGCTTTGGGATCGATTGCTTTTGAACGCCGAAAAGCGAAGCCCACCGTTCGCCAATTGGACGCGCTGCGGCGCGCTCTGGGTTGCGCACCCTGATGGGCTATCGAGGCGCGGAGCGGCGTCCCCGCCGCGAGCTCTTCCTGTCAGATCGAGGTGGAAGCAAAAAGCTCGCGCCGAGACGGCGCTCCTACGAGAGCCAGAGCCACCGCAGTCATCCTTAGTCTGTAGGAGCGGCGTCCCGCCGCGAGCTCTTTCCGTCAGATCAAGCAAAAGCCGAAAAGCGAAGCCCACGGTTCGCCAATTGGACGCGCTGCGGCGCGCTCAGGGTTGCGCGCCCTGATGGGCTATCGAGGCGCGGAGCGGCGTCCCGCCGCGAGCTCTTCCTGTCAGATCGCGGTGGAAGCAAAAAGCTCGCGCCGAGACGGCGCTCCTACGTTGCGCTAATGCTCCTCGGCCGCTCTCGCCTGTAGGAGCGGCGGGACGCCGCTCCTACAAGGGCGTTGGCCGCTGCAAGCATTTGATTCTGAATAGGAACCTACCGTTCGTCGGAAAACCATACGGCTGTTGTTGCATTGCAACAAATGACTCTATATGCTGCGACGCAACATAACGGCAAATCCTCTGGAGTACGCCATGTCCGCCCAATTCAACGACACTTTCAGCACCTTCACCCACCAGTTCGCCGCTGCCGCTTCGCGCGCCAATCGACTGGCGCTTGAGAACGCTGAGGCCATCTTCGGCGTGCAGCTGAAGACCTTCGAAAAGAACATCGACGCCACCACCGCTTACTTCAGCGAGCTGGCCGAAGTCCGCGATGCCGAAGCCTACAAGACCTTGTGGCCGAAGGGCCTGCAGGTTGCGAAGGACAATGCCGAGCGCCTCGTGGCTGCCAGCCAGGAAGTATTCGGCGTGAGCCTGAAGACCGGCGAAGCGCTGGGTCAGCTGGCCAAGTCGCAGATCGAAACCGTGACCGACAGCGTCCAGGCCTCCGTGGCCAAGGCGACCAAGACGGCCAAAGCTGCCAAGTAAGTAGGAGCGCCGCTTTGGCGGCGTCCCGAGGGTAGGAGCGGCGTCCCGCAGCGAGCTCTTCCTGCCAGATCGCACTAGCTTCAGAAAAACCTGTTTTACGCACGGCTCCCCTCCCTCCGTGCGGCCGACCCGGCAGCCCCCACGCTGCCGGGTTTTTTATTGGCTAAAAAATTTCGGCGGAATAACAAGCCTCCACGGCGTTTCGCGGACTCCCATGCCGTCATCCCAGCGAAGGCTGGGATCCATCTTGCTCTCAAGTGAAAAGCCAATGGATCCCAGCTTTCGCTGGGATGACGATGCGGAGAACCTTTGTATTACTCAGACTTGAGCCAATTGGCAGCTCAGCCTCAGACCCACCGCGCGCGCAGCGCACGCTACGGGGGCAGAGTCAGGTACCGCGCCAGCGCACGCGCATCCGCCGCTGGCGCATACGGAAGACGACCCCAACAAGGCACCGGCATCCGCGATTGCAACAGCGCGAAGTTTTCATCGCGGCGTTCCATCTGCGGGTCTACCTCGTTGGCGATCCAGCCCACCAGCCTGGCGCCATCCGCCAGCACCGCGCGCGCGGTGAGCCGCGCGTGGTTCAGGCAGCCCAGGCGCATGCCGATCACCAGCACCACCGGCAAGCCCAGTGCTTCCACCAGATGGCGCTGGTCCAGCGTTGCGGTCAGCGGCGCGGCCCAACCGCCTACGCCTTCCACGACGATCACGTCGGCTTGCGCGCGTAGTCGTTCGAAGGCGGCAAGGATGGGCTCCAGCGTGATCTCCACACCCGCTTCGCACGCGGCGATCTCCGGCGCCAGTGGTTGTGGCAAGGCGTAGGGGTTGAGATCGACGTAGGCCGGCACCGGATCGCTGGCGGACTGCAGGGCCAGAGCATCTTCGTTGCGCCAACCCTCCGCAGTCGCATCGCAACCGCTGGCGACGGGTTTCATGCCTACGGCGTGCAGTCCTTGGGCACGCAAGGCATGCAGCAAAGCGGTGCTCGCCATTGTCTTGCCCGCGCCGGTGTCGGTGCCGGTGACGAAGACGCTATTCACTTTTCACCTCGCCGCGGGCAAAACCGAACGTCCAGGTCCGCTTGCGTCCGTATTCCCACCATTACTGCGTTGTTCTTCCTATGCATCGGGCCATGATAAGACCGCGCACCGCCGGGCCATCCATAAAGGGCTAAAATCAAGCAATGTCATTCGCCAACCAGACTTTGACCGGCAGCAAGCCGGAACAGTACGCGCAGCTGCTGGCCCAGGCGCGCGCGCTGGTAGCCGGTGAAACCGACCGCATCGCCAACGCCGCCAATCTGTCGGCGCTGGCGTATCACTCGCTGCCGGATCTGAATTGGGTCGGGTTCTATTTCTACGATGGCAACGAGCTGGTGGTGGGCCCCTTCCAGGGATTGCCGGCCTGTGTGCGCATCGCTTTGGACAAGGGCGTCTGCGGCGCCGCGGCACGTACCCGCCAGACACAGCGTGTGGAAGACGTCGACGCCTTTCCCGGCCATATCGCCTGCGATGCGGCGTCGCGGTCGGAACTGGTGGTGCCACTGGTGAAGGACGATCGCTTGATCGGGGTGTTCGATCTGGATAGTCCACGCGTCGGCCGCTTCGACGAGGAAGACCAGCAGGGCCTGGAAGCCATCGCCCAGGCATTCCTGGAATCGCTGGCATGACCGTCAAACTGCGCAATATCGGCCCGAAGTCGGCCGCATGGCTGCGACAGGTGGGCCTGCGGACGGGAGAAGACCTGGCCGCGGTCGGATCGGTGGAAGCCTTCATGCGGGTCAAGCGCGCCGGCTTCCGTCCCAGTCTCAACCTGCTGTACGCATTGGAAGGCGCGTTGCTGGATTGCCATTGGCAGCAGCTGCCGGAGCACCGCCGCGGCGAACTGCTGGTGGCCTACGATGCCGCCGCCGCGCTGCTGCCTCCGCCGCGCGGGCGGCCCGCCGCTGCGCCGGTAACCACGACGCAGGGCTCCCAGGATGACGAAGGCGCCGCGCCGTCGTTCGACATGTTCGATTCCCCCAGCGGCGGCGGCGACAGCGACGACTGAGCCAAGGATCTTACGTTGGCTGTCAGCCTGTCATAGCGGCAGTGTCGGCATGACCATCCTGTGGGAGCGATGTAAGTCGCGACCGGAAATATCAACGTCGCGACTTACATCGCTCCCACAAGGAGTTCATCCGCGCCTCTGTAGAGCCGGGCACGCTGAGCCGGGCACGTTGTTCCCCGCACAAGCACATCTGCGCCTATAATCTCGGCGCTTCAAGGTGACCTGCTGGCGGATCTCGCCATCGGGTTGAAACGGGAAGCCGGTGAGCCAAACAGGCAATTCCGGCGCTGCCCCCGCAACGGTAAGCGAGTAGCACCAAGGCAACCGCCACTGTGCGACGCACGGGAAGGCGCCAAGGTCGAGCGCGATAGCGCGCTCATTCGCAAGCCCGGAGACCGGCCTTGGAGCTCACTGGTTGCGATGCGGAGGGCGTCGCGGCGTGCCGTGCGCCGCGTGCGCACCGTTCGCTCGCTTTCCCTTTTTCCTCGCGACTCCACGTTCCGCTATGCGCTTGTGCGCGATGGAGTTGATTCATGTCGTTCCGGTTTCCGGCTTTCCGTACCCTTTCTCTGGCCATCGCGCTGGGCCTTCCCGTTGTGGCGGCTGCGCAAAGCGGCGACAGCATCACTGACGACAATGCGACCGATCTGGACGAAGTGATCGTCACCGGCACCCGCACTGAAGTCTCGGTGCGGGACAGCCTGGTACCGGCGCAGGTGATCGGCCGCGCCGAGATCGAACGCAGCCAGGCACGATCGCTGTCGGAATTGCTGCGCGGCCGCGCCGGTGTCGGCTTTTCCAATCAGGGCGGCCTGGGCAAGATCACCACACTCAATTTGCGCGGGACCGAATCGGATCACGTGCTGGTGCTGATCGATGGTGTCCGCATCGGCTCCGCCACCGCCGGCCTGCCCGCGCTACAGGACCTGCCGATCGATCAGATCGAACGCGTTGAAATCGTGCGTGGTCCACGTTCCAGTCTCTATGGTTCGGAAGCCATTGGCGGCGTCATCCAGATCTTCACCCGTCGTGGCGGCAAGGGCTTGTCGCGCAACTTCCGCGTTGGTGGCGGCAGCAACAACCTGCGCGAAGCCAGCGGTGGTTTCAGCTATGGCGGCGAACGTGCTTGGTTGGGCGCCAGCGCGGCCTACCAGAAGACCGACGGCATCAATGCGTGCCGGGGCACCGCCGGTGATTCAGCCAATCCTTTCGGCGCCGGCTGCTTCACCGACGAGCCCGACCACGATGGTTATCGCAACGTGTCGTTGAATGTGCGCGGCGGTTTGCGCTTCGGCAATGCCTGGACGCTGGAAGGCAATTTCCTCAACGCCGACGGCGAGAACGAGTACGACGGAAGCTTCGTCAATCGTTCGGAAACTTTGCAGCAGGTGATCGGCGGCAAGCTGCGTTACGCACCTTCGGACAAGTTGAACGTGGTGCTGTCGGTCGGCCGCAACAAGGATCATTCGGACGATTATCTGGATGAACTGTTCATGGGCGTCTTCCAGACACGCCGCGACATGGCGTCGTTGCAAGCCGACTTCGGCCTGGCGGAAGGGCAACTGTTGACGGCCGGCCTGGATTGGCAGGACGACGTGGTGAAGAGCGATACCGAATTCACCGGCACCAGCCGCGACAACAAAGCCGGCTTCGTCGAATACCAAGGCACGTTTGGCAAGCACCAACTGCAGGCCAGCCTGCGCCAGGACGATAACGAACAGTTCGGCGATCACGCCACCGGCAGCGTTGGCTATGGCCTGTCGCTGGGCAAGGGCCTGAAGCTGACGGCCAGCTACGCCACTGGTTTCAAGGCGCCGACGATCAACGACCTGTACTACCCCTTCTTCGGCAATCCTGATCTGAAACCGGAATCGTCCAAAAGCCTGAACGTGGGTGTCGCACAGTACGCGGACAGCTGGAACTGGACCTTCAACGTGTTCGAGAATCGCGTGGACGATCTGGTTTCTTATGACTCCAGCATCTTCCTGCCGAACAACATCGACAAGGCGCGTATCCGCGGTGCCGAATTCACTTTCGATACGCAGATCGCCGGCTTCGATATTTCCACTCAACTGAGCCACGCGGATCCGCGCAATCGTACGCGCACCACGCCGACCGGCGCGGACAACCTCAACTACGATAACCTGCTGGCCCGCCGCGCACGTAATACCGGCCGCATCGATATCGATCGCCGCTTCGGCGATTTCCGCATCGGCACCACCCTGGTCGGTGCCAGCCACCGCTACGACGATGCCGCCAACCAGGTGCGTCTGGCGGGCTATGGCACGCTCGATCTGCGGGTGGAGTACGCGATCAACGATGAGTGGACGTTGCAGGCGCGCGCCAACAATGTGTTCGACCGCGAATATGAAACCGTGGCTTGGTACAACCAGCGCGGTCGTGAGTATGGATTGAGCCTGCGGTATCAGGCGCAGGATTGATCCGCGTTTCCCTTGTTTATATCAGCCCGGCTTCGGCCGGGCTTTTTTCTCGTGGTTGTTTGCACGCACTCATCGTGTGGGAGCGACGTGAGTCGCGACCGGAAACATCAACGTCGCGACTCACGTCGCTCCCACAAGGTTGGTTTATCGCTTTGCACCGTTCCCGGCGCGAGCTCTTCGCTTCTACGCGATCTGATGGGAAGAGCTCGCGGCGGGACGCCGCTCCGCGCCCCGATTACCGCTCAACATGCGCGTTCAAGAGCGCGCCGCAGCGCGTCCGGGTGGCGAACGGAGGGCTTCGTTCTTACGCGATCTGTTGGGAAGAGCTCGCGGCGGGACGCCGCTCCTACAAAAGCGACGAACCACACAAGGCTTACAAAGGAATTAATCCGCTCTACACGGCATCGAACAACGAGCCCTGCTCCACCACTTCTTCGCGCTCGCGGAATCCCGACAATCCCACACCCACCAACCGGTAAAGCGTGTCCGGCGGCAGGTCCACGCGGTCGCGCAGCGACAGCGCGATAGTGGTGAATTCTTCGACCGAGGCGGGCGGAACGTCGGGCGTAAAGCTGCGGGTAAGAATGCGGAACTGCGCGGTCTTGAGTTTCAGCACCACGGTATGGCCCACGCGCTCGGTCTTGCGCGTGGCTTCCCAGGTTTTTCCCGCCAGTTGTCGAATCGCTTCGCCCAGTTCGCCGATCGGCAGGTCGCGGGCGAACGTGTCTTCGGAGGAGATCGACTGCACCGGTTGATTCGGTTCCACCGGCCGCTCATCGATACCGCGTGCGCGCCGGAACAGACTGCCGCCGAAGCTGCCGAATCGTTGTTCCAGTTCCTCTCGCGGCAAGGCACGCAGATCACCCACGGTCTCGATGCCCAGCGCCTGCAACTTGCCCAGCATCACCTTGCCGACGCCCGGAATGCAGCCAACCGGCAACGGCGTCAGGAAGCCTTCCACCTGGTGCGGACGCACGACGAACAGACCGTCCGGCTTGCGCCAATCGGAGGCGATCTTGGCCAAGAACTTGTTGGGCGCCACGCCGGCCGATGCGGTCAGCGAGGTCTCTTCGCGGATTTGCGTGCGAATGGTTTCGGCGATGGCGGTTGCCGTCGGCAGTTCGGATTTCGGCTCGGTAACGTCCAGGTACGCTTCGTCCAGTGACAGCGGCTCCACCAGATCGGTATGGCGCAGGAAGATTTCCCGCACATGCCGCGACACCGCCTTGTAACGGCTGAAATCCGGCGGCACGAACACGGCCTGTGGACACAGGCGTTCGGCACGTACGGCAGGCATCGCTGAGCGGACGCCGAATTTGCGGGCCTCGTACGATGCGGCGCACACCACCGAGCGACTGCCGCGCCACGCCACGACCACGGGCTTGCCGCGCAGCGACGGATCGTCGCGCTGCTCCACCGAGGCGTAGAACGCGTCCATGTCGATGTGGATGATCTTGCGCATGCGCCCATTGTGCCGCCGGAGCGTCGCAGTGGGTGCTATCAAGGCGTCTCGGTTCAACCGTAGAACCATGTAGGAGCGCCGTCCCGGCGCGAGCTCTTCGCGTGTGTCGCAATCTGACAGGAAGAGCTCGCGGCGGGACGCCGCTCCGCGCCGCGGTAGCCACTCAGCGCACACGATCAAGAGCGCGCCGCAGCGCGCCTGGATGGCGAACGGTTGGGATTCAATCGCTTTTGCTTTCATCGCGATCTGACAGGAAGAGCTCGCGGCGGGACGCCGCTCCTACATCGGCATGTCGATGACCCGACGCTGGGTACGACGGGAATCCCAGCGCGCGTGCGTATCTCTACCGATCCACGGCTTTGCGGCCTATCGCCGGATCGTCGGTAAAGAAGCCGTCAATGCCGGTCTTCAGATAGCTGCGGATCTCGGCGATGGCGCCCGCTTCATTGCGGGTCCGCGGGTCTTCTCCCTGCCATAGCGCGCGGGGAAGGAACTGGTTTTCCGGTCGGAAGGTGTACGGCTGCACTTGTAGTCCGGCGGCATGGGCATCGCGCACCAGTGATGTCGGCTCGCCCAGTTGGCCCTGTTTGTCGACCGGGATGATGCTGCGCGAATACGGACCGATGGCATCGGCGTATTTCGCGATGGTCTGTAAACCGGAAGGCGTCATCATGTCGGCGTAGCGAAGCTTGCCTTTGGCCGCCAGTACGTCGCCGGGCTGTTCCTCCGGATCACCCAGCAGCTGCAACAAGCGGATATTGCCCCGTGAATCGCCCAGCTTGCCGCGCAGTTCGCGCAGGTTGGCGGTCTCGAAGGATTGAATGGTCACCGGTGCCGTGCGCGTATAGGCGTTCGCTGCTAGCGTCTCCAGTAGTTTCTCTTCCATCGCCAGGCCGATGCTCTGGAAATAGGTTGGATGCTTGATCTCCGGGATCAAGCCGATGACCCGTCCACGCGCGGCGGATTCGGCGGCTACCAAGGCGATGATTTCTTCCAGCGTGGGTATTTCGTACTGGCCGTCATAGCCGGTGCTGCGCAGCTGCGGCAGGCGTTCGCGGGCACGCAAGGTCTTCAGCTCAGCCAGCGTGAAGTCCTCGACGAACCAGCCTTCGACTTCTTCGCCATCGATGGCGCGCTTGCGTTTGCGGTCGGCGAACTCTGGCCGCGTCGCCACGTCGGTGGTGCCGCTGATCTCGTTTTCATGGCGCGCCACCAGCACGCCGTCGCGCGTGGAAACCAGATCTGGTTCGACCATGTCCGCGCCATCTTCGATCGCCTGCCGATACGCCGCCAGCGTGTGCTCCGGACGCAGCGCGCTGGCGCCGCGGTGGCCGATGACCGCCACCCGTTCGGCAATGGGGCGCTCTGTGGCAGCGGCAGGGAGTGACGTCACGGTGATCCACCCCGTCGCGGCGACGGCAATGGCAAACAAGAATCGCTGCATGATCCGGTCCTCATGGCGAAGATATAGCGCGCATTGGCAACACCGCGCCAGCGTAAAAAGCGCAAAGCCCGACAGGAGCCGGGCTTTGAGTGCGACGCGGGAGGAGAGAGGTGCCGCGTTGCGAGGCGTATTCTCCATGCCGATTGTTACAGCCCGGCGACGGCAACGGATGCTCGCTGTCGGGCAGGTGCGTTCTCGTAGAGCGGAGCTTGTTACATCCCCTTGGGGGGGCTCCGCTGCTCTACGCGCGAGCCATGAATCCTCTTGGCGTCGGAAAAAGCAGCCGAGCAAGCTCGGCTCTACGTCGGCCACCCGCGGATATGCGCTCCCCGTAGAGCGGAGCTTGCTCCGCTGCTCTTCGCACGAGCCATGAATCCTCTTGGCGTCGGGAACAGCAGCCGAGCAAGCTCGGCTCTACGTCGGCCGCCCGCGGATATGCGTTCTCGTAGAGCGGAGCTTGCTCCGCTGCTCTTCGCACGAGCCATGCACCATCTTGGCGTCGGGAAAAGCAGCCGAGCAAGCTCGGCTCTACGTGGGTCAGCCGCGATTGTTGGCTATTCGACGGTGACCGATTTGGCCAGGTTGCGTGGCTTGTCCACGTCGGTGCCGCGCGCCAGGGCGGTGTGGTAGGCCAGCAGCTGCACGGGAATGGTGTGCACTACCGGGCTCAGCACGCCGGTATGACGGGGCGTGCGGATCACGTGGACGCCTTCGGATTCGGTGAAGTTGCTGTCCTGGTCGGCGAACACGAACAGCTCGCCGCCGCGTGCGCGCACTTCCTGCATGTTCGATTTGACCTTCTCCAGCAGCTTGTCGTTGGGCGCGATGACGACCACCGGCATGTTGGCGTCTACCAGCGCCAGCGGGCCGTGCTTGAGTTCGCCGGCCGGGTAGGCCTCGGCGTGGATGTAGGAGATTTCCTTCAGCTTCAGCGCGCCTTCCAGGGCGATGGGATAGTGCAGGCCGCGGCCAAGGAACAATGCATCGGACTTGGGCGCGAAGCGCTCCGCCCAGATGGCGATCTGCGGCTCAAGGTTCAACGCGTGCTGCACGCT
This sequence comes from Pseudoxanthomonas sp. CCNWLY206-1, assembly GCF_039710385.1. Taxonomy (NCBI): domain Bacteria; kingdom Pseudomonadati; phylum Pseudomonadota; class Gammaproteobacteria; order Lysobacterales; family Lysobacteraceae; genus Pseudoxanthomonas; species Pseudoxanthomonas sp. CCNWLY206-1. Next base: position 205,243 of record NZ_JBDKXI010000006.1, on the reverse strand, counting down.
GCCGGGTAGGAAACGCAGCTGCTCCAGATAATCGGCTTCCTGCTCCGGCGTTACGTTGCCGTGCAGCTTGCCCAGCACCACGGTGAGCTGGAACAACGCGGCCAGCTGGGTAGTGAATGCCTTGGTGGAAGCGACACCGATTTCCGCACCGGCGCGGGTGTAGCAGACCAGTTCGCTGGCGCGCGGGATGGCGCTCTCCGGCACGTTGCAGATCGACATCGTGTGCTGATGGCCGAGCGACTTGGCGTATTTCAGCGCTTCCATCGTGTCCAGCGTTTCGCCGGACTGGGAAATGGTGACCACCAGGTGCTTGGGATTGGCGTAGGCCGCGCGGTAGCGGTATTCGCTGGCGATCTCCACGCTGCATGGCAGGCCCGCAATGGCTTCGATCCAGTAGCGCGCGGTCAGGCCGGCGTAATAGCTGGTGCCGCAGGCGAGGATCTGCACACCCTCTACGTCTTTCAGCACCGCTTCGGCATTGGCGCCGAACAACCGGGGCGAGAAGCCTTCCTCGATCACCGCTTCGATGGTGTCGGCGATGGCGCGCGGCTGCTCATGAATTTCCTTCTGCATGAAATGGCGGTACGGGCCCAGTTCCAGCGAGGCCAGCGACACGTCGGAGACATGGATTTCGCGCTGGATCGGCTGGTTGTTGCCATCGAACACGCGCACGGCATTGCGCGTCACTTCGGCGGTATCGCCTTCTTCCAGGAAGATCACCTGGCGGGTCGCCTGGAGGATGGCCGATACGTCCGAGGCGATGAAGTTTTCGCCTTCGCCCACGCCGATCAGCAACGGACAACCCATGCGCGCACAGACCATGCGCTCGGGTTCCTTGCGGCTCACCACCGCCAGCGCATACGCGCCGGTCAGTTCCTTGACCGTGCGTTGCAGGGCGCCCAGCAGGTCGTCGCCTTGCTTCAGGTAATGGTGGATCAGGTGCGCGATGACTTCCGTATCGGTCTGCGATTCGAACTCGTAGCCCAGCTGGCGCAGACGCTCGCGCTGTTCTTCGTGGTTCTCGATGATGCCGTTGTGCACCAGCGCCACGCCGTAGCTGATGTGCGGATGTGCGTTGGCTTCCGTCACTCCGCCATGTGTCGCCCAGCGGGTATGGCCGATGCCCAGTTGGGCGTTGAAGCCTTCGGCGGCCGCCGCACCCTCCATCTCCGCCACGCGGCCGGTACGGCGTACGCGACGCACATCATGGGCCTCCACCACCGCGATGCCGGCCGAGTCGTAGCCGCGGTATTCCAGCCGCTTCAGTCCTTCGATCAATACGGGGACCACATCGCGATCCGCGATCGCGCCGACAATGCCGCACATAGGCCACTACCATCCTGTGTTGAATAGACCGAAATTCTACTTGTCCGGCGTCGTCGACGCGTGTCCGGCAAGTGTCCGCGGACACGCGGACACCATTACGAAGCGGGACAATCCCCTTAAAATCAATACTTTATGTCTGGCATGCATCCTGCTTACAAGAGCGGGACACCATACATAACGCATGCCATCGATGATTCGGGACACCTCCGCTCAAGACCGCCCTCTCAGCCACTCGCAAAGCAGCGCTCCGTGGCGCCGCTGGATCCTGCCCGTCGGCGGTGGCCTGGTGCTGCTGATCTGCATTGTTTTCGCCGCCCGTGGCTGGTTGTCCGGCTCCAGTTCCTTCGATGCCAGCCGGGTCCGCATTGCGGAAGTGAAGCGCGGCGACCTGGTCCGCGACATCGCCGCCGAAGGCCGGGTGATCGCGTCCAACAGCCCCACCCTCTATGCCATCGCCGGCGGCGTGGTCACGCTGAAGGTCGTGGCGGGCGACGTGGTGAAACAAGGCCAGCCGCTGGCCGAAATCGACAGCCCCGAATTACGCAGCAAGCTGGCCCAGGAACAGGCCACGCTGGCCAGCCTGGAAGCCGAAGCCAGCCGCGCCACCCTGGATGCCACCCTCGCCCGCGCCAACGCCCGCAAGCTGCTGGACCAGGCCGAGATCGCCCGCCAGGCCGCGGAACGCGATCTGCAGCGCTACCAGCAGGGTTTCGATGGCGGTGCGGTGCCGAAGATCGAAGTGATGAAAGCGCAGGACGAGCTGCGCAAGGCCGAGATCGGCTTGGCTCACGCAAGCAAGGATTTCGGACTGCAAAGCGAAGGCGCCGGCCTGGATACCCGCAACAAGAGGCTGCTGGCCGACCGCCAACGTTCGATCGTGGTGGAAGTGCAGCGACAGGTCGACGCGTTGACGCTGCGCGCGCCCTTCGACGGACAAGTCGGGCAGGTGCAGGCCGGGCAGCGCTCGAACGTGGCCATCAACGCACCTGTCCTCAGCGTGGTCGATCTGTCGGCATTCGAAGTGGAGATCAAGGTGCCGGAGAGCTTCGCCCGCGACCTGGCCATCGGCATGCCGGCCAAGCTCACCAGCGGCAGCGGCGAACCGTATCCCGGCGAAGTCTCGGCGGTCTCGCCGGAAGTGGTCAACGGCGAAGTCAACGCGCGCCTGCGCTTCAGCGACAAGCAGCCGCCCGGTCTGCGCCAGAACCAGCGCCTGAGCGCCCGCATCATGATGGACACGCGCCGCAACGTGCTGATGGTCGAACGCGGCCCCTTCGTCGAACAAGGCAACGGCCGCTACGCCTACGTCATGGATGGCAGCTCCGCCGTGCGCCGTCCGGTGCAACTGGGCGTCAGCAGCCTCAGCGCGGTCGAGATCCTGGGCGGCTTGAACCCCGGCGAGCGCGTGGTGGTCTCCGGCAGCGATCAGTTCGGCGATGCCGAGCGCGTCTCTATCAATTGAGTTCTGAAACGCAAAGCAAAAGCAAATCCCCCTCATTCCCCCTTTAAAAAAGGGGGAGGCAGAAAAAGCAAGAATACTTTTCGTGCTTATCGCTTACCGCTCACCAACAAAGGACTTCGTCATGCTCGATATGCGCTCGGTTTCCAAGGTCTACCGCACCGAACAAGTGGAGACGCATGCGTTGCGTTCCCTCGACCTGCAAGTACGCGAGGGCGAGTTCGTCGCCGTCACCGGTCCCTCGGGCTCGGGCAAGACGACCTTCCTCAACATCGCCGGCTTGTTGGAAACCTTCACCGGTGGCAAATACCACCTGGACGGGGAAGACGTGAGCGGCTTGTCCGACGATGCGCGTTCGCAGCTGCGCAATCGCAAGATCGGCTTCATATTCCAGAGCTTCAATCTGATTCCTGACCTGAACCTGTTCGACAACGTCGACGTGCCGTTGCGCTACCGCGGCATGCCGGCCAGCGAACGCAAGCAGCGCATCGAAGAGGCGCTGTCGAAGGTCGGCCTGGGCTCACGCATGCGCCACTATCCGTCCGAGTTGTCCGGCGGCCAGCAACAACGCGCCGCCATTGCGCGCGCGCTGGCGGGTAGCCCCAAATTGCTGCTGGCGGACGAACCTACCGGCAACCTGGACTCGCAGATGGCGCGTGGCGTGCTGGAACTGCTGGAGGAAATCAACACGCAAGGCACGACCATCATCATGGTCACTCATGACCCGGAACTGGCCGCTCGCGCGCAGCGCAACGTCCACATCGTGGATGGCGCCGCCACCGACGTGATCAAGGAAACGCGACTGATTTCCGCTGTCGGCCTGGATGTCGACCTTGCTTCCGCACAAGCCTGAGGCACCGCCATGTCCCATCACGACGACATTCCTTTTCGTACTCGTTACCGCAAATGGCTAGGCGTTGCGGCGCTATTCTTGGTTTGCGCATCCACGCTTCCCCCGTTGTTGGCCGGCGGCAACGATGCCTCGCGATTGCTGGATGCGGTACGCGCCAATCGTCCGGACCTGGTCCGGCAGCTGGTGGCGCAAGGCACGGACATCAATGCCACTCAACCTGGTGACGGCTCGGCGCTTATCGTGGCATCACGCGGCGGCAACCTGGCGATGGTCGATGCGCTTATCGCCATGGGCGCCGATGTCAATCATGCTTCGCATAGCGATGGCACTCCATTGATTGCAGCGGCCGGCGCAGGCCAGGTTGCCGTTGTCGAACGACTATTGGCGAAGGGCGCGAAGATCGATTTCGTTGCGGCTGACGACGAAACCGCACTCATCTCGGCCGTCCGCGGCAACCACGTGCAAGCAGTCGAATCGCTGATCCGGCATGGCGCCGACGTCAACCTGGGCGTTCTCGCCAACGGCACGCAATGGCGCACTCCGTTCAACCAGGCGCGCGACACCGCCATCCGTAACCGCTTGGCCGACCGGGGCGCGACACGCGACGGCATCCGCCGGCGCTGATGCGCGTCTTTCCTTCTGCACCCGGCGGCGCGTGCGCTGCCAGCCACACATCCATGGAGTGACATGATGTTCAGTTACTACTTCCAACTCGCGCTGCGCAGCTTTCGCCGCAACAAGGTGCTGACCGCGCTGATGGTGGTCGCGATCGCGCTGGGCATCGGCGCCAGCATGACGACGCTCACCGTGTTCTACATCCTGTCCGGCGATCCGCTGCCGGGGAAGAGCCATAAGTTGTTCTTCCCACAGATGGATCCCCGGAACATGGACGGCTATGTCGCCAGCGAGGAACCCGAGGAACAGTTCACCCGTTACGACGCCGAAACACTGTTGCGCGAGAAGAAAGGCGACCGTCAGGCGTTGATGACAGGCGGTGGCTTCAGCATCGAGCCCGACAAGCAGGGCTTGTCGCCATTTGTCGTGGATGCGCGCTACACCTCGACCGATTTCTTCCCGATGTTCGAGGTGCCGTTCGCCCACGGCAATGGCTGGTCAGCGGCGGACGACGATGGCCGTGCACGTGTGGTGGTGATCGCCAAGGAGCTCAACGACAAGCTGTTCGACGGCGGCAACAGCGTGGGCAAAACCATCCGCATCGAACAGAACGAGTTCCGTGTTGTAGGCGTACTGAAGGAGTGGCGTCCGACGCCGCGATTCTACGACCTCAACATGGACCGCTATGGCGAAGTGGAGCAGGCTTTCGTGCCGTTCTCCACGGCCGTCGAGCTGAAAATGGGGCGTAACGGATCGATGAACTGCTGGGGTGAAAACACGAGCGGCGATGAGATCGGCCTCAATGCGCCCTGTACCTGGATGCAGTACTGGGTCCAGCTGGACACACCCGAAAAAGTTTCCGCTTATCGCCAGTACCTCAGCAACTATTCCGATCAACAACGCCGTGCCGGCCGCTTCGAACGCCCCACCAATACCCGCCTGCGCAACGTGATGGAATGGTTGGATCACAAGAAGGTCGTACCCAACGATGTGCGCCTGCAAACCTGGTTGGCCTTCGGCTTCCTGCTGGTCTGTCTGATCAATACGGTTGGGTTGCTGCTGGCCAAGTTCATGCGCCGCAGCAGCGAGATTGGTGTGCGCCGCGCGCTGGGCGCCTCCAAACGCGCGATCTTCGCACAGGCGCTGGTCGAGGCCGGCACCGTTGGCTTGGCCGGCGGCGTGCTGGGCTTGATCTTGGCGCTGTTGGGACTGTGGGCCGTGCGCCAGCAGCCGGCCAGCTATGCCGAACTGGCTCATCTGGATCCGGTGATGCTGCTGACGACTTTCATCCTGGCGATCGTGGCCAGTGTGTTGGCCGGGCTGTTGCCGGCTTGGCGCGCCTGCCAAGTGACACCCGCCATCCAGCTCAAATCCCAATAACTTGCATCCCGAGTTTCGCTAGCAGATTTCTTGCTGGACTCGGATGACATCACGGAGAACTGCCATGGAAATCCGCCCCATCTTCTCGGCGCTGCGGCGCCACAAGACAGCCGCCGCACTGATCGTCGTCGAGATCGCGCTTAGCTGCGCCATTATTTGCAATGCCTTGTTCCTGATCAGTGGACGCCTGGAACGCATGGGCCGCGTCAGCGGCCTGGCCGAGAAGGAAATCGTTCGCATCCAGTTGACTGGTATCGGCCGCAGCGATAATCCCGAAGCACTTACCAAGACCGACCTGGCCACCTTGCGCGGCTTGCCAGGCGTCAAGTCCGCCACTTCGGTCAATCAGGTGACGTTCGGCAGCTCGTCCTGGAACAGCGGCGTGCGGCTGTCACCGGACCAGACCCACAACGCGCTTAACTCCACCACCTACCTGGGCGATGAAACGCAGATCGATACGTTGGGGCTGAACCTGATCGCTGGCCGCAAGTTCAACCGGGAAGATGTTGTGAATTGGGAAGCGCTGAACAAACCCAACTCCGACGTCAAGATTTCCGCCGCCATCATCACCAAGAAAATGGCCGACACCTTATTCCCTGGAGAAGATGCCATCGGCAAGGAGCTCTACAGCTGGGGCGATTATCCCACCAAGGTGGTTGGCGTCGTCGAACACCTGGTGCGCCCCAATGACTACGGCGGTCCGACCGGGAATGAATACTCGATGATGTTTCCGGTCGATATCCCGTATTCCATCGGCGGGAACTACCTGCTGCGGGTAGATCCGGACCGTCGTGGGGAGATTCTGAAGGCGGCTGAGGAAGCCCTGGTACGCAACAGTCCCAACCGGATCATCCTGGAGAAGCACACGTTCGAGGAGATGCGCAGCGACTATTACCGCCAGGATCGCTCCATGGCGTGGCTGTTGGTGGCGGTGTGCATCGCGTTGCTGGTCGTAACGGCACTGGGCATCGTCGGCTTGGCCAGTTTTTGGGTGCAACAGCGCTCCAAGCAGATCGGTGTGCGTCGCGCATTGGGTGCGACAAAACGCCAGATCCTGCGTTATTTCCAGACCGAGAACTTCCTGCTGGCAACGCTGGGTATCGTGCTGGGCATGGCAATGGCCTACGGCATCAATCAGCTGCTGATGGGCAAGTACGAGTTGCCGCGGCTGCCGCTTTACTACCTGCCCGTAGGCGCGGTGCTGTTGTGGTTGCTGGGCCAGGCTTCCGTGCTGGGTCCCGCTATTCGTGCCGCAGCCGTACCACCTGCCGTGGCGACACGCAGCGTTTGACGTCTTCCAGTTCGCGCCTTCCCGCAAGCAGCGGGAAGGCGATGACTTTCGGTTGGTCCCATCGGGTGGGTCATGGAACTCCGTTCCCCATTTCTCCTGTTATGTCGGCACAAGGGAACCGCCACGTTGCTGATGGTGGAGATCGCCATTGGGTTCGTGTTGCTGTGTCTGGCGTGGCAGGCGGTTGTTCGTTATCAAGCCAGAATCTCGGCGCCCAGCGGCATCGCCGACACCGAACTGCTGGCGTTCTACCCGCTGGTGAAAGGCGTATCGCCTATCGACCCGGATGAACTGGTGAACCGGCTTCGAGAAATACCTGGCGTGCGCCAGGCAACACTCAGCAACCAGGTTCCGTACGCGACTACGTCCTGGAACACCGTCGTATCGTCTCGCCCCGGGATGGACAAGGGGCATTCGGTCGCCAGCGTTTACTTCGACAGTGGTTCATTGGCGAAGACACTGGGCTTCCGGCCATCGCAGGGGCGCCTGTTCCAGCACAATGAGTACACGACGTTCAGTACCTCACCGACACAGGTACCACACAGGGAACTTCCCGCACTCGTCAGCACCGCGCTGGCGCAACGTCTTTATCCGGGTGGCTCTGCATTGGGAAGCCCCATCTATGGCATGCCGCAGCCAATGAGGGTGGTCGGCATTGTCGACCGATTGCCGCAACCGAAAGGAAGCCGCGGACATGCGACCGAATCCGCCGCGCTGATACTGCCGCTGAAACCGGCGGACGCAGCGAACTGGTTCTTGCTGGTTCGCACCGGCGCTGATCGGCGCACCGAAGTGGCCGCCTCCGTGCAGGCTTACCTCGCCCGTCTGTTTCCCGAGCGCGCCGCGGCAAAGGCAGTGACGCTTGAGGAGCTGCGGCATACCTACTTCCAGGACGACCGCCGATGGGCATGGACCCTCGCCGCGTGCGCCGCGGGCTGGTGGCTGCTGACCCTGCTGAGCATCGCCGTGGCCGGCAATCTATGGGTGCAGCACAGCGCGTTGCGCATCAGCTTGCATCGCGCGGTCGGCGCAACGCAGCGACAGATCGTACGAATCCTGCGGTTTGAAAATCTCCTGTTGGCAGCCGGCGGTGTTGCACTCGGCTGGCTATTGTTCGCCTTCGCCGTCGACCGCCTGCCAATGCCACGGCCGGCGGAGCCGCTACCGGTCTATTGGCAGGCCGTGGTTGCGCTGGCCATCGGATTTTTCACCCAACTGGCCGTCAGCTGGCCCGCACGGCGCGCTGCGCGGGTTTCGCCTTACCGGGTTACCCGCAAGCCGGTTAGGCTATAGCCATGCCAACCATTCTCGTTATCGACGACAACCCCGCCGTCAGCACCGCACTGGAAGTCCTCTTTTCACTGCACGACATCGCCACCCTGCGCGCCGACTCACCGGAAGCGGGCTTGGCCTTGCTGCAACAGGAATCCGTGGACCTGGTGATCCAGGACATGAACTTCACCGCTGACACCACTTCCGGAGATGAAGGCGAAGCGCTGTTCGCTGCGATCCGTACGCGCCACCCGGATTTGCCGGTGATTTTGCTGACCGCGTGGACGCATCTGGAAAATGCCGTTGGCCTGATCAAGGCCGGCGCAGCCGACTACGTGGCCAAGCCGTGGAACGACCGGAAGCTGCTGGCGACCGTCAACAATCTGCTGGAGCTCGCCGAAGCACGCAGCGAACTCGACCGGCGCCGCAGCCGCGAGCGTCGCAGCCGCGACCAGCTTTCGCAGCGTTACGACTTGCGCAACCTGGTATTCGAAGATCCCGCCAGCGAGCGCATCGTCGCGTTGGCCTGCCAAGTCGCGCGCTCCGATCTGCCGGTGCTGATCACGGGCCCCAATGGCGCGGGCAAGGAGAAGATCGCCGAGATCATCCAGGCCAACTCCAGTGTGAAGCAGGGACCGTTCGTGACGTTGAACTGCGGCGCGTTGCCTTCGGAGCTGATCGAAGCCGAGCTGTTCGGCGCGGATGCCGGCGCCTACACCGGTGCCAACAAGGCGCGCGAAGGCAAGTTCGAAGCCGCGGACGGCGGCACGCTGTTCCTGGATGAGATCGGCAACCTGCCGCTGGCCGGACAGATGAAGTTGTTGCGGGTGCTGGAAACCGGGCGCTTCGAGCGACTGGGTTCCAACCGCGAACGCCACGTCACCGTGCGGGTGATCAGCGCCACCAACGCCGACCTGCCGACGATGATCCGCGATGGGCAGTTCCGCGAAGACTTGTATTACCGGCTCAACGCGATCGAACTGAATTTGCCGCCATTGGCGGAACGACCCGGCGACATCCTGCCGCTTGCCGATCGCTTCCGTCCCGACGACAAGGCCTTCGCGGAAAGCGCCCGTAGCGCGCTGCTTCGCCATGCATGGCCAGGCAACGTACGCGAGCTGCGCAATGTCGTGCAGCGTGCTGGCTTGCTGGCCACAGGCGAACGCATTGAAGCGGCCGACCTGAATCTGCCCAAGCCGCCTCCGGCAAAATCCACCACCACGGAAGAACCGGACCGCGCCGATGTCGAATCGGCGCTGGCGCGTGCGCGTGGCGTCATTGCACAGGCGGCGGCGGAGCTTGGCCTGAGCCGACAGGCGCTGTACCGCCGCATGGACCGTTTCGGTATCCCACGCGAATGATGCGCCGCTCGCTCGCTGGCCGTTTGTTGGCCTGGTTGCTGCCGCTGCTGCTAGCCGCGATTGCGCTGCCGTTGCTGCTGTTCCAATGGCTTCCTGATATACGCGTGGTCGCTTTGGTCTCGGTGCTGGTCGTACTCCCTGCCGCCATGTGGACGATCAGTCGTGCACTGGCACCGACACGCTCGCTGTTCCGCGCGCTTGCAGGCAGCGTCAACAGTTATCGCGACGGCGAATACAACTTCGGTATCCACTGGCGCGGCCACGATGAGTTGGGCGAGTTGGTGCAGGCGCACGGCGAGCTTGGCGACGTATTGCGCGAACAGCGCCAGGGCTTGGTGCAACGCGAGTTGCTGCTGGACGCGATGGTGCAGAACACACCGGTGGCGATGCTGTTGATTTCCGCCGGCGGCGATGGTGTGCGGCGAGTGGTATTCGCCAATATCGCCGCACGCAAGCTACTGCACGGCGGCTGGAAGCTGGAGGGACAGGATTTCGACACGCTGTTGGCGCAGGCGCCCGTCGAGATGCGCGAAGCCATGGCGCGCGGCGGCGACAGTCTGTTCGCGGTCGGCAACGAAGAGGAAGACGAAGAGGAGCAGGTCTACCATCTGGCGCGCCGGCAGTTCCGCTTGAACGGACGCCACCACGAACTGCTGCTGTTGCGCTTGCTGACCAACGAGCTGCGCCGGCAGGAAGTGCAGACGTGGAAGAAGGTTATCCGCGTGATCAGCCACGAGTTGAACAACTCGCTGGCACCGGTGGCATCGCTGGCGCACTCGGGCGCAGAGCTGGTGCGGCGTGGCCGCCATGATCGGCTGGAGGAAGTGTTCGGCACCATCGAGGAGCGCGCACGCCACCTGGAAGGCTTTATTCGCGGCTATGCGCGTTTTGCCAAACTGCCGCAACCGCAGTTACAGACAGTCCAATGGATGGCGTTCCTGAGCAGCCTGCAACGTCAGATCGGTTTCGAGCTGGAGATGCCGTCATCGGAGTTGGAAGGCCGCATCGACCCATCGCAGATCGAACAGGCACTACTGAACCTGTTGAAGAACGCGCATGAGTCCGGCTCCGGCAGCGATGGCGTCAGCCTGCGCCTGACCCGGCTACCGGGATGGCTGCGTATCGAGGTCATGGATCGCGGCAGCGGCATGAACGATGCGGTGCTGCAGAACGCGCTGGTGCCGTTCTATTCCACCAAGCGCAATGGCACCGGCTTGGGCCTGGCTCTTACCCGCGAAATCGTGGAAGCGCATGGGGGCCGCCTATCGCTGCACAACCGCGAAGGCGGCGGTTTGTGCGTGGCGATCCAGTTGCCGGAAGCCGGCGTGTAGCGTGCGCTGCGCGCACGACGGGACATTAGACAGCCCCGACCCTCGGCCTCTGCATGGATCCACTTTGTGGGAGCGACGGCTTTCAACAGCCGAATGGCTGGTCAAGTCGCAACGTTGATGTTTCCGGTCGCGACTTACCGGTACCGGCATGCCGGTACCACTCCCAGGCTTGGCTTCGTTTCGTATGTTGTTGCCGGATGTTGGTGTAGGAGCGCCGTCTCGGCGCGAGCTCTTCGTTCTTACCGCGATCTGGCGGGAAGAGCTCGCGCCGGGACGGCGCTCCTACGCACATAGGGCCTTTATCGTTGAAGGCCACGTTCATTGCTACCTCTTCTTCGGCCGTTGCCAACCATCAACGCTCATCTGTCTCCCATGCGATGGTCAACTGTCGGGTATGGATCTACTTTGTAGGAGCGACGGCTTTCAGCAGCCGAATGGCTGGTCAAGTCGCAACGTTGATGTTTCCGGTCGCGACTTACCGGTACCGGCATGCCGGTACCGCTCCCAGGCTTGGCTTCGTTTCGTATGTTGTTGTCGGAGGTTGGTGTAGGAGCGCCGTCCCGGCGCGAGCTCTTCGCTCTTACCGTGATCTGACGGGAAGAGCTCGCGCCGGGACGGCGCTCCTACAACATAGTCGTTTCTCGAAGGCCGCGTTCGTTGCTATTTCTTCTTCGGCCGTTGCCAACCATCAACGCTCATCTGCCGCCCGCGGGCGATGGTCAACTGATCAGACGGCGCGTTCTTGGTGATGACCGACCCCGCACCGATCGTCGCGTTCTTGCCCAAGGTCACCGGCGCTACCAGCGCAGAATTGGAACCGACGAACACGCCGTCCTCGATGGTGGTCACCGACTTGTTCACGCCGTCATAGTTGCAGGTGATGGTGCCGGCGCCAATGTTGACGCCGCTGCCGATCACGGCATCGCCGAGATACGTCAGGTGGTTCGCCTTGCTACCAACACCCAGCGTGGTCTTCTTGGTCTCGACGAAATTGCCGATATGCACGCCGTCCGCGAGAACGGTGCCGGGGCGCAGCCTGGCATAGGGGCCGATCTGGGCGGCGCCCTCTGTCACCACGCCCTCCAGGTCGCAATGCGCACGTACCTGCGTGCCTGCCCCCAACCTGACGTCCTTCAAACGGGAAAATGGACCGATGCTGACGCCATCACCCAGTTCGACCGTGCCTTCCAGCACCACGTCCACGTCGATCTGCACGTCGCGGCCGACGACGACCGTACCGCGCTGATCGAAACGCGCCGGGTCCAGCAAGCGCGCGCCCTGAGCGCACAACTCGCGTGCGGCTTGTCGCTGGTACGCACGCTCCAGTTGCGCCAGCTGCCAGGGATCGTTGGCGCCTTCGGCTTCGATGGGATCTGCGATCACCACCAGTTCGGCCGGCGCGAATTCTTCGGCGGCCGAAGCGAAGACGTCGGTAAGGTAGTACTCGCCTTGTGCGTTGTTATTGGACAGCGCAGATAACCAGCGGCGCAGCGCGGTCGATTCCGCGGCGATGATGCCGGTATTGATGGTTCGGATACGGCGCTGCTCATCGTCGGCGTCCTTGTGTTCGACGATGGCGGCGACACGGCCTTCGGAGTTGCGGACGATTCGGCCGTAACCGCTGGGGTCGACCGGTTCGGCCGCCAACACGGCCAAGCGGCCTGGCACATCCAGCAAACGTTGCAGACTCTCCGTCCGGGTCAGCGGCACGTCGCCGTACAGCACCAGCACCGTGGCCGCATCCGGCACCTGAGGCATGGCCTGCGCCACCGCATGCCCCGTGCCGAGTTGCTGCGCCTGCTCGGCCCATTGCAGATCGGCCTGATCCGCGAACGCCGCCCGCACCTGATCGCCGCCGTGGCCATAGACCACATGGATGCCCGCCGGATTCAATGCGCGCGCCGCGGCGATCACATGTCCCAGCATCGGCCGGCCAGCAATCGGCTGCAGCACCTTGGGCAAGGCAGACTTCATTCGCTTGCCCTCGCCAGCGGCGAGGATGATCACGTGTAGTACGCTCATTGATGCTTCCATACGCTAGACGCGGCGACGCGCAGATACGACGATGTTAGCAATTACTCGTTCCTTTCCAAGGTGATTTGATGCTCCGACAGCGATCTTCCGCTTGGTTCGCACCGGCGGTGTCCGCCTTTGTTTACGTAACGCTGTCGGTGCTGACACAAGGCCAGGACGCCAACTGGGATCTGCGCAATTACCACCTCTATACCCCGATCGCGTTGATGGAAGGACGCTGGGGCCACGATATTGCCGCGGCGCAGCTACAGACCTGGCACAACCCCACTTTGGACTTCCCGTTGGCCTGGATGATCCACTCCGGTGCGCCGGGCTGGCTGGTATCGATCTGGCTGGCCGTGCCCGCCTTCATCGCGTTGTTCTTCGCGCTGCGGCTGATGGACCAGCTGTGGCCCTCACAGCGTTCCGGTTTCAGAACGGGCGTGGCGGGACTGCTTGCGGTGACTGGCGCGGCGGTAATGCCCGGGATTGGAGCGAGTTTCAATGACGCCTTTGTCGCCGCAGGGGTATTGCCCGCGCTGTGGTGGGCAGTCGACTCCCAGCACAAGCGCGGCGCCTGGGCGACCTGGTTGCCCATCGGCCTGCTCGCAGGCGCTGCCGCAGGACTCAAGTTGACCGCAGCCATGTACTGTCTCGGGTTTGTAGCCGCCGCGATGGTGGCTGGGCCTGCGCGTGCCATGCCCGCGCGGCTGGTCGCGCTAGCCATCGGCGGCATCACGGCAGCGGCGATCACCGCCGGCCCATGGGCCTGGCGCTTGTGGCAGGAACACGGCAACCCTTTGTTCCCCTATTTCAATCAATGGTTCCAGTCGCCCGACGCATTGGCCATGGCCTACAAAGACGAACGTTTCCTGCCGAAGGGTTGGTTCGACACGTTGATGGTGCCCTTTCATTTACTGACGGATAACCGCCGGTTCTCGGAGAACACGCTCGCGGACCCGCGGTTGTTGCTGGGCATGGCCGCAACGGTGCTGACGCTGGTGTCTGCATTGAAAGCGCGCGGAAGCGCTTTCCGCGAGGCCAGTGCCACAGTTTCTCCTTGGCTGCTACCTGTCTTCCTCTTGGTCAGCTATGTGGTGTGGCTGCAGCTCTATGGGATCTATCGCTATTTGTTTGCATTGGAACTCGTGCTGTCGGTCATGATCGTTGGCACGCTTTCGACGTTCGCCGCCAGACGCTTCTACCGAACAATATTGGTCGTCTTTGCGCTGCTGATGGTAGTGGTGACCAACCGTCCGGGTTGGGGTAGGCAGTCGTTTAGTTCGCCGATGGTGCGCGTCGAATTTCCTTCCATGCCTACCAACAGCTTGGTGGTGCTGGCGGAAGACGATCCGCTTGCGCACGCGGTGGCTTTCCTGCCCCGGCAAGTGGCGGCGATATCGATCCACAACAACTTCATGGATCCCGCACGCTGCACCCGGTTACAGGCGCAAGCAGAAGAGCGGATCCGGCGCCATACCGGCTCCTTCTATCTGTTGCGCGAGATAAAGGACTCGCCGGCCGCCATCGAACCCTACAAGGCCTACGGGTTATCGATTCAGGGCGCGTGCGTGCCTATCGTCGATAGCCTGAGGGATCTCCAGCTCTGCCCGCTATCGCGTACGGAGATCAAGCCGCCGATTTGTCTTTCGTCAGCAGCTGATCGCTGATCAAGCGAAGGATCTCGTTGGAACGGCGGTTCATGGTGTCCAGTATCAGGCCGGTCGCCATCGATACCACGCCTATCAGGACGCAGGCGACGGCGAGCACTGCCGTCGATGGATGGGTCACGAGTCCGGTCCGGGTGAACTCCTGGATCACGATGGCGCCGAAGCCCAGGCCGGCCAAGGTGCTCAATGCCGCCAGCACGCCAAAGAACAGCAGTGGTCTTAGATCCTTGAACAGGAAGAAGATGGTCTTCAGTACCCGCAAACCGTCGCGATAGGTATTGAGCTTGGAATGACTTCCGTCCGGCCGCGTGCCGTATTCGACCGTGCGTTCGGCCAGAGTGAATCCATTGGCAAGAGCGAAGACGGTCATTTCGGTTTCTATCTCGAACCCGCCCGACAATACCGGCATGGTCTTTACGAAGCGGCGCGAGAACGCGCGATACCCGGACAACACATCGCGCACGGGGTGTCCGAACAAAAAGCCAATGGCGCTGCGCACCAAGCGGTTGCCGAAGCCATGGAAGCGGCGGAAAGAAGCGGTGTCGTGGGATTCCAGGCGTGTGCCGACCACCATATCCGCACGCCCATTCACGATATCCTCGAGCAGATCCCGCGCTGCATCCGCCGGATAGGTGTCGTCGCCATCCACCATCAGGAACACATCGGCGTCGACGTCGCGGAACATTGCGCGGACCACTCGACCCTTACCCTTCGCCAGAACCCGACGGACGCTGGCGCCCGCCTCCACCGCGATTTCACCGGTACGATCCGTGCTCGCATTATCAAAGACCCAGATGTCGGCTTCCGGAAGTGCGCGGCGGAAATCCGTGACGACCTTGGAGATGGTCTGTGCTTCGTTGTGGCAGGGGATCAATACAGCGATACGCACCACGGCATCCTTTTGATGGGTCATTCGGGTAATGGTAACCGCGGCTTGCGGATGCAGCACCTGAATGGTTTGGGCGTCTTCCTTATCCACGCAGCGCGGGAGTGAGGATGAGTTGCTTGTCTGGCGACTTTACGCGGGGACCATCGGAACGCTCGGCGTACTTCCAAGCCGGACAAGCGGGCGGGCGGCGGATACAGGAGGAACAGATTCGGATGACTTCAACCCGTTCTGAAACAACGGGTACACGCCTACCGCCCTGTCGTAACATGCCGCCATGCCTAAACATTCCGACAGCTCCGTGTGGCTCAAACAAGGAATGAGCTTCATCGTTGCCGGCGCATTGCAACTGCTGCTGGACTGGGCAGTGTTCGTTGCGCTCACTTCGCTGGGTGCGTCACCGGTCGTCGGCAATCTTGCCGGACGTGTCTGCGGTGCCTTGCTGGGTTTCTGGCTCAACGGGCGGGTAACTTTCGCCGATCAGGGCCAACCCAGGCTCGGCTGGCGCCGTTTCCTGAGATTCCTGGCCGTCTGGCTGACCCTGACCTTGATCAGTACGGTGTTGGTGGCCAGCACCGCGAGCCAACTGGGGTTGCAGCAAGCTTGGCTGGCGAAGCCTATTGTCGAAGGCGGGTTGGCGGTGGTGGCGTTCTTCTTGTGGCGGCACTTGGTCTATCGCTGAGATCCAGGAGCCACTTGTTCACCATCCGGACGCGCCGCGGCGCGCTCTTGATCGTGCATATCGAACGATCGCGGGGCGCGGTTTATCGCTGGTAGCCATTGGGGCAAACTCCTTGCGACTGTAGGAGCGACGTCAGTCGCGAAAGGCTTTAGACACGGATCAACACGGATCAACACGGGTAGAAGATATTCGATGCTTTATCCGCTTTTATCTGCGTTGATCCGTGCCTGAAAACATCTTTCGCGACTGACGTCGATCCTACAGGTGCATTCCTAAAGCGCATCCAAAAAAAACGCCGGCGCAAAGCCGGCGTTTTGAATTGCAGTGCGGTGTGGAACTCAGTGCTTCAGGTTCTTCCGCAGACGCTCCAGGGCGCTCAGCTGGGCGATGCTCATGGCCAACTGGGCCTGGGCTTCCTCTGCACTCATCTTCGGGTCGCGATGAGCCAGGACGCGCTCGGCTTCTTCCTTGGCCTTGCGGACGGAGGCTTCGTCGATGTCCTGGGCACGAATGGCGGTGTCGGCCAGCACGGTCACGACCTGCGGCTGCACTTCCAGGATGCCGCCGGAGATTGCGAAATCGAGATGCTCGCCGCTGGGCAGCGTCACCACGACCTTGCCGGGCTTCAACCGGGTAATCAGCGGCGCGTGCTTGGGCGCAATGCCCAGCTCGCCCAGTTCGCCGGTGGCAACCACCAAGGTGGCTTCACCATGGAAGATCTCCTGCTCGGCGCTGACGATGTCGCAACGGATGGTGCTCATATCTCTCTCGCTTCGCTCGTTCGATGGGAATCGGGAATGGAGAATCGGGAATGGGCAAGGCCGACTCCAGTTCCTGCTTTCACGATTCCCTATTCCCTATTTACGATTCCCAAGATGGCCGCTTAAGCGGCCATCTTCTTGGCCTTCTCGACGGCCTCTTCGATGCTGCCGACCATGTAGAACGCCTGCTCCGGCAGGTGGTCGTACTCGCCATCGACGATCGCCTTGAAGCCGCGGATGGTGTCCTTCAACGAAACGTACTTGCCGGGCGAACCGGTGAACACTTCGGCCACGTGGAACGGCTGGCTGAAGAAGCGTTCGATCTTGCGGGCGCGCGACACGGACTGCTTGTCTTCTTCGGACAGCTCATCCATACCCAGGATGGCGATGATGTCCTTCAGTTCCTTGTACTTCTGCAGGGTGGACTGCACGCGGCGCGCGGTGTCGTAGTGCTCGTGGCCGATGACGTTCGGGTCCAGCTGGCGGCTGGTGGAGTCCAGCGGATCCACCGCCGGGTAGATACCCAGCGAAGCGATGTTGCGGCTCAGCACGACGGTCGCGTCCAAGTGGGCGAACGTGGTGGCCGGCGACGGGTCGGTCAGGTCGTCCGCGGGCACGTACACGGCCTGGATCGAGGTGATCGAACCGGTCTTGGTGGAAGTGATGCGTTCCTGCAGCACGCCCATTTCCTCGGCCAGCGTCGGCTGGTAACCCACCGCCGACGGCATGCGGCCCAGCAGCGCCGACACTTCGGTACCGGCCAGCGTGTAGCGGTAGATATTGTCGACGAACAGCAGCACGTCCTTACCCTTGCCCGACGCGTCCTTCTCGTCACGGAAGTACTCGGCCATGGTCAGGCCGGTCAGCGCGACGCGCAGACGGTTGCCCGGCGGCTCGTTCATCTGGCCGTACACCATCGCCACCTTATCGAGGACGTTGGAGTCCTTCATCTCGTGGTAGAAGTCGTTGCCCTCGCGGGTACGCTCACCCACGCCGGCGAACACGGACAAGCCGCTGTGCGCCTTGGCGATGTTGTTGATCAGTTCCATCATGTTGACGGTCTTGCCGACGCCGGCGCCGCCGAACAGGCCTACCTTGCCGCCCTTGGCGAACGGGCACATCAGGTCGATCACCTTGATGCCGGTTTCCAGCAGTTCGTTGGTCGAGGACTGGTCTTCGTAGCTCGGTGCGGCACGGTGGATTTCCCAATGATCGGTGGCCTGCACTTCGCCGGCCTCGTCGATCGGGCGGCCCAGCACATCCATGATGCGGCCCAGTGTGCCCGCGCCAACCGGCACGGAAATCGCGCGGCCGGTGTTGTTGGCTACCAGGTTGCGCTTCAAGCCGTCGGTGGAGCCGAGGGCGATGGTGCGCACCACGCCGTCGCCGAGCTGCTGCTGCACTTCCAGCGTGATGGCGGTGTTTTCCACCTGCAGCGCGTCGTAGATCTTCGGCACTTCGGTACGCGGGAATTCGACGTCGACGACGGCGCCGATGATCTGCACGATCTTGCCCTGGGTGTTGGTGGCGTTCATGTCACTACTCGCTATATTTTCGAAAGTTTTCGGGTGCTCGGGAAAACCGCGCGGCTTTCCCGAACATCCGCTGGATCGTTCCCGCCCGCCTATTGGCGGACGGGAACAGGTTCAAGCTATTACTCGCACTTCAGCATGGTGACCGTTTGAGCGAACTGATCGTTCGCCTGGGTGCAGGCAGCCGAAAGACCGCTCTTGTCAGGCATCGCTTCCCACTGTGCCTTCGACTGGTCGATGGCTTGCTGGAAGGCGGTCGCCGAGGCGTTGCCGCTCGACTTGGCGAAGCATGCCTTGGCGCGATTCAGATAGTTCTCGCACTCTACCGGCAAGCCGGAGTTGGCAGGCGCAGCGGCAGCGGTGGCATCGGCGGCCGGAGCAGCAGCATCCGCAGCCGGGGCAGCGGTGGCATCAGTCGCAGCCGGGGCGGCAGTATCTGCAGCCGGGGTAGCGGCAGCATCAGCGGCCGGAGCAGGTTCTTCCTTCTTGCACGCTGCGAGGGCAGCGCACAGGGCTACGGCGATCACGAATTTTTTCATTACAAGGTCCTTTGAATGGGGATGATTCGGTGATGCTCTTCATTGCGCGGTGAAGCTTCCTACTTCAACTACCGGATCATCGTTGCGCGACGACAGCCCAGCAAAGCAAACCGGTAACAAAATCAGACCGCCGCCGCACCGCCGACGATCTCGGAAATTTCCTGCGTGATCGCCGCCTGGCGGGCCTTGTTGTAGACCAGCTGTAGCGTTTCGATCAGTTTGTTGGCGTTGTCGCTGGCGGCCTTCATGGCCACCATGCGTGCTGCATGTTCGGATGCGATGTTTTCCAACACCGCCTGGTACACCAGCGATTCGATGTAGCGCGTGATCACGTGATCCAGCACCGTCGCGGCATCGGGTTCGTAGATATAGTCCCAGTCGTGGTGCGCCACCTGCGTGTCAGCGGCCGGCAACGGCAGCAGCTGGTCGAAGCTGGCCTTTTGCGTCATCGTATTGACGAAGCCGTTGTAGACCACGTACACGCGGTCGAGCCTGCCCTCGGTGTACGCGTCCAACATCACTTTGATCACGCCGATCAGCTGGTCCAGCTTGGGGTTGTCGCCCAGGTGCGACACGCTACCCAGCATGTCGACCTTGACGCGGCGGAAGAACACCGATGCCTTCTGGCCGATCGTCACGACGTCGACTTCAGCGCCCTTGTCCTGCCACTGGCGCACTTCGCCGAGCGCCTTGCGGAACAGGTTGTTGTTCAACCCGCCCGCCAGACCACGATCGGAAGAGATGACGATGTAGCCGACGCGCTTGATGTCCTGGCGCTCGACCATGAAAGGATGCTGGTAATCGGTATTGGCTTGAGCCAAGTGGCCGATCACCTGCTTCATGGCGCGCGCATAGGGGCGCGAGGTCTTCATCCGCTCCTGCGCCTTGCGAATCTTGGAGGCCGAGACCATCTCGAGCGCGCGCGTCACCTTGCGGGTGTTCTGCACACTCTTGATCTTGGTTTTTATTTCGCGTCCGCCTGCCATCTTTGCTCGCTCTGCTCGCGGGAATCGGGAATGGAGAATCGGGAATCGGCAAAGCCGTCCGGTTCTTCGTTCCTACGATTCCCTGTTCCCGATTCCCTATTCCCGGCTCTTACCAGGTACCCGTCTGCTTGAACTCGGAGATGCCCTTCTTGAAGGCGCCTTCGATATCGTCGTTCCAATTGCCGGTGCTGTTGATCGTATTGATCAGGTCGCCGGCGGTATTGGCGAAGTGAGCGTGCAGGCCCTCTTCGAACGCCAGGACTTTGTTTACCGGCACGTCGTCCAGGTAGCCTTCGTTGACGGCGTAGATCGACAGCGCCTGATCGGCGATGGACATCGGCTTGTACTGCTTCTGCTTCATCAGTTCGGTAACGCGCTGACCGCGTTCCAGCTGCTTGCGGGTAGCTTCGTCCAGGTCCGAAGCGAACTGCGCGAACGCGGCCAGCTCACGGTACTGCGCCAGCGAGATACGGATGCCACCGGACAGCTTCTTGATGATCTTGGTCTGGGCGGCGCCACCGACGCGCGACACCGAGATACCGGCGTTGACGGCAGGACGGATACCGGCGTTGAACAGATCGGTTTCCAGGAAGATCTGGCCGTCAGTGATCGAGATCACGTTGGTCGGTACGAACGCGGACACGTCGCCAGCCTGGGTTTCGATGATCGGCAGCGCGGTCAGTGAACCGGTCTTGCCCTTTACCTGGCCATTGGTGAATTTCTCCACGTAGTCCTCTGACACGCGCGCGGCGCGTTCCAGCAGACGGCTATGCAGGTAGAACACGTCGCCCGGGTAGGCTTCGCGGCCCGGCGGACGCTTCAGCAGCAGCGAGATCTGGCGGTAGGCCACGGCCTGCTTGGACAGATCGTCGTACACGATCAGCGCGTCTTCGCCGCGATCCAGGAAGTATTCGCCCATGGTGCAGCCGGAGTAGGCGCTGATGTACTGCATCGCGGCCGATTCCGACGCGGTGGCGGCCACCACGATCGTGTGCGCAAGGGCGCCGTTTTCTTCCAGTCGGCGTACAACGTTCGCGACGGACGAGGCCTTCTGGCCGATCGCCACGTACACGCACTTAATGCCGGTACCCTTCTGGTTGATGATGGCGTCGATGGCCAACGCGGTCTTGCCGGTCTGGCGGTCGCCGATGATCAGCTCGCGCTGGCCGCGGCCGATCGGGATCATGGCGTCGACCGACTTGTAACCGGTCTGCACCGGCTGATCGACCGACTTGCGCCAGATCACGCCCGGTGCCACGCGCTCCACCGGCGCGGTCAGCTTGGCGTCGATCGGGCCCTTGCCGTCGATCGGCTCACCCAGTGCGTTCACCACGCGGCCCAGCAGTTCGTTGCCGACCGGCACTTCCAGGATGCGGCCGGTGGTCTTGGCCACGTCGCCTTCGCGCAGCTGCTCGTAGTCGCCCAGCACCACCGCACCCACGGAGTCACGCTCCAGGTTCAGCGCCAGTGCGTAGGTGTCGTTCGGCAGTTCGATCATTTCGCCCTGCATGACGTCGGCCAGACCGAATACACGCACGATGCCGTCGGACACGCTGGTCACGGTGCCTTCGTTGCGCGACTCGGCGGCCAGCTTGACCTTCTCGATGCGGGTCTTGATCAGTTCGCTGATTTCGGAGGGGTTGAGCGTGGTGGCCATTTCTTGGTTCCCTTGTGCAGCCGTTGCCGGCCGCGGTTTAAATGAATTCAGTGCGTGAGCGCGGTCTGCAGGCGGGTCAACTTGCCCTTCAGCGAGCCATCGATGACGATATCGCCGGCATCGATCACCGCGCCGCCGATCAGCGATTCGTCGATCGCCGTAGCGATTTCGACCTGGCGCCCGAAGCGTTTTTCCAGTGCGGCCTTGATGATGTCGATTTCGCCAGCCGGCAGTGCCGCGGCGGAAGTGACCTTGGCCTTGACCACCTGTTCGGCCTCAGCGCGTAGTTCTTCGTACAGTCCCGCGATCTCCGGCAACTGCGCCAGGCGGCGGCCATCGGCGAGCAGGCTCAGAAAACGGACGAACGACTCGCTGGCGTTTTCCGGTGCGAGGAGTGCCACCGCATCGGCCTGGGACAGCTGCGGATTGGGCAGCAGCGCGGCCAGGCGCGGATCGGCGGCGGCGAGCGCCGCGAATCCCAACGCATCCGACCACGCGGTGAAGTTGCCTTCTTCGCGCGCCACCGAAAAAGCAGCGCGAGCGTAAGGGCGGGCGACGGTAAGAGCCTGGCTCATCGGTCAGCGGGTCCCGGTCAGATTTCGGCGGCGAGTTCGTCGAGCAGCGCCTTGTGGGCGTTGGCATCGATTTCGCGCTTCAACAGTTTTTCGGCACCGCTTACGGCCAGCGCGGACACGTGCTTGCGCAGTTCCTCGCGGGCACGTGTCGCCGCCGCTTCGATTTCGGCTTCGGCCGTCGCCTTCTGGCGATTGGCTTCGACGATCGCTTCGTTCTTGGCCGCATCGACGATCTGGTTGGCACGGGCATGCGCCTGATCGATGATCTCGTTGGCCTTCAGACGCGCTTCCTTGAGCGCCTCGTTGACCTTCTCCTGCGCCTGCGCCAGGTCCTTCTGGCTACGGTCGGCGGCAGCCAGACCTTCGGCGATTTTCTGCTGGCGTTCTTCAATCGCGCTCAGCAGTGGCGGCCAGATTTTTGTCGCAATAATCCAGATCAGACCGGCAAACGCCAGCGCCTGGGCGAAAAGAGTCAGACCAATGTTCATGGGATACGCTCTGCCTATGGTGTAAGCCGAGCGCGCCAATGCGCGCGCCCGTCATCATCACAGCGAACGACCGCCTGGCCGTTCGCTGCAATTCCGCTAAATCAGCCGGCCAGGGTCTTCGCCTGCTCCAGGAACGCAGCAGCCAGCGGGTTGGCGAACGCCAGCAGCAGCGCCACGGCGACGGTGATGATGAACGCGGCGTCGATCAGGCCGGCGGTGATGAACATGCGGACCTGCAGTACCGGGATCAGTTCCGGCTGGCGAGCAGCGGACTCCAGGAACTTGCCGGCCATGATGGCCAGACCCAAGCCGGCGCCCAGAGCGGCCAGGCCGATCATGATGCCGACGGCGAGGACGGTGGAACCCTGAATCTGGGCGAGGTTGGACAGGATGGTTTCCATGGTTATCTCCGGAACTATGAGTGCTTAAGTGAGTGAAACGCTTAGGTGAAGGTGAAACTTAAACTTTAGTGGCTGTCTTCCGACAGGCTCAGGTACACGATGGACAGCATCATGAAGATGAAAGCCTGCAGCGGAATGACCAGCAGGTGGAACAGCATCCAGCCAAGGCCGAATGCACCGCCTGCCAGGGCGCCCACGATGCCGGCGCCGCCCAGGACCCAGATCAGCAGGAAGACGATCTCGCCGCCGAACATGTTGCCGAACAGTCGCATGGCCAGCGAGATGGGCTTGCTGATCCACTCGACGATATTGAGGATGAGGTTGAAGGGCACCATCCACTTGCCGAACGGCGCGGTCAGGAATTCCTTGGTGAATCCACCCAGCCCCTTGGAGCGGAGGGCGAAGAACAACATCAGGAAGAACACGCTGATCGACATGCCCAACGTGGCATTGACGTCCGCGGTGGGTACCGGCTTCCAGTAGTGCACGCCCAACAGTTCCAGCGGCTTGGCGATGAAATCCGCTGGAATCATCTTCAGCAGATTCATCAGCAGGATCCAGAAGAACAGGGTGATCGCGATCGGCGTCACCAGCTTGCTGGTGCCGTGATAGGTGTCGCGGGCCTGCTTGTCCACGAATTCAAGCATGATCTCGACAAACGCCTGCCATTTGCCGGGCACGCCCGCAGTGGCCTTGCGCGTCGCCATCCAGAAGGCGAAAACCATCAGCAAGCCCATCAGGATGGAAGTAACGATGGTGTCCACGTGGATAGCCCAGAAGCCACCTTCCTGAACCTGAAAGGTCAGATTCTGAAGGTGGTGCTGGATGTAACCGGTGGGAGTCAGTGCCTCGCCCGCCATGTTGGGACCTTATTCGTTTTAGAGACGCCTGGCCGCAGCCAGCATTTGTGCTATCAATCCGGTGATCATGCCGGCCATCAACGGCAAGGGCGCCAATTTGCACACCCCAACCCCCAACAGCAGCACCGCGAACACCACGACCCACTTCAATACAACGCTGACCAGCAGCCGCAGCATGGCCGCCCCTGCCGGCACTACGCCGCCGCCGAAGGCTACCCTGGCTGACGCCAGACCACCCGCGACCACCGCCAACCCTCCGACCGCCGCAGCCAGAGCCTGCGGAAGGCCCCAGATCAGGAAGACCAGCGCGACCAGCAGTACCGCTGCCAGTTGGTAGACAACGGCGCGCAACGCTAGCCGCCGGCCCGCAGCGACGGAATTAAGCACGTGAAAGCCCTACGGATTGGCGGGGTACAAGGCCTGAAAGCGCCTCGCCGAGCCGCAAAAGTATAGCAGGCGCCCAATTTGACCGACAACCGGCAAAAGTGCGGGACGTTGATTTCGAGGGGCCGCACCTGTAATTCCCGCCCTTGCGCTGCGCATCGGTTCTGACTCCGCGTCGCCTATTCATTTTTTTATCGCAAATTTTCCGGAACTTTGACGAAACGGACCGGTCAGTGACTGCAAGGTCTGCCGCTCAACTTCCTCGTCCGATGCTCCGCTCAGCAGGCCTCACCGAAGCCCCGGCCGTCCGGGGCTTCGTTTTTTTTGCGATACGGACTCCACTTTGCGACGTACTTGGCAGTTCCACATGCCGATTTCGAACTGCGCGCGTTTTTCACCGCTCGTCGACCGATCAGCCGACAAGGTGGGCTTACTCCTGGCCCGCTTCCCCCAACGCGGCTATTGAGTCGGAACGAGTCAGAACTCGACCGGATCAATCTCTCATCCCTTCCTCCCTCCGTTGCGAGAAAGGAAGGGAAGGCACTCACCGTTGCAGTGCCGCATCTGTAAGGCGGGCCAGGAAGCCGCACGTTGAAAATGGAGCGACCTTACGATGATCAAATCGAGCCGTGCCCTACCGATTCTGGCGCTGATCGCAGCTGTTGCAGGGCCAGCGCATTCCCAAGAACAACCAGATGATCGTTTCACGCTTCGGCTAGGCGCCATGAACGTGAGCGCACAAGGCGAATTGAATGGCGCCACCCAGTACCTGGATCAGGATTTCCGCTTCTCGGAAGATTTCGATTTCGGTGGCGATGAGCTGGTGCCACGCATTGACGGCGTATTTCGGATCAGTCCACGCAATCGGCTGGTGTTCGATTATTTCCAGTACGACAAAGATCGGCGGGCGACCTTGGGTAGCGATCTTTCCTACGATGACATCACCATTCCGGCAGGCAGCTTCGCCAAGGGCGAGGTGAAGTTCCATCTGGCGAGCCTGATGTATGACTACGCGGCGGTCGATACGCCAAGTTTTGGCGTCGGACTGCAGGTAGGTGCCCAATGGGCCAAGCTGGAGGGTGAGGTTTACGCCGAGGCCGGCGAAGACAGCTTCAGTGCTCGCTCCAGCGAAGATGGCTATGCGCCCGTGGTGGGCCTGCGCCTGACGGCTACCCCCAGCGAGAAATGGCTGTTCAACGTGCAAGGCCAGTATTTGGATACGGACTGGGGCGACTTCGGCGACTACGAAGGCAGCGTCACCCGCGCCAATGCGCTGGCCGAATATCGCTTCAATGAAACTTTCGGCGTATTTGTCGGCTACGACTGGTTCAAGCTGGATGTCGAGAAAAGCGGCAGGGATGGATTGCTGGGACTGGATCAGCGATTCAAAGGCCCTATCGCGGGCGTGACCTTGGCGTTCTGAGAAGCCGGGAATCGGGAATAGAGAGTAGGGAATCGCGAGCGGCGACCGACCTTGTACCCGCACCGTTTGGCGCCGCGACATGGCGGCTTCGATGGTTCGCAGGGTGCCCTGCAAAGGCCAAACGCTTCAGCGAGGCGTCCCGCTCGATCGATAAGCTATATCTATCGAAATAGTCGTTCGATTGCATTGGACTTCGTCCACGCCGCCTCCATAATGAGATCAATTCTCATTTGGAGGCGCTCGTGAACAAGACCCTCAGTTTCGCCGCCCTGCATTTCACCGTCGCCTTTCTGCTGGGCTGGCTGTTTACCGGCAGCCTGCTGGTGGGCGGCGCGCTCGCGCTGGTCGAACCGGCGTGCAATACCGTGGTGTTCCATTTCCACGAAAAGGTCTGGAAGCGGATCGAGCAGCGGCGGGCTCGGCGCAGTGAGCAAGCTGCTGCTATGGCGTTGTGATGCGGGATCCGTCCTTGTGGGAGCGACGTAAGTCGCGACGAAGCTTTACCGGTAAAGCTTCATCGCGACTTACGTCGCTCCCACAAGGATGGGCATGCACATAAAAACGCCGCCTCAAGATGAGGCGGCGTTTGTTGTGTTGACTGCCGCCGCAATGCAGCGCAGGAGTTACTTCTTCTTCGGAATATACAAATCAGTGATGGTGCCGTCGTACACCTCGGCTGCCATGCCCACCGATTCGCCAAGCGTGGGGTGCGGATGGATGGTGTGGCCGATGTCTTCGGCTTCCGCGCCCATCTCGATCGCCAGCCCGATCTCCGCGATCAGGTCGCCCGCGTGCACGCCGACGATGGCGCCGCCGATGATACGGTGGGTGTCTTCATCGAAAATCAGCTTGGTGAAGCCCTCGCCGCGGCCGATGCCTACTGCGCGTGCCGATGCGACCCAGGGGAACTTGCCCACGCCAACCTTGAGCCCTTTCGCCTTGGCTTCGGTTTCGGTCACGCCTACCCAGGCGATCTCTGGATCGGTGTAGGCCACGGACGGAATCACTCGCGCCACCCATTCTTTCTTCTGTCCGGCGGCGACTTCCGCTGCCAGCTTGCCTTCGTGCGTGGCCTTGTGCGCCAGCATCGGCTGACCGACCAGGTCGCCGATGGCGAAGATGTGCGGCACGTTGGTGCGCATCTGCTTGTCGACCGGGATGAAGCCACGTTCGGTGACCTGCACGCCCGCTTTGTCCGCGTCGAGTTTGCCGCCGTTCGGCGCACGGCCTACCGCGACCAATACGCGGTCCCAGGTCCCTGATTCCAACGCCGGCTTCTGGCCTTCATCCGCGCTCTCGAACGACACGGTGATGCCCTGCTTGGTAGCGTCTACCTTGGCGGCCTTGGTCTTCAGATGCACGGCCACGCCCTGCTTCTTCAAACGATCCGCCAGCGGCTTGACCAGATCCTTGTCGGCACCCGGCATCAGCTGGTCCATGAATTCGACCACTGTCACTTCACTGCCCAGCGCGCGATACACCGTGGCCATTTCCAGGCCGATGATGCCGCCGCCGACGACCAGCAGTTTCTTCGGCACATCATCGAGTTGCAGCGCATCGGTGGAATCCATGATGCGCTTGTCGTCCCACGGGAAATTGGGCAGCTTCACCGCCTGCGAGCCGGCGGCGATGATGCATTGCTCGAAACGCAGCAACTGCGTCTTGCCATCGTCGCCGGTGATTTCCAGTTCGTTGGCGGAAACGAACCGGCCAACACCTTGGACGGTGCGCACCTTGCGCTGCTTGGCCATGCCGGCCAGGCCTTTGGTGAACTGGCCCACGACTTTGTTCTGCTTGAAATCGCGCAGCTTGGCGAGGTCGATCTTGGGTTTGCCGAAATCCACACCGATGTCAGCCGAATGCGAGGCTTCCTCGATCAGCGCGGCCGCGTGCAGCAGCGCCTTGGACGGAATGCAGCCCACGTTGAGACAGACGCCGCCCAAGGCGGGATAGCGCTCGATCAGCACGGTATCCAGGCCGATATCGGCAGCACGGAACGCGGCGGTGTAACCGCCGGGACCGGAACCCAGCACCACCATCCGGCATTCGATATCGGCGGGCTTGCCGGTACCCAGCGCCGGCTTGGGCGCGGAGGTCGGGGGAGTAGCCGGAGCCGCGGGCGAAGGTGTCACGGGCGCGGGCTTGGGCGCTTCGGTTGCCGCGGCGGCGGCGGCCGGCTTCGCTGCCGGAGCCTCTCCTGCGCCTTCGGTTTCCAGGATGGCTACGACGCTGCCTTCGGACAGCGCATCGCCCAGCTTGACCTTCAGTTCCTTCACCACGCCGGCGGCGGACGACGGCACTTCCAGCGTCGCCTTGTCCGATTCCAGCGTCACCAGGCCCTGGTCCTTCTTCACCGTATCGCCTACGGCAACCAGGATTTCGATGACCGGCACATCGGTGTAATCGCCGATGTCGGGGACCTTGACTTCAATGGTATTCGCCATCGCAACTCTCTTTGGTAGGGCGGATTCTTGACCCGCCATTGGCTTTCAGGACGACGGTAGACGGCGGGTCGAGACCCGCCCTACAAATTCACAGCAGCAGGCCTCATAGCGGCAGGCCTCATAGCAGCACGCCTCACAGCAGCACGCGACGCATATCGGCCAGCAGCTGCGCCAAGTAGGCGGCGAAGCGAGCGGCGGAGGCGCCATCGATGACGCGGTGGTCGTAGCTCAGCGACAGCGGCAGCATCAGGCGCGGCTGGAACTGCTTGCCATCCCATACGGGTTGGATCGACGACTTGGAGACGCCCAGGATGGCCACTTCCGGCGCATTGACGATAGGCGTGAACGCAGTGCCGCCGATACCGCCCAACGAAGAGATCGAGAAGCAGCCGCCGGACATTTCCGCCGGGCCCAGCTTGCCGTCACGCGCCTTCTTGGCCAGCTCTCCGGTTTCCTGCGCCAGCTCCACCACGCCTTTCTTGTCGACGTCGCGGATGACCGGAACGACCAGGCCGTTGGGTGTGTCGGCGGCAAATCCGATATGGAAATATTTCTTCAGCGTGAGATTTTCGCCGCTGGCATCCAGGGACGAGTTGAAGTCCGGGAATTTCTTCAGCGCGGCCACGCTGGCCTTCATCAGGAAGGCGAGCATGGTCAGCTTGATGCCCGCTTTCTCATTTTCCTTGTTCAGCGCCACGCGCAGCGCTTCCAGGTCGGTGATGTCGGCGAGATCGTGCTGGGTGACGTGCGGGATCATTGCCCAGTTGCGCGCCAGGTTGGCGCCGGAAATCTTCTTGATGCGCGACAACGGCTGGGTTTCGATTTCGCCGAACTTGGTGAAGTCGACCTTCGGCCAGGGCAGCAGATTGAGACCGCCACCGGCACTGGCTGCCGGGACCGTCGCGCCAGTTGTGGCGCCACCGGCCAACGCGGATTTCACATACCGCTGCACATCTTCCTTGCTGATGCGGCCGGCATGCTCGGTGCCTTTCACCTGATTCAGGTCCACGCCCAGTTCGCGTGCGAACAGGCGCACCGATGGGCTGGCGTGCGGCACTTTCTCCGGCATCACGCGATCAGCGTTGAACTCGACCGGAGGCGAACGCGGCGGCGAGGCTTCCGGATCGATGCCGGGGCGGTCATCCAACACGCGCGATGCCGCTGGCGCAGTCGAGGCGGCCGAGGAGGCGATTTCGCGCTGGGCAATCTTGTCCGGCACCACCGGCATGGCGACGGGTTCCACCCGGGTGGCGGTTTCGGCGGTGCGGTTTTCCGGGCTCTTCGACAGCGGCTCCTTCGGCGGTTCCTTCGCGGCCTCCTTCGGCGCGGCGGCCGCGGCTGGCTTGGCTTCGGCGGCGTCGCCGGTCTCGATCAGCGCCACCACGGCGCCTTCGGAAAGCTCATCACCCAACTTGACCTTCAGTTCCTTGACCACGCCAGCGAACGGCGAAGGCACTTCCAGCGTGGCCTTGTCCGACTCCAGCGTGACCAGCCCCTGGTCCTTGGTGACGGTGTCGCCGACAGCCACCAGTATTTCAATGACAGGTACATCGCTGTAGTCACCGATGTCGGGAACTCGTGCTTCCTTGATGTCGGCCATGCGGAACTCCAGCGATTCGATTCGAAAGGGGAACCCCTATTGTGGCCATACGCGCGCGATGCGCCAACCTCTGTCGGTGATTATTTTTGTCCTGGCACAGGACATCGCGCCGCTAAAACGATGGCGCCCGCAGCCTTGCGGCTACGGGCGCACGGGAAAATCCCGGTTGGGTACGGCGCTATTCCTCGGTGGTATCGCTTTGGTCCGGCTTGTTTTCCAGCAAATTCAAGCGGCCACCATCGGGCAGACGATACGCAAGCGCATCGTCCAGGCGGTCCAGCTCCTGCAAATTCCCGCAGAGCTTCTCGGCGCGGGCTTCCAGTTGCTTGGCACGCGGTTCCACTTGGGCCTCGATCTGCTTGTCCAGGTTCTCCATCTTTTTCAGCCGCTCGGTATCGCCGGTGAAGGCGCTGCGCACCGCACCACCTACGATGTCGCCGATGATCAAGGGCACCACCTCGCCCACGGTCTGGCCGATGGCCTCGCCCATCGCTTCGCTGCTGAAACGATTGGCGCTGATGGAGCGCGCCAGACGCTTGTCGATCGTCTTGCGCGCCTTGTCCAGCGAAGTGCGGGTATTGGCAGGATCGTTGCTGAAACCCGCCGCGACTTCGGTCAGCGCGGCAAATGCGATCTCGGTGGCATCGCGTGCGATCTCACTGGCCAGTGGCATGGTTTTGCGCGCGTTGCGTTCGAACTCGGCAACTCGCTGAGTGTCCTCCTTGCTTAAAGCCACCCATCGATCATCCAGGAACAAACGCCCCTGGCGCATCACCACCCATTTGGGCTGACCGCTGTCGCGAGTGAAGATCACGCTGCGCTCATCAATGGTGAGGTCGTAGTCGCTCTTGATATTGCAGCGGATTTCCTTGGCCTGCGCGCTGGCGGCCAGCAGCATCAATCCCAGCGAGGCGATAGTACGGCGCATGTAGCGATGGATCATCAGAGCACTCCCGCAGTATCAGATGGGCTTAGCATGCCACCGCTGAAGGCTGCCGCCGCCTGCCGAACGGCGGTATGACCTTCGTCATGCTCCCATCGATCATTGCTCACAAATAATCCCGCAATGGCGTCCATGCTTCCGTTAACCGTTCCAGCCCAAAAGCGGCGTTGGCAGGACTGGTCGAAGGCAGCGGCAACAGGGCGATCCGTCGTCGATCGAGAGCAATATCCAGCCGAGGCTGAACATGGCGGCGAAAAGCCTCGGCCGCCTTGCCGCCATTGAAGGCGATGACGCGCAGTTCCGTCCATTCGGACAGGCGCTCCGCGATGGGGTTCGGTATTTCAGTATCGCGCACGATCGCGGTGTCCAGGCTGCCGCTGCGCTGGCACTCCCCAATCACGTCCCATAAGCCGATTCCAGCCGCGTGCAACGCATGCAATCGCGATTCATAGGATTGCCCGGCATCGACGCCGCACAAGCGGTGCATCAGCGGCCAGAAGCGGTTGCGCGGATGCGCGTAGTACTGGCCCGCGCTCAGCGATGCGCCGCCCGGCATCGAGCCCAACACCAATGCGTGACATCCCGGGGCAATTCGCGACGGTAGTCCGCGCAACGTGATGGACACCGTCAACCGCCTTGCGCGGCCCAGGGACGAACCACCAGCAACGCACCGACCGCTACCAATACGGCACCCACCACTCGCAGCAGATCGACGGGCTGGCGTGTGTGCAGCACACCGAAATGGTCGAGCAAAAGCGATCCCATCAGCTGTCCGAATACCACCAGGCAGATCAAGGCAGCTGCGCCCATGCGCGGAATCAGCAATGTGGAAGCGGCAACGTAGACCGCACCAATGGCACCGCCGGTCCATGCCCACCAAGGCACCTTGCCCAATACGGAGGCTTCGAACGCCGGCCGCGACGCCAGCCACCACAGCACCAGCACGCCGGTGCCGACGGAGAACGAAACCAGGGAAGCGAACACCGCCCCGAAAGTCTGCTTTCCCAAAGCCGCATTGATCAGCGCCTGCAACGGCAACAATGTGCCGATAAGTATCGCCAGTCCCAAACTCACAGCATTCATTCCGATTCTCCCGCACCAGAAACGCGTCACGATACGGGAAGCCGCATCAGGAAAATGACATCGGATGGCGGCAAAAGCACTGGTTCTTCACATCCCGCAACGTGCAATGCAACGAATGCGACAGAAAGCCCGCTTATCTACGAACCAACGAAACGCTCATTCTTCATCAGGCACAATGTCCGGCATGGCAGCTGCGACCCCCCTTCGCCGCCCGCCGCCACCTTCATTGAACGACGCTTGCGCGCTGTTCCTGGATGTGGACGGCACTTTGCTCGATTTCGCGGTCCAACCGGATCGCGTCAGCCTGCCCGCAGGTGCATTGCCCATCATTCAAGCCATCAGCGACCGGCTGCAAGGCGCCGTGGCGTTAGTCAGCGGACGCCCGCTGGAGCAGTTGGACCGGCTGTTCTCGCCGTTGCAACTGCCCGCGGCCGGACTGCATGGCCATCAGTTTCGTGGCGGGGCGGCATCAAGGCCGCCGGAAACCTCGCCCGCGCTCGACCGCTTCAAACGTGAAGCAGCACGCTTCGCGGGTGAATATCCCGGCGTGGCGGTCGAAGACAAAGGCAGCCACGTGGCGTTGCATTGGCGCGCGGCACCGCAAGCGGCGGACTACGTACGCGCCTTCGCCGAAACCCTTATCGGGAATATCGAAGGCTACCGGCTGCAACCGGGCGACCATGTTGTCGAACTGGTTCCGGCACACGTCGACAAAGGTCGCGCAGTGGTAACGATGATGCGGGACCCGCCCTTCAGTGGGCGTACGCCGGTTTTCGTCGGCGACGACCTGACCGACGAGTATGGGTTCGAGGCCGTGCATAAGCTGGGCGGCTGGAGTGTGCTGGTCGGCGAGCGCGAAAGCAGCCACGCCACCTACGCACTCGCCGATCCCGCTGCGGTGCACGTCTGGCTGCGCGCTCAATGCCCCGCGGAGGCTCCCCCTGCAGGCGCCCTGCTTCCTGGATCCGACGACGGAGAGACCGCATGAATCAAGCTAGCCCCGACCTGGCCAGCCTCGACCTGGGCGTAATCGGCAACGGCAGCTTTGGTGCATTGGTCGACAAACGCGGACGCGTGGTGTGGAGTTGCCTGCCCGCGTTCGACGGTGATCCGGCGTTCTGCGCGCTGCTCTCGCCGCGCGATCACGATGGCGGCGATTTCTCCATCGAGCTGGAAGATTTCGTCGACAGCGAGCAGAGCTACCTCAAGAACACCGCCATCCTGCGCACCGTGCTGCGTGACCGCCATGGCGGCGCCGTGGAGATCATCGACTTCGCACCACGCTGGCGCCGTCACGATCGGTTTTATCGCCCGGTCATGCTGATCCGACAGGTGACTCCGCTCTCGGGCAGTCCGCGCATCCGCGTACGTGTGCGGCCGCTGGCGGATTGGGGCGGACGCGTGCCCGACTCCACCTGGGGCAGCAACCATGTCCGCTGGCTGCTGCCCGATTTCACCTTGCGCCTGACCGGCGATGTACCGGTGCGGTTCATTCGCGACGAGTCGGCTTTCGTTCTTAGCCATCCGATGAATCTCGTGCTGGGTCCGGACGAATCGCTGACCCGCGGCGTCGCCGGCTTCGTGCGTGAAGCACGCGAGCACACCGCCGATTACTGGTACGAATGGGTCCGCTATCTATCCATACCGCTGGAGTGGCAGGACGCCGTCATCCGTAGCGCCATCACGTTGAAGCTGTGCCAGTACGAGGACAGCGGCGCGATCATTGCCGCGATGACTACCTCCATCCCCGAGGCACCCAACACTTCGCGCAATTGGGACTACCGCTATTGCTGGCTGCGCGATGCGGCGTTCGTGGTCAGAGCGCTGAACCGGTTGGGCGCCACGCGCACGATGGAAGGCTTCCTGCGCTACATCTTCAACATCGCTACCGGCGACGGCACGCTGCAACCGCTGTATGGCATCGGGTTCGAGGAACAACTCCATGAGCACGAGGTCGAGACGCTGTCCGGCTATCGCGGCATGGGTCCGGTGCGGCGCGGCAACCTGGCGTGGATACAGAAGCAACATGATGTGTATGGCAGCGTGGTGTTGGCCTCGACCCAGCTCTTCTTCGATCAGCGCTTGGTCGACCCGGGTACCGAAGATACGTTCAAGCGCCTGGAACCTTTGGGTGAACGCGCCTTCGCCTTGCACGATCAACCCGATGCCGGACTGTGGGAATTCCGTAGCCGCGCCGAAGTGCACACCTACACCAGCGTGATGTGCTGGGCCGCGTGTGACCGCCTGGCCAAGATCGCCGCACGCTTGCAACTAGACGAGCGCGCGATGCACTGGCGTCAACGTGCGGACACGGTGAAGGCCAGGGTGCTGGCCGAAGCCTGGAGCGAGGAACGCGGGCATTTCACCGACACTTTCGGCGGCGAACGCCTGGATGCTTCGCTGTTGCTGCTGTCGGATATCGGTTTCATCGCAGCGGAGGATCCACGCTTCATCGGCACCGTGGACGCGATTGGGCGCTTCCTGCGGCGCGGCGATGCGCTGTTCCGCTATATCGCGCCGGACGACTTCGGCACGCCGGAAACCAGCTTCACGCTGTGCACCTTCTGGTACATCGACGCGCTGGCCGCTATCGGACGCAAAGAAGAAGCACGAGAGCTGTTCGAACGCATCCTGGCGCGCAGGAATCATCTGGGATTGTTGTCGGAGGATCTCGCGTTCGAAGATGGCGAAGCGTGGGGCAACTTCCCGCAGACCTATTCGCACGTCGGCCTGATCATTGCTGCCATGCGCCTGTCGCGCTCCTGGCAGGAGGCTTCGTGAGTCGCCTGGTGGTGGTGTCGAACCGGGTCGCGTTGCCCGGGGAAAGTCGTGCGGGGGGACTGGCGGTGGGGTTGCTGGCCGCGCTGCGAGAGCGTGGCGGCTTGTGGTTCGGCTGGAGCGGCAAGGTCACGCGCGAGGAAAGTGGCCGCCTGCATGACCAGAGCGACGGCGGGATCCGCTTCGTCACCATGGATCTCAATCGTCGCGATCACGACGCGTACTACAACGGTTTCGCCAATCGCACTCTCTGGCCGCTATTGCACTTCCGCCTGGACTTGGTGGATTACGACCGCGCCACGCGCGAAGGCTATCGCCGGGTCAATGCCTTGTTCGCCGAAAAGCTGGCGCCGCTGTTGCGCGAAGACGACATCGTCTGGATCCATGACTACCATTTGATTCCCCTGGCGTCGTTGCTGCGCGAACGTGGCGTCGGCTGTCGCATGGGGTTCTTCCTGCACGTTCCCATGCCTTCGTGCGATCTGATGGTGGCGCTGCCGGAACATGAAGTCCTGTTCCGCAGTCTCTATGCCTACGATCTGGTTGGCTTCCAGACGCAACGGGACGTGGATCGGTTTCTCGCCTATGTGCGGCTGTTCGGCGGCGGCAAGCTGTTGAAGGATGGCTGGTTCGAAGTGCCGGGCGGACGGCGGGTGCGCACTGGCGCATTCCCGATCAGCATCGATACCGAACTGATCGCCACCCAGGCGCGCGCCGCCATGGGCAAGCCAGCAGTCAAGTCGTTGCGTGCTAGCCTGCAACCGCGGCAATTGGCGATCGGCGTGGATCGGCTGGATTATTCCAAGGGCTTGCCGGAACGTTTCCATGGCTACGAGCGCTACCTGGAACGCCATCCAGACCAGAAGGGGCACCTGACTTACCTGCAGATCGCGCCGATCTCGCGCGGAGACGTCGCCGAATACCAGACGTTGCGCAACCAGTTGGAGCAGATCGCCGGCCACATCAACGGCAATCATGCCGAACCGGATTGGACGCCGCTGCGCTACGTCAACCGCAACTTCGCCCATGCCACATTGACCGGTTTCTATCGCATGGCGCGCGTGGCGCTGGTCACGCCATTGCGCGACGGCATGAACCTGGTAGCCAAGGAATTCGTCGCCGCGCAGGATCCCGAGGACCCCGGCGTGCTGGTGCTTTCACTGTTCGCCGGCGCCGCCGACGAAATGACCGAAGCGCTGATGATCAATCCCTACGATCTGGATGGCGTGGCGGATGCCATCGCGATCGCCGCCACCATGGCCAAGTCCAAACGCATCGAGCGCTGGCAGGCGATGATGCAGACGCTGCGCAGTAACGACATCAATACCTGGCGCAAGCGCTATCTGAGCGAGTTGGAATCGGGCTGAACTCAGAGCCGACTGCTCAACGTGTGGGAGCGACGTAAGTCGCGATGAAGCTTTACCGGTGAAACTTCATCGCGACTTACGTCGCTCTCACAATAGGACATCACGTCGAAAGTGCCCAAGGAACGAGTACGAATATTCGTTCGGTTCAAAACGAAACTGAACCTTCGCTGGATTTTCCATGATCAATTCATTTCGCGAACGGGCCGAGGTTCATGCCGGTTTGGTTACCGTGCGCACGCCCTTTGGGCACATAACAGAAAATTAAGGAGCTCCCCCATGAATTCCATTCGTTCTTTGACTCTCGCCGTGGCCTCTTTGCTGGCCTTCGCGCCTGCCGCTTTCGCGCAGGACACCACTGATACCGCTGCTGGCAAGCGTTTCGCCGTCGTAGGCGGCGCTGCCATCCTGCAGCCTGATTCCGATCCCCTGCCAGGTGCACGCATCGACGTCGACGGCGGCACCGCGCCGACGCTGAGCGCCAGCTGGTACGCCACCGACAATATCGCCATCGAACTCTGGGGCGCTGCTGACAAGTTCAATCATCGCGTCCGCGGCGACCAAGGCAAGATCGGCAGCATCGATCAGCAGCCGATCGCGTTGAGCGGCCAGTATCACTTCGGCGCGCCGGACAAGGCCATCCGTCCGTTCGTGGGCCTGGGCTATTACGAGTCCAACTTCAGCAACGAGAGCATCGGCGGTGATGGCGCGCACGTAGGCTTGGACACCGCGAAGGGTGCCATCGCCACTGCCGGCGTCGACTTCAACATCACCAGCCGCTGGTTCGCCCGCGCCGATGCCCGCTACATGAAGGGCGACTCGGAGATGCGGATCGCCGGCCAGGGCACGGGTGAAGAACTGACCATCGATCCATGGACCGTGGGTGTCGGCATCGGCGCGCGCTTCTGATCCAGTCAGCGTTGCGATACCCAGGCGGCGGGTCTTCACGGACCCGCCGCCTTTCTTTTGCCGCCTTTCCTTTTATGGAATCCCTTCTTTATGGAATACAAATTCTGCGAATACGTGGCCTTAGCAAAGCGCCGGGTAGCGTGTGGGTGAGTAACGAATCCATACGGAGAAGCGCCATGCCCACCGTTCGACTGCGTGTAAGTGCCAGTGAAGACGTTAATCAAGAGTTGATGAATAACCTGCAATCCATCGAAGGTATAGAGCATGTGGAGGAAGTGGGCGACCTGATGCCACATGGAGACGATGAGGATTCGAGTTCGGCCGGTCTTCCTGACGATGCTTCACCTGGCTTTCATCAGCTGGAAATCGAAGCCCCAAACGAAGAAGGTGTGCGTCGCGTTTACGCGCTGGTGGAACGAGCCGCTAACAACGACCGGTTCAAGGGTGCGATCGAGATCGTAGACGAGTTCTGATCGGCCGCGCGCGCCTACCGCAGCAACCGCGCCAGCCGTGCTAATCGCCATTTCAACCCCCAGGCGTAAGCCAAGTAGTACCCCAGCAACAGGCCAGCCACGGCCAGCAGGCTGGCGTGATCCAGTGCGGCGAGAAAACTTTCCGCCTCGCCGCCGCGCCATTGCCGATACACCTGCACGAATCCCATGACGATGCGTCCAGCGATCAACAACGTCAGCGCCAATGTCAGCCAAGGATTAGGGCGATAGAACAGCCCCAGCGGCGTAATTTCGAAACGAGTGATCGCAAGACCCAGGCCACCGATGACGATGCCAACCCCAAGGCCAGCTGCGGCATAACCGAGACTTCCGGGCCACCAGACCGCACTGATCGCGCTTACCATCACAAATACCGCGACCGACAGCAGCAGCCCCCACGCATTCACAGCCACCAGCCAGGGACGCGCCATCCTGCGCGCCTTGCCATAGCGATAGCGCTGCCAAAGCGACAGCGGCAGCAGCACCAGCCACAACACCAGCATGACGGCCAGCAGCAGGGGAATGATCAGGACGGGCATGCCCGGCATCATGCCGTATTGCGGGGAATGGGGAATGGGGAATGGGGAATGGAGAAAGCGGGAAAGCGGGAAAGCGGGAAAGCGGGAAAGCGGGAAAGCGGGAAAGCGGGAAAGCGGGAAAGCGGGAAAGCGAGCGAGGCTCTAGCTTTGCCTCCCC
The DNA here is from genome assembly GCF_039710385.1 of Pseudoxanthomonas sp. CCNWLY206-1. Taxonomy (NCBI): domain Bacteria; kingdom Pseudomonadati; phylum Pseudomonadota; class Gammaproteobacteria; order Lysobacterales; family Lysobacteraceae; genus Pseudoxanthomonas; species Pseudoxanthomonas sp. CCNWLY206-1. The sequence continues at coordinate 167,190 of NZ_JBDKXI010000006.1, read as the reverse complement.
CTTTGTAAAGGGGGACTGAGGGGGATTTGCTCTTGCTGTTGCGTAGTCAAGGCCGCTCAGCTTCCACATGCACCTTTTCCCGGCGCAGCAGGTACAAACCGCTAGCCACGATAATCGCCGCGCCTATCCAGGTGATGCTATCCGGCAGTACACCCCACAACGCGACATCCAATATCACGCCCCAAAGCAACGCGCTGTACTCCAGCGGAGCGATCAGCGACGCCTCACCACGGCGGAACGCCTCCGTCAACGCCACCTGGGCCAGCGAGCCCGCCACCCCCACGCCGACGATGATCCAAATGTCGCCGGCAAGGAGCGGCTTCCATCCGGGGAGCGCCAATAGCCAGGCACCCAGCGACAGCAGCACCATGAACCAGAACACCATCGACTGCGTGCTGTCGCGCTGCGCCAGCATGCGCACCGTGATCGCGCCGGCGGCGTAGCACACCGCCGCGCCCAATATGGCCAACCCGCCCGCGGTCAGCATCCCCGCCCCGGTCGGCCGCAAGACCACCAGCACGCCGATCAGGCCGACAATGATCGCGATCCATCGCCCCGGGCCGACTTTCTCCTTCAACAACGGCCCTGCCATCGCGGTGACCAACAGCGGCGCGACGAACGTGATGGCATAGACGGTGGATAGCGGCAGCGTTCGAAGGCCGTAAACGAAGCCGACCATCATCGCGATACCCAATGCGCCACGCAGCAGATGCAGGGGCCAATGCACCCGCAGCAGGCTGCTCGGCTTGACCGTCGCAAATACCCATATCGCTACGATCGGTAGCGATGAAAGCCCGCGCAACGCCGAAACCTGCAGAGACGGGTAATGCGACGAAAGCAGCTTCAGGCCGGCATCCATCAGCGCGAACATCAGCACCGCCAGCAGCATCAGGCCAATGGCGGAAAGTTGGGGGTGGCGGGGAGTCATGCCGCATTATCACTTGCTCACAGGCGCAGCGCAGCGGGACCGCGTAAAATCACCGGCTAACCCGATGGAAACCCCGCCATGCCTTCTTTCGACGTCATTTCCGAAGTCGACCGCCACGAACTGACCAACGCGGTCGATCAAGCTAACCGTGAACTGTCCACCCGCTTTGATTTCAAGGGCGTGGACGCCAAGTTCGTGCTGGAAGAAAACGTGATCAGCCAGTCCGCGCCCAGCGATTTCCAGCTCAAGCAGATGTCCGACATCCTGCGCGCCCGCCTGATCGCGCGCGGCATTGACGTGCGCTGCCTGGAAGAAGGCGATATGGAATCCAACCTGGCCGGTGCCCGCCAGAAGATCACGGTCAAGCAGGGCATCGAGCAGAAGATCGCCAAGAAGATCGCCGCCACCTTGAAGGAAGCCAAGCTGAAGGTGGAAAGCCAGATCAATGGCGACAAGCTGCGAGTCAATGGCAAGAAACGCGACGATCTGCAGGAAGCCATCGCACTGTTGAAGAAAAGCGAGTTCGAGCTTCCGCTGCAGTTCGACAACTTCCGCGATTGAACATGGACCCGATCTCCGAAGAGCCGATCGCAGCCACCCGGCGCTGGCTCGAGCGGGCGGTAATCGGCCTGAATCTCTGCCCATTCGCCAAAGCCGTCTACGTAAAGCAGCAGGTGCGTTTCGTGCTGAGCGACGCAACGACACCCGAGGCCCTGCTGGAACAGCTGGCGGAAGAACTGGTGTATCTGCGCGATGCCGACCCCGAACAAATCGACACCACGCTGATCATCCACCCCGACGTGTTGACTGATTTCCTGGACTACAACGACTTCCTGGACAACGCGGACGCCGCCGTCGAAGCACTGGATCTGCAGGGCGTGCTGCAGGTAGCCAGCTTCCACCCCGAGTATCGATTCGCTGGCACCGCCGACGACGACATCGGCAACTACAGCAACCGTTCGCCCTATCCCACCCTGCATTTGCTGCGCGAAGCCAGCATCGATCGTGCGGTGGAGGTGTTTCCCGACCCCGATGTGATCGTCGAGAGAAACCTGGAGACGCTTGACAAGCTAGGCACGGACGGCTGGCGCAAGCTGTTCTCCGATTGAGTTCGATTCATCTCCGCAATCCGAGCTCTGTCGGGGGAATATGCAACCCGTTGTCGAAGGTTCTGGAACTGTCGCGACCAGCCAGTCCACATCGTTAGCGGCGCCAGAAAGGTTTATCTCTCGTGGCCTACAACCAGACCGAATGCCAATATGGATATTCGCCTGGATGACTCACCAGCCCAGCCCTCAGGGGATTGGACACGATATATCTAGCCGCAGGCTTGATGGTGGATTCGGTGCGGATAGCGCGATCATGGAATCCTTTTTCCCAAACCGCTCCCGTTGCCGGATATTCCGTCCGCATGCGGCGGGCGCTATTGCTCTTCAGCTTCTGCACGATAATCGAAAGGCTGTCCATGGCCCCAAGCTCGATCAGGCCGTGCCAATGATCCGGCATCAGCACCCAAGCCAACAACTGCGAGCGATACCACAGTCGCCGGTCGGTCATGGCCTGCGCAGCCAGGCGCGCGAGGTCATGATCTTCAAAGAGCTTGGCGCGGCTTGCGGTGGTGAACGTCACCAGATATATCTGGCCAGTGATGGGATTCCGGCCTTTTCTTAGTGTGGCGTAGCCCAGCATGCATGCGATCTCCGATCGGGAGCATGCATGGTTCACCGCTGTATCTCCCACTGCTATCGGGGAATTGCGGTTTCCGTTGTCAGAAGGTTCTGGAGCTGTCGCGACTCACGTCGCTCCCACCGTGACGATTAACTTGTGGGAGCGATGTGAGTCGCGACCGTATCAACCACCCACATCGAAAAGCTTACGCAGGTCTGCTTCCTCCAACGGCCGCCACTGTCCAGCCGGCAGATCGCCTAGCTGCAACCCGCCCACCTCGCTGCGGTGCAGTGCTTCCACATGGTTGCCGACGGCGGCGAACATGCGGCGGACCTGATGGTAGCGGCCTTCCGTCAATGTCAGCCGTGCATGGCGCGGGCCGAGCACTTCCAATCCCGCGGGTGCCAATGGCGTTTGTTCGGTTTCCAGCATCAGGGTGCCGCTGGCGAAGAGCGCGCTTTCATCGCCGCGCAGGTCTTGCGCCAATGTTGCTTCATAAATCTTGGGAAGCTTCGACTTGGGCGACACGATGCGATGCAGAAGCGCGCCGTCGTCGGTCATCAACAACAGTCCGCTGGTGTCGCGATCCAGGCGGCCCACCGGCGACAGCAGCGGCGAACGTAGCCGGAAGCGCGGCGGCAGCAAGTCGTAGATGATGCGGCCCGGATCCTTGGTGGAACAGGTATAGCCGACTGGCTTGTGCAGTAGCAGGATCAATCCTGGTGGCGGGTCCAGCGGTTCGCTATCGACGCGGATGTTGTCGTGATCGACGGGGTCATCGGCGTACAACACTTCGCCCGCGGCGTCGGTGACGCGTCCTTCGCGAAACATAAGTGCTACCTGCTTGCGGCTTCCGTAGCCGAGGTTGGCGATGTGCTTGACTATCTTCATCGTCTCAGCGTCTCGCCTTGATCGCTTCGATCACCTTGAAACCATCGCGCTCACCCGCCACGCGCACTTGGCCGAAGCTGGCATTGAGTGTCTCCTCGTAGGGAAGATGACGGTTGGCGACCAGCCAAAGACGGCCTCCGGGCTTCAGCGCTTCCGCCGCGACCGCGATGAAACGGCGGCCGATATCCGGCCGGTCCGCGCGGCTCTGCGTATGGAAGGGCGGATTGCTGACGATGAAATCGTAGCGTTTCGGCAGGCCGGTGGTGACGTCATGCCACAGATATTCCAGCTGCGCGGACGATGCCTGTTTCGCCAGATTCTGCTGCGCCAGATCCAATGCGCGGGCTTCGGCTTCATACAGATCGAGCGCCTGCACCTTGGGGCAACGCGACAGCACCTCAGCCGACAGGTAGCCAAATCCGGCGCCCAGGTCCGCGCCATGACCAGCAAGATCCGACGGCAATTTTTCGACCAGTAGCGATGATGCCGGATCGATGCGATCCCACGCGAATACTCCGGGCCGACTAATGAAACGGCCGTCCAAGATGGCCCGTGGCGAATCCAGCGCCAACCACTTGTCGCGCAACGTAGTGTCGATGCCGCCATCGAGCGGTCGAGTCCAGAAAGCGCGGCAGTGATGCTTGGTCAGGCTGCCGCCCAATCCGGTCAGCTGCTTCAGATCGCCCTCGCCGGACTTGGCGCCTTCGTTGTTGGTCATGCTCGCCACCACGGTGCCGCCCGGTGCCGTCAGTGCGGTGGCGCGAGCGAACAAGGCGCGCGCTTCGTCGCGTTGCCGCGGCGGCAGCACAAGCACCAGCGGATAGCGCACATCGGCACTTGCAGGTGAAGCCTCCGGAATGACCTGCAAACCTGCGCGCGAAAGCTCATCGGCGAACGGCTTGAAGCTCTGCTCGCATACCAGCCGTGCAAGCGGAAACTGCCGCAGCCCGGCGCCGTCGCGGGCGCGCAGGAACAACACATCTCCTGCAGGCCAAGTTAATGGTCCATGCGAGAACGGCAGGAACAACGTATCCAGCGCGGGATCGGAATGAGGAGTGGCCAAGATGCATCACGAAAAAGGAAAGGCGGTCGCGATTCTACCTGCCGGTGCATCCGCTCATGTCTTCTTGCGTTCGGCAACGGGGTGCGACCGTTTGTCGGGATGACGATTATCTTGTTAAAAAATAGTTGCACGAACAAAATAACCCGGGTATCGTGCGCGGCCTTCGCCTCTTGTGGCGATTTTTTCAGCTACCGCTTTTCAACGAACGTTTTTTTAGAAGACACCTCCATGAAACCTAACTTCGTCACCGCGATCGTGTTTGCCCTGTGGCCATGCCACGGCGCGGATGCCCGTGCGCGCCTGGCCTGCGACGGCCTGCGTGGCGAACGCAATCGGTACATGGACACCTGATCTACGGCTGAACTCCCTGGGAGATCGGCCACCCCGATCTCCCGAGGCAACGCGAACGCCCTCGGGTCGCAAGCCCCGGGGGCGTTTTGTTTCTAGCGTTCGCAAGGGATGCGTATGCATCGAAAGAGTTCAGTCAATCCCATCAACGGAACTTAGTTTCCGCCCTGAAGCATCCGGTGTGCCTGATTGCACGCCGAGGCAGGGGCGCGGCGGCAACGGGCGCATGTGCGCCGCGTTGTGATGCTTCGACGCGAGTGGCGCGGTATGGGTTGATGAAAGTTTAGGCGCAATGCGCCTACATGCATTGCCGGTTGGCGACAGCCGGCAATATGGAACATCGATCGAACACGTTTCAGCGGCATGGGTTACTGCTTTCATAGAGCAGGCCCGTCCGGTGCGCACGGCTTTGCCGTGGCGTATGCCGAAGCGTGGGAGAAGGTGTTTCACGAGCGGACGAAAGCTCAGCGGTCGAGCAGCGGCGAAAGCCGTTGGCACCGGTTCGAATCCGGTTCGTCCACCACTGGATAGCTCAGTTGGGTAGAGCAGCAGATTTGTAATCTGTCAGTCGCGGGTTCGACTCCCGCTCCAAACCATGACCTGTTACGTCATGACACCGGGACGAAAGTCCCCACCCGGAAACGCCCCATGCGGCGTTTCGTGCTCACGCCAAGGACGGTGTGGCACGGAACAAGGCAGCGGCGGTGCAGCCAGAGCCACGTCCTTGAGGCGGGCGGAACGGTATCGAAATCGACGCAAGCGGAACATCGCGAGCATCGACAGGCATGCCGGACTCCCCGCGGACAGCGCGCGATTCCCGCTGCATCGGCGTCACGGGGCGTTTCCACTTCTTACTCCCTCTCCTGCGAAGGCAGAGGAGGGTTGAGGAGGGGTTTCGTGGTTCATGAGATGCCACAGCACCCCCTCCCAACCTCCCCCTGTCTTCACAGGGGGAGGGGCCAGCAGCGCGGTAACCGATCCTCCGCGTGAGCACAGCATCAACGGATCGGACCACCAGAGCCGACAAGGAAATAAACCATGACTCTAAAGAGCATGTTCTGGACCAAGAGGGTCGTGATCGGTGACGGCGAACGCGGCCTGGTGTATCGCAACCGTCGGTTCGAGCGTCTGCTCGCGCCGGGCGTCTACACGTTCTTCGATCCGCTGGATCGAAGCGTCGTCGCCGTGCACAACCTGACCAAGCCGGAATACGCCGGCGACGCCGATGTGTTGATCGCACAGCTGGGTGCGGGTTTGTCCACGCACTTCGTGCTGGCGGATATCGGCATGCAGCAGGTCGGTCTGGCATCGAAGAACGGAAAACTTGAAGACGTGCTGGCCCCGGGTACTCGCAAGCTGTACTGGAAGGGTTTGATGCAGGTCGACGTGCAGACCGTGTCACTCGCTGGCACGCTGGAAATCGATGCCGCGGTGGTCAAGCGCCTGCGCCAGTTGGGCTTGTTGACCAAGGTCGCTGTAGCGGTCGATGTGCCCGCGCAATCGGCAGGCCTGCTGTTCATCGACGGCAAGTTGGTGAGCACGCTGGGTGCGGGTGCGTACGCCTTCTGGAACTTCCAGAAGAACGTGTTCGCGGAAGTGATCGACTTGCGCGTGCAGTCGCTGGAGGTCTCGGGCCAGGAACTGTTGACCAAGGACAAGGTGTCGTTGCGTGTGAACCTGGCCGCCAGCATGCGCGTGACCGACCCGGTCGCGGCGCGTACCAAGGTAGCCAAGTACGGCGATCACCTGTACCGCGAACTGCAGTACGGCCTGCGTAAGGCGGTTTCCGCCAAGACGCTGGACGAGCTGCTGGGCGACAAGGCCTCGCTGGATGCGGACATTTTCGCGTACGTGCGCGGCCAGGTCGGCGAGCTGGGCATGGAAGTGCTGGGCGTCGGCGTGAAGGACGTGATCCTGCCGGGTGAGATGAAGGACATCCTCAACGGTGTGGTGCAGGCGGAGAAGACGGCTCAGGCCAACGTGATCCGCCGCCGTGAGGAAGCGAACGCCACGCGTTCGCTGCTCAACACTGCGCGTCTGATCGAGGAGAGTCCGGTGTTGATGCGCCTCAAGGAGCTGGAGGCGCTGGAAAAGGTCACGGAGAAGATCGACAAGCTGACCGTGTTCGGCGGCCTGGATGGCGTGCTGAAGCAGTTGGTGAGTCTGAAGCAGTAGCACCGCCCCTTTCCCGCTCACCCCGCGTGAACGGGAGAGGGGGCAATTTTTACTTCAATGGAAGAAGCATCATGAACACACAACATTTCGAATGGCTGCATGCCGAAGGCAGCAGCACTCCGATCAAAGGCTGGGTACACGGCGTGCCGCTGGAAGCACAGGCGCACGAACAGCTGCGCAATATCGCGTCCATTCCCTTCGTTGGGCCCTGGGTCGCGGTGATGCCTGACGTGCATCTGGGCAAGGGCGCCACCGTGGGTTCGGTCATTCCCACCCGCGGCGCGATCATCCCCGCGGCGGTCGGTGTCGACATTGGCTGCGGCATGGCCGCGGTGCGCACCACGCTGCGCGCCAGCGATCTGCCGGACAACCTGGCGCAACTACGCTCCAGCATCGAGCGCAGTGTGCCGGTGGGCAATGGTCCTGGCGGCGAACACCGCCGTCTGCCGGACAGTCATGAAACGCGACTGGCGCAATCGGGTCTGGTGACGCGACTGGAAGCCATCAAGGCCAAGCACCGCAGGATCCGCACCGACAAGCTCGATCGCCAGATCGGCACCTTGGGCGGCGGCAATCATTTCATCGAAATCTGCCTGGATGAAACCGGCGCGGTGTGGGTAATGCTGCACAGCGGCTCACGCGGTACCGGCAACTTGATCGGCACCTACTTCATCGAACAGGCACGCGAGCAGTTGGCTCATCGCGTGCTCGGCTTTCACCTGCCGGACAAGGATCTGGCTTTCTTCATGGAAGGCGAGCCGTTGTTCGACGATTACGTGGAAGCGGTGTCGTGGGCGCAGGACTATGCCCGCGCGAACCGTGAAGCGATGATGGCGCGGGTGCTGGCGGAGATGCGCCACCGTCTGCCGAAGTTCCAGTTGGAGAAGCTGGCGGTCAACTGCCACCACAACTACGTGCAGAAGGAGATGCACGGCGGTGAGGAGCTTCTGGTCACCCGCAAGGGTGCCGTCAGCGCGCGCGATGGCGAGTTGGGCATCATTCCGGGCAGCATGGGCACGCAGAGTTATATCGTGCGCGGCAAGGGCAATCCGGAGAGCTTCCACAGCTGCAGCCACGGCGCAGGCCGCGTGATGAGCCGTACCGCCGCACGTCAGCAGATCACGCTGAAGCAGCACCGCGAAGCCACCGCCCATGTGGAATGCCGCAAGGACGCGGCAGTCATCGACGAATCACCGGCGGCCTACAAGCCGATCGATGCCGTCATGGCGGCGCAGAGCGATCTGGTGGAAGTGGTGCATACGCTGCGCCAGGTAGTCTGCATCAAGGGGTAGCTCGGCTGCCCGCGCCCCGGTAGCCGTACAGAGTGCGCGATTAAGAACGCGCCGCAGCGCGTCTGGATGGCAAACAGGCGGCTTCAATCGCTGTTCGGATTCTCTTGCGGGAGTGGTGGGGGGCGGGCCGGCCCCCACCCCCCCCCGACGCGGCAGCTTTGACCCACACCCCCCAAGTTTTTTTGTGGGCAAAACCAGAG
>NZ_JBDKXI010000006.1:0-158615 GCF_039710385.1 Pseudoxanthomonas sp. CCNWLY206-1 | reverse complement strand
CCCGCTGGGCTTTGGGCTGCAAACCTGGCGGATTAAATGGTTGTTGGTATACTCGGGCGGTTGGGGTGCCGGCAGGCCGCCACCACTCCCACAACGTAAGGTCATTCTTCGCACCATCGCAACATTTGTTTTATCGGCAGCAAACATGCGCACTGCCATGCTGCTCACACCCCACGAAGCACGAGGTGTCTCCATGAGAGCGCTGTTTGTCGGCGGCACGATAGACAACAACGAGATGGACCTGGAAGATGGAGAACCGTCGATCCACTATCCCGAAAACACCGGCGGCGGCCAGCCGCGCTACCGCCTGCATCAGATTGGCAAACGCAAGGACGGCGACATCGCCTATGTCGTCTATGGAGCACCGGATCTTGCTGACGAAGTAGTGGATCAGATCGCCGAAGAGCGCGCGTATGCACGCCGGTTCGATGCGCAGCCGGAGCGGCCGCCGGAAGCCGGATCAGTACCCGCGGATACACCGAAATCGGTAGTCAACCGAAGGCGGGAGTGATCGGACATTCCGAATGCGACGCTATCAGCACTCGTAGAGCGGAGCTTGTGCTTGCGCCCCCCTTGGGGGCTCCGCTGCCTTTTCCCGCCGCCGATACGATCAACAGGCTTCTTCGCAGAAGCGCTTCAGCACCGGCAGCGTCATATCCCAATGAAAATCGATATGTCCACGCACGGCCGTATCAAACAGATTGCCGAGCGCCAGTTCTAGCCGAGTGCCGCTCTCCGCCGGCAGCAAGATAAACCTGATCGACACGTGGTTCTCCGGACTATCGGAAACCACGCGTCGCGAAAGGCTGCTCCAATGGGTGTACTGGATCAGGCGCCCGGGTTCGAAGGCATGCACGACGCCCTTGTTCTCGAAGCGGATCTTCCCGCCATGCAAGGTGCCTTTGAAGACAATCGGCCCGCCGACTTCCCAGTCAGTCGTGACGGTCAGTTCTTCGTTGGAAGTCCACGATGCAATGCACCCGACATCCGTCAACGCATGCCACACCTTTTCTGGTGTGGCATCGATGTGGATTGTCTTGATGAGCTCCTCGGAACAGTCGCTCTTCATATCCATTTCCGCGCACGGTTGAGTCGCCACGGTGCCGTCAACCTTGCAACTCCCTCAACGTCACCGAGGGCGGCGCATCCAGCACACGGCGCGTAGCGAACAAACCGGCCGCCAGCGCCGCCAGCATGCCCAACCCACCGCCGACCGCTGCAAGTTGCCAGTTCGCGTTCCACGGCAAATCGAATACCTGCGTGGCGATGACGCCCGCCAGCACCGAAGCGGCTACCGCCGCGACTAGCCCGGACAGCAGGCCAATCGCGGCGAACTCCGACGCCTGCGCCAAGCGTAACTGGCGGCGGCTACCGCCCAGCACGCGCATCACGCCGCCTTCCAGCAAGCGCTCGTCCTGGCTGGCGCTGATCGCCGCCAACAACACCAACACGCCCGCGGCCAGCGAGAACCAGAACACCACCTGCACCACGGTCGAAACCTGATCGGCGGTGCTGCGCACCTGCTTCAGCACCGCGTCGACGTCGATCACCGACAGGTTGGGGAACTGCCCCACCAACTGCGCGGTGAAACGCGTCTTCTCCGGCGGCACGCTGACCGCGGTGATATAGCTGGCGGCGTAGCCGTCCAGCGCGCCTGGCGACGCAATGACGAAGAAATTGGGCCGGAAGCTTTCCCAGTCCACGCTGCGGAAGCTGGTGATGCGGCCTTCGAATTTCTGGCCAGCGATATCGAAGGCGATGCGGTCGCCCAGCTTCCATCCCAGCGATTCGGCGAAGCCCTCCTCCACCGACAACTCCGGCGAGGCTGGCTTGCGGCCGTTCCAGAATTCGCCCGCGGTCACTTGGTTGTCTTCACGCAATGTGTCCACCACGGACAAGTTGAACTCGCGATCCGCCCTGCGCTGGCTTTTCGGATCCTGGTCGGCATAGTCTTCGCCGCTTGTCGGCTTGCCGTTCCGCTCGACCAATCGCCCGCGGATCATCGGATACAACGTCGGTTCGCCCAATCCCTGCGTCTGCATGTAGGCACGTACCGGCTGCAACTGGTCCTGCTGCACGTTGATGATGAAACGATTCGGCGCGTCCGCGGCCAGCGAAAGCTGCCAGCGGTCGAGCAGATCGGTACGCACGAACGTCAACAGCAGCAGCGCCATCAGGCCCAGGCCCAACGCCGAGATCTGCGCCACGCTGGTACTCGCCCGCCGACTGACGTTGGCCAGGCCGTAGCGCAAGCTGCCGCGCAGGCGCGAACGCAGGCGCCGCACCACCACGATCAGCAGCCAGGCCAATCCCGCCAGCACCGCCAGCGTGATCACGATGCCGGCCAGCATCGCGGTACCCAGCACCGCCGATCCCGCTTTCCACCACAGCAGCGCAGCCAAACCGGCAAACCCGGCCAGCGCCACCAACCATGCGCTGGGTTCGGTAGGGTCAAGATCGCGGCGCAGCACCCGCAACGCGGGCACTCGGCGCAGTGCCAGCACCGGCGGTGCACCGAACGCCAGCAGCACGATCATGCCGACACCGTAGCCCTGCAGCGCGGGAATCCATCCCGCGGGCGGAATCGAGATCCCGAGCGTCTGCTGCAGCCAGCTGCCGATGCCCCATTGCAACGCGAACGCGATGGCGACGCCGATGGTGCAGGCGATCAAACCGAGAAGAATCAGTTCGCCGACATGGATGCCGACCAGCGTCCGCTGGCTGGCGCCGAGGCAACGCATCACCGCGGTACCGGAGAGGTGTCGTTCGCTATGCCGACGGGCTGCCATCGCTACCGCGATCGCAGCCAGCACCACCGACACCAGCGCCGCCAGCCCTAGAAAACGTCCGGCACGGTCGAGTGCGGAGCGTATCTCAGGTCGCGCATCCTGGATGGTCTCCAGGCGCTGGCCGCGCGCCAATGCGGGGCGCACCGTCTCGGTGAACTTTTCCACCGCACCCGCATTACCTGCCACTACCAAGCGATAGCGAATGCGGCTCCCTTCCTGTACCAAACCGGTCGCCGGAAGATCACGAACATTGATGAAAACCTTGGGTGCGACGTTGAAGTAATCCAGCGCCGCATCCGGTTCCTGCACCACCAGTGCGGCCAGGCGCAATTGCGAAGACCCGATGCCGATGCTGTCGCCTACCTGCGCGTCCAGCGTGTCGGCGCCGGCCTGGCTCATCCACAACGTGCCCGGTGCGGGTATGCCGGCGGCATCACGCTCGGGGCCGTTGGGGGCATCGATGACACGGAAGCTGCCCCGCAACGGAAAGCCGTCGCCCAGCGCGCGCAAATCACCGAGCTTCAGCTCTTCGCCGGCACGGATCATGCTTTGGAATTCCTGCGTCTCGGTGCGTTTCAACCCGGGTGCGGCGGCCGCTTCGCGCACCGCGCCGGCAATGGGCGCATCGGCGCGGATCACCACATCGCCACCGAGCAGGCGATTGGCTTCGATCGCCAGCGCGCGCTCGGCGCGATCGGTCACGAAACCCACCGAGGTCACCGCTACCACCGCCAACACCAGCGCGGCAAGCAGAATGCGGATGTCGCCGGCTGCCATGTCGCGGCGCAGCTGCCGCCAAGCCAAGCCCAGCGTCTTCACGACTGCGCACCCGCCGCATCAGACGTAGACACCAGCCGACCGCTGTCCAGCCGCAGGATGCGGCCGCAACGCACCGCCAGATGCTCGTCATGAGTGACCAGCACCAGCGTGGTGCCGGCTTCGGCATTCAACGCGAACAACAACTCGATGATCGCCTGCCCGGTATGCGTGTCCAGATTGCCGGTAGGTTCATCGGCGAACAACAACGACGGCCTCGTCACGAAAGCGCGCGCCAGCGCCACACGCTGCTGTTCGCCGCCGGATAGCTGCCGCGGGTAATGGCCCAGGCGCTGCGCCAATCCCACCTTTTCCAGAATCTGCCGAGCGGGCGTCTCTGCATCGGCGTCGCCGCGCAGTTCCAACGGCAGCATGACATTCTCCAGCGCGGTGAGCGATGGCAGCAGTTGGAAACTTTGGAATACGAAACCCACCTTTTCACCGCGTACGCGCGCGCGGCCATCTTCGTCCAGCGACGACAGCACTTCGCCATCCAGCATCACCTGGCCGGCGCTGGGAGTATCCAATCCCGCCAGCAGCGAAAGCAGTGTGCTCTTTCCGGAACCGGACGCCCCGACGATGGCAACGGTGTCGCCATGAGCGATCTGGAAGCCGACGTCTTCGAGGATGGTCAGCTCGCCGGTCGGTAACGGCACATGCTTGCCCAATCGCGACACCTGCAGGGCGGGGTTCACGATTGGTTTGGGAAGTTCAGCACGTAATCCACTTGAATCGGCCATGATGTTCCTTGAATGTCTGTCTTACTAAATCATCGGGAGAACGGATTAAATGTTCTTTAATAATGTTCGGTATGGGGGCAACCGCGCCCAGCTGCAATGTGCCATTGGTTGGGCCATTGGTTGGTTGCTGCTGCTGGTGGCAGGATTGGCCGCGTTTGCGGCTTTGCCTGTCTCGGCGCAGACCGCGCAGGCCGCGGCACCCGCCAAAGCGCCACGCACCATTCTGGTGATGGGCGACTCGCTTTCGGCGGCCTATGGCTTGGCCGCTACGCAGGGTTGGGTGGCACTGACCGCAGACCGCGTCAGCAAGACCAAGCCCGGCTGGCGGGTCGTCAATGCCAGCGTCAGCGGGGAAACCACCGCGGGTGGGGCCTCGCGCATCGCGGGGGAGCTGCAACGCAATCGGCCTGCCGTGGTGGTGATCGAACTCGGTGCCAATGACGGCTTGCGCGGCCTGCAGTTGCAACAAACCCGCGCCAACCTGGAAAAGATGATCCAGGCCGCGCAAAAGGCCAATGCCAAAGTGTTGCTGGTCGGCATGCGCATTCCGCCTAACTATGGCCCCGACTACACCCGCGGCTTCGAAAACAACTTCACGGCTCTGGCCAAGCAGCACAAAGTGCCGCTGCTGCCGTTCTTGTTGGAACCCATCGCACTGGATCGGAATGCTTTCCAGGCCGACAACCTGCATCCTGTCGCGTCCGCGCAACCCAAGCTGCGCGATCACGTGTGGAAGGCGCTGGAGCCGCTCCTGAAGTAGCTCCCATCCCTCGATAGCCGACCGCGTTCCGTGGCTGCTGCCGACAATTGCGCGACACCGCTGACTCATGGTGAGTCATATCGCGTGGCGGCGAACGGCGGGTGCGCCGACTCAAACTTAAGAGCCTCCCCGACCTCAGCAGTCTCCCGCGGGTAGGCGGCACCGCGCTTTATGTAGAGCGGAGCTTGTGGTGTAGGAATTTTCCTACGCCACGGGGCGGGGTCTCCTTAATGTGATTTTCTTTACAAGGGTCCACTCTGATGTCTCGCCCGACGCGACATTCCGTCTGGCTTGTACTCGGAGAAAACCGGCCATGTCACGCCTTCTGTTCACCATCGTTTCCGCCGCCAATGGCTGGCAGCTCTATGAAGGGGAATATGGCCGCTCCTGGTTCGAGACTCTCGGCGATGCGCGCGAGAATGCCGAGCTGCTGGCCGCCACGCTGCATCATCACCATGGCATTCCAACGGCAGTGGTCATGGAAATGAAGGGTAACGAGGCCGTCTTGTTGGCCAGCCATGGTTGATCGGAAATTTGTTGTGTAGGAGCGGCGGGACGCCGCTCCTACACAAGCAGGCTCTACAAGCACCTCATGCTGCCGGTGTGGCAATCCCCGACAACTGCCGCAATGCCTGTTCGAATAGCTCTACCGGCTGCCCGCCCTGGACCAGATGGCGATCATTGAAGATCACCGACGGCACCGCCTGGATGCCCTGCTGCTGATAGAACGTTTCTTGCGCGCGTACTGCTTCGGCGTATTCGTCCGAGGCGAGAATGGCTTTGGCGCGAGCGCCATCCAATCCGACTTCTTCCGCCACCTTCGCCAGGACCTCCGGTGACGACACGTTTTCGCCTTCGGTGAAGTAAGCACGCAGCAGTGCGTGTTTCAGATCCCGTTGCTGCTGTGCCCCCAATTCACCCGCCCAATGCAGCAGGCGATGCGCATCGAAGGTGTTGTAGATGCGGCGCCGGCGCGCCATGTCGAAAGTGAACCCCAATGCTTCACCGCGGACGCGAATGGCCTCGCCGTTCTGCGCAACCTGCGCCTCGCTGATGCCATATTTCCGGGTGAGGTGCTCGGTCACGTCTTCGCCTTCGGCCGCCATTTGCGGATTGAGTTCGAACGGATGGAAGTGAAGCTCCACCTGCAGCTCATCGCCAACGCGCGCGATCGCCTGCTCCAGCGCGTTCAGTCCGACGGCGCACCAGGGGCAGACCACATCGGAAACGAAATCGATCTTGATGGGTTTTGACATTTCGCGGATTCCGGTGTGGTGGGGTGATGTCTGATAAACACGTCTACGTCGTGGAGCATCCTTGTGGGAGCGACGTAAGTCGCGACCGGAAACCTCAACGTCGCGACTTGCGTCGCTCCCACAAGATGGCTATGCCGACGCTGCCACGGTGACGGGCTGATAATCAAAAATGGGATCTTGTCTCGACAAGAGCTTAGGAACGCCAACTACACCGGCGTGGGATTGCGATACTTGAATCCCGCCTGATGCCAATACGGATACGGTTTCACCGTGGTACTGGCTTCGTCCAGCCTCGCCACTTGCTCGGCACTCAAATTCCAGCCTACCGCGCCCAGGTTCTGCCGCAACTGCTCTTCGTTGCGCGCGCCGATCACGACGGTGGACACCGTGGGACGTTGCAACAGCCAATTCAACGCCACCTGGGGAATGGTCTTGCCGGTCTCCTCGGCAATCTCTTCCAGCACATCGACAACACGGTACAGCAGCTCATCCTGCACCGGCGGGCCCGCTTCGATGCTGGCCTTCGCATGCAGACGGCTGGTTTCAGGCAAGGGCTGTCCGCGGCGGATTTTGCCCGTCAGCCGGCCCCAGCCCAGCGGGCTCCACACTACCGCGCCCACGCCTTGATCGGCAGCCAGTGGCATCAGCTCCCACTCGTAGTCGCGGCCGATCAACGAGTAGTACGTCTGATTGGCGACATAGCGCGACCAGCCGTAGCGATCGGCAGCCGCCAATGATTTCATCAGGTGCCAGCCCGAGAAATTGGACACGCCCAAGTAGCGGAGTTTTCCGGCGCGGACCAGATCGTTGAGCGTGGACAACGTTTCTTCCACAGGGGTACGTGCATCGAAACCGTGCAGCTGGAACAGATCGATATAGTCAGTGCCCAGCCGCTTCAGCGCGGCATCGACGGCAGCTACCAGGTGATAGCGCGATGAGCCGACTTCATTCTCGCCCGGCCCGAAGCGGAAGGTTGCCTTGGTGGAGATGATCAACTGGTCGCGCGGACGGCCCTTGATCGCTTCGCCCAGGATCGATTCGGCTGCGCCCTTGGAATAGACGTCGGCGCTGTCGAACATGGTAAGTCCGGCTTCCAGGCAGATATCGATCAGGCGACGCGCTTCGGCCACGTCTGTCTGGCCCCATGCGCTGAATAGTTCGCCTTGCCCACCGAACGTGCCGGTGCCCAGGCTGAGAGCGGGAACGCGAAAACCGGACGCGCCCAGATAGCGATGTTCCATGATGATGTTCCTATGGGGAAGGAGAACGGTTATTGCACTTCAATGCAAGCTTTCCCTCAACCGTATCGATGGAAAGCTTCGTTGTTTGTTGTGGTGAAGCAAGAGCTCGCGGCGGGGACGCCGCTCCTGCATGGCGCCGACAGGATATGTAGGAGCGGCGTCCCCGCCGCGAGCCCTTTCATTGGAAATCAGGACACTGATAACCCCCGATATCCAGCGAAAATTTCGTTAACCGCAACTGTGGTGCTGGCATTGCGTGCAGTACCCGCACGCGCAAGCGTCAGATAGACCACCTCTCTCAGTTGCTCTTCCGTCACGCCCAGCTCAAGCGCCTGACGTGCGGCGGTTTTCAGGTGCTCCATGTTTCCTTGCGCAAGGAACGCTGAAATGGCGACCAGCTGACGAGTACGCGAGTCCTGCACCGGCCGGCCCCAGACTTGACCCAGTGCGTATCCCGCTGCCGCATCGACAAGCGCCGGGAAGTCTTCGGGCGACGCGTCTGGTCCATGTTGCGAGTAACCGACATCACGGGCGTAGGCCGATACCGGACCGCTCGGCCGGTAAGTAGCTTCTTCGTTGTTTTCAGCCTGGGCGCTGGACGCAATCGCGACCAGCACGGCAGCGACAAGCCAGGTCTTCAGAGGAGGGATTGGATTCATGGCAGTGTCCTTATGGATCGAGAAAACGGGATGATCGGGAACAAGGAGCGGCGTCCGGGCGTGAGCTTTTTACTTCTGTCGCGACGTGAAAGAGCTCGCGGCGGGACGCCGCTCCTACAAGGGCAAAGAAGCGCTCCTTCCAGACAGGCATGGATACAGATAAGTTTCTGAGTCGATCAGTACGGGCTTGCGGTGGGGCGAACGATGATCTCGCTGACGTCCACATCCTCCGGTTGCTCGATGGCGTATGCGATGGCACGGGCAATCGCTTCGGCCGGTATGGCGGTCTTGCGGAATTCGTCCATGTTCCGCTTGGCGGCCGGATCGGTGATGGTGTCGGCCAGTTCCGACGTGGTGACACCGGGGGAGATCACCGTGACGCGGATGTCCGTGCTTTCCTGGCGCAGGCCTTCGGAAATGGCCAGCACCGCGTATTTTGTGGCGCAGTAGACGGCGGCGGTGGGGAAGACCGCGTGGCCACCGATCGACGATACATTGACGAACTGCCCGCTGCCTTGCGCCTTCATCAACGGTAGGCCAGCGGCAATGCCATGCAGCACGCCGCGGATGTTGACGTCGATCATGCGGTTCCATTCGTCGATCTTCAGTGCTTCCAGCGCGGACAGCGGCATAACGCCTGCGTTGTTGACGATGACGTCGACACGGCCGAATTGTTCCTGGGCGAATGCGATGAAATCCTGCACGTCTTCCAGGCGGGTCACGTCGACCGCGCTGTAGCGAGCGGTGCCGCCCTGGGCTTCGATTTCCTCGGCCAGCTTCTGCAGGCGATCGGTACGGCGCGCGCCCAGTACGACGCGGGCGCCGTGTTGCGCCAGCAGGCGGGCGGTGGCTTCGCCGATGCCGCTGCTGGCACCGGTCACGACGACGACTTTTTCTTCGATTCCGGACATGGTGATTCCTCGTGGGGGATAGGTCCGGCGCGGGACAGCGCCGGAGTGATGCCAGTCTGGGCGCCGCCCCCGGGTTGCCGATATCCGGTTCCTCCGCGGTTATTGCCTGATCCTGCACGGGCGCTGGGCCGCCACTTTTTTCGCCGGCTCGCGGGCGTAGACTTCCGGCCATGAACGAACCCCACGCTTCCAGCGGATTACCGGAAAATCCATGACACACGAAGACGAAGCCGTAGCCGTAAAACGGGGCAACCTGGCCGAACTGATTGAACGATTCACCGGCGAAGACGGTATCCACGAAACCTCCGTGGAAGGTCTGCGCTTCGCCCGCTGGGCGACGCCCAGTGGGCCGATGTGCGGTGTACAGGAACCCTCGCTTTGCTTGATCGTGCAAGGTGCCAAACAAGCGATGCTCGGCAATGAGGTGTACGAGTACGACGCGTCGCGCTACCTGGTTGCATCAGTGGATCTTCCCGTCACCGGCCGCGTCACCATGGCCAGCGCGGAATCGCCGTACCTTTGCTTCGTGCTGAGGCTTTCGCCGACCGATATCGCCAGTCTGGTCACGCAGGCGGAAACCGCATCGGCGCCGCTACCGCCACCTTCCCGCGGACTTTCGGTCAGCCAATGCGATCCCGAACTGCTTGATGCCGCCTTGCGCCTTGCGCGCCTGCTGGAGGCACCTCAGGACATTCCGTTGCTGGCACCCTTGGTCATCCGCGAAATCCTCTACCGGTTGTTGCGTAGCGGACAAGGCGGCATGCTGCGCCACATCGCCGTCGCCGATAGCCAGGGTCATCGGGTAGCCAAGGCGATTGGCTGGTTACGGAGCAATTACCACCAGCCGCTGCGGATCGAGCACATCGCCCGCGAAGTGCACATGAGCCCGTCGGCATTGCACCATCATTTCAAGGCCGTGACGGCGATGAGTCCGTTGCAGTACCAGAAGCAATTGCGGTTGCAGGAAGCCCGGCGCCTGATGTTGAGCGAGGTGGTGGACGCGGCTACGGCCGGCCATCGAGTGGGTTACGAAAGCCCTTCTCAGTTCAGTCGCGAGTACAGCCGGATGTTCGGGGCGCCGCCGCTGCGGGATGTGGAACGGTTGCGTTACGCGTAGGTTTTTTAGTCGTGATGGATCGACTCTTTAGCGCGGACTGGAAGAGTTTGAGTATGTTGGCTCTTAGCGCTGGCGCGGTTGGTCTACGGGAATGGATTGGATGATCTACGCGCCTGCCGCGAGGCACTACTTTGCTTCGCACGAGCAAAGAACAAGTGACGCCCGCGGCAGCGCGTAGGTCATCACTGTCGGTGGACTGGCCGCGAAGCGCCAGAGCTCCCCAGAACTTTAGCTACCTGTCACATACGGCACAAAGTGATCACCCAATCTCAACCCGCAATGAACGCTTCCTGACAGCCAGCCGAACCGGCCAGCTCACCCGATTGCCGGTGCACGGGCCGACGCGCAGAATCGGCTGAGGCACTATGCCGCCGGAGAAACATCATGAAAACCTTGTCCCTTTTGTTTGCTGCCGTACTGGGACTAACCCTGGCCGGCAGCGGATACGCCCGCCAGCCGAGCGTGACCGACCCGGGGCTTCCCCGTTCGTTGCCTGGCGATAGCAGCCCGGTCAGCGTCTCGTGGACCGACCCGACGCAGTTCACCGAACTGAAATTCAGCGGCAACCGCTGGGAGGCCCGGCGCGGCACCTGGGTGAGCGACTTGGCCAGGTATCTGCAAAGCCAAGCCGCCAAGAAGCTCGCACCAGGGCAAACGATGCAGGTCACCATCACCGACATCGCCCGCGCTGGCCGCTACGAGCCCACCGCCAACATCCGCATGAACGACATTCGTATCGTCAAGGATATTTATCCGCCACGGATGACACTGAACTTCAAGGTGATGGATTCGAATGGCCAGGTGGTGACCGAGGGTGAGCGCAAATTGGTCGACCATTCCTTCCTGTTGAACGCTGGCATCACCAACACCGATCTGCTGCGTTATGAGAAGCGGATGATCGACGACTGGCTGCGCAGCGAATTCAAGCCAGGCGTCTGAATGTTTTGCTGAGCTGAGCCGGTCGCAATGCGGCCGGCTCTATTTTTGTCCGGGTTGATGCGGATACACCGCAGTCACTGTGCAACGGGTGGCTACTGCGCGTTGCGGATCGAAACTCGGAGCTATGCCGTTGCCTTGCAGATAGGCGCGCTCCAGATCTTCACGTTCGGTTTGAGCGACCACTTGATCGCCAGGGTTGCCGCAGATCAAGCCGATACCCACACCCGAGCGGAAACTGACGGCGGGCGCCGAATTCAAGTCAGGGCAACTTTGCGCAAGCTCCACACGATAGTAGCGGTTGCCGCCAGCGCGCCTGGGTGACATCTCCACCAGCAGGCCTTCGCTGTCTTCCGACCAGGCGCGCATGTATCGCGGATTGAAGCAGTAACTATAGGAGCCGGAAAAACCCTGGCGCCGCTCCGCACGTACCTGCACTGTATCCAGCGTGGCAATGCCGGCCTGGTCCCCCGCACGTGCAAAAGCGGCGTATTCGCGGGCATCGATGGCCTGCAGACCGCTGATGGGGCACAGCTGTTCGCCGGTGCGGACAAACTCGCGCTGGCGCCCACAGACCCAACCTTCTTGCGCCAGCAAAATGGCATTGCCGGGTTCCACTGGGCAATCGCTCGCCATATTCACTCGGAACCGCCGACCGTCATCGGTCAACACCGTCAGTGCCCGTGGATCGATTTGCCGGACCTCCTGCATCCGGCGCGCATCCAGGCAATCAGGAGAGGGCGGTGGGCGACGGGTCTGTGCCGATGCGGGAACTGCGGCCATCACCGTTAGTAAGACAAGGGAAATCGAAATCAGGCGGACGTGCATCGTGCAGAATTCCCGTTGATCCATGTGGGAGCATTTTCGTTTCAAGTCATGACAGATCGAGTTCCACAGGCAGGAGGAGCTTTCAACCGCAAAATTGGTTCGCCAGCTTCGCCCAGCTCCGCTCCCTCTCCCCGCTTTCGATCCGATCCAGCCCTAGCGCTGCACCGGCAGCGTGTACTCGAAATCATAATAATGCTGGCCGGCCTCGATGCGGATGCCGAGCCTGCCTGCGATGCCAGCCAATTCGCCGCTGCCGGAGTCCGGCACCACTTCGATCAGTAGATCCTGCGCGTCCTGGGTCATGACGCCTTTGTGCACCAGCACGAAGCTACCGCTCAGGCCGTTCAATGCCCCGGTGACGCGCTCGATGGCCACGTAGGCGGCGGAGGTGGGAATGCCGGTGCGAGCGGCGAGCATCTCGCCCTTGCCCTTGGCTTGCAGATCCCCCTGGAAGTGCTTGTCCAGGGACATCCGGCGCAGCACAGCGCCTTCGCCCTGGTCGCTTTCGCCCTGTGGCTCCATCATCACTTCGAAAGTCCCGCTGGCACGTTGGGGAATCATGGCGATCTCTCTGAAGACACGGCATGGCCGTTGGTTGCATGCGGACCAGGACGGGGACTTGCTTAGGGCATCCGACGGCACTATGTAGCGGTAACGGCGGCGCGAACCTCGCGTCCAGTGATGGGTACCCGCCGACTGCACCTTACCGTCCGAATATGGAGTCCGCCATGAGCGCTTTCGACCTGACCCCGCCTACCGACACGCAACGCCAGGCGCTGACCTCCGAATTGAACGAAGAAGAGCGCCGGGTATTGTTGCAACATGGTACCGAGGCGCCTTTCTGCGGTGTGTTCCTGGATAACAAGTTAGAGGGTGTCTACACCTGCCGCTTCTGTGGATTGCCGCTATTCCGCTCCAGTGCCAAGTTCGATTCCGGTACCGGTTGGCCGAGCTTCTTCGCCCCTTACGACCCGGACCATGTGCGTGAAATCCGCGACACCAGCCACGGCATGATTCGCACCGAAATCGTGTGCGCGCGTTGCGGCAGCCATCTGGGCCATGTGTTTCCCGACGGTCCGCCGCCGACAGGAGAACGTCATTGCTTGAACTCGGTCTCGCTGGATTTCACCGAACGCGGCGAGCCGCTTCCAGACCGGCTACATCGTGGAGGTGCCGAAGCAGGGGCCGCGGATTAGCTGCGCAAGATTCGTAGGAGCGCCGTCCCGGCGCGAGCTCTTTCTGTCGATCGCGATTCTTCAACCCAGAAAACGAAAAAGCTCGCGCCGAGACGGCGCTCCTACGTAGGACGGGTCGAGCGCAACATGGGGCGAGCGCAACGACGCCTCCTACGAATCAACGCGCTCTGCCGCGGCGGAACAGGTTGACGATGGCCAGCAGGATGATGGCGCCGATCAGCGATACCACCACGCTCATGATGCTGAAACCCTCGTTGATGGATCCGGATCCCAATAACGGACCGATGAGCCATCCGCCTATCAGCGCGCCGACGATGCCGACTACCACGTTCAAGAACAGGCCTTGTTGAGCATCGGTCTTCATGATGAGGCTGGCCAGCCAGCCGACGATGCCACCTACGATCAACCAAACGATAATACCCACGGTTCCCTCCTGCTATGCAGCATATGTCAGGTGTCGTTACGTTATCCGGGGTAGTGTCGATACGGCGTACGGATCACGTGAGGGCAAAGTGAAGCGCTTCGTAGGATGGGTCGAGCGAAGCGACACCCATCCTACGAATCAACACGGCATCAACGCGGCGGCTTCGGCGCGGTTTCGTCCGTCGAGGTTTTCGATGCGGGATCCTGTGCGGGGTCACCGTCTTTGTTGATCAGCTGCCACTTCCCCCAACGGTCGGAAACGCCATGTCCAGCCGTGCGCCCTGCACCTTGGTCGCCGGAATAACGATAGAGCGGATGGCCGTTGTAGGTCACGTGGCGAGCACCTTGCCCGGTTGGCGAAACGCCGAGCTTTTCTCCCGGCAGGCCCTGGCCTGCGGCGGGCTGCTGGCCTGTGGCCAGCATCGGCGGCCAGACCTCCTGGCACGCGGGATCGCATTTGCTTCCGTCATAGTTGCCTTCCAGGAAATACAACGCGTTGTCCGCACCGTCGATCAGATAATTGCCATCGGCATTCAATTTCACCATGGCGGATTCGGACGGCGCCGTTTCCAGACCGGTGCCTTCCGCGGCATCGGTGCGTGGCGGCGCGTCCTGCACCGCGGCGGTGCCCGATCCACCAGGCGCTCTCGGCTCAGGTGGTGGCTCCTGGCGACAGGCACTGGCCGCGCCGCTCAGGAGAATGAGCAATATGATGCGAGTGGCAGTGGACATGATGATTTCTCCGACTGGCGAAGCACGATGCTTCGGGTGGCTATGGAATGTTTTCAGGCCGGCCATATCCGGCTAATGTGGGCCGCGCTCCTCGTGCTTGCCTACTCGGCGATCCCTCAGCCAGGCGCTGATCACGATGCCAAGGCCCAGGCCGACCGCCAGCAGGAACAACAGCAGGGCGATGGTGGGATAACCCCACAGCCGGCTTTGCGTTTCGATGCGCATCATCTGCGCCGAGGCCAGGATCAACGCCGCAGTGACCACGCCGGCGGAAATCCGGTTGGCGATCTTCTGCAGGTTTTCCATCAGATGGGATTCCTCCAGTCCCATCATGCGGACTTGCAAGCGATTGGAGGCGATCAGCGACAGGATGTCGGTCAGCTTGCGCGGGCCTTCACGCATCAGCATCTGCAATTCCATCAGCTCACTGGCGACATTGGCGGATGACAGCGATTTGCGCAGCCGGGCCCGCATGACATGTTGCAGGTGTTCTTCAAGAAGAGGCTTGACGGCCAATCCCGGCGATAGCGAACGCGACACCGCATCCAGGTTCAGCAGCGTCTTGCCCAACAGGCTGAGTTCCGGCGGCGTGCGCAAGCCGCAGGCGGTCGCGATCCGGACCAGTTCCGTCACCACGGTACCTTCGGAAATGGAAGCCGCGTGGGCGGCGTAGCGGCTGATCAGCTGTCCGATTTCCCGCAGGAAGCGTTGTTCGTCGTAGTCATCCAGGCGTGTGCTCAAACCGATGGCTTCTTCGGCCACTTGTTCGCCGCGCCCGTCCACCGCGGCGAACAGCAGCTTGAGCAAGCGGTCGCGCTGTCGCGGCGGCACATGCGCGATCATCCCCAGGTCGAAGATCGCCAGCCGGTCATCGTGGGTGACACGAAGATTGCCCGGGTGAGGGTCGGCATGGATCTCACCATGCACGAACACCTGGTCCAGATAACCGCATATCAATGCGGCCGCCAGTGGCTCCATCGATTCTTCAGTACGCCGCACGCCGGATATCTGATTGACTTTGGTACCGACCACCAGATCCATGGTCAGCACGCGACGACTGGTCAGGTCCCAGATCGGCTGGGGCACCCACAGCTCGGGAAATGGCGCCAGATGATGACCGAATCTTTCCAGATTCTCCGCTTCGGCGATGTAATCCAGTTCCGCCATCATGATCTTGCTGAATTCCGTCAACCAATCGGCGAAAAGCACATGGCGCCCGACCTTGGTGAGGCGATCGGCGGCGTTGGCGATACCGCGTAGCACTTCCAGGTCCGATATCAGTTGTCGGCGGATATCCGGCTTTTGTACTTTGACCGCAACCTCGGTGCCGTCATGCAACGTCGCGCGATGCACCTGCGCGAGCGAGGCGGAGCCCAGCGGCGTGGTGTCGAATTCGACGAACGCCTTGCTCAAGCGGACGCCCAGATCGCTCTCCACGACTTCCCTGACCCGCTCGTAGTCGATCGGAGCCGCATGCTCCTGCATGCGTTCCAATGCGCTTGCGTAGGCAGGAGGCACGATGTCCGGGCGCGTGGATAGCAACTGCCCAAGCTTGACGAACGTGGGACCCAGCGCTTCGAGATCGCGCGCGAATTGATCGGGGCTGCCTTCGCCGATGTCTTCGCTGACCACGGCCGGATCCAGCGTCAGGCCGGCGAAAACCCCGGAGTTCCGATAGCGGAATAGAAAGCGGAGGATGTTGGCCCTCCGGCTCAATCCCTGCGTGGCGGAGTTGGCCCGGCGATCTTCGTCCGCTCTATCCATAATCGAGAGTTCCGACGGTAAGTCTGGATTCTCGGCATGAAAGAGTGAGAACTCGGTGAAACGTTTGTTTACATCCAGGCAGATGCATTCAGACGCAACGAAAAAGCAACCCGTCCACAGCGTGATGCGTTTCGAAATTCCGGCTACTTGAAATCCCGGCTGCGCGAGTCCAGCCCGCCCAACCAAGGCGTCAGATCCTGCAGTCGCTGCGCGATCAGATGACGAACACCGTCCACGGCTTCCAGTCGCCCCCGGACTTCCATCAACTGCGATTCGACCAGCACCCGGCGCTGGCGCTCGGCCAAGTGATGCCACACCACCACGTTGACCATGCCGTGCTCGTCTTCCAGCGTGACGAAGGTGATGCCGCTTGCGGTTTGCGGCCGCTGGCGACCGGTGACGATACCGGCCACCGCGACCTGCGTCCCATGCGCTATCTGCGTCAGTTCGCGCGAATCGCGCAGCCGCCGCGCGCGCAGGCGGCTACGCAGCAGCGACATCGGGTGCCGTCCCAACGTGGTGCCGATCGTCGCGTAATCGGTCAACAGGTCTTCGCCCACGGAAGGCAGCGGCAGACGCACCTGGACTTCCGAAGTGCCGGCCAGGCCGTCGAACAAAGGCCGCCGCGCTTCCACGCCAGCCACTTCCCAGCGGGCGCGATGCCGGTGCCCGGCCAATCCTTTCAATGCACCGGCATCGGCCAGAAGATTGCGGTCGCGGGCGTCCAGATCGGCCCGCTGGCAGAGATCGGTGACGTCGGAGAATGCGCGCTGTGTCCGCGCCTGTTCGATACGTTGTGCCGCTGCTTCGTCGAATCCACGCACCATGCGAAGTCCCAGGCGGAGCGCGAGCTTCTCGCTCCGGCCGTCTTCTTCCAGTGTGCAGTTCCAGTCGCTATAACGCACATCCACCGGCCGCACCGGGACACCATGCCGGCGTGCGTCCTGCAGCAGCTGGTCCGGGCTGTAGAAACCCATCGGCTGGCTGTTGATGAGGGCGCAGGCGAAGGCCGCCGGTTCGTGCCGCTTGAGCCAACAACTGGCATAGGTGATCAGCGCAAAACTGGCGGCGTGGCTTTCCGGGAAGCCGTAGTCGCCGAAGCCTTTGATCTGTTCGAAGATGCGCTCGGCGAACTCAAGCTCGTAGCCGTTGCCCAACATGCCGTCGATGAGTTTGCTGCGGTGGTGTTCCAGCCCACCATGGCGCTTCCATGCCGCCATCGAGCGGCGCAACTGGTCGGCCTCGCCCGGTTTATAACCGCCAGCAACGATGGCCAGTTCCATGACTTGCTCCTGGAACAGCGGCACGCCCAACGTGCGTCCGAGCACCTTGCGTAGTTCCTCTTTTGGATAAGTCACTGGCTCCACTCCATCGCGCCGGCGCAGATACGGATGCACCATGTCGCCCTGGATGGGACCGGGCCGCACGATGGCGACTTCGATGACCAGGTCGTAGAAATTCTTTGGCTTCAAGCGCGGCAGCATCGCCATCTGCGCACGCGATTCGATCTGGAACACGCCGATGGTGTCGGCAGCCTGGATCATCTTGTACGTTTCCAGGTCCTCCGCAGGAATGGTGGCCAGCGT
This sequence comes from Pseudoxanthomonas sp. CCNWLY206-1, assembly GCF_039710385.1. Lineage (NCBI taxonomy): Bacteria > Pseudomonadati > Pseudomonadota > Gammaproteobacteria > Lysobacterales > Lysobacteraceae > Pseudoxanthomonas > Pseudoxanthomonas sp. CCNWLY206-1. The sequence continues at coordinate 140,861 of NZ_JBDKXI010000006.1, read as the reverse complement.
CAGTTCGCGGCCCCGGTGCCGCTTGATCAATTCCAACGTTTTGCTCACCGCCGTGAGCATGCCCAGCGCCAGCACATCGACCTTGATCAGGCCCAGCATTTCCAGATCGTCCTTATCCCACTGGATTACCGTGCGGTTATCCATGGCAGCGTTCTCCACCGGCACCAGCGTATGCAGCGGATGCTCGGAAATGACGAACCCACCAGGATGTTGGGACAAATAATGCGGGAAGCCGATCAGTTCGCTGGCCAGGATCAGTATCTTGCGCAGCAAAGGACTCTCGGGATCGAAGCCCGCTTCGCGCAGGCGCTCGGGCGCTGGAATGCTGTCGCTCCAATGGCCAACCGTGCCGGTCAGCTGCTTCACCGCATCCATCGGCAGCCCCAGCGCGCGTGCGACATCACGCAGTGCGCCGCGTCCGCCGTAAGTAGTGGCGACCGCCGCCAACGCCGCGCGGTCACGCCCGTAGTGATCGAACACGTATTGCAGGACTTCTTCGCGGCGCTCGTGTTCGAAATCCACATCAATGTCCGGCGGCTCCTTGCGCTCCACCGACAGGAATCGCTCGAACAACAGATTCATGCGGGCCGGATCAATCTCGGTGATGCCCAACGCGTAGCACACCGCCGAGTTGGCCGCCGAGCCGCGCCCTTGGCACAGGATGCCCTGGCCACGCGCGAACCGGACCACGTCGTGCACGGTGAGGAAGAAAGATTCGTAGTTGAGTTCCGCGATGATGCCCAGTTCTTTTTCGATCAGTACCTGTGCCTTGCTGATCAATTCCCGGCGAATCTCGGGGGGCTCATCGGGCCAGCGCGCATGGATGCCCTGCCTGGCCAGTTCGCGCAGCCAGGATGCCGGCGTATGTCCCGGCGCCACCAGTTCGCGTGGGTATTCGTACTTGATGTCTTCCTTCAGGTCGAACGTGCAGCGCTTTGTGATGCGCAGCGATTCCTTTAGTAGTTCCGGCGGATAGAGCTTGGCCAACGCCTGCCGCGTACGCAGGTGGCGCTCGCCGTTGGGAAACAGTCGATGGCCGCATTCGGCCACCGTGGTGCGATGACGGATGGCGGTCATCACGTCCTGCAAGGCGCGTCGACCGCGTGCATGCATGTGCACATCACCGCTGGCGACGGCGGGGATTTCCAGCTGCGCAGCAAGCGACTGCAATTGCGTGGAGCGCGCCGCATCATCCGCACCCAGGTGCAGTTCTATCGCCAGCCACAGGCGCTGCGGAAAAACCGTCTTCAACCATTCACCGTGCTTGCTGTCCGGTACAGGTCCGGGTATCCACAGGCACAGCAGGCCGGTCTGCACATCATCGAAGTCCTCGCGCAGCAGACGGTATTCACCCTTCTTGGCGCGACGGCGCGCACGCGTGATGATCTGGCACAGCGCTTGATACCCGGTGCGGTTTTCCACCAGCAGCACGACCTTGGGACCGTCTTCGACCTGCATTTCGCTGCCGACGATCAGCGTCAGTCCGGTCTCCTGGCTTGCCTGCCAAGCACGCACGATGCCGGCCAGCGTGCATTCGTCGGTGATCGCCAACGCTTTATAGCCATGGCGCTTGGCGCGTTCGAACAACTCCTGCGCACTGGAAGCTCCGCGCTGGAAGCTGAAGTTCGACAGGCAGTGCAGTTCGGCGTAGTCGGGATTCATGCTGCGCAAGGCCGCCTCCTCCCCGGTTTACGTGCCCCGTGCGAGTAGAGCGGAGCTTGCTCCGCTGCTTGTGCTTTGCGTGCACCGCGCGAACAGCAGCCGAGCAAGCTCGGCTCTACACAAGGCGGAACTCGCTTCACTGCTTTTTCTTTATAGGAGAGGGCTGAGGTGAAGGTATAGGACTTCATGCGAACCATCCGTGCAGCATGAAGGGTGCATCGGCGCCTTCCTCGCCTGCCACGCGGAACGCCCAGGCGCGCTGTCCCAGTCGCGTCTCCAGCACGTAGTAGTCGCGGCGTACGTCGCCGTCGTCCCACCAACCCGATTCCACGCGTTCCGGGCCGGCGATGATGTGCGGTGCGACGTCGCGCAACGGCATGGGCCGTTCCAGCAACCAACCCGGGCGCGGCGGCGATGGTGCATCTTCCTGTGCCTTGCCTTCCTCGGCGCGCCAGGCGAACTCGGGACGATGGTCGGCATGCACGCGCAGACCATGCACCGCCTCGTCGCTCAGGCGCGCACGCAGGCGCTCGCGCAACTGTTCCCACAGCATCGCCTGCTGCGGGCGTTCGTCGAATAACTCGCGATGCGCCGGCACGAACGGCGGCAACTCCTCCGCCACCAACCGCACGGCACGTACCGGTGCGGGTACCTGCGCCTGCTCCAGGCGACCGCGCGCCAGTTCGAACAGCATCGCCGGATCGCGCTCGGCGGATAGCAGCCCCACCGACACAGCGGTGTCGGCATGGTCTTCATGCTCCAGCCGCAGTTCGAACCGCTGCACGCCGCCATCGCGGCCCGCCAGGAAAGCGGCCAGATCGGAAGTCAGCCGCTTGAGCGGGAACAGCAAGGCCTGATGCGATTCGACTTCGTATCCAAGTTCAATGCGTGTATCGAAACGATCCGGTGGCGCGTAGTAGTGCAGCGGCGCCTGGCGTTCGCCCAGCAATTCATCGAGGTGCTGCAGCACCTCCTTCGGGAAACGCCGGACCAGGGTGTCGCGCGGCAACGCCATGACCTGCCGCAGCTTGCGAAGACCCATGCGTTCGAACGCCACCGCTACTTCGCGTGCAAAGCCCGCACGTTCCACCGGCAGCTGGCCCAAGGCATGGCGTAGGGCTTCATCGCTCAATAGCGCGATGCCGTTATGCGCGTTAGCCAGCACGCGTGCCGCGGCCGGATTCGGCGCCATCACGATGCGATGGCGGAAACCCAGTTCGCCCAATTCTTCGCGCAGGCGCGCTTCAAAGCGTGGCCACGGCCCGAACAGGCGCAGGCTGGCCTCGACTTCCAATACCAACGCATGCGCGTACTGCGTGCTGACCAGCGAACTGAAGCGGTAAGCCCAGGCAGCAAGCAAGGCGTGTCCGCGCTGCGCTTCGTCGGGGTCGTATTCCACCGTGGCGAAACCCGGTGCTATCACCTGCGCGGCGGTCAGCGACATGCCCGGGCGCAGACCCAATGCACGTGCCGATGGATTGACCGCATGCAGCACGCGCCGCTGCGGCGTACCTGCTATCAGCGCCAGCGGCGCGGACGGATCGGACTGACGGCGGAGGACACCGTCCAGCGCCAGTTGCGGCAGCAGAATACAAGCCCAGCGCATGCCGTCATCCTCACGCGGCAAAGGCAGTAAAGGGAATGGGACGCGGCGGCGCCATGCCGCCCCGGCATTTCAGCACCCGCAGTTGTGGCGGATGCAGATCGAGAGCCAAGCGCAATGCGGCCGGCGAGGGATTCAACGAAGCCTTCAACGGCCGGAACGCGAAACCCAGCGCCTGGCCGGATTCGGCCGCCACCTGCAGGCGCCGCAGCGCGCGGTCGTCCACGTTCTGTGGCCAGCACACCACCGCCGCGCAACTGCCCGAACGCAGGCATTGTTCGCTCGCCCACAAGGCATCGCGGCCTTGCGCCTTGACGATCTGCAATTGCCGCAAATCCACCCCCGCGGCTCGCCAGGCTTGCGGATACGGAATGTACGGCGGCGCCACCAACACCACGCGCTGACCGGCGCGGGTGAGCCGCGACAGACTGGGCCAGAGCAGGCGCAGCTCGCCGATGCCATCGGCGGGAATCAGCAGTTCGGTCAGTGCATGTTCGGGCCAACCGGCCGTGGGCAATGCCGCATCCAGCGCGGCGTAACCGGTCGGCTGCGCGCTGGGCGGCAACGCCGCCGGCTGGCCTTTCCATACCCGTCGCTCCTGCAACAGGGTGTCGATGGCGACAACGGCGCCCATCAGCCCCGGCGTACCAGGCCACAGTAGACGCCTTCAATGGCGAAGTCCTGATCCGGCTCCACCACGATGGGTGCATGCTCGGGATTGCGCGGCAACAGACGAATACGCTGGCGCCCGCGCTCCAGCCGCTTGATGGTGATCTCGCCGTCCACCCGCGCCACCACCACCTGTCCGTTACGCGCTTCCGCGGTGCGCTGCACGCCGACCAGGTCGCCATCCAGAATGCCGTCGCCAATCATCGAATCGCCCTGCACCTTCAGCAGGTAATCGGGCGTCAGCGAGAACAATCGGCGATCCAGCACCCACTGCGGGTCCAATCCGCCACCCAACCCAATATCCGCCCCGATAGGCGTGCCGGCGGCCACCCGGCCCAACACTGGCAGGGTCAGCAGATCGGCACGCCGGTGCCCGCCCGCCAGGCGGATGCCACGCTTCTGGTGCGGCGCCAGCTCGATCAGGCCAGTCTCGGCCAGCGCCTGCACATGCTTCTGCGCCGCATTGCGCGAGGCAAAACCGAACTCCTCGGCAATCTCGGCCAGGCTGGGCGGTTGGCCCAGCACCTCCACCCGATGGCGGATGAAAGCCAGTACCGCGGCACGCTTAGGGGTGAGTTCTATCATAGGTGTACATTTGTACACCAAGGCGAGGGCTTTGGCGAGTTATATCCAGGCCGGTAAGCCTGAACGGAAGCCCCGGAGTGCCGCCTACTAGCCAGAAGGCGTTCGTTACTGCCTGATTGAACGGCCCGCGCAAGTTTTGGCTTGCATGGCTGAGTGCGCTCAAATGATTACGGCGAATGCGCCGCCGCCACGAGCAGCCCGCCAATGATCGCAAGGTTGGACTGCCACGTGCGGATGGCATCGGCACGCGCCGGGCCCTCCATGCCCCAAAAGTTGACCAGCAAAACGGAGGCTGCGACGGTGAAGGCCACCAAGCCCAGAGCGGCCCACATTGGATAGAAACCGAAGATCAGCGCCAGGCCAGCAAATATCTGGAACACCGAGCCCGACAGCAACACAAGCCTGGCTGCCGGAACACCCCGTGCGCTGAGTGCCTGAGTGATGGCCGGCAGGTTGAAGAAGTGGTGAATACCACCAACAACGAAAAGGCCGCCCAACAGCAGGCGCCCAATGAACCATAGGATGACTTGGCTATCCACTGGCATGCTGCACCTCGTGATCCCACCTCCGGGTCGAGCCGAATGGCGAACGACTTCGGCTTGAATCAATAGTAGGCAGCTGGCCGTTAAGCCCAGGCCTAGGCCGCCACCTCGGACCTACCCAATTAGTGAGCCGCCGCAAGCCGGTTGTAGGCAAAGAATCCCAACCATGCGAGCGCTAGGACGCCAAGACCAACTGCCCGTAGCCCGTCATATGACAAAAGCTCGGAGCGTCGCTTGCGCGATCTTCGGCTAAGCATGAGCGGAAAGAGCAGAATCATTCCGATAGCTACAAGGAACAGGTCTACCCAGAACCAAGGCCGACTTACGACGTCCAGGAAATCGCTGAGCATAAATCCTAGTTTTGCGTGCTGGGTTTACGTTTGAATCAAACCGAGCCGACAAAAGCGAACCACGCCGTTTGCGCAACTAGCGTAAGGCTTCCCCGCGTGGAAACATGCGACAGATGCGGTTCGCTTTGCTCACCGCATCCGCCGCCGTTACGCATGGCTGGTCAGAGCCTCCGGGCGCGGAAGCGAATCGGAAATCAGCGCTCGCTGTGCGGTCTGTTGTTCGCTTTCATCCAACGCCGCCAGGAATTCCACTTGTCCGCCGGTGTTCGTCGCGATGGGAACGCCATCGCGATACAGCACGCGCGCACCGGGTACTCGCGGCACCTTGGTACCGGGGATCAGCGTGCCTAGCAGATTGGCCGGATCGGATGCGGATAGGCGGACGAAACTGCCATCGAGCGGTTGGCGCCGTACTTGCCGCATCAGGCCCACCGCATCGGGCAGCGCGAACTGTTCGCCGGGAATGCCGGCAATGAAGCGGCCGCCACGGATTTCGCCGCGTGCTTCCAGGCGGTGGTAGACGCGCACCAGTTCGCGCCAGGGCGGCAGCCATGCGGCTTCGCGTTCCAGCAGTCGCCAGCACACCACGCCGTATCGGCGCAGTAGCGTGCGGGCAATGTGTTCGATCGCCTCCGGATTCTTGTTGCCGCCGTCAGCGGAAGCAGCGGCCGCGGGCGGCCGGATCAACGCCCAGCGACCCGCATCCTGGATACCGAACAACGCCACGCGACGGCGGTGGCGAGAAGACGACGGAGAACGTTTCGATGCTGGCACCAGCAACGCGCGCAGGCCGGCATAGCTGTCGCAGTGAACACGTCCGCGGATCACCAGTTCGGCCAATGCGTCTTCCAACTCAGTGCGCAGCAGATGCGCGCCGTCGGCGATTTCATCGAAGAAGGACGCGCCATGTTGCGTCAGGTAATCGGCGACTCGCTGGGCGCGGGAACTGAGGCCACCTTCCTCACTGGAGGTCGGCGCCAATCGCGCCCAGAGCGAAGCGGTCCGGCGCGGCAACAACAGGATGGGCGTGGAACGCAGCGAACCTCCGCCACGCGCGCTGCTGTCGCTCGCATTGGGCCGCAATCGCGTCCACATCGTGCGGCCGGCGGTGCACAGATCGTCCAGCCAGCTGATCGCATAGTCCTTGACGCGCGTGGGCAGCAGTTCCATTTCCCAGGTTGCCGCCGGCGCTTCGAAACCTTCCAGCTGCGCCAGCACACCGGACAAGGCTTCCGGTCCGCTGACGCGTGTCGATTCACTGACGCGCTGCCAATCGAACAGGAAGCGAGCAAAGTCGCGAGGTTCCACCGGTTCGATCTCGCGCCGCAGGCGTTTCAGCGTGTAGCGATGAATGCGCGCCAGTAGATGACGTTCGCACCACTCCTCGGCCGAGGCATCCGGCGTGAATCGCCCTTGCATCACGTAGCCTTCGGCCTGCAACGCCAGCAGTGCGGCTTCCACCTCCGCATGCGGCAATCGCAACGGATCCGAAAGCTCGGCGACCGGCGTGGGACCCAATGCGGTGAGCCGCGAACGCAACAACTCGCGTAGCGCATCTTCCCGCGTCCAAGCTATCTGTGCGAATTCGGCGGGCGCGGAAATCTCGGGTTGCCACTTCGCGCCGGGATACAGCACCGCAATCTGCGGAAGTTGCTCTGCCGTTACCCACAAACCGGCGGCAGCTTCATCTGGAAGCAACCTGGCCGCGCGTCCACTTTCCGCCAGCGTGCCCAGCCAGGCGAGCCAATCGGGATGGCGAGCCGCTTCCTCCTCCATGAGCACGCCGAGTCCGGTCAGCGCTTCGTGCATTTCGTCTGCATTGCGGGCTTCCGGCCACGCCTCCTGGCGCACGGCGTCGATCGCCTCCGGATCCAATCGGCCCAGATCATCGGCGTTCTCGGGATCGGAGTAGCGTCGACTCTGCACGGCCTGCGTGCGGCGCTCTTCCAGCGGTGCATCGTCCAGATAGGCGTAAGGCCGAGCGTTCAATGCCTCGGCCGCCAGCGGCGAAGGGGCGGGAAGATCGCGCGCGATCACTTCCACCTCGCCCGCTTCCAGGCGCCGCAGCAACTGCAGCCAGCCGTCGGCATCCATGGCTTCGTACAAACAGTCGTGCAGCGTTTGCGCGACCAGCGGATGGTCGGGAACTTCGCGTTCGCCCACCAGGTTTTCGGCACAGGCGACCTGGTCCGGGAATACCGTCGCCAGCAGATCTTCCGACTTCATGCGTTGCAGTTGTGGTGGAACCTTCTTGCCGCCAACAAAGCGCGGCAACGCCAGCGACGTGGTGGCGTTCCAGCGCCAACGCACACCGAACAATGGCGCATCCAGCAACGCCTGCACCAATACATCCAACGCCGATGATGAATGCAGGTATCGCGAGACTTCGATCAGCGGGAAACTGTGGCTGGTCGAAAGCGACAGGACGATGGCGTCTTCCGTCGCGGCCGCCTGCAGTTCGAAATTGAATTTGCGGCAGAAGCGCTTGCGCAGCGCCAGGCCCCAGGCGCGATTCAGGCGACTTCCGTACGGCGAATGGATCACCAGTTGGGTGCCGCCGGATTCGTCGAAGAAGCGCTCCATCACGATGCGCTGCTGGGTGGGCAATGCGCCCAATGCCGTCACCGTCTTGGCCAGATAGTCGACGATCTGGCGTGCGGCTTCGTCATCCAGACCTACTTCAGTGGTCAGCCACTGAATCGCGGCATCCGTTCCGTCCGCAGCGATTTTCGATTCGATGTCCGCACGCAGGCGCGATACGCCGAGGGAAAGCTCATCGCTACGACCCGGTGCTTCGCCCAGCCAGAATGGGATATTCGGCGGCGCGCCCTTGGCGTCTTCCACCCGTACGCGCCCAGGTTCTATCCGCAGGATGCGGTAACTGGCATTGCCGAGCTGGAAGATATCGCCGGCCAGGCTCTCCACCGCGAAGTCTTCGTTGACGGTGCCGATCTTTTGCGCTTCCGGTTCCAGCAGCACCGTGTAGTCGCCGGTTTCCGGAATGGTGCCGCCGGACATCAGTGCCGTCATGCGCGCGCCCTTGCGTTCGCGCAAGCGATGGTGAACCGCATCGCGGTGCACGTAGCCGGCACGCGGGCCGCGGCGTGTGGTGAAGCCTTCGGCCAGCATCTTCACCACCGCCGCATAGTCTTCACGCGACAGCTGCGCGTATGGCCAGGCGCGACGCACCAGCGCGAAGAGTTCGTCTTCGTCCCATTCGCGGCTGGCGGTTTCGGCAACGATCTGCTGCGCCAGCACATCCAGTGGCGCGGGCGGAATATGCAGCGCGTCCAGCTCACCGCGGCGAACGCAATCCAGCAATGCGGCGCATTCGATCAGTTCGTCGCGCGATTGTGGGAACAGCCGCGCCTTCGGAATGCCGCCCACCGCATGTCCGGAGCGGCCGGCGCGTTGCAGGAACGTCGCGATGGACCGTGGCGAACCCAACTGACACACCAAGTCCACATCGCCGATATCCAGACCCAGTTCCAGCGAAGCGGTCGCCACCAGCACTTTCAGTTCGCCGCGCTTCAGTCGTTGCTCCGCATCCAGGCGCGCCTCGCGTGCCAGGCTGCCGTGGTGCGCGGCCACGGCTGACTTGCCCAGCAGTTCGCCCAGGTGACGCGCGGCGCGTTCGGCCATGCGCCGGGTGTTGACGAACACCAGCGTGGTGCGGTGCTCCCGCACCAGGGCCGCGACGCGTGCGTAGACCTGTTCCCATTGGTCGTTGGACATCACCGCGCTCAACGGCGTGGGTGGAAGCTCCAGGTCCAGATCGCGTTGTTTTCCGTAGCCGATGTCCACGATTTCGCAATCGGGCGCTCCATTGGACAGCGCGCCCTCGGTCAGCCCGCCCGCACCAACCAGGAATCGCGCGACTTCGTCGATTGGCTTTTGCGTGGCGGACAAACCGACCCGGGTCAGCGACCGCCCCGCCAGCGCCTGCAGCCGCTCCAGCGACAGCGCCAGGTGGCTGCCGCGCTTGCTGCCGGCGACCGCGTGGATTTCATCGACGATGACGGTGCGTACCGGCGACAGCATGGCGCGACCGGATGCGGATCCCAACAGCACATACAGCGACTCGGGTGTGGTCACCAGAATATGCGGCGGTTTGCGTAGATTTTGCTGGCGCTCCTTCGGCAGCGTGTCGCCGGTGCGCACGGCAGTGCGAATTTCGACGTCGGGAAGTCCCAGCCGCGCGAGTTCGTCGCGGATGCCGGCCAACGGCGCTTCCAGGTTGAGATGAATATCGTTGGACAGCGCTTTCAACGGCGATACGTAAATTACCGTGGTCTCATCGGCCAAGCCGCCGGGCTCCAGGCCCTGCCGCACCAGCTCGTCCAATGCCGCCAGGAACGCGGTCAGGGTTTTGCCCGAACCCGTCGGCGCGGCCACCAGCGTATTGCGGCCCGCGCGAATCGCCGGCCACGCCGCCGCCTGCGCCGGCGTTGGCGCGGGGAAGGTGCGCTGGAACCAGTTGGCGACAGCAGGATGGAAAGTAGTTAATGGCATCACAGGGACATGAGGGTAATACGCGCCAAGCCAATTTATGGAATGTAAACCTGCTATTTCTTAATTCACCTTCGTTAACACTGATGGCGCTGAGCAGGTTGGTACCCGCCCAGCGTCGGGGCGCCGCCCCGACCTACTTGCTGCGGAAGCCTGCGTACCGTGCGTACCAGTCGAAAACCGTGGGTGGCAATGCATCTTCCAGGGGTATGCCGAGCGCGACATAGCCGTCCAGTGCGTCGCGTAGCATCCGGTGCGGCAGTGGCGGTTCGGCGCCGGCGGGCTGAGCGTCGCCGGGCTCGCTGTCGGCAGCGGACAGCATGCGTTCCGCCCAGGTGTACAAGTTGCTGCGCCGCTCTTTCAATCGACCCCGCAACCAGTGTTCCAATGGCTGGTGAACCACATATCCCTGTGCGGCGAATTCCTCCCTCGCCTGTTCCAGCAACAGCGCGGCGCCCCGGTACCATTCGGTGGCTCCCGCCGCGCGGCCTGGCACCAGCAGAGGCGCCGGCGCATTGAGCAAGCGCAGCGATCGCCGCAAACGGGTTTCGTGGCCCTGCGCTTCGCGCACACGGTCGGTTTCCAGCAGCCAGCCGCGTTGCAGATCGAAGAACTCGAAATAGCGCCGTGAGAAAGCCTGAATCCTGTCCAGCGGATCACGCGATATTCCCAGTTTCAGCAGATCCTCGTAAGCGCACGGAAAGACATACAGGTAACACCGACCGGCACTCGGGGAATAAGACGGTTCGCGCGTCGAGATTCGGCTGGGCATATAGGGAAGAATGGTGGAGGTGCATCGCAGCTGGCGAGACGGACAACCGTAGACAAAAAGAAAGCGGGCCCAAAATGGGCCCGCCGGTTTCCCGCAAGGGCTCAGCAGACTGCCGCGCCGTTATTTTTTGTCCGCCATATGCTTCTCATGGGCCGCTTTCATTTCGTCGGCTGTGACGCTGCCGTCTTTGTTGGCATCGGATTTTGCGAACATGTCGCGCGACCCGGTTTCATGCTCGGACGCGCTGAGCTTGCCGTCGCCATTGGTATCCATCTTCTTGATCTTGTCGGCTGACGACATCTTCATACCTTCCGTCTTGCCGGCATGGGCGGCATGGGCCGCATCCATCTCGGCGGCGGTCACGGACCCATCTTTATTGGTATCCATCGACTGGAACATCGTACGTCCGCCAGCCGCATGTTCCGATGAGGTGATCTTGCCATCGGCGTTGGTGTCCATCTTGGCGAACTTGTCGTCACCGCCCTTGTTGCCGTCGCCGGCGAATGCATCCACCGCGCCGCACAGACAGAACGCAACGGCGGCGGCGCCGATTACTTTCATTTTCATAGCGATTTCTCCGGTGTTTTCGGGTATGCGAAGGCTGCGCTCAGTGTGGTGATACAGCGGTGAATTTGTGCGGCGCGGCGCAAGGACTTGGTGTCCAAACGACTGGGTCATGCATCTCTTCGGCAACGGCGGGCCAAGACCCGCCCTATGCGCTTTCTTTGCACGAGCCGGGGACCATCAGCCGACGCACGATGGCCGGACATCACACGACATTCTTACGAACTTTTAATGCAATCCCATCCATACACCGTCCTCACACCCCTCAGCAGCACCCCTTGGCAGAATCCAACGAGAACCTCCAACAGGGCCGCCATCAGCCGCAATGCCTGCGCTAAACGTTCTCACCGTGAATGTCCATATGGGTTTCAACCTGCTCAATCGGCGCTTCATCCTGCCGGAGCTACGCGAGGCTATTCGCGAAGTCTCCGCGGATATGGTGTTCTTGCAGGAAGTACTGGGTGAGCACGCACGCCACGCCAAGCGCCACCTGAACTGGCCGGAAGGACCGCAGTATGAGTTCCTGGCCAATTCGATCTGGGCCCAGTTCGCTTACGGGCGCAACGCGGTCTACCCGCATGGACATCACGGCAATGCATTGCTGTCCAAGTTCCCGATCCTTCGCTATGAGAACCGCGATGTATCGATGGATGGGCACGAAGAGCGCGGCCTGCTGCATTCGGTCGTCAGCCTGCCTGGTCACACGGATGAACTGCACACCATCTGCGTCCATCTCGGGCTACGCGAAGGGCATCGACAAAAGCAGCTCAGGTTGCTGTGCGGCATCATCAAATCGATTCCGGCCGACGCGCCGTTGATCGTTGCCGGCGACTTCAACGATTGGCGGGTGCGTGGTCATGCATTGATGGTGGCCTGCGGTCTGCACGAGATCTTTGAGCAAGCGCACGGGCGGGTGGCGCGCACCTTTCCTGCGCGCTGGCCAGTACTGCCGGTGGACCGGATCTATCTTCGCAACGCCCATGCCCGCGAACCGCGCGTGTTGTCGGCGCGTCCGTGGTCGCATCTGTCCGACCATGCACCGCTGATTGCGGAGATTGTTCTGTGAGAGGCGAGCCCGTGAAGAGTGCTTCTGTGTCTGGTGGCGTGTGGCGAGACGGTAACCGTGCTCGTTTGCTGGAGAACGGCGAGGATTTTTTCACCCGCACCTTCGAGGCCATTTCCACCGCACAAAGCGAGGTTCTGCTGGAAACCTTCATTCTGTTCGAAGACAAGGTGGGCCTGGAGCTTCACCAGCGGCTGCTGGATGCGGCCAATAGAGGCGTGCGGGTCGAATTGGTGGTTGACGGCTATGGCTCGCCGACGTTTTCGGAAGAGTTTCTGGCGCGCCTGGTTTCGGCCGGTGTGAAGTTCCGGGTATACGACCAGCACCGTCCGTGGTTGGGCATGCGCCTGCATGTGTTCCGCCGCATGCACAGAAAACTGCTGGTGGTCGACCGGCGGCTGGCGTTCGTAGGCGGCATCAACTACTCAGCCGATCATCTGGCCGATTTCGGACCCACGGCGAAACAGGACTATGCAGTGGAACTGGAGGGACCAGTAGTAGCTGACATCCATGGCTTTCTCGAAGCGGCCATCGCCTCCAAAGGCACCGGTGAATGGTGGCACCCCGCCAAGACGCAGGATGCACATCCCACGGGAGATGCGCAGGTGCTGTTCGTCCCGCGGGACAATGCGCACCGTACCGACACCATCGAGCGCGAGTACCGCAACGCAATCCGCAATGCGCAACGCGAGGTGTTGATCGCCAATGCCTATTTCTTCCCCGGCTACGGATTTCTGCGTGATCTTCACCACGCGGCGCAACGCGGGGTGAAGGTGTCGCTGATCTTCCAGGGCGAGCCTGACAAGCAGATCGCCCTGACCGCCGCCCGTACGCTGTACCGGCACATGCTGGATGCGGGCGTGTGCATCTATGAGTATTGCGAGCGGCCGTTCCACGGTAAGGTCGCGCTGATCGACGACGATTGGACGACGGTCGGGTCCAGCAACCTCGACCCCTTGAGCCTGTCGCTGAATCTGGAGGCCAATGTCTTCATCCGCGATCCGGTTTTCGCACGTGATCTGCGCGAACGCCTGAGCAATCTGATGCAGCAGCACTGTTTCGTGGTGGACCCGGCCACGGTACCGAAGAGCCGCTTCTGGCAATCCGTCACCCGGCCGGTGGTATTCCATTGCCTGCGTCATTTCCCCGACTGGGCGGGCTGGCTGCCGGCGCATACGCCGAAGACCGCGTTGGTGGCTCCGCCTGTAGTGCAGGAGGCCGAGACACAGCAAGCAGGTAAAGCGCCATGAAGAAGTCCCGCCATCCGCATCTGCGGCGTGCTTTGAAGGGGCTGTTCGTCGTATTCCTCATTTTCGTCGGCGTGTTGCTGATCCGCTACGCACGTTCCGTGGATTGGGCGCAGGTAGGTAGCGCGATCGCGAGCTATCGCATCATCACGCTGGTGACAGCGGTGGCGCTGACGCTGGCCAGTTATTTGCTCTATTGCGGATACGACCTGGCGGCCCGCGTGTACAGCCATCACTCGTTATCGACACGGCGGGTGATGGTGATCACGCTGATCAGCTATGCCTTCAGTCTCAATCTTGGCGCGGTGATCGGAAGCGCCGGCTTTCGCTATCGCTTGTACTCGCGCTCGGGTCTGAATGTCGGCATCATAAATCGCATCGTGGCTTTCAGCATTTCAACCAACTGGCTCGGCTACGCTGCAGTGGCCGGGACGGTATTTGCCGCACACGTGCTGTCGCCGCCGCCGGACTGGGAAATCGATACCACCGGCCTGCGGCTGCTGGGATTCGCACTGCTGGCCATCGTGGTGGCTTATCTGATTGCGTGCCGGGTATCGCATGGCCGTGTATTCCACGTGCGCGGCCGCCACTTTCGTCTGCCGTCGTTACGTTTGGCTTTGCTGCAATTGATATTGGCCAGCGCCAACTGGTCGGTCATGGCCGCCCTGTTGTTCGTTCTGCTGGGGCAGCAGATCGCGTATCCGGTGGTGCTGGGCGTGATGATGCTTTCAGCCGTCGCCACCGCCATCGCGCATATCCCTGCCGGCATCGGCGTGTTGGAAGCGGTATTTATGGCGCTGCTGGGTCACCTGGTGCCGCAACCGCAGTTGTTCGCCGCATTGTTGGTCTACCGCGCGTTTTACTACCTGGTGCCATTGTTGCTGGGCGTGGTGTTGTATGCGGCGTTTGAGGCAAAGGGAAAGCGGGAGGCGGTGAGCGGTGAGCGGTGAGCGGTGAGCGGTGAAGCATCCACTTTTCCCCTTCTCCCTCCGGGAGAAACACGTTTCCAAAAAGGGGGCGTGTCAGAAACCTTCAATCCACTGTTTCCCCCGACAACGGCGTCGCCAACATGGAAGCCCGCTGTTCAAACTCTTCAAACCAGGCCGCAAGCCTCGGTCGCCCTTCGCGGAAATCAGGAAGCTCACGGAATTCGATCCATGCGAGCGCCGTGGCCACCGCGATATGCCCCACGTGAACCGGGGCCGCAACCTCCAGCTCCTGCTCCAGCCAGTCGTAGCTTGCGATCAGCTTGTCTACGTAGCCATCCTTTAGCGCCGGATACCGGAGTGGTTCGGGCCGCCGGACGGTTTCCCAGCGTACGGCGATACCGGCGTCGGCAATGCCCTGGGCGACCGATTGCGCACGCAAGGCCAGCCAACGCGCCTCGCCTTCGAGGGGAATCAGCCGGCGGCCATCGTGCAACCGGCCCCTGTGCAAGGTATCCAGGTAGGCGCAGATCACGTCGGAGTCGAACAGCGAAGGCAGCCCAGGCCGTACCAGCACCGGCACCTTGCCGAGGGGATTCTCTGCGAACACGTCCGGGTTTTTGCGCGTCGGGCTCGTTTCGTGGTGGATGACCTGCAGGCGATCCGCCAACCCGGCTTCGTGGGCGAAGACCAGAACCTTGCGGGCGTAAGGCGAGTGGGTTTGATAGAGAAGCTTCATGTGGTTCCAGGCGGAGGCCGCCGGCAGAAGTGGCGAAGCGGGAATGGTACGTGCGCCGCCATCGCTTTTCGCCGCAACATTGCTACTGTGTTCGCCTGATTTCCGCGTTATACACGCTCTAACATGCGCAGCCATGGAACTCGACCGATTTGATCGTCAGCTTTTGAACCTTGTGCAGGAAGACGCCGGCCAGACCGCCGAGCGCCTGGCCGAGCAGGTGCCACTGTCGCCGTCCGCCATCCAGCGCCGGCTCAGGCGCCTGCGGGAAAAAGGTGTGATCGCTCGCGACGTCGCGGTGGTCGACGCAAAGAAGGTAGGCAACCCGACATTCTTCGTTGTGTCTCTGCACGTGGAACGCGAGCGACCCGAACTGCTGGCGCAGTTGCGCGCATGGCTGGCTGCGCAAGCACACGTCCAGCAAGCCTTTTATGTCACTGGCGAAACCGATTTCGTCCTGATCGTCACCGCACCCGACACGGAAACCTATGACGGCCTGATGTACCGGTTGATGAGCGAAAACCCGAACGTGAAGCGCTTCACGACCAACGTCGCGCTGGGCGTACTCAAGCGCGGGTTGATGGTGCCGGTACCTTTGGACGCGGACGAATAATCCGCGCGGTGACATCTTCACCGCACCAGGCCGGCAACCACGCGGTTTTCCGCGTATACCCGCTGTAAATCGATGCCTGGCGCCGCGGCACTCCGTCACACTGACGGGATGACAACGACATCTCCTCACGCGTTCGACATCACCCACATCTGGGAGAACTATCTCCCTACAAATCTGGTCGAGCTTCCTTCTCTGGCCAAGCTGACCGGTGTAGCCCGCGTGTTCGCGAAACTGGAAGGTGAGCGGCCACTGGGTAATTTCAAATTGCTGGGCGGCATGATGGCGGGATTATGGGCGCTCGCTCGCGCGGCCGGTGTACCGACACCCTTGGTGCTGCGTTCGCGGGCCAAGCGATCGCGTTCGCTACCGCGGCTGGTATGTGCCAGCGACGGCAATCATGGCTTGGCAGTCGCGGCCGCGGCGCGATGGGCGGGTACCACGGCAATGATCTATCTGCCCGCAAGCGTCAGCCGGTTCCGCGTTGACCGGATCCGCTCGCTGGGAGCAGCGGTTGTCGCGGTGGAGGGCAGCTATGACGATGCAGTACAGGCGGCGGCAGCGGCGGCGGCCGGTCAGGGCATTCTGGTTCCGGACACCTCCAGTGACCTCAATGACATCGTGGTCGCCGATGTGATGAAAGGCTATTCCGTGATCACGCGGGAGTTGGTGGTCCAACTCGATGCTGCAGGCGCGCGGCCTAGCCATTTGTTTGTCCAGGCCGGCGTTGGCGGTCTGGCGGCGGCGATGGCCGAAGGCCTGCATGCACGCATGCGCCCACCCGGCGGGATTCTGGTCGTAGAACCGGAACGCGCCGCCTGCGTCGCGCATGCCCTGGAAGCAGGGCATCCGATTTCTTTATTCGGCGACTTGGAAACCGTCGCCGAAATGCTTTCCTGCGGCACCGCTTCAGCGCCGGCGCTGGCCATATTGCAACGGCACCGCGCACAGTCGATTGTGGTCACGGACGACCAATTGCGGTTTGCCGTCGATGCGCTACGCAGAGCCGATGGGCCGGAAACGACAGCATCCGGCGCGGCCGGACTTGCTGGCTTCTTGAAGACCGCCGCTGACGCGGAGTTGCGTGCGCTGCATGGATTGAGTTCTTCCAGTGATGTATTGCTGGTGGTGACGGAAGGGCCGGACTGAAGGCGGCTATTTCTGTTAGCAATTCTCAACCCTCGCGCGGCACCAGAATGAGTTAACTGAGCCAGCTTTTCTTTACCGTGCTGATGGTGAAGAGCTCGCGGCTGGAGGCGACTCTTACAAAGGCAAAACCATTTTTGTAGGAGCGCCGTCTCGGCGCGAGCTTTTGCTTTCATCGAATCGCCAAGAAAAGAGCTCGCGGCGGGACGCCGCTCCGCGCCCCGGTAGCCTTTCGGCGCGCACGATCACGAGCGCGCCGCAGCGCGCCCATATGGTGAACGATCAGGCTCAGAATGCTCTTGCTTTGTCGCGATCTGAAGAAAGAGCTCGCGGCGGGACGCCGCTTCTACATAAGCAAAAACCGCTCCTGCAACGGCGGTCGTGGGTGGTGGATCGTGTTGACGCCACGTAACGGGCATGTGACCGAGGATGCAGTTCCTTCCTTTGCGATTCCGATGTCCATGGCCAAACGGTCGTCTTCCAAACAAAACGATGCTCGCGGCCAACATGGCGCCACTCAACTGCCAGGGCTGTCGGTCGACAGTTACAACCTGGTCATCCACGGCCCCGAAGGAGATGGATTCATTGGCGACCGCGCCAGTCAGACTGCATTCCGCGATCTGCTGGACGCGGCGCGCAAGCAGCGCACTGGCAAGGACCCGTTCGGCAAGGAGCCGAGTAATGAGATCGGCAAGAAGGCCATCGATCTGGTACTGGTCGGGGGCGATCCCGACGCCGCGCACCTGGTACATATCGCGGTGGAAGAGTACGCACAGCGGTTGGCTCAAGTGGTGCGCTGTTTTCTGGCGCAGAAGGAATGGGACGGAGTGGAGCGGATCGTGTTGGGTGGCGGTCTGCCGGAAAGCAAAACAGGAGGCTTGGCGATCCGGCGGGCAATGCGTCTGCTCAAGCAATCGCGCGCCGGTGTGGATCTGCACATCCTGAAGCACGACGCCGACGAAGGTGGCTTGCTGGGTTGGGTGCATTTGTTGCCTGATTCGGCCAGCAAGCGTCAGGATGCCTTTCTGGCGGTGGATGTCGGTGGCACCAATCTGCGCTGCGGGATCGTCGAGCATCAGCTTGGCCGCGAAGACGACGGGTCGAAGGCTCGTGTCATCGAGCATATGCAGTGGCGGCACGCCGACGACGAACCCGATCGGGGGGAAGCGGTTACCCGACTGGCCGGCATGCTCAACGGGCTTGCCGCCCAGGCGCGCACGTTGGGCGTCAAGCTGGCGCCTTTCATCGGCATTGCCTGCCCTGGTCAGATCCAGCAGGACGGCAGCATTCTGCATGGCGCGCAGAATCTGCCCGGCGATTGGGAAGCGCCGTTCAATCTGCCGCAGGCGTTGAGCGAGCACCTGGACCGCATCGGCGATAGCCAGCCGACCGTGGTGATGCACAACGATGCGGTGGTGCAAGGCCTGAGCGAACGCGTCCGCATGCGCAAGGCGAGCCGGTGGGGCGTGCTGACGATCGGTACCGGCCTGGGGAATGCCAGTTACACCAACACGTGAAACGGCCCATCGCGTTTGCGCTTTCGTAGAGCGGAGCTTGCTCCGCTGCTTTCCGTGCCACCGCGCAGGGGCAGCGGAGCAAGCTCCGCTCTACGGCTGGCGCGTGTCGTGAGACAACCGCATTGATGTCTGGCAGGTCGGGGCCACGCTCCGACGCGTAAGAAGCGAAGCAGATGCAGGCCAGCCACGTAGGCCAACTCCCCTACGTCAACAGGTGAAGGGTCCGCGCTAGCGTTTTTGTAGAGCGGAGCTTGCTCCGCTGCCTTCCATGCCGACCGCGCAGGAGCAGCGGAGCAGGCTCCGCTCTCCGAGGTGGAGGGCGTCGTGAGAGCTTCGGGGTTTCGCTCCGCGTGAGGCATCGGTGGTCATCCCACTGGTTTCGGGGTGTTGAAAATAGAAGCTGCCGCCCCTAGTCATCTCGTCAGTCACGTTCAGCACATAGACGCCGAGAAGGAGACGGCCATGGGTCTGAAGCAGTTGAGAGTCCGATCATTGGTGCTGCTCGCGGTGAGTGCACTGATACTTATCTTGGCAGGAGTGGTTATGTGTTTTGAGTTGTTGGGTACCGGCTACCCGGCATTCTCCTAGCGACCCTCTGGTTAAGTTCATTAATCGTTTTTTAATAGCGAATAATCCCCCCTATTTTCTTTTCTTGAAATGTTCCACTGCTGCCCTATCTGCAGCGGCGGACGGAGTCACCGTCCTTTAGCCAATGGGAGACCTTGCCATGAACAAAATGGTCCGCTATCCACAATGGCCCGGCCAGGGCTTGATGCAGGACCCGATCAAACAAGTCTTCGATCGCCTGTTCGAGGGTAGTTTGTTCCAGAACGAATCCACCGATGAATCCTCCGTGGTCACCAGCCAATGGGCACCGCGTGTTGATATCAAGGAGGAAGCCGATCGTTTCGTGCTTTACGCCGACATTCCCGGTGTCGATCCCCAGGAGATCGAGGTTCAAATGGAAAAAGGCACGTTGTCCATCAAGGGCGAACGGCGCCTGGAGGAAAAGAGGGAAGGCGAAACGTTCTCGCGCATCGAGCGCCGCCACGGCAGCTTCCATCGTCGCTTTGCGCTACCCGACAGTGCCGATCCCGATGGAATTACCGCGTCGGGCCACAATGGTGTGCTGCAGATCGACATTCCGAAGCGGCCTGAAACGACACCGCGCCGCATACAAGTCGGTTCGGTGTTGAATTCGTAATCGGGCCGTTGCATATCGGCCGTGCTGGCGTTTGCCGGACGGCCGATTTATGGGTGCGACGATATTGCGATCACGCCCGGAACACTCAGGTAGGAGCGGCGTCCCGCCGCGAACTTTTGCTGATCAAGCGCGCGCCGCAGCGCGTGCCGGTAGCGAACGGCCAAGTTCGATGGCTGTTGGCTTTTTTGCGATCGGACGGGAGAGCTCGCGGCGGGACGCCGCTCCTACAACAGCGACGATGTCTTCAGCACGGCCGCTTCACCCGCCCATCAACCCGCCGCCCATCTTTCCGGGCAAGCCATTGTCATCATCATCGTCTGGATCGCGGTCCGGGTCGGCCTCAGCATCCATGTCGCCGATTTCAGGATTCATTCCACCCTGCACGTCCTCAATCTCTTGAGTATCGGTGTCGTCGCGGCTGCCTTCCCGCCGTCCGCCGAGCCCGCCTTGCTGGCCGCCGGTCACACCCGCATCGTTACGCCCCGGCTGTTCGCCGACGCTGCTTTGAGTGTCGCCATTGCCATGTTTGCGATCGCGATTGGCCATGGTGTTCTCCTGTTCAAGAACGGGGAGATCACGGTAGGCCAAACGGTGTGACAGACAGGGAAAGAATTGGCAGCACCTATGCTGCGGCCTCGTAGAGCCGAGCTTGCTCGGCTGCTCTTAGAGCTCGGTACACAACCGGATGCCCGCAGCAAAGGCAGCGGAGCAAGCTTCGCTCTACGTCCTACCCTTCGAGACGATGGCCACTAGACGACCGGTCTAATCTGATCTAGGATGCCGCCCATGAACGCCTCCAACCCCGATGTCAGGCAACACATCCTCGATGCCGCCAAGCCCTTGATGGTCGGGAAAGGCTTTACCGCGGTTGGTCTGACGGAACTATTGGCGGCCGCGCAGGTACCGAAGGGCTCGTTCTACCACTACTTCTCATCCAAGGAAGCGTTCGGCGATGCGCTGCTGAACTCGTATTTCTCCAGCCAATGGGCACATCTGGACGATTTGCTGGCACGTCCCGGCACCGCTGCTGAACGACTGATGAGCTATTGGCGATATTGGCTGGTCACTCAGGCCAGCGATGACCCGAATGCCAAGTGCCTGGCGGTCAAGCTGAGTGCCGAGGTCTGCGATCTGTCCGAAGGCATGCGCACGACCTTGCAGCGGGGCATCGAGGGGATCATCCAGCGCTTGGCGCGTTGCATCGATGATGGCAGGGCCGACGGGTCGCTATCGGTCGCCCAGGACGCGAAAGCGCTGGCGGCGACGTTGTATCAGACTTGGTTGGGCGCCAGCCTGCTGGCCAAGATCACCCGTGGGCGCGAGCCGCTGGACATTGCGATGACCGGCACGCGGCAGCTGTTGAACCTTGCTGATTCACCTTAGGGCGCGATCCCCTGCAATGACGAATCCTTTTACTGGCCAGCCATCTATCCGGGGCGTAGACGACCGGTCTAATCATGCCTCGCTGCCGCCTCGGAACATCCTGCGGTTGAGCGTTTCCGGATCACCAACTCCTGCCATGACCGGACGGCAACGTCGCCGGGCCCCGGCCTGCGCCGGGGTGACCACCTCTTCATTTCCTGACTGAGGACGCCTCGCCGTTGATGTTGCCGATCTCCTGAAATCCGTCGCACTTGTTCGAGCCCCAGACTTCTTCGACCAGATCCGCTTCTTCCCAACGTCATCCTGAGAGAAACGACATGCCACAGAGTCCCAGCATCAACCGCCGTATCGTCCTGGCCGCACGTCCGCAAGGCGCGCCAACGCCGCAGGATTTCCGTCTTGAAGAGGCTCCCGTACCCACGCCGTCGGAAGGCGAGGTGCTGTTGCGCACGGTGTACTTGTCGCTGGATCCGTACATGCGCGGCCGCATGAGTGACCGTCCCTCCTATGCTCCGCCATTGGTGTTGGGCGAGGTAATGGTCGGTGGCACGGTCAGTCGCGTGGTTGCCTCCAAGCATCCGAGTTTCCGCGAAGGCGACCTGGTGTCGGGCGCCGCCGGCTGGCAGGACTACGCGCTGTCCGATGGCCAGGAGCTTATGGCGCTTGGCAACACCACCCATCCTTCTTACGCATTGAGTGTGCTCGGCATGCCCGGTTTCACCGCGTACCACGGACTATTGAACATCGGCGAACCCAAGCCGGGGGAAACGGTGGTCGTAGCTTCTGCCAGCGGCGCGGTGGGCGCGGTGGTCGGGCAGATCGCCAAGCTCAAGGGCGCCCGCGCGGTGGGTATCGCCGGCGGGGCCGACAAGTGCCGCTACGTGGTCGAGGAGCTCGGTTTCGATGTCTGCCTGGATCGCTACGATCCGCAGTTCGCCAAGCAACTGGCTGACGCATGTCCGGGCGGCATCGACGTCTACTACGAGAATGTCGGCGGCGCGGTGTTCGACGCCGTATTGCCGCGGTTGAACATCGGCGCCCGTGTGCCGGTATGCGGAATAATCGCGCACTACAACGATAAGGCGCTGCCTCCCGGTCCGGATCGCCTGCCGATGCTGATGAACATACTGCTCTACAAGCGCATCCGCGCGCAGGGTTTCATCATCCTGGATCATTACGCCGATGGCTTCGCGCCGTTCTATCGGGACATGAGCTCATGGGTCGGCGACGGCAAGGTAAAGCTGCGCGAGGACATGGTGGACGGCCTTGAGAATGCACCGGCGGGGTTGATCGGACTGCTGGAAGGCAAGAACTTCGGGAAGGTTGTTGTTCGCGTTGCCGAGTGACGTTGCTGGAAGCTCCGTCGCCTAAGGAACCGTCCTTTCCAGCATGTTTACCGTTCATCGGACGCTTCCTTGCCGCTCGACGAGATCCCCAAAGTAAATGCATTACGTGATTCTTACTTAGAACGTTCTGCTGCTTCGAAATTCCATGCGTAAATGGATTTACTCCGCTTCGATGTAAACATTCGTTCTATTACAGAACCATCACCGCGCCCGACGAACGGCGTACACAATGAGGTTGCGCTGCATAAACTTCGGCTGCGCGTGACCTCCCCTCCTCGACGTAGTCACTCGCACTCCTGGAGGGCCGGCAAGGACGCTGGGCCGAACGGTTATTGCTACGCATGGAAGTTCCCCACCGCCAAAAGGACACTCGTCATGACTCCCACCACTCGGTACGCGCGATTCTTTCTATCGCCGCTGGTCTCCGCTGTTCTTGCCCTTTCCCTACTGCTGGCTTCAGCCAGCGCACTAGCCACCTTGAATCCATGCGTGGAGGGCTATCACCAGCTCACCATCGTCGTCACCACCGACGCAGAGAACGTCGCGGATGGAGACGAACTGTGGGACGACCACCATGCCTACATAAAGAGCAGCCATAAGCTAGTGGCCGGCGAACCCACACCGTTCATCGTCGCCTACAGTCTCACCAAGGGTGCGGATCGAGTAAACCCCCTTGATCCTGCCTCCGGCGTAACGGGCAGAACCACCTACGTACTTAACGAGTGCTACAGAACCAGCGACGATATTCTTCTGCATTGGAGCAAGACTTCTGCGGAATGGGACCGTTTTGTCGAGATCATCGCCTGGATGCAAAGGCCTGGAACCCAGGTCGTGACTTTGCACGATGGCCTCGTCAGGAACTCACTTTGGCAGCTCAACGATCTTCTTTAGCTGAGTATCAGCGGCGCACGCTGACAGTGATACCCCAGCATCCGTAGGAACGGCGTCCCGCCGCGATCTCTTCCAGCGGCGATGCAAACAGATCAAAAGCTCGGGCCGGGACGCCACTCCTACATCCAGAATGAGACAACGCTCTTAGTTTCGATTCGGCAGCGGAATCCACTCAGTGCACGGAGTCCCTCCGTTTTGAGGGGTGTTTCGAGAGAGAAAAGTCTCTTTATCAAAATCGCCTGTG
Organism: Pseudoxanthomonas sp. CCNWLY206-1; assembly: GCF_039710385.1. Classification (NCBI taxonomy): domain Bacteria; kingdom Pseudomonadati; phylum Pseudomonadota; class Gammaproteobacteria; order Lysobacterales; family Lysobacteraceae; genus Pseudoxanthomonas; species Pseudoxanthomonas sp. CCNWLY206-1. Next base: position 117,292 of record NZ_JBDKXI010000006.1, on the reverse strand, counting down.
GCGCCGGCCCGATTACGACCGTACCCTTGCCCGCCTCACTTGCAACTTAGATGAGGCATCCGGTTTTGGTATTCCGATTTTCCATCTTCATAATCCTAATTCTCGTCGTGAGCGCCGGCATGGCGCCGAACCTGTTCAATCAGGTGGTTCAAACCACGCTGCATCACGTTATCTCCGGAGCCGGCTGGCTGTACCTGTTGATCGTGTTCGTAACGCTGGTTTTCCTGTTGACCCTGGCATTCGGGCGTTTCGCCCACTTGCGTATTGGCGGAGAGGATGCCGAACCGGAGTTTTCCAAGGGAAGCTGGCTCGCATTGTTGTTTGCTGCCGGCATGGGCATCGGGCTGGTGTTCTGGGGTGCGGCCGAGCCGATCTCACACTACGCCAAACCGCCGGAAGGCTTGTCGCCACTAAGCGCACAAGCTTCGCGCGCGTCGATGCGTTACGTGTTTTTTCATTGGGGCCTGCATCCTTGGGCGGTTTACGCGCTGATCGGGCTGGCGATGGCGTGGTTCCAGTTCAATCGCAATGGTTGCGGGCAAATCAGCGACCTGCTGCAGCCGGTGATCGGCAAGCACCACCGCGGGTGGATCGGCACCGTGGTGAACGTCTCCGCGGTCGTGGCGACCGCCATTGGCGTGGCGACCACGCTCGGCCTGGGCACGATACAGATCGCTGCGGGCCTGCAGCGAGTAACGGGCATCACGGCTTCCGTGCCCATGCAGGTGGGCATCATTGCCGTGGCGTTTCTGTTGTACATGGCGTCTACCCTTAGTGGTGTAAACCGCGGCGTCAAATGGCTGTCAACGATCAACCTGGGGCTGGCGGTACTGTTACTTGCGCTTATGTTGGTCCTAGGCCCGACCGGCTTCATCTTCGATACCTTCACCACCACGCTCGGCAGCTATCTCTCCCAGTTAGTGGAGATGAGCCTGCGCATGTCGCCGTTCTCCGGCGATCAGTGGGTTGCCAACTGGACGATCTTCTATTGGGCATGGTGGATCGCCTGGGCACCTTTCGTCGGCTCTTTCATCGCGCGGGTATCACGCGGTCGCACGGTGCGTGAGTTCGTGATCGGCGTGGTAGTCGCGCCTACCCTGCTCGGGTTCGTATGGTTTTCAGTGTTCGGCGGAACCGCGCTGTGGGCGCAGACCTTTGGCCATGTAGACCTGACCAGCGTACTGAGTACCGGCTATGAGAACGTGCTGTTCGCGTTGTTCGAAAGCCTTCCCATGTCAGGCCTGCTGACGGCCATCGCACTCGTTCTGCTGATGGTCTTTTTTGTCACGTCGGCCGATTCGGCGGTGCTGGTGCTGTCGAGTATGTCGACCAGCGAGACCGGCGATCCACCGATCAGCAGACGCGTAACGTGGGGCGCCACGGTCGCGCTCGTATCGATTGCGCTCCTGCTGGCGGGCGGCCTGGTAGCGTTGCAGAACATGATCATCATCGCGGCGTTGCCGTTTGCATTGTTGATGTTGTTGGTGATCGTGTCTTTGTATCGAGCATTGAACCAGGAATATCTCTTGCAGAAACGCAAGGTTCAACGCGAGCGCCATGCCATCGAACAATGGATCAGGCAGGAGCAGGCGGCGCAGGTCGAATCCAACGCGGACCACGGCGAAGGCGGGCACTCGTGAGCGTCCGTTTTTGCTCGTCCACGATGGACACGACCACCTCATCTTTCACAATCCGGCGGGAGCCTATGACGGACATTCACCAGCGAATCTTTCGGGAAGAATGGTCTCGATGAGCACAATGCAACTATTCCGAAAATCGACTGTTGCGGCGCTGTAACAGCGCAACGAGGCAGAGATACCGCGATTAACTCCCGTTGTGTAGCAATGGGTCCTGCTAAACTCCCCGCATGGCATCGATCAATCCCATTGCGCGCGCGCGAAACCTGCTGCGCGAATTCTTCCGCCTACAAGCGGCGGCTGGCATCGTGCTCATGGCCGCGGCAGCGTTGGCCATGATCGTAGCCAATTCACCCTGGCATGGTGCGTACGAACAGTTCCGCCAGTTGCCAGTCGGATTCTCGATCGGAGGCTTTGGTTTGATGAAAGCCGCCGAGCTATGGATCAACGACGCCTTGATGGCGGTGTTCTTTCTGTTGGTGGCGCTGGAGATCAAGCGCGAAGCACTGAGCGGGCAGTTGTCCAGCCGCGACCAGATGATGCTGCCGGTGCTGTGCGCTGTCGGCGGCGTGGTCGCGCCGGCGCTGCTGTTCTGGGCCGTCAATCAGGGCGACGTCACTGCGATGCGCGGGTGGGCGATACCTACCGCTACCGACATCGCGTTCGCGCTTGGCATTCTGGCGCTGCTAGGACCGCGCGTGCCGTTGGGCATGAAGCTGTTGTTGTCGACAATCGCGGTGGTCGACGATCTGGTTGCCATTTTGATCATCGCGATTTTCTACACCCACGAGCTGTCCATCGGCATGCTGGCCTGGGCGGGTGCCGGCATCGGCTTGATGTTGCTGCTTAATCGCCGAGGCGTGACTCGACTTTGGCCCTATCTGCTGCTGGGCGCACTGGTGTGGTTTTTCGTGTTGAAGTCCGGCGTGCACGCGACGCTGGCCGGAGTGGTGACCGGACTGATGATTCCGCTGAAGGGCAAGACCAAGGCGCCCGACATTTCTTCGGAAACATCTTCTTCGGAAGCTTCGCCTTTGGAGACGCTGGAACACGCGCTGCATCCTTGGGTGGCCTACCTGATCCTGCCGTTATTTGCTTTCACCAACGCCGGTCTCGCGCTCAGCGGACTTAGCATGGGCGACGCGGTGGCGCCGGTGCCGCTCGGTATATTGCTAGGCCTGGTGCTGGGTAAGCCGATAGGAATTGTCGCCACAGCCGTTGTCGCACGAGCTGTCGGTCTTGCGCAGTATCCGGCCGGCATGGATTTCAAGGCCATGCTTGGTGTGGGTATGTTGTGTGGTGTGGGTTTCACCATGAGCCTTTTCATTACCAATCTGGCATTCGGCCCTGTCGGTGATCATCTGATCGATGCTGCGGTGCTGGGCGTCTTGTGCGCTTCGGTGGTCTCGGCTTTGGTGGGCTGGGTCTGGTTGCGGGTGACGCTGAAAACATCGGCCGTGTAGGTAACGTCTCAGCTGCGGGTTTTTGCGCACCTGTTGTAGGAGCGGCGTCTCGCCGCGAGCTTTTCCGAGCAGAAGCCAGAGCAATCAAAGCTTATTTGTTCGCCATCTGTACGCGCTGCGGCGCGCTCCTGATCGCGCCCATTGAGGGGCAATCGTGGCGCGGAGCGGCGTCTCGCCGCGAGCTTTTCCGAGCAAAGGCCAGAGCAGTCAAAGCCTATTTGTTCGCCATCTGTACGCGCTGCAGCGCGCTCCTGATCGCGCCCATTGAGGGGCAATCGTGGCGCGGCGCAAGCTTTCATTGGATGCTCTTCCACTCGGCGCCGATCAGGAATGTGCGATCCGGGCCGGGTTCGTAGAAGCGGCTGTTGCCTTCGTTGACGATGACTGAGCCGATGTAGCGCTGCTCGAGAACGTTGTCGATGCGGGCGAAACCGCGTAGCGAACCTCTGCCCAATCGCCAGCGGTGCGACAACTCCAGGTGCAGCAGCGCATAGCCCGGTGCCGATTCGCTGCCAATATCGTTGACGGATACTTCACCTACAGCGACTGCTTCCATCGCTGCCTCCCAGTCTTGTGACCGCCATTGCAGGCGGCCAAAGAACTGATCGCGGGCTGTGCCCGGAATTCGCGTACCGGCGACGACGAGTGTGTCCGGCACCGTGCAGCCGGTGCGATTGCAGATCAGGAAATCGTCGCGGAATTCGGCCAACAGGCGTGTGTACGCCAGCTGTAGCCGCCAGTCTTCGCTCAGAGAGGTTTCGAACGAAGCCTCTAGCCCTTGGCGCCGCGCACGACCTACGTTGCGATAGGTGCTGCGTCCACCGACATTGCGCGCTACTGCCAGTTCGTCATCGGTATCGGCACGAAACAGCGCCGCTTCCCAACCGGCCCCGATGCCGTTGCGCCATTTCATGCCCAGCTCGATATTGCGGCTGACCGCCGGCGTGAGGTCGAACGCCAGTCCGGCGCCACCATCGGTGCGATACCCGAGCTCATTGAAAGTCGGCGTTTCGAAGCCGCGCCCAGCGGACAGATAAACGCGCAGCTGATCGCTGGCTTGGAACATCATGCCGGCGACTGGCGTGGTTTCGGCATAGCGCACGCGGCCGCTGTCGTCCGGATTGGGGGCATTTACATAATTGTCGTTGGAACTGAATCGCACTTCGCTATGGCGTACACCCGCCAGCAACGACCAGCGCGGCGCCAGTTGCCACCATGCTTGCGCGAACTCGTCCACGTTCTCGACCTGGTTACGCTCGTCGCGCCGCAAGGCGCCGCGCACGCCCAGTGTCGTACCGACGAAGTTTTCATAGCCGCGCCGATGCTGGCGCAGCCGTTCGGCGTTGCCGCCGACCGTCCACTCGAACGGGCGCCCTGCCAGTTCTCCTTGCCACGACCAACGTGCATCCATACCGGCATAGTTGCTGTCCAGGTCGATCACGCCGCCGGAGTTCAGCGGATTGGCTTGCGCCCCTACCGGCAACGCGAGGAACTGTTCGACCCGCCGTTGGCCGGTGTAGCCGACCAGCTTCAGCTCGTGGCCGTCGCCGAAACCTTGCGTATAGACCGCACCCCCCTGGTCCTGCCGCACCGTCTTGCGCGTATTGAACTGTTCGGCGACCGCGGTGACCTGACGTGGGTCCTGCCGCACCTGCTCGTGCGTCAATCCCAAAGGATCCTGCGCCTTGGGCATGTCCAGGTGATTGAAGACCAAGGTCAGCTCGGCATGATCATTCAGATCAATGTCGAAGCGCACATTGGCAGACTCGCGCCGCGCCGCGCTATGCCGACGATAGCCGCCCGTATCGAACACAGACGCGGCCAGGTTGAATCCCACGCGCCCCTGCCGGCCGAGCCAGCGCGCGGAAGCGCCATAGGTGTCGTCGCTGGCGGCAGTCGCGCGGATGGTTAACTCATCGGGCTCCTGCCCGATCGCACTGAACAGCTGCACCACGCCTCCGGAAGAATTGCCGTAGAGCGCTGAGAACGGACCGCGGATGATTTCGACGTGATCTCCGCCGGCCAGGCTGAAATGCGACAGCTGCCCCTGCCCGTCCGGCATGGTGGCGGGAATGCCGTCTGCATAGAGGCGCACGCCGCGCACACCGAAGGTGGAACGCGCGCCGAAACCGCGGATCGAAAGCTGGGTGTCCTGCGCGTAGTTCTGCCGGTCGCGCGCGAGTAGACCGGGCACTCGGCCCAGCCGTTCGGAAAGATTCGTCCCCGCCGTGGCGCTCTCCCCACGCAGATCAATGACGTCGATCGAAGCCGGCGTGTCGAAAGCCGACACGCCACGGAGGCGAGGCGTCTCCACCATCACGCGATCAAGCGTAACGGCACCTTCGGAGCCAGCGTTTTCGCCAATCGTCGTATGTGCCACGGCCTTGTTCGCCAAAGCAGATTCTTGTTCCACAACTGCCGTTTCATTGCCGGCGAACGCTTCCCGCTGCGCCTGGAGAGAAACGACGATCAGCAGCACCAGCAGCGGCGTGAGACGTGACGCCATAGGTATCTCGACTCGCCTTGGGGGGAGATGCGATAGCTTACCCTCAAGGCTGCATCGCCAGGTATGCGCATGTACCTGCGTTCGAAGCCGGGTCAAGAAGCGAGGAGTTAGAGGCGCAACAACAGAAAGGCAGTGAAGAATGAAGCTGGCTGCTTCTTCCATGGTGGCGAATCATCAGCCGATTGAATAACTGCATTTCCGGTTCGCCGCGGTCCTCCTTGATCTGCAGGGTGAAAGCCCAGCATTAGCAACCACTCAAATCTCCGCATCTGACGAGCCTGCGGGCTGCTGAAGGACACGATCGCGGCTTATCCTGACAGATGCTGTTTACCACTGCATGTCATTGGCGGAATCGCTTCCCTTCGGAATCTTGCGTGCCCGGCGTGACGCCAGATAGGAGGCCGCGCGTCTTTGAAGACGTTCTGCGCTTTCTTGGTTATCCAGCACCGTAGCCAGCTGATCCCAAGTGCAAGCGATCGCCCATCGACCGAAGCGCACATAGACGGTATGCCATTTGCCGTATCGGGCGGGCACGTGGTTCCAGCAAAGCTCGTTGTCGGTAACCCACAACACCACTTCGATGAAACGGCGGGTTTCGACGCCTTTCAATGCCCGTGATCTGGTCTTGCCGCGAAGACGTTTTGTGATTTTCTCCCAGGATGCATCATCCATGGGATTAATCGCGGGCAGGGTCAGCACCGCTTCTTCCGACTGCAACTGTGGCTCCATTGTGTCGAGAGAAATCTGTTGGCGGATCATTTCCATGGGGTACCTCTTGCGAGTTCGTTGGATACACGGGTAACAGCACACGGTTGGAGAACCACATCTACCGATGTGGCCGATGCAAGCAGCCATCACTCTGATGGCATAGCTCCCATCGAATGGGATTCGATCGGTATCAGTCCTCTCTCGTTCTGTACCGACGGAATGTCGAATCGCCGCCATCAACTCATGAGAGCGAAAGAAGTGACTTGACTCTCGGCCATTCTTCTCGGCGTGGCCATCGGAGCAATACAAGAAGTACGAAACGTGAGCGGCGCGCACGTGCGCGTGCGATTTCTTCCGCCTATTCAAGTGGTGCTCAACCGCCTGCGAATGCAGGCAGCGGCATGAAACCAGAACGCATGATGCAAGCGAGGCGGATCTACTGAGGGCGCGTTGGTTTAATCGAGGGACAGCGGAACGAGTTCCGTTCCATATGCGCAGGCTGCATTGGTCTTTTTCCTTCGAAGCGAAGAACAGCGGAGCGAGCTCCGTCTACTTGCGCGACGCTGCTTTTATGGAGATCGGCGATGCCACTCCGCGAGCAGACCAGACGATGGCGATCACGTCACGGATGTGCCGAAAGTTCCTCAACGGATGGCCTAATTTATGTACTGGTCAGTTTGGTATTCAGGGCGCATTGCAGTGGAAAACGGATACTTCACTCCACGGCGGCGCTTCACTAATGACACGCCGCTCAGACCAAGAAAACACACAACAAGAAAGAGGTTCATTCATGAAGAAGTCTTTGCTTGCCCTGACGTTGCTTGCTGCTGCCCCTTTCGCCGCTTCCGCGGCCGAGGGCGTCTCGTATAACTATGTGGAAGGCGGCTATACCGCCACCAACATCGACGGTCCGGATGCCGATGGCTGGGCCCTGAAAGGCTCGGTGGCAATCGCTCCTAATTTCCATGTTTTCGCCGACTACAGCAGCCAGGAAGTCGAGGACGTCAATGTCGATTTCGATCAGTGGCGCGTGGGTTTGGGCTACAACCACGAACTGTCGCAGCGCGTCGATCTGCTGACCCGCGTGGCTTATGAAAAGGCCAAGACCGACAGTTTCAACGTGGGCAACGTGCGCGTTCCCAGCTTCAGCGCGGACGGCTATAGCGTCGAGGTGGGCGTCAATAGCGCACTGACCAATCGCTTGAATGGTTATGCGCTGGCCGGTTACGAAGACGGCGACGACTACGAAGGCGAGTTCTACGGCCGTCTGGGCGCGCAGGTCAAGTTCACTCCGAACTGGAGCGCGTCGGCCGACGTGAAGCTGGTCGATGGCGACACTCAGTATTTCGTGGGTCCGCGCTTCAGCTGGTAAGCGATAAAGCAACAACGGTGTTCCGCGGCGTGTCCCTCTCTCCCCACGTCGCGATCCAAAGCCCGGCGCCTTGCGCCGGGCTTTTCTTTTGGGGGCGAGCGGCTGCAAGCCGAGCTCACCATAACTGCTAACCCGTTTAGCTATTGAAGGGCTTTCACGACGAAGCTGGTTAAAGCGCTTCTACCGCCGTGTTCGCTCATCCGCGAGTTATTGTCTGGAGCTCGGCACTGGGTCCCGGCGTGCGCCGGGATGACGGAGTTTGTAAGTCGGAGGCAGGTCTTTCCTTCTCTTTATTAGGAGAAGCAAAAGAGCTTTTTCGTTCCCCGCCTTACTTGAACAACGTCTCCGGATATTCCGGCTTCTGCTCTCGGGCCAGCAGTTGCTGCAGGCCATCGGACGGTGCGAGTTCGCCGTGCAATACCGCGCGCACGGCGCTGGAAATGGGCAGGTCGATGTCGTGGCGCTCGGCTTGTCGCATCACTTCGTCGGCGGTTTGTACGGATTCGACCACCTGGCCGATTTCGCGCACGGCATCGCTTAGATTCTGTCCTCGGCCCAGTGCCAAGCCCAGCCTTCGATTGCGCGAGAGATCGCCGGTACAGGTCAGCACTAGATCGCCCAATCCAGCCAAACCCATCAGGGTTTCCGGCTTGCCACCGATGGCGGCGGACAGGCGCAGCATTTCGTTCAAGCCACGGGTGATCAGGCCAGCGCGCGCATTCAACCCCAGCTGCATGCCATCGGCGACGCCGGTGGCCACGGCCAGCACATTCTTCATCGCACCGCCAAGTTCGGCGCCCACCATATCGTCGCCGGTGTAGGCCCGGAAAGCGGGCCCGTGCAGCGCATCGGCAACGGACTGGGCGAAGCCCACGTCGCTGCCATGCACGGTCACCGCGGTTGGCAGGCCCAACGCGACTTCCTTGGCGAAGGAAGGACCGGTGACGACCGCCAGCGGAACATCGGCGCCAAGAATGTCTTCGGCTACTTCATGAAGAAAACGGCCGGAGCCGGTTTCGAAACCTTTCGTAGCCCAAGCGACGCCGGCTTTAGCGGGACGCAGCGGCGCCAGCATGTGCAGGGTCTGGGTGAAAGCATGCGATGGCACGACCACCAGCACCTGGTCCGCATCGGCGAGCGCCGCGGCCAAGTCGGTTGTGGCACGGAGATTTTCCGGTAGCGGAATGTCCGGCAGATAACGGGAATTTTCGTGCTGCTGGTCGATCGCCGCAGCGATCTTGGCGTCGCGCCCCCACAACACGATCTGATGGCCGTGCCGCGCCATCAGCGCCGCTAGCGCGGTGCCCCAGGAGCCCGCGCCCAATACCGCGATTTTCAGCGAATCGGCCATCCGTCAGCCCTTTCGACTCACGGATGCCATGGCAGGATCGCGCCGCACGGATCAGGCGTTGCCGGCTGGTTCCGTGGTGGCCAGGCCACCATTGTCGGTCTGGGAAGCACGCTGACGCAGTGTTTCGGCGTAGAGCGCCTCGAAATTGATCGGCTGCAGGAAGAACGGCGGGAAACCACCGGCCTGGACCAGATCGCTGACCAACTGGCGGATGTAGGGGAACAGGATGTTGGGGCATTGGGTTCCCAGCAGCACGTCGACCGCCTGCGCTTCCAACCCGACCAGACCGAAGATACCGGCCTGCTGCACTTCCGCCACATAGGCGGTCTTGTCGCCGGCCTTGCAGGTCAGGGTCACGCCCAGCACCACTTCGAATACGTTCTCGTTCAAGCGCTGCACGCGCTGGTTGAGATTGAGCTGCAGCTCGGGCTGCACGTTTTCGCTGAAGATCGCGGGTGCGCCGGGGACTTCGAAAGAAACGTCCTTGACGTAGATCTTTTCAACGGTGAACGCGGGACCCGCGGCTTCGGCGACCGGCGCAGCCGCGCCGTTGGTGGTTTCGTCGGACATCTCTTACTCCGGAATTAGGTATAAAAATGAAACGGTGAATGAGCGATTATCACATGTCATGGCGGCGAACCCGTGGCAGTTCAAGGCCAGCGCCGGAGACAAAACAGCAGTGATCAGCGGCCTTTGACCAGCGGCAGATCGGCCTGTTGCCAAGCGGCGATGCCGCCGTCCAGCCAGTAGACCTGTTCGAAGCCAGCCTTCTTCAAACGCTTGGCCGCACCGGCGGAGGCTTGGCCGGTCCGGCAGACCAGCACCACGGGCAATGCCTTGGCTGAAGCGACCAGCTTGCTTTCCGGGTCGAACTGGCTGGGCAGTACGTTCTTGCTGCCCGCAATGTGGCCTTTCTCGAAATCGTTGATGGCGGACAAGTCCACCACCAGCGCGTTCTCACGATTAATGAGACTTGTCAGCTCGGCCGGGCGCAGCGCCTTGTAGCCGCGGAACAGACGGGCGATCTCGGTGTAGATGATCGCCAGCGTCAGGCCCACGAGCGCCAGCGAGAGAATCTGGGTGAGTTGATTACGGCCGGCAAAGGCCAGCAATTCTTCGAAGTTCACAGAGTATGGACAGCGACGGAACGGGCGGCGATTGTCGCATAGGAAGCGCTGGCCGGTGGCGGGCGCCCCAACACTCAGTTCGTGCCGTGGTGGGTCTAGCCTCGCCTATTCGCTTCCGCTCATTCGCCGGCCCACAAGTCCGGCAGCCCAACCACCAGCCACCAGCGCTTGGCCTCGGGGTCCCAACGCCACCGTTCGCGGTACCGCAGCGTGCGCTCGGCCATGGTGTGCTTGTTGATGACGCGCAACTCGATGGTGCGGAACACAGTCTGGTCCGGTTCCACGCCGGCACTGATATCCCGGTAGCCGGAAACCTGCACCTGCTGGTAGCGCTCGAGTTCCAGGTCGGTCATTGGATGTTCTTCGCGATAGGCCGGATCGACCGCCTGCCAGGCGTTTTCGAAATCTCCCCAGCGGATAGACGCCGCATAGGCATTTTGGACTTGCTCCAACTTGCCACGTTGCTTGGCGGCCGCAAACGCGCTGGTGGACGCCACTGACGTCACCAGCATTGCCAACAGCACTACCCGAAAGAACCTGCCCATGCCCCGCCCCTGTTACCGAAGATCAGACCGAATGCTACCGCTTTACGATGGCGACGAACCGCCCCGTCAGCGTGGTGGCGACGCCGCCTTCCGGCAGCGGTACCTGCGCCTCCACCTGAATGCGGGCGCGGCCGCGCTGCTTCAGTGTCTCCAGGAACGTTTCCCACGATTCGCCAGGCGCGAAGCCGGCTTCCGCTTCCAGGTCCGCGTACAACGGTGCCAGATACCGAACCGTGCTGTCGGCCACATAGACCTCCGCCTTCAGGCCAGCCAGTTGCAGCCGCAAGGTCACCAAGCCCCAACCTGTCACCGTCATCAGCGACGTCAGGCTTCCGCCGAAGGCGTTGCCTTTGTCATTCACGTTGGCGGACAAAGGCGCGGTAAGCCGAAGGCGCTCGCCGTCGTAGCCCGCCACATCCACCTGCATCGCCGCCACCGGCGGCATGCCGTGGCAGTAATCGCGCAAGGTTTGCAGCGCGGCATCAACACTCATCGAACATAATCCGTCTATGGCTCTTCAGCGACCGCCGGCATGGTACGTCATCTCACTTCGCCCACAAGGCGAGCACGCGGGACTGCGGCAGGCTGCGCGCCGCCATGGCGCGATGTTGCTGGCGTTGTCGCCGTGGCGGCTGCGGGCGCTGGACGATCCCGATACACGAGACCACTTGCGGCGGGCACTGCACGCGGAGTACCTGTTGTTCACCAGTCCGGCCGCTGTCCGCTTTGCCCAACGGTTGCAGCCACTGAAAACCAGCGCGAGGCAAACATGGCTGGCGGTGGGTAGCGGCACCGCGTCGGCGTTGCGGCGGGCAGGCGTGACGAACGTGCGCGCGCCGGTACGGATGGACAGCGAAGGCTTGCTTGGCCTGCCTGAACTACATGATTTGCGCGGCCGAGCGCTGGGCCTGATCACCGCACCGGATGGACGCGACCTGCTTACAACCACTCTCACTGAACGCGGCGCCCGCCTGCTGCGCGCCGATGTGTACTGGCGCGAGCCTGTCGCGCTGGCCACTTCGGCGCTGGAAACTCTGCGCGCGACGTCGGCACCGGCCTGCCTGCTTCTCAGCAGCAGCGGCGCGCTGGCACGGGTGATGGAGCGGCTGCCCTCCGACCTGACCGCACGGCTCCGGGAAACCACCGTTATCGCTGCCAGTGCGCGACTGATGCAATACGCGCACGATATCGGTTTCCATGACGCCGAACTGGCGGCCGGCCCACGCCCTGCACAGATGCTTTTCGCCGCCGAGGACGCGATCTTGCGCCGGTTCCGTTAGCATTTGAATAACCGGCCTGACGATTCAAGGACGCAGTGTGAACGACGACGACACTCCCACTCCCCGCCGGCGTAGCTATGGCGGTTTGATCCTGCTGCTCCTGGCGCTGGGCCTGCTTGGCTTTGGCGTTTGGCGCGGCTGGGTCTGGTGGCAGGTGCGCGACGCGCAGGCTCAAGCCGAGGAGGAGGCGGTACAACGTATCGCTGCGCTGGAAGCACGCATGGAAGCGCTGCGCCGCGACCAGCGTGCGCAGACGCAACGTATTCAAGATGCTGCCGCCACCAACCGCGTACTGCGCGATGAAGTCCTTGGACTAGGCCAGCGAGGCGCGTTGCTGGAAGAGAGCGTCGCCAAGCTGACCGATCCCAATCGTCACGGTCCACAGGCATTGCGCTTGGACGAGGCGGAGTTTCTGCTTTCGCAGGCTTCGCAACGCCTGACCGTCGCCGGCGATCTGAAGGGTGCTCGGCACGCGTATGAATTGGCTGCCGGCGCGCTCGATGGCGTGGACGATCACCGCATGCTGAATCTCAAGCAGGTGCTGGCGCAGGAGCGCACGGCGGTCGATGGGTTGTCCACGCTGCCGAAGACAGCGTTATCGACGGACCTTGATCATCTTGCCGCCGCTTTGACCAAACTGCCGCTGGAAGCGCCCCAACCCCAAACGCAGCATCGTCCTGCCTGGCAACGATTGCTCGCGCCGCTGGTGGACGTCCGCCCTTCGCGGGCGGGCGCGATCGTTGCGCCTTCTGATCGCACCGCTGGCGAGGCTGCCTTGCAGATCGAAATCAGTCTGGCGCGTGCCGCTTTGGAACATAACGATGCGGAAGGTTTTCGCGCGGCGCTGAATCGCGTGGATGCTTGGCTGCCGCGGCTGTGGCCTGATTCGCCGCCGTTGCGGCAAATACGCGTGCGTCTGGAAAAAATGCGTGCAGCGCCATTGCAACCGGACCTGCCGGTACTTGGCAGCACCCTGGAACAGTTGCGAGCCGCGCGCAATGCTACCCCGCAGACGTTTTCGCCCGCACCATCTATCTCCGCCAACGCCGGTCCGGAGCTGCAACCATGAAACTGTTCCGTAGCGTGGTTTTTCTGCTGGTGCTGCTGCTGGCTGGCGTCGTCGCCGCGGAATGGTTGTCGCAGGATTCCGCACGCGATCTTGGGAAAGTCTTCGTCCAGTTCGGCGGCTACGATTGGACAACCAACGTCCCGCGCGCGTTGCTGGCGCTATTGCTGGCCGGATTTGCGCTTTGGCTGCTGTGGAAGATCGTTACGCTGCCGTTCCGCGCTTGGGGACGCTATCGCCGCAAGCAGGCGCGTGCGCGTTTGATCGAAGGACTGGAAGCGCTGCACGGTGGACATTGGCAGCGCGCCGAACGGTTGTTGGAACGCGCCGCGGAGGACGATGAAGTCAGTGTGATCGCTCGCATCGCCGCGGCCCGCGCCGCCGACGGCCGCGGCGACGAGGCCGCCGCCGCTCAACATCTGCACGCAGTAGCGGAGCGCAACGCCAGCGCCCACGCGGTCGCAGCTGCGGATCGCGCGTTGGTGCAATCGCGTCCAACCGATGCCTTGGTCGCGCTGGATGCGAGCAGTGCGCAGCCGTTGCCGCCGCGCGGTCTCGCCCTGCGCACCGAAGCATTGGCTGCCGTGGGCCGCGCCGGTGAAGCGTATGGACTGCTGGGTCCTCTCCGGCAACAGCGAGCACTGACGACGCCGGCACTCGCCGACCTGGAAGCGCGCTTGGCAACGCAGTCGCTGCGCGAAGCCGCCGATGCGAATGTCCTGGCGGAACGCTGGGAGGTGCTGCCAAAAACCCTACGCAGCGAACCTAGCGTAGTCGCTGCTTATGCCGAACGTGCGGCCACGTTGCGCTGGGATGATGCTGCGGCGCGCAGCCTGGAACAGGCGCTGGACACGCAATGGGATGAATCGTTGATTGCGCTGTACGGGCGCCTGCCGATCGGAAAACTGGACTCGCGACGCGCCAGCGCCCAACGCTGGCTGCAATCTCACCCCGCCAGCCCCGGCTTGCTGGTGGCGCTGGCGCGGCTGGCCCGCCAGCAGGGCCAATGGGGGCAGGCGCAGGAGTTCCTGCACCGCGCGTTGGCGCAAGGCGCTGGTGCCGAAGCGTGGGAAGAAATGGGCGATGGTTTTTCCGCCGCGGGAGAAGATGCTTTGGCGCGCCTGAGCTATGCCAATGCACTGAAGGCGGCGCGCGGTGAAGCCGGAATGCCGCTGCCGGGGCGCGACCTCAAGCAGAAGATATTCGACGAAGCCGTGGTCGAGGAACGCGACGAACATGGCATGCCGCGATTGAGGTCGTAGGGTGGAGCCGAGCACGGAGCGCCTCCCTGTGGGAGCGACGCAAGTCGCGATCGGAAACATCAACGTCGCGACTTAGGTCGCTCCCATAAGGACTACTTCATCCGTGCGCTTATAGAGCCAAGCGCATCATCGCTCGATAATCGCCACCACGCCCATGCCGCCCGCGGTGCAGATGGAAATCAGGCAGCGGCCGCCGCCCCGTTGTTTCAACTCCTTGGCGGCGGTGGCAACAATGCGGGCGCCGGTCGCGGCGAACGGATGTCCGGTGGCCAGCGATGAGCCGTTGGGGTTCATCTTGGCGGGGTCGATCCTGCCCAGCGGCGTGTCCAGGCCCAGGCGATTGCGGCAATAGTCTTCATTCTCCCAGGCGCGCAACGTACACAGCACTTGCGCGGCGAAGGCTTCGTGGATTTCGTAGAAATCGAAATCCTGCAAGGTCAGTCCCTGGCGCTTGAGCATTTCCGGCACGGCGATGGTGGGGGCCATCAACAGACCTTCGCCATGCACGAAGTCCACCGCCGCCGTTTGCGCATCACGCAGATACGCCAAGGGTTCGTGGCCGTGTGTCCTGGCCCACTCTTCGCTGGCCAGCAATACCGCGGCGGCACCATCGGTCAGTGGAGTGGAATTGGCGGCGGTCAACGTGCCGCGGCCGGAGGTCTTGTCGAATGCCGGCTTCAACGTCGCCAGTTTTTCCAATGACGTGTCCGGACGCAGGATGTTGTCGCGCTGCTGGCCGCGGAACGGCGCGATCAGATCGTCGAAGAAACCGCGCTCATAGGCAGCGGCGAGCTTCTTGTGCGAGGACACCGCCAGCTCATCCTGCGAATCGCGCGAGATGTTCCATTCCTTGGCCATGTCTTCGCAATGATCGCCCATGCTCTTGCCGGTGCGCGGTTCGGCCACGCCCGGAAATTCCGGCTTCAGTTCATTGAACTTGAAGCCTGAAGCCAGCGTCTTGATCTTGTCCTGCATCGTCTTGGCGCGATTGGCGGCCAGCAGGCGGGCACGCAGCTTCTTGCCATAGACGATCGGTACTTCGGAAGTGGTATCGGAACCGCCACCAATACCGGAATCGATCTGGCCCAGGGAAATCTTGTTGGCGATCGTGATGATGGAATCCAGGCTGGTGCCGCAGGCACGTTGCAGCGTTATCCCCGGCGTGAGCGGCGACAGGCCGGATGACAAGGCCGCTTCGCGCCCCAGATTCCAATCGCTGGAATGCTTGATCACCGCGCCCATCGCCACTTCGCCCAGTTGTTGGCCGTGCAGGCCGAAACGCTCGACCAGGGCGCCCAGCGTGCGCACCGACATGCCCAGGTTGCCGACATCCGCATAGGCCGTGTTTTGCCGGCAGAACGGAATGCGGACGCCGCCCAGGATGGCGACGGGGCGTGCTGCTGGCATGGAAGACCTCATCAAAAAGGGGGCGATTCAGACGCCGCGGCTGCGGCTGGCATAATGTCAAGTGTAATGCCCCCCTACACGGCCGCCAAACGTTGACATGACTCAAGACCAAACGGACCGCCACGCAAAGGGTGTATTGGCGCTGGAGCTGTCCGCCGGCACCGCGCCACTACGCGCGGCGCTTTCCTCCAATGACGCCGGAACTCTGGCCGAACGATTGGGCCGGGACTTGGCCAAGTTGGTGCCGGCGGTGGCGGAATTGGATCTGACATTGGCCGCCGCGCATTTCGATCCCGCTGAAGCGCTGCGTCCTGGCTGGCCTTTGCATAAGCGCTTGGAAGAACTGCGGCGGCGTGCGCCTGGGCAGCCTTCACAGGCAGAAGCCCGGTTGATCGCCTTCGGTGCTGATGGGGCCGGCGATGTGCCGATGCCGTTTCAGGCTGACCCGGGCCTGCAGGGTGGCCGTCTGCGTGTGCTGCCCTTCTTGTTGAGCGGCGATGACCATACGGTCCACGCAGTCGGCGAACGGTTGGAGGAGATCCTGCTGGAGGTTGGCATGGCACAAGCCGACACCGCGTTGCTTGCGCAAGAAGCCTTCGGCGCACAAATCGAACATGCTCGCTATCTCACGCTGCACGATTTGGCGGCGATGACCGCCATGCAGTACGGCAATGAAGGATTGCAGAGTTTGTGGCCGGTGCTGGAAGTCGCGTTAATGGCGCCCGACGAAGAAGCGTGGCTGGATACTCCGCCGGAGCCGCTGCTGCGCTACGCACAGGGCGAGGCGCAGATCGCGCTGTTCGAGCCCTGTGGATGGCGCCTGCGCTATGCGCCCGACATAGAGGATGACGACAAGCTGGAACGCGGCTATCAATATTTCCTTGCCCGTCAGCAGCAACTCGCCGCCGTGTTGGAAGCACACGGTATTCCGGTCACCTTCGCGCATTGTCCCGGCAAAGCGGATCCGCGCGAGGCGCTGGAGTCCTGATTGACGTGGCCGCTGTTGCAGGAGCGCCGTCCCGGCGCTCCTACCTGGGGCCTGGTGACTACTGAATAACCTTGATCACGCCGCAAGCCACGCGCGCGCCTGCGTTGCCGGCTGGTTGGCTGGCATAGTCGTCTGGTGCGGCATGCACGATCAATGCGCGGTTGGCGATGTCATTGACGGCGCCGCCGCCCAGCGTGACGCCTGTCAGATGCACATCGATCTTCGCTACACCTTCGGCATCGGTCGTGATGTTGTTCATGTCGCCAGCGTGATGCGCGCCCGCATCCGTCTTGCCATGCGGAGTATTGAAGGGATTGAAGTGCGGACCGGCACTGGTGGCGTCGACCGCGCTGCAGTCGCCCTTCTCGTGCACATGAAAACCGTGCGGGCTGCTGGGCGGCAACCCGCCGACCACGCCGGTGATATGCACACCTTTGCCCATCGGCACCAGCGTGACCTTGCCGCTGACCAGGCTTCCGGAGGCGGAAGCGAGATTGGCGACCGCCTGCTTGGCGGTGCTGGTGGTCGGTACTTCCGCCGCCGGCGCGGCGGGGGCAGCCGGCTTGGGAGAAGTACCGCAAGCGGTGACAAACAGAACGGTAGCAACGGCGGCGGTCTGCACGGTGATACGCATGGAAATCCTCCTTTCTGTGGATGCGGCACTCAAGCAGCGTGAGTGCGTTCTTTCTCTCGCGGTCTGGGTGAGGGCAAGGATGGAATGACGCACCGTAACCGCAGCGCCATGTGTATGCAATGAAAGGCATGCGGCACAGACCAGCGTCATGGTCGCCGCTTTGCCGGCCGCTGTGTAGCAGCGGCGTCTCGCCGCGAGCTCTTCCTTGATGTGCGGTAGGAGCAAAAGCTCGCGCCGGGGGACGACGCTCCTACATGGTTTTTCAAGATCCGCGCGTGCAACACGCGCGCTACGGCTGGTGATTTCGGCAACTAAGCGTTACGAACGCTTGCGGCCTGGGCCCAGCTTGCGGGTGACGGTATTGCGGCCGACGCCAAGCCGCGTCGCCGCTTCTGCGCGTCGGCCGTGCGTGAACTGCAGCGCCACTTCCAACAACGTTTTGTCGAAACGTTCGCGCGCTTCGGCGTGCAGCGATTCCGCGCCTTCCGACAACCGCCGGCGTGCCCAGCCCGCCAGTGCGGCGTCCCATTCTTCGACCTGCGCCGAAACCGCCGTGCCTTGCGAGAGCGCGCCCTCCATGTCGGCCAGGGTGATGATGTCACCGGGCGCCAGCGCCGCCAGCCGCCAGCACACGTTTTCCAGTTCGCGCACATTACCGGGCCAGTCGTAGGCTTGCAGTGCGCCCAGCGCGGTGGGCGCGAAGCGTTTGCTGGGAATATCCAGCTTGCGGGTGGCGATGGCGAGGAAGTTCTCGGCCAGTTGCGGCACATCGCCGCGGCGTTCGCGCAGTGGCGGCAGTTGCAGCCGCACCACGTCCAATCGATGCAGCAAGTCCGCACGAAAACGCCCTTCGGCCACCAATGCTTCCAGGTGTTGATGGGTGGCGGCGATCACCCGCACGTCCACGCGGATCAACTCGCGTCCGCCGACGCGGAAGAACTCGCCTTCGGCCAATACGCGCAACAGCCGCGTCTGCAGCGGCAACGGCATATCGCCGATCTCATCCAGGAACAACGTGCCACCATCGGCCTGTTCGAAGCGGCCGATGTGCCGGCGTTGCGCACCAGTGAATGCGCCGGCTTCGTGGCCGAACAATTCGCTTTCCAGTAGTTCGGCCGGAATGGCCGCCGTGTTCAAAGCGACGAAAGGCTTGCGCGAACGCGGCGACTCCTGATGCAGCGCGTGTGCCACCAACTCCTTGCCGGTACCGGTCTCGCCGTTGATCAGCACCGACAATGGCGCCTGCGCCAAGCGGCCGATGGCGCGGAACAGCGCGCGCATGGCGGGCGTGTCGCCGATCAGCTGGGGAGTGCCGGTGGCGACAGATCCCGGATCGGGGGGTATCTCGGCCGCTATCGCTGCGTCTGGAAGCGTGCGGGCCGCCAACGCGACGGCGTCATCGAGATCGAAAGGCTTGGACAGGAATTCATGCGCACCGCCACGAAACGCACCGGCGGTACTGGCGACATCGGTATAGGCCGACATCACGATGACGGGCAGGTGCGGGTGACTGGCTTTCAACTTGTCGAGCAGTACCAAGCCGTCATCACCCGGCATGCGCACGTCGGTAAACAACAGATCCGGTGCGCCTCGCGCGCTTAGCGCTTGCAAGGCTGCCGCCGCGCTGTCGAACCCATCCACCGCGTAACCGGCGTCGCGTAGTGCGGTGGCCAGTACGAAGCGTACCGAGCGGTCGTCATCGACCACCCAAATGCGCTGGGCGTCGCCGGGTGCGCCGTGTTCGGAATTCCGTTCAGTGGACATGACGTTCCTCGTCGGTTTCGTTGGACGCCTGCGGCAACAGCAAAGTGAAGACGGTATGTCCAGGCCGCGAGCGATAGGTCAGCGTGCCGCGATGCTCGCGTGCGACCTGCTGTGCCAGCGCCAGACCCAGACCACTGCCTTCGGCGCGGCCGCTGACCAAGGGAAGGAACAAGTGTTCGGCCAATTCTTCCGGCACCCCGCGGCCGTCGTCGATGATCTCCACCCGCAATGCCATCGCATGCAGGTGATCGTGGATGCGCGAGCTGCGTTCCACCCGCGTACGCATGATGATGCTGGCTGCGCCGGCCTGGATCGCGTTGCGCACCAGGTTCCACACGGCTTGCGTGAGGCGGTCGGCATCGCCGGATAGTTCGGGCAGGCTGGGGTCGTAGTCGCGCTGTATGCGCACGGACCAGCCGCCTTCGGTTTCGGCCAGGCGCAACACGCGCTCCAGCACGACATGGATGTTCAGCTCGGCATGGGGACGCTGCGGCGAAGGCGACAGCAGTTGTTCCAGCAGGCCGTTCAAGCGTTCGATCTCGGACTCGATCAAGCCGATCAGTTCGCGCTCGTCTTCATTGTCGTTACGGTGGCTGGCGCGCCGGGCCAGCAATTGCGCCGCGCCCTTCAAGCCGGCCAAAGGATTGCGCAGTTCGTGCGCCAGTCCTTTCAGCGCCGCACTCAGGGCGTTTGGCAACGCCTGGGCAGGATCTATGGCCGGAAACTCATCCACCGGATGCGCCTCCAGCAGCCAACCGTCGCCGTCCAGCCGCGACAACCAGCCTTCCGCGAATACGGGCGATTCGCCAGGCATGCCCAGCGCCATGCGATGCAGGCGCAGCACGTCGCGATCGGTGTTTTCCAAAAAACGGGCCATGGCATCGCCTTCTATTTCGAGCGCCGCCAGGGGTTGCCCCAGCAAACGCCGCGTACTGACGCCCAACCAGCGGGCGAAGGCGGGATTGACGCCCCGGATATGTCCGGCGACGTCCGCCCAGGCCACCGGCGTGTTGAGTGCGTCGGTGGTGGGGTCGAAAGGCACAGTGGAAGAACCCGGGGACGTCATTGCACCAGTTTAGTGCAAAGCCGTCCCCGGTTACTGATCAGGCCTCGTAGGCCGATTCGCCATGCGAGGTGATGTCCAGACCCTCGCGCTCGGCTTCTTCCGGCACGCGCAGGCCTACCGTGTATTTCACGATCAGGTAGGACACCAGCGCCACCACACCGGACAGCACAACCGTGATCAGCACGCCCTGCGCCTGGATCCACACCTGCGAACCGATGGAGTACTCGGTCAGCGCGGTCTCGGTCACGTAGTCCCAGATGCCTGCACCGCCCAGCGACGGGGCCGCGAACACGCCGGTCAGCAACGCACCGGTGATACCGCCCACGCCATGCACGCCGAACACGTCCAGGCTGTCGTCAGCGCCGAGCATCCGCTTCAGGCCATTCACGCCCCACAGGCACAGCACGCCGGCGATGGCGCCGATGGCCAGTGCGCCGTTGAGGCCGACGAAACCCGCCGCCGGCGTGATGGCAACCAGACCGGCCACCGCACCCGATGCCGCACCCAGCAGCGACGGCTTGCCCTTGGTGATCCATTCCACCAGCGTCCACGCCACTACCGCCGCGGCCGTGGCCAGGAAGGTGTTGACGAAGGCGATAGCCGCCACGCCGCCCGCTTCCAGCGCAGAACCGGCGTTGAAGCCGAACCAGCCGAACCACAGGATCGAAGCACCGACCATGGTCAGGGTCAGGTTGTGCGGCTTGATCGCCTCACGCCCGTAGCCCGTGCGCTTGCCGATCACGAATGCGCCCACCAGGCCCGCGATCGCGGCATTGATGTGCACCACGGTGCCACCGGCGAAATCCAGCGCGCCCTTGGCGAACAGGAAACCGGACTTGGACAGCGCGGCGGTCGCGGCATCGGCGTCGGTGAATGCATCCGGGCCGGGGAAGAACCACACCATGTGCGCCATCGGCAGATAGGCGAAGGTGAACCACAGCACGGTGAACAGCATCACGCCGGCGAACTTCACGCGCTCGGCGAAGGCGCCGACGATCAGTGCACAAGTGATGCAGGCGAATGCGCCCTGGAACACGAAGAACGCCAGCTCCGGGATGTACACGCCCTTGGTGAACGTCGCCCCGATGGACGCGGCGTCCAGTCCCTTGGCGAACAGGCGATCCCAGCCACCAAAGAACGGCGTGCCTTCAGTAAAGGCCACGCTGTAGCCGTATAGCGCCCAGAGCACGGCGACCAGCGAGAACACCGCCAGATTCTGCACCAGGATCGACAGCACGTTCTTCGAACGCACCAGGCCGCCATAGAACAGCGCGAGCCCGGGCAGCGTCATGAAGATCACCAGCGCCGCGGACATCAGTACCCACACGGTGTCAGGTTTGCTGATGGAAGGAGCAGGCGCCGCTTCTTCAGCGGCAGGTTCGGCAGCAGCCGCTTCGGCAGGCGGTGGCGCAGCAGCTGATGCGGCGGCGTCCGTGGCAGGAGTGGGAGCGGCTTCGGCCACGGCGGGTGCATCGGTAGTTGGCGCAGCCGCAGCGTCTTGCGCCACCGCGTTCACTGCAACACCAGCCGCCATCACGCCGCATAGCGCGGCCAGGCACAACATTTGTGCACGGGTTTTCCACCCGGAGAACAGTCGAGTCTTCATGTAGGGCTCCGAGGTTTAAAGTGCGTCCGCGCCGACTTCGCCGGTGCGGATGCGAATGACCTGATCGATGGTAGTGACGAAGATCTTGCCGTCGCCGATCTTGCCGGTGCCGGCGGCTTGCTGGATGGCCTCGATGACGGCATCCAGGCGCTCGTCGGTGACGACGGTTTCGATCTTGATCTTGGGCAGGAAATCGACGACGTACTCGGCGCCGCGGTAGAGCTCGGTGTGGCCCTTTTGCCGACCGAAGCCTTTGACTTCAGTGACGGTGATGCCGGACACGCCCGCTTGCGACAAGGATTCTCGTACCTCGTCAAGCTTGAACGGCCGGATGATGGCGGTGATCAGTTTCATGCGCATACCCCGATGGTGGATGGAACCGGCCGGCCAACGCCGGCCGGCAAGTTCAGTACACCTGCGTGCGCAACCCCCTGGCGCTCACGATGTCGGTGCGAAGCGATGCACGAACCGCAGCCGTTGCCACCGCGGTGACTTGCGGCGAGAACGGATGACGTGGGAGGGAGGTGCGGTTCATGAATCTCTCCTGGTGTTCCCCGTGGGCTGTTGCGATCTCCATGACGCGATAACAGATGGGTCTTGCGGTGTTGCCCCGGCTCCCCAGCCGGGGTGAGGGTGCGGCGATGGCGACGGGTGGGAGGGGTGGGCCGTCGCCATCGCCGCAAGAACTCGGCTGAAGCGGTTGCTTCGATCAGTTCGCGTAATACAGCTGGTATTCCAACGGGTGGGTAGCCGCGCGGAACTTGGTCACTTCCTGCATCTTCAGTGCGATGTAGCCGTCGATGAAGTCGTCGCTCATCACGCCGCCGGCCTTGAGGAACTCGCGATCCGTGTCCAGCGCTTCCAGGGCCTGATCCAGGCTGGAGCAAACCTGCGGGATGTTCTTCTCTTCTTCCGGCGGCAGGTCGTACAGATCCTTGTCGCTCGGTGCGCCCGGGTCGATCTGGTTCTTGATGCCGTCCAGGCCGGCCATCATCAACGCGGTGAAGGTGAGGTAGCCGGTCTGCAGCGGATCCGGGAAGCGGATCTCGATGCGGCGCGCCTTCGGATTGGACACCCACGGAATGCGGCACGACGCCGAGCGGTTGCGCGCCGAGTAAGCCAGCATCACCGGCGCCTCGAAACCCGGAACCAGACGCTTGTAGCTGTTGGTACCCGAGTTGGCGAACGCGTTGATCGCCTTGGCGTGCTTGAAGATGCCGCCGATGTACCACAGCGCCATCTGCGACAGGCCGCCATAGCCGTCACCGGTGAACAGGTTGGTACCGCCCTTGGCGAGCGACTGGTGCACGTGCATGCCGCTGCCGTTGTCGCCGACGATCGGCTTCGGCATGAAGGTCGCGGTCTTGCCGTTGCGGAACGCCACGTTCTTGATGATGTACTTCATGGCCAGCAGCTCGTCGGCTTTCTTGACCAGCGAGTTGAACTTGGTGCCGATCTCGCACTGGCCGGCGGTAGCCACTTCGTGATGGTGCACTTCGACTTCGATGCCGATCTGCTCCAGCGTCTTGCACATCTCCGCGCGGATGTCGTGCAGCGAGTCGACCGGCGGCACCGGGAAGTAACCGCCCTTCACGCCGGGGCGATAGCCGCTGTTGCCGCCTTCGTACTTGGTGCCGCTGTTCCAGGCCGCTTCTTCGGAATCGATCTTGAAGAAGGTGTTGCCCATTTCATTGGCGTAGCGCACCGAATCGAAGATGAAGAATTCCGGCTCCGGACCAAAGAACGCCTGGTCGGCAATGCCGCTGGACTTCAGGTAGGACTCGGCGCGCTTGGCGACGCCGCGCGGGCAGCGCGAGTAGCTCTGCATGGTGGCCGGGTCCAGCACGTCGCACACCAGAATGACGGTGGGGTCGGCGGAGAAGGGGTCCAGATACGCGGTGCTGGGGTCCGGCAGCAGCACCATGTCGGATTCGTTGATGCCTTTCCAGCCACTGATCGAACTGCCGTCGAACATCTTGCCGTCTTCGAACAGGGCAGGCTCCACGATGTTGGCCGGGAAAGTCACGTGGTGCTGCACGCCCCGAACATCGGCAAAGCGCAGGTCGACGAATTCGACCTTGTTGTCCTTGATCAGCTTTTCAACATTGTCCGCAGACATCTTGGAACCTCAGGTTGGATATGAACGTGCCTGCTTGAGAGCAAGGGACGTGCCAACCTCATGGAACCAATAACTCATTGATTTTGTTGGCGTGCTGACCAAATGTAACAACGATTTTGCACCATTGTGGTTCAACATCCCACTATTGATCCCCAATCTGGGGCGCAACAGTTTTCCTCTATCCTTGAAAGCCTCGACCCCCAACCGACTTGTCCATGACCGATCTTCTTGCCGCCCTGCTGCTCGGCATCATCGAGGGCCTTACTGAATTCCTCCCGATCTCCAGCACCGGCCACCTTCTGATCGTCCAGCACTGGCTGGGCGCGCGCTCGGACTTCTTCAACATCGTCATCCAGGCCGGCGCCATCCTGGCGATCACGCTGGTGTTCCGGCAGCGCCTGTGGGATCTGGCCACAGGCTGGCGCGATGCGGCCAACCGCGACTACGTGGCCAAGCTCATCGTCGCGTTCCTGGTGACGGCGCTGGTGGGATTGCCGGTGCGGCTGGCCGGCTGGGAGTTGCCCGAGACGGTCACGCCAATAGCCTGGGCACTGATCCTGGGCGGCGTATGGATGCTGGTGGCGGAGCATTTCGCCGAACGCCGTGGCGACGACCAATGGCAGATCACCTGGAAAGTGGCCGTACTGGTCGGGCTGGCGCAGGTGGTGGCGGGCGTATTCCCCGGCACCTCGCGTTCGGCGGCGGCGATCTTCATGGCGATGCTGGCGGGCACCAGCCGCCGCTCTGCCGCTACGGAGTTCGTGTTCCTGGTCGGCATCCCCACCATGTTCGCCGCGAGCGGCTATGCGTTCCTGGAACTGCTGATGGAAGGCGATGTGAGCCAGGAGAACTGGGCGGCCGTGGGCCTGGCCTTCGCAGCGGCAACGGCCACCGGTTTTGTCGTAGTGAAATGGCTGCTGGGCTACATCAAGGCGCACCGTTTCACCGGCTTCGCGGTGTACCGGATCGTGCTGGGCGGATTGCTGTTGCTGTTGATGCCGGCAGGAAGCTGAAGCTTTTCTCGTAGAGCGGAGCTTGCTCCGCTGCTCTTGCTCGGAATGCTCGATCGAAAAGCAGCGGAGCAAGCTCCGCTCTACGAGAGGTGATGCCGGCGGGGAGATGCCTGGCTGCTGCCGAGCGACCTTCGCTTTTTGTAGGAGCGCCGTCCCGGCGCGAGCTCTTGCTGCCGGATCGCGGTAGAAGCAAAAAGCTTGCGCCGGGACGGCGCTCCTACCTGGTGGGTGCGGACATCATTGCGGTGGCGCCGCCAGCTCCCTGGCGCTGAGGTATCCGTCGCCATTCGTGTCCTGCTTCTTGAACGTGGCGGCTAACCGCTCGCGGTGCTGATCGCGGGTGATGGATTGTCCACGGCCACCCGGCAGCTCATCGGCGCTGAGCACGCCATCGCGGTTGCTGTCGCGCGCATCGAAGGCGTAACTCATCCAGTCAAGGAATTCGGTCGGGCCAACGCGGCCATCGTGGTCGTTGTCCATGCGCGCCAGATAGTCGCTGGTGGCGTTGACCTGAGCCATCGCCGCGATCGGCAGGAAAATCAACAAACCTACGACGTAGGAGCGCCGTCCCGGCGTGAGCTTTTTATCCAACAATGCAAAAGCTCGCGCCGAGACGGCGGTCCTACCGTGATCGCGAGCATTTCGGCTAGGAGGCGGCATCAATGCGCCGCCAACGCGTAACCCTTCAAGCGCGCGGAATAATCCTGCAGCACGCGGATGCCGCTGGCTTCGGCCTCATGGCACCAGGCCTGCAACTGCTTCAGCCGCTCGCTCGCGTCATTGCTGCGCGCTTCCAGCAAGGCGGCGAGGCTGGCGCGATATTCGACCAGTGTGCGAATGCGCGGCCGCTGAGATACCCAGCGCTGCAACTGCTCGCGTGCATCCGGCTTCAACCAGCGGCCATCGTCGACCAGTCCCTTGCGCAAGCGACGTGGCAGCAGCTTGCGCAGCTTCGCACCGGCCAGGGCGGCTTCCTCTTTCAATGCCGGCTTCAGCACGTTGCGCTGGTAGTCGGTCATGGCGAGGAAGCGATGTGAAAGCAACGCTTTCAACGTGTCGGTATCGGGCACCGAGATGTTCGGCCGAATGTCCAGAGTGGGCGCGACGCGCAGCACCTTCGCCAGTCCGACCTTCTCCAGGCCTTTGATCATCGCCCAACCGATGTCGAACTCCCAGCGGCGCATCGAGAAGCGCGCGGAACTGGGAAAGGCGTGATGGTTGTTGTGCAGTTCTTCGCCGCCAATCCACACCGCCCACGGCGTGAGATTAGCGGAGGTGTCGGCGGATTCGAAATTGCGGTAGCCCCACCAATGGCCCAGGCCATTAACCACGCCGGCGGCCCAGAACGGAATCCACGCCATCTGGATCGCCCAGAGGGTGATACCGGGGATGCCGAACAGCGCGAAATTGATGAACAACAGCGCGGTAGGCCCCATCGTGGCATGCGGCGTATACAGGTGACGCTCCAGCCAATCGTCCGGCGCGCCCTTGCCGTATTGTTCGATGTCGGCCCGCTGCCAGCGCGCTTCACGGTACAGCTCGACGCCGCGCCAGAACACATTCTTGATGCCCTTGAACTGCGGGCTATGCGGGTCTTCCTCGGTTTCCACCTTCGCGTGATGCTTGCGATGAATGGCGACCCATTCCTTGGTGATCATGGACGTGGTGAGCCAGGTCCAGAAACGGAAGAAATGATTGAGCAGCGGGTGGAAATCGACGCCGCGATGCGCCTGGCTGCGGTGCAGATACAACGTCACCGAGAAGATAGTCAGCTGGGTGAAAACCAGCAACACGACCAGCAGGCCGGCCCAACCGAGACCCGCCAGGCCCCCGATGAGGAAGTTGTACAGTGAATCAGGCATTGCAGGAGCTCCAGGGCAAAGGCGCCAGCGCGGATCAGTGGGGGCCAGCCGCATAATAATGGCGTTTGACAGGTCAAACTTCACCCGTCGCCAGCGTATGGTATTCAGGCCGTGTGAGTGCATGTGAATGTGCCGCGCTACTGGCTATGGAAGCAGACGACCGGCACCTATTTCCTCACAACAGAATCAAATGCCCTCCTCCACAGATCCCGCGCTTTCGCACGTTTCTTCTCCTTTGATCGAACTGGATCGCGCCACGGTGGTGCGGGGTTCGGCGGTAGCGCTGCATGAGCTATCGCTGCGGATCGCACTTGGCCAGCACACGGCGTTGCTGGGCCCAAACGGCTGTGGCAAATCCAGCTTCATCAAGCTGATCAATCGCGAGTTGTACCCCTTGGCGCGCGAAGGCGAGACACCGGTAAAAGTGCTGGGCCTGGCGCGCTGGAACGTCAGTCAATTGCGTACGCAACTGGGCGTAGTGACCGGCGACCTTACCCGCGACCTGCTGGATATGCCGCAGCTGACGGTGATGGACGCCGTGCTGAGCGGTTACTTCGCCACTTTCGTGCTGCCACCGGACTGCGAACCCACGCCGGAGATGCACGCTAGCGCCCGTGGCGCATTGGCGCGGATGGACGCTGTAGCGCTCGCCGATCGCTACCTGGCCGAACTTTCCACCGGTGAAACGCGACGGGTGCTGATTGCGCGCGCCTTGGTGCACCGTCCGCGGGCCTTGCTGCTGGACGAACCCACCACCGGACTGGACCTGGTTTCGCAGCAGCATTTCCTGAGCTTGCTGCGCGAGCTGGCGCGGCAAGGCGTCACCCTGGTGCTGGCGACCCACCATATCGAAGAGATCGTCCCGGAAATCGGCCGGGTCGTGCTGTTGCGCGGAGGGCGCGTCGTCGCGGACGGCTCACGCGAAGACACGCTCACTTCCGAAAACCTTTCGTTCGCCTACGGCGGGCCATTACACATCCGCCGCGAAGAAGACCGCTTCTACGCCAGCCATCACTGACGCACGCCCGCTTTCGCTTTTCTGCTTTTCCACTTCCCCATTCCCGGCTCTCCATGCCCGAACTACCCGAAGTCGAAACCACCCGCCGAGGTCTGGCGCCGCATGTCGAAGGCAAGCGCGTCAGCGGCGTGACGCTGCGCCGGCCCGACCTGCGCTGGCCAATCCCGCCAGAGATCGCGCGTGAGCTGCCCGGCCAGCGCATCGCCGCGGTGCACCGGCGCGCCAAGTACCTGCTGCTGGAAGCGGACACCGGCAGCGCGCTGCTGCATCTGGGCATGTCGGGCAGCCTGCGGGTGCTACCCGCCAGCACGCCAGTCAGCGCGCACGACCACGTCGACGTCGCGCT
Organism: Pseudoxanthomonas sp. CCNWLY206-1; assembly: GCF_039710385.1. Classification (NCBI taxonomy): domain Bacteria; kingdom Pseudomonadati; phylum Pseudomonadota; class Gammaproteobacteria; order Lysobacterales; family Lysobacteraceae; genus Pseudoxanthomonas; species Pseudoxanthomonas sp. CCNWLY206-1. The sequence continues at coordinate 89,152 of NZ_JBDKXI010000006.1, read as the reverse complement.
CAGCTCCGGCCGGGTACTGCGCTTCAACGATCCGCGCCGGTTCGGCAGTCTGCTGTGGCAGCCGCAGGGGCAGGTACATCCGCTGCTGCAAGGGTTGGGGCCGGAGCCGTTGTCCGACGACTTTGATGGCGACTATCTGTTCGCACTCAGCCGCGGTCGCAAGGCACCGGTGAAGACCTTCCTGATGGATCAGGCGGTGGTGGTGGGCGTAGGCAATATCTATGCGGCCGAAAGCCTGTTCCGCGCCGGCATATCCCCGCTGCGTGCGGCGGGGAAGGTCTCGCGCGAGCGCTACGCCGCCCTGGCGGACGCCGTGAAGGCGATCCTGGCCAACGCGATCATCCGCGGCGGCACCACCCTGCGCGACTTCATCAGCCCGGACGGCGCTCCGGGATACTTCGAACAGGAACTCCTGGTCTATGGCCGCGGCGGCGAACCTTGCCGCCAATGCGGCCGGCCATTGAAACAAGCCAGCATCGGTCAGCGCGCCACCGTCTGGTGCGGCCACTGCCAGCGATGACCCTCGCTTGGCCATAGGACAATCGTCTCCGTCCCTATCAGCCGATACGCAGACGTCAGGTTTACCGCTATATTCTGGCCCTGGCGTCGAGGGGAAACAGATGGCCGACTCATCCGATATCACGCTCTGGCTGGACTCGGCCCGCAAAGGGGACCGTGCCGCGCTGGACCGTGTGCTGTCCACGCTTTACCAGGAACTGCACACCATGGCGCGCCGGCAGCTGTCGGGCCAGCATGGCTACACACTGGACGCCACCGCCCTGGTGCACGAGTCCTACCTGAAGCTCATCGGCACCGGCGGCAACGCCAAGTTCGAAGACCGCGCGCACTTTTTCGCCTACGCCGCCTCGTCGATGCGCAGCGTGGTCGTCGACTACGCGCGCAGCCGCCTGGCGCGCAAGCGTGGCGGTGATCTCAAGCGCGTGGCCGATATTCCGGAGGAAGTGGAAGGCGGCATTCGTGTGGACGAAAACCTGCTGGCGCTCAACGCCGGCCTGGACCAATTGGCGCAAGCCGATGAGCGTCTCGCCAAGGTCGTCGAACTGCGCTACTTCGCCGGTTTGTCCGAGCTGGAAATCGCCGAGCTGCTGCAACGTTCCGAACGCAGCATTCGCCGCGACTGGCAGAAAGCCCGTCTGTTCCTGCTTGCTGCGATGCAGGAAGACTAGGCCTGTCATGAAGTTGGGGATGAGCACGAAAGTGGCGGTCGCAGTGCCATGCACTCTTGCACCTCATCCCCATGTGCGTAACCCGCTCCAAACCGGGTAGCCCACATGGACGTTGAGCGCTGGCAACGCCTGTCCCCTCTGCTGGACGTACTGCTGGAACTGGAACCGCCCGCGCGCGCGCAGCGGTTGAGCATCCTGCGCGCCGAAGATCCCGCGTTGGCCGAGGAGCTGGAAAAATTGCTGGCGCTGGAAGACGGCAGCGAAGAGTTCATGGGGCAGCCGTTGATGGATCACCCCGGGCAGCTGCAAGCCGGCACCATGATGGGTCCGTACCGGCTGGAGTCGATACTGGGCGAAGGTGGCATGGGCATGGTGTGGCTGGCCACCCGCGCTGATGGCATGTATCACCACCTGGTCGCGCTGAAGCTGCTGCGGCCGGGATTGGCCGATCCCAATTTGCGTCTGCGCTTCACTCGCGAACGCGAAATCCTGGCACGGTTGGCGCATCCCAACATCGCACGACTGATGAATGCCGGCATCGGCAGCGAGGGCCAGCCTTACCTGGCGCTGGAATACGTGCAAGGCGTGCCGATCACCGACTACAGCGAGGCCCGCAAGCTGTCGCTGGACGCACGCTTGGACCTGTTCCTGCAGGTCTGCGAAGCGGTCAGTCATGCGCATGCCAATCTGATCGTTCACCGCGACCTCAAGCCTTCCAACATCCTGGTGACTCCCGACGGCCAGGTGCGGCTGCTGGATTTCGGCATCGCCAAGCTGCTGGACGACCCCGAGCCGGTGCCGGCCCATCCACGCTCGGAGGTGCGCGCTTTCACCCTGCACTACGCGGCGCCGGAGCAGGTACGCGGCGAACCGGTTACCGCCATGACCGACGTGTATTCGCTGGGCGTGGTGCTGTACGAACTGCTGGCGGGCACCAAGCCTTATCGCCTGCGCAGGCAGACCGACGCGGAGTGGGAAGAAGCCATTCTTGCGGTCGAGCCGCTCAAACCTTCGGTGGCCGCGCAGCGCGGGCCCGATGGCGGCCGTACCCAATGCCTGGAAACCCGACGCAATGCGCGGCGGCTTGCCGGCGATCTGGACGCCATCCTGCTGAAGACGCTGGAGAAGCCGCCGGAACAGCGTTATCCGTCGGTGGAAGCGCTGGCATTGGATCTGCAGCGCCACCTGAAAGGCCGGCCGGTGCACGCGCGTCGGCAGACCTTGGGTTACCGCGCCGGCAAATATCTGTCACGCCACCGCTGGTCACTGGCGGCGGGCAGTTTTGCGACGCTGGTACTGCTGTCCGCACTGGGCGTCAGCATCTGGCAGGGACAGCAAGCGGTGCGTGAAGCCACGCGCGCGCAAGCCATGCAGGATTTCGTCATCGGCTTGTTCGACAACGCCGGTGCCGCGCAACAGGGCAACGCGTTCGATGTGCGGGAATTGTTGTCCGCCGGCGAGCGCCGCGGCGAACACGAACTGGCCCATCAGCCGCTGGCGCACGCCGAGCTCCTGGGGGTGATCGCACGGCTGCGCATCGGCCTGGGCGACTACCGGGAAGCGAACGCCCTGCTGGAAAAGCAAAGCCGTTTACTGGTCGGTCTGGATGCGGTACCGCAGAGTCTGCGCTTGGAATCGGTCATCCAGCGCGGGCGCGTATTGCGACTGCTGGGGCGATCGCGGGAATGCCTCGCATTGATGGCGCCACTCGAGTCGCAAGCGTCGCGCATGTTGTTGCAGCTGCCTCAGCAAACAGCGGAATTCCTATCCCAGAATGGCCGCTGCCGGCGCGCGGTTGGCGAACGCCAGGCCGCACGTCCGTTGTTCGAACGCTCACTAGCCATTCGCCGCGACCTGAAAGACGAAACCGGTGTGGCCGAGAACATGCTGGATCTGGCCACGCTGGACAGCGACTCGGGCAATTCCGAAGGCGCGATCCGTCGATATGGCGAAGCGCTGGCTCATCTGCAGCGGCATGCGGGAGACCGCCATCCATCCACCGTCGATATCCAGCGCAGTCTGGCCGTCCTGTATCGCAATCGTGGCGAGACCCAGACCGCGCTGAAGACACTCGACAGCGCACTGGCGTTGGCCAACGATATCCACGGCCCACAACATCCGAACACCATTGCCGTCCGCCGCCAGATGGCTGCGGTGCACATCGATCTGGGCCGTTTTGACGAAGCCGAGGAACAGATACGCAAGCTGCACGACCTGACCATCGCCGCACAAGGACCCGCACACCGCGAATCGGCGTCCAGCTGGAATTCGCTGGGCATCCTGGCTTGGGAACGCGGCGACGCAAAAGCCGCTATCGAACGGATAGGGCGCGCAGTGGATATCTGGCGCGGGCCCGACAGTGTCCAGCAACTGCCGGGCGGCCTGTTCAACTACGGCATGGTCCTGCACAGCGCCGGCCGAGAGGACGAAGCATTGGCCGCACTGAACGAATCGCGCCGCTTGCGCGCCGCCTTGTTCGGCGCCAGCCATCCCCTGGTGGGCGATACCGATCGCATGATCGGCGAGGTACTTGCGGCGAAGGGCGATGGCGAAGGCGCGATGGAGCACTTCGACCTTGCGCTCAAGCTCACCCGCGTCGGCTATGGATCCGGGCATCCTCGCACGTTGTTCGCAGAACTCTCGCTGGCGCGCTACCTGGCCAAGCACGGCGGATCGGCGGAAGCGCTGGCGCAGTTGGATGCACTGGCAAAGACGCCGGGAGATGGCAGCGAAGCTCCCAAACTACGCTGGCGCGCCCGCACCTACGCCGCGGAAATCCGCTGCGGCAACGGCGAACGCGACCGCGCCAAACGAGACCTGGATGCGCTGATCGCGGAATTGCGGGTAGCCCAGCCAAATGGCGGACTGATTCCCCGCGAAGCCGAGCAACTTCGGATGCGTTGTGGTTGACTGATCAGCCTACGCAAACGGGAGCGGCGCCTGCAGCGGATCGATACGTCCTTCGCCGCGTGCGATTTTCTTGTACTCCGCGCGGCTGACCGACACGTAGCGTTCGTTGCCGCCGATCTCCACTTGCGGCCCTTCCTGCACGGCGTGGCCACGCTCATCGACACGCACGGTCATCGTGGCTTTCTTGCCGGTGTGGCAGATGGTTTTTATCTCTATCAGCTCATCGGCCCAGGCCAGCAGATACTGGCTGCCTTCGAACAATTCGCCGCGGAAATCCGTGCGCAAGCCATAGCAAAGCACCGGAATGCCCAACTCGTCGACCACTTCGCTAAGCTGCCATACCTGCGCGCGACTGAGGAACTGCGCCTCGTCCACCAACACGCAATGCAGCTTGCCTTGCGCGGCGATGTCGGCCCGTATCACCGCCTCCAGATCGGTCTCGCGCTCGAAGGTCACGGCTTGAGCACTCAACCCAATCCGCGACGCCACCGTGCCGCTTCCGGCGCGATGGTCCAGCCGGGGTGTCAGGATTGCCGCCCGCATCCCGCGCTCGCGGTAGTTGTGTGCGGATTGCAACAACGTGGTGGTCTTTCCGGCATTCATCGCCGAATAGTAGAAATAGAGTTTGGCCATCCGGCGATTTTAGCGCCTGGAGTGCCTGGAATGGCCCGCGCCGTCCGCTACAATGCCTGCCCTCGCGGACGACACGATGCACGGTCTCAACCCCCCCCAACGCGCCGCCGTTGCGCATACCCACGGCCCCCTCTTGGTGCTGGCTGGTGCCGGCAGCGGCAAGACGCGGGTGATCGTGGAAAAGATCGCGCATCTGATCTCGTCCGGGCGCATCCCGGCCAAGCGCATCGCGGCCATCACCTTCACCAACAAATCCGCCAAGGAAATGCGCGAGCGTGTCAGCAAGCGCATCAAGGGCGATGCTGCCGAAGGGCTGACCATCTGCACCTTCCACGCGCTGGGGCTGAAGTTCCTGCAGATCGAACACGCCGCTGCTGGCTTGAAGCGCGGCTTTTCGATCTTCGATGCCGATGACAGCGCCGCCCAGCTGAAGGATCTGATGACCGGCGCCAAGCCTGATGCGGTGGAAGCGGCCAAAGGACTGATCTCGCGCGCCAAGAACGCCGGGCTTTCGCCGGAAGAAGCCATGGCGGCCGCGCAGACCACGCGCGAGCGGGAAGCGGCGCAGCTGTACGCGCGCTACCAGGCGCGGCTATCCACGTTCAATGCCGTCGACTTCGACGACCTGATCCGCCTGCCGGTGCAGATCCTGGAAGGCAATGCGGAAATCGCCGCTGGCTGGCGCGAACGCATCGGCTACCTGCTGGTCGACGAATGCCAGGACACCAATGATGCGCAATACCGCCTGCTCAAGATGTTGGCCGGTACGCGCGGCGATTTCACCTGCGTGGGCGACGATGACCAGAGCATCTACGCGTGGCGCGGCGCCAATCCCGACAACCTGCTGCAGATGGCCAAGGACTACCCCAAGCTCGAGATCATCAAGCTGGAGCAGAACTACCGCTGCAGCAATCGCGTGCTGCGCGCGGCGAATACGCTGATCGCCAACAATCCGCACGAGCACCCGAAGAAACTCTGGAGCGACCAGCCCGATGGCGAACGTATCCGCATCTGGGAATGCCGCGACAACGAGCACGAAGCCGAGCGCATCGCAGCAGAAATCGCCTTCCTGAATACCGCGCGCGGTGCGCCATGGAGCGATTTCTGCATCCTGTTCCGCGGCAATCATCAGTCGCGCCCTCTGGAAAAAGCGTTGCAGCTGGTGCGCGTTCCTTACCATCTGACCGGGGGCACGGCTTTCCTGGAACGTCAGGAAGTAAAAGACGCACTGTCATGGCTGCGGTTGCTGGTGAATCCCGATGACGATGCGGCGTTCCTGCGCGCGGTGCAGTCGCCCAAGCGCGAAGTCGGCGCCACGTCGTTGGCCAAGCTGGCGGAAATGGCCCAGCACGCCCACATGCCGATGTCGCGCGCCGCCGAGTCGATGGGCGCGTTGAAGGCATTGCCGCCACGGGCGGCGAACGGACTCAGCGCGTTCAACGATATCGTTCGCGATCTTCGCCATCACGCCGACGAGCTACCGCCGGCCGAACTGGTGAAGCGCCTGAGCGAACGTTCGGGCCTGCTCGCGGAACTTCGCGCGCAGTGCAAGGATGACGCTTCCTTCGCCCGCCGGCGTGCCAACCTGGATGAACTGGCGGACTGGTTCGAAGGCGGCCCCCGCGGCAGTAGCGCCGGCGATCTGGCTGCGCAACTGGCTTTGCTGTCGCGCAACGACAAGGACGACGGCGGTAACCAAGTGCGGCTGATGAGCCTGCATGCGGCCAAGGGCCTGGAATTCCGCTATGTCTTCATCATCGGCTGCGAGGACGGCACGTTGCCGCACGAAGCCAGCCTGGAAGAAGGCAATCTGGCCGAGGAACGTCGCTTGATGTACGTCGGCATCACGCGCGCAAAGGAAGCGTTGTGGCTGAGCTACAACCGCGAAACGCGGCGCTTCGGCGAGCGGATGCGCCTGCAGCCCAGCCGGTTCCTGGACGAGTTGCCGCAAACGGAGTTGCAGCGCGATGGCGCCGACCCGGTGGCCGATGCGGCACGCAAGAAAGAAAGAGCGAGCGCGGGCCTGTCGGCCATTCAAGCATTGCTGGATGGATGATGCGTCCCGGCCTTTGAACATATCGTCTTGAGACAGCAGGCGCCTTGAGGCAGCAGGAGTACGTCACGATGAACACCACGACCATCCGCGACGCGGTCGATACCGATCATGCGGCGATCCTCGCCCTGAATCTGGAATCCGAACATCTACTGAGTCCGATGGACGCCGAGAGGCTGCGCCAGCTGGATACACAAGCCGCCTACCACCGTATCGCGGTGGACGATGACGGCGTCGGCGCCTTCCTGCTGGTCTTCCGCGAAAGTGCCGACTACGACAGTCCCAACTATCGCTGGTTCTCCGAACGCTACGACCGCTTTCTTTACATCGACAGGATCGCGGTCTCGGCGACCCGGCAAGGACGCGGATACGGCGCGGCGTTGTACGACGATCTGTTTGCGTTCGCGCGTGCCGCCGGTATTGCGAAGGTGGTTTGCGAGTTTTATTCGGAGCCGCTCAACGAGGTGTCCCAGCGTTTTCATGCGCGCTATGGCTTTCGCGAAGTCGGGCGGGAATGGCTGGCGAACGGCAAACAGGTCTCGTTGCAGATAGCCGAGCTTTGAGGAACCGTAACCATCATGTCCATGCATTCTCATTACGCGCTCCTCGCCGACTACAACCAGTGGATGAATCGCAAACTCTACGACGCCGCGGCGAAGCTGCCACATGAGGCTTTGATCGCAGACCGCGGTGCGTTCTTCAAATCCATCCTGGGCACACTGAATCACCTGGTTGTCGCCGATACGATCTGGCTCAAGCGATTCCGCGCGCATCCGTCGCATCCTGAAGCCTTGGCGTCATTGGATGACATTCCCACGCCATCCGCGCTGGATGCGATGCCTTATCCCGACTTGGCGCAACTGCGCGAACAACGGGAACGATTGGACCAGATCATTCTGGCGTGGACCGATTCACTGGACGAAGCGATGCTGGGATCGGCACTGGATTACACCAGCATGCAGGGCGTGGCGGCGCGACGCGTCGTGTCCGATGTGCTGGCACATTTCTTCAATCACCAGACCCATCACCGCGGGCAGGTCACCACGCTGCTGTCGCAAGCAGGTGCGGATGTCGGCGTGACGGATCTGCTGGTGCGCACACCAAACGCACTGGACTCCTGAAGTCGGTGAAGCGTCGGGGCGTTGCCCCGAACTATTCGCCCAAGCGAGTCTGCAGCTGCGCAAGTTGCTCGCGCAGTTCAGCCACTTCGGCTTCCAATGCCTGTAGTCGCTCCTCCAGTTCCGGCGACGCCGCCGACGCCATCGAACCAGCCGACGCTCGTGCGGCGATCGCCTCGACGTCCACCGGGCCATTCAACAAGTGCATGTAGCGATCTTCGCGCTGTCCTGGGCCACGGGGAATTTGCACCGCCAACGCGGGCTGGCGCTGGATCAACCTGTCGAGGTGATGGCGGAGGTCTTCGATATCGGCGAATTTGAATAGCCGCTCGCTGCGCGCCAGCAGTTCAGGCGCGGTCTGCGGCCCGCGCAGCAGCAATAAACCTATCAACACCACTTGCTGCTTCGGCAGCCCGAAATAGGTGCCGGTCCGGTGTTCGTAGCGCTCGGCTCGCGTGGAAAACACCTGCCGTGCCAGCGCCTTTTGCTCCAGTTGACGCAAGGTGTGGTTCACCTCGCCGGTATCGAGCGACATCACCGGATCGCGCGCCGTTTTCTGGTTGGCAGCCGATTGGGCTGAATTGACGGTCAGTGGATAGGTATCCGGCGTCGTGGCCTCTTTCTCGATCAGGCATCCCAACAGACGCGCTTCGTTGACGGTCAGTAGCGGCAGGTCACGCGAGGTCTCGCTGGCGGTTTCCATAAGGTCTTCTCCCTGTTATAGCGCGTCAGGATAGCCCACCCGCATTGCGCCAAATTGACGCGATTTCATTTTCAGCCGGTAAACTGCGCAGGTTTTCATCTCCAGAATCGACCATGCGCCTGCTTGTACTCGCCGCCTGTACTGCCTTCGCCCTATCCGCCTGCAAGCGCACTGAAGCACCCGGAGCGGCCGCGCCGGCCGCCGCTCCGGTGACCGGCGCCAGCAGTTCCCACGACAATCTCAACGCCGTCGCCTGGGTGCAGACCTCGGTGGAGTACAAAGCGCTCAGCGAGCAAACCTATCGTGCGGCCGCCGATCATCTGGATGCGGCGCTGAAGGAAAAGAACTGGGATGCGCTGGTGCCGGACGAGCGCGGCAACAGCATCGCCGGGCTGAAGCCAGCGGTGATCATGGACGTGGACGAAACCGTGCTGGACAACTCGCCCTATCAAGCGCGGCTGATTCGCGACGGCAAGGAATACGACGAAGTGAGCTGGGACCAGTGGGTCGCTGAAAAGAAAGCCAAACCGCTGCCGGGCGTGGTCGATTTCGCCAAGGCCGCCAGCGCGAAGGGCGTGACCATCCTGTACGTGTCCAACCGAGCCGTGCATTTGAAGGACGCCACGTTGGCCAATTTGCGCGCCGCGGGCTTGCCGGTACCGGACGACAGCGTATTCCTGGGCCTGGGCACGACCGTGCAAGGCTGCGAACAGAATGGTTCGGAAAAGAATTGCCGCCGCAGGCTGGCCGGGCAGAAATACCGGGTGCTGATGCAGTTCGGCGACCAGATCGGCGACTTCGTGCAGGTGCTGGCGAATACCCGCGACGGCCGCGACCCGCTGTATGACGAATACGCCGATTGGTTTGGCGAGCGTTGGTGGATGCTGCCCAATCCGACCTACGGCTCTTGGGAGCCCGCGCTGTTCAACAACGACTGGGCGCTCCCAGCAGCGGCACGCAGCCAGTCCAAGCGCGACGCCCTGGACTACGCGCCGTGAGCGCGCGCGCGCCTTTGCGCCTTGGCAATCACGAACGCCTGATCTTCGCCCTCGATGCACCGAGCGGCGCCGACGCGCTGGCGTGGGTGGAGCGGCTGGGCGACTCGGTGGCGTTCTACAAGATCGGCATGGAACTGCTGGCCTCCGGCGAGTACTTCGCCGTGCTGGACGCCTTGGCCAAACGCGACAAGCGCGTATTCGTGGATCTCAAGTTCTTCGATATTCCCGCTACGGTGGCGGGCGTGATCCGTGGACTGTCGCGCTGGCCGGTCACCTACTGCACCATCCACGGCTGGCACGCCGGCATGATGGAGGCCGCTGCAGCGGCGCGCAGTGGCGAACTGCGGCTGCTGGCAGTCACCGTGCTGACCTCGATGGATGGCCCGGATCTGCAGCGGATGGGTATCGACGGGACCCCGGAGCAAGTCGTCGTCCAGCGCGCACTGGCGGCGCAAGCGGCCGGCATCGATGGCGTCATCGCGTCCGGCCAGGAAGCCGGGGTCATCCGCGCCGCAACCGGGCCAGGCTTCGATATCGTCTGCCCCGGCATCCGCCCGGGCGGGCCCGTCGGCGACGATCAGAAAAGAACCGTGGGCGTGGCCGAGGCCTTCCGGCGGGGCGCCGACGCCATTGTGGTGGGCCGGCCCATCAGTCAGGCAGCTGATCCGCGTGCGGCGGCCGAAGCTATTCAGCGCGAAATAGCGGACTGTTTTTAAAAAAATCAAATAGTTACATACATATAATTCAGGTATTGCATTAAATTACCTGGCTCGGTAGTCTTGCCGCGTCCGGCTTCGGCCGGAAATGTGCCACAACATCGTCCTCCGGCTTCGGCTGGATTTGAGAGGCCCTCTGCTTTCGCAAGAAAGCATGGCCTCTTTTTTTATGGGCGGGGGCGTGTCTGAGAACCTGTTCCCAGTCGCGGCGATCCAGAGCCTGCCCCGCGCCTGATGCGGGCGGCGCGTGGCGGAGCCGGAGCGCAGGTACCCGGACACGAGCACCACAGGCGCGCCAGATGGCAAGCGCAGCAAGACTTGAACAGGTTCTGAGAGGGAATGAGATTCCTGCCCTTGCCCGGCGAGCGGCTTGCGGCAAAGATGTGGGTCGGCTGGGGAGTCACCGCGTCATGTTCAAACGTCTGTCCTTGCAAAGATCGGGTCTTGCGGCCTTGCCGCTGTTCGCCCTGTTGGCGATAAGCGCGTGCAAGCGCGAGCCGGCCGAACTCGCCGGCGCCGCCAGTGAGCCAGCCGCCGCGGTGCGTCAGCTGGCACATCACGTCCGGGCCAATGACCTGGTTGGCTTCGCCCGAACAGCCGTGCCGCCCGCCCAGTACGCCCAACTGGAAGTCGCCTGGCGCGAGAACCGTAGTCGCTGGCCGCTGACAGAGCTCCCGCTGGAGGACAAGCTGGCGCCGATGCTCGCCGTGTTGGCGGCCAAGGATTCGGAACGGCGGCTGCAACGCCAATTCGATAGCCAGTTCGCCCGCCAGGATCGCGACCTCAAGGCCGCGGCCCGGTCGCTGGGATTGTTCGGCGTGCAGTACGTGAAGAACGAAGGCAACTACACCCCGGAAGAACGTGACCACTACGCCCAGATCATCCGCGCGCTGAGCGAATGGGCGGGAGAGGCGCCGCTCGGCGATCCGCAACACGCACGCGCGGCCATCGCGCGACTGGCCATCGCGGCACGCAAGACCGGCTTGACTAGCGAGGAAGACCTGGCGGCCGCCGGCATGGAAGGCAGCCTGCGCCGGCTGAGCCCATTTTTCGCCGAAGCCAAGGCGGTATCGGACAGCTACGGCTTGCCGCTGGACGCCAGCCTCGCCGACCTGCGCACCGGCCTGGTCGAACAGAAGGGCGACAAGGCGACCGTGCGTATCCACTATCCGCTGGGTGGGCAGGAGATCGACACCATCGCCAGCCTGGAGCTGCGCGACGGCCGTTGGTATCTGAGCGATTACTTGCGCCATGTGGAACAGTTGCTGGCGGTTCCCGCACCCATGTCCGCCGCCGCTTCCGAGTTGCCTGCCACTCCCACGCCATCGCCTGCTCGCTGAAGGCAAGGCTCGCCCCGCCTTGCGCGCATCCGCACCGATCCTCGCGGAAACGACGGCCTTCATCCACTAAAGTCACAAGAGCTTGACGATCCGCCCCGTCGCACGGCTTGGCGCCCCCGCTTCCCAGACCTCCACGTTGCTGGGCCATAATGCGTCGGATGTCTGAACAAAATCCCCTGCCTTTTCCGGACCCGCCCGCTCCGCCAACGCCGCCTTCCAAGTCGGCGCTCGTGACCGTGCCCGCCAAACCGGCCAAGCGCCCATGGTGGGGACGCCTGCTGAGCCGGCTGGCGGATCCCTGGCTGGCACTGAACATCGAACCGGAAATCCCTCGCGAACTGATCGACGAGCGCCCGGTCTGTTACGTGCTGGAAGACTACGGGCTGTCCAATGCGCTCATCCTGGACCGCGCCTGCCGGGATGCCGGCCTGCCTTCACCGCTGGTGCCGCTGCCGGTGCCGGGCGATCCGCTGGGGCGCAAACGTGCCTACGTGGCATTGTCGCGCCGCAATGCCAGCGCACTGATCCCCGAAACCGGCAGCGCGAAGACGCATTCCGGATCGCTCGCCCGCCTCTTGCAGGCGCACCGCGTCAATCCGAACCTGGATGTGCAGTTGGTGCCGGTGTCGATCTTCGTCGGCCGCGCGCCGGACAAGCAGAGCGGCTGGTTTTCGGTGCTGTTCTCGGAAAACTGGGCGATCGTCGGCCGCTTCCGTCGCCTCTTGGCCATTCTGTTGAACGGCCGCGGCACGATCGTCCGGTTCGCGGCACCGGTGTCCTTGCGCGACGCCGTCGCCGAAGACCTGCCGCCGGAACGCACGGTGCGCAAGCTCTCGCGCGTGCTGCGCACTCACTTCCACCGTATCCGCGAAGCGGTGATCGGGCCGGACCTGTCCACTCGCCGCCTGCTGGTGGACCAGGTGCTGGCTGCCGACCCGGTGCGCGAAGCCATTGCAGACCAAGCCCGGCGCGACAATTCCAAGGCAGAAGACGCGTGGAAGAAAGCTCACGCGTACGCATGGGAAATCGCCGCGGACTATTCCAACCCGGTGGTGCGCTCGGCCAGCTTCCTGTTGTCGCATGTGTGGAACCGCATCTACGACGGCGTGCTGGTGCATCACCTGGACCGCTTCAAGGAAGCGGCTCCCGGCCACGAAGTCGTTTACGTGCCGTGCCATCGCAGCCACATGGACTATTTGCTGCTGTCGTATCTGCTGTACGAGCGCGGCATCGTGCCGCCGCACATCGCGGCCGGCATCAATCTCAACCTGCCGGTGATCGGCACCTTGCTGCGCAAGGGCGGCGCGTTCTTCATGCGCCGCAGCTTCCGCGGCAATCCGCTGTATTCGGCGGTGTTCACCGAATACGTGGCGCAGCTCGTTTCCGGCGGTTATTCACTGGAGTACTTCATCGAAGGCGGCCGCTCGCGTACCGGGCGGTTGCTACCACCGAAGGGCGGCATGATTTCGATGACCGTTCGCGCCTTCCTGCGCCAGCCGAAGAAGCCGGTGCTGTTCCAACCGGTCTACATCGGTTACGAGAAACTGCTGGAAGGCAACAGTTACCTGGACGAGCTGAGCGGCCGTCCCAAGGAAAAAGAATCGATCTGGGCGCTGCTGTGGAGCATCCCCAAGGTGCTGCGTCAGAACTATGGTCAAGTGGTGGTGAACTTTGGCGAGCCCATCGCCCTGAACGACGCATTGGCGCAACACGCACCGGAGTGGAGTGGCACGCCGCTGGGCGAAGAGGAACGGCCTGCGTGGCTTTCCGCCACGGTCGACGCGCTGGCCGACCAGATCCAGGTGCATATCAACCGCGCGGCCGACGTCAATCCGATCAACCTGCTGGCGCTGGCGCTGCTGTCCACGCCCAAGCACGCGATGGGCGAAGCGGATTTGATCGCACAGATCGAACTGTCGAAAACACTATTGGCCGAGCTGCCGTATTCCGATCTGGTCACCGTCACCCCGCACACTCCCGAGCGCATCATCGCGCACGGTGAGGAAATCAATGTGCTGCGCCGGGTCAAGCATCCGCTGGGTGATGTGCTGAGCGTGGTGGATGACGACACCGCCGTGCTGATGAGCTACTACCGCAACAACGTGCTGCATCTGTTCACGGCATCGGCGTGGATCGCCTGTTGTTTCCAGAACAACCGCCGCATGAGCCGCGCCGGCGTATTGCGACTGGGCCGCGGTTTGTATCCGTTCCTGCAGACGGAACTGTTCCTGCCGTGGACCGAGGACGAGTTCGCCGAACGCATGGACCGCACCATCGATCTGTTCATTCGCGAAGGCCTGCTGCAACAGATCAACGACGACGACGGTGGCATCCTGGCGCGCAACGCCGGGCAAACCGATGAAGTGTTCCGCCTGCGCGCTATCGGCCATTCGCTGCAACAAGCGTTCGAGCGTTACTACATCGCCATTTCCGTGCTGGTGAAGAATGGCCCGGGCAAGTTGGGCGCGGCCGAACTGGAAAGCCTGTGCCAGCAGGCGGCGCAGCGTTTGAGCCTGCTTTATGCGCCGGCGGCGCCGGAATTCTTCGACCGTACCCTTTTCCGCGGCTTCATCCAGAAAATGCGCGAGCTGCGCCTGGTATGGCCGGACGAAAACAGCAAGCTGTTGTTCGACGAGCGCCTGGATGCCTGGGCCAAAGACGCCAAGGCCATCCTGGGTCGCGAACTGCGCCACACCATCGAACGCGTCAGTCCGGAAGCCGCGCGGCCCGAACCAGGGCCGGAACCGCGGGATTGAGAGCACAAACCCTGTAGGAACGGCGTCCCGCCACGAGCTCTTCCTGTCAGATCGCAGCAGAGCAAAGAGCTCGCGGCGGGACGCCGCTCCTACAAGAATTCGGTGGTGGCGATGTCACCCCGCGTGACTGAACGTCCGCGTCAGCCATGCCTTGGCGGCCACACCCAATTGGTCGTCCTTTACCAGTCGATACAGAGGCGAGCCGCACTCCAGCAAATGCGGCGCGTCCTCGATCACCAGCACCATGCGCAGAAGACCGGTCCCGCCGGGCAGGATGACCGGGGGCAGGTATTCGCGGAAACCGTAGTATTCGAAAACATCGTGCAGATACGGCTCGCAGGCGATCAGGCAGAAGCGGGTCCGGTTTTCCAGCAGCCGGCGGTAGGTTTCCTCCATCAATCGATCCATCACCGGCTTGACGCGATGGTCTGCCTGCACGGCGAACCGGGTGCCGACGGCCACCCGGTCCAGCGGCCAGGAGTGGGCGAACGGGTCGATCTGAAACAGGCTGCCGTATTCCACTTGCACCGCGCTTGGACCGAAATCGTGCAGACGCAGCGTCGCGATGGTGGTGGCGCCCTGGTTGATCGCCAAGGTAGCGCCACAAGCATCCAGGCCGTCGGCGATGCGTTTGCTGCGATCGCTGTAGGGTCCGCCCTGCTCATGGAAATAGACATCGCGGCGCAGGCGCTGCACGTCGCCCAGGCTTTCGCCCGCGGCGATCCATTGCACCTGCAGCTCGGCGGACAGGTGCTGATCGCCTGTCCCAGCCGGAACGCTCCGCTGGACGGAGGTCGGGTCGACGCGGGCTGGATTGTCCTGATGCATACGGCTCCTGCGCTGGCATGGCAGATCCACGCGGCGGGTGAATACGGCTACAAGTCCCTCAGGAGGCGCTTGCCGCCGTCAAATGTGATGAGTGTCTCGCTATCGAAGCAAGCATCGGGCCAACTTTCACGGCCATCGCCCGGGTATGGAAAAGCCGCCGACGTAAGGCGGCGGAGCGCGGGCAGCCGGCACCTGCCAGGCAGGCAGCCAGTCAACTGGAGCGGTGCGGCCGCCCTGCCGAGTGACGTGCTGCGTCAAATTCGGCCGGGTTGGGCAGTTGGGGCGACCCGGCAAGCGCGGCGAAGCCCTACAGGCCTCAGGCCGGCTCGTCGGGAATCAGTGCGCTTTCCAGCCGGTTGATGCAGTCCTTGAGCCACAGCTTTCGCTTCTTCAAGCGCTTGATGGTCAGCTCATCGGCTTCGATGTCCGCCAGCAGGCGAGAGATGGCATCGTCGAGCTCGCGGTGCTCCAGCTTGAGCGTCGCGATACGTTGACTGATTTCGGAGG
This sequence comes from Pseudoxanthomonas sp. CCNWLY206-1, assembly GCF_039710385.1. NCBI lineage: Bacteria > Pseudomonadati > Pseudomonadota > Gammaproteobacteria > Lysobacterales > Lysobacteraceae > Pseudoxanthomonas > Pseudoxanthomonas sp. CCNWLY206-1. The sequence continues at coordinate 73,403 of NZ_JBDKXI010000006.1, read as the reverse complement.
GATTTAGAGGTTCCACGCAGGCAGCGTACACCGGCCAGGCTGCGTCCGTCATCGCCGCCACGCCCGGTACAATGGACGATCTTATGACCGCTTTTCTGCCCCTTCCCGACCCCAGCCGCGCACGCCTTGCCAATCCGCGGCGCGAGGCGCGCGAACACACGAAACTGGGCAAACGGATACGCCGCCAAGTAGGCGAGGCCATCGCTGATTTCGGCATGATCGAGGACGGCGACAAGGTGATGGTCTGCCTGTCTGGCGGCAAGGACAGCTACACCCTGCTGGACATCCTTCTGCAGTTGCAGAAGAAAGCACCCGTGGCTTTCGAGTTGGTCGCCGTCAACCTGGACCAGAAGCAGCCGGACTTCCCGGAGCACGTGCTGCCGGAGTATCTGGAATCGGTCGGCGTGCCGTACAAGATCCTGGAACAGGACACGTATTCGGTAGTGACGCGCGTGGTGCCGGAAGGCAAGACGATGTGTTCGCTGTGCTCTCGGCTCCGGCGCGGCGCTTTGTATGCGTACGCGGAGGCGCAGGGCTTCACCAAGATCGCGCTCGGCCACCACCGCGACGACATGGTGGCCACGTTCTTTCTTAATCTGTTCTTCCACGCCAAGCTGGCCGGCATGCCGCCCAAGCTGCGCAGTGATGACGGCAAGCACGTCGTGATCCGTCCCCTGGCGTACGTGCGCGAAGCGGATATCGCCGAGTACGCGGTTGCGCGCCAGTTCCCTATCATTCCCTGCAACCTGTGCGGAAGTCAGGAGAATCTGCAGCGCAAGCAGGTGCAGAAGATGATGGCGCAATGGGAGCGTGATACGCCTGGCCGCATCGAACAGATCGCCCGCGCGTTGGGCGACGTCCGGCCTGCACAGTTGGCCGACCCCAGGCTGTTCGATTTCATGGCGTTGGGCCGTCTCGGCAATGCGTCGCTGCCCGCCGTTTCCGCCTGGTTGGCGGAGTCGCACGCAGAAGCTGATGCGCCTCCCTGATCCACACCTCGTCATCCCGGCGAACGCTGGGATCCATACGCTTCTTGCTTCTCACGCCGTACGGGTGAAGCAAGAATCAGATGGGTCCTCTCCTACGCGAGGATGACAAAAGAGATGCTTACCGCTTTTCGTCTCCCCCTTTCTCCTTCCTGGTCCTTCGATGTTCTTTCGCAACCTGACGTTTTTCCGCTTTCCCACCACTCTCGATTTTGAAACCCTCGATACCCTGCTGCCGGAGGCGCAGCTCAAGCCGGTCGGTCCATTGGATCTGTCATCGCGTGGCTTTATCTCGCCATTCGGCCGCGGTGAGGAAGCGCTCTCGCACCGCATCGGCGATTCCATCTGGCTGACCGTCGGTGGCGAGGACAAAATTCTTCCCGGTTCGGTGGTCAACGACCTGTTGGCCAAGAAGCTGGAGGAGATCGAACAGAAGGAAGGCCGCAAACCTGGCGGCCGCACCCGCAAACGGTTGAAAGAAGACCTGGTGCATGAACTGTTGCCGCGTGCCTTCGTCAAACCGTCCCGCACCGATGCGCTGCTCGACCTGGAGCATGGATTCGTCGCCGTGGACACTTCATCGCGCAAATCAGGCGAAAGCGTGGTCTCGGAAATCCGCCGCGCGATGGGCAGCTTTCCCGCGCTGCCACTGAATGCAGAAGTGGCGCCACGATCCATCCTGACCGGCTGGATAGCTGGCGAACCCTTGCCGGAAGGTCTGAGCCTGGGTGAGGAATGCGAAATGAAAGATGCGATGGATGGTGGCGCCGTGGTGAAATGCCAGAACCAGGAGCTGCAGAGCGATGAGATCGCCAAGCACCTGGAGGCGGGCAAGCAGGTCACACGCTTGGCGCTGATCCTGGACGATCACGTGTCCTTCGTCCTTGGCGAGGACCTGATCGTGCGCAAGCTGAAGTTCCTGGAAGGCGCGGTGGACCAGTTGGAAAGCACCGAACGTGAAGATCTGCGCGCCGAACTCGACGCCCGCTTCGCGTTGCTTAGCGGCGAGGTGAAACGGCTGTTCCTGGTGCTGGAAAGCGCCCTGAAATTGAGCAAGGCTGAGACCTAGAAGCGGGAAGCGGGAAGCGGGGAACAGGAAATTCCAATCAGCGTCATCCCAGCGGACGCTGGGATCCATTTTGATCTGCAGCGGCTGTCATAACTTCGTAGCGAACAACGACAAGTGGATCCCAGCATTCGCTGGGATGACGGCCACAGTTTCCCTTCATCTTCGCCACACGCCACTCTCCGCTTATGCGATCCTTATCCCATGCCCGGCCTGTTCCGCCGCCTGATCGCCCCACGGTCTCCGCATAGCATCGAACGCGATGTTGTCGCGGTAGCGTTGGCGGATGGTCGCACCATCGACGTTCAGCGCGTGCGCGATCCGCGCGCCAAACGCTTGAAGCTGAGCGTGGATGAACGCGGCGCGCGATTGACATTGCCGCTGCGCGCCAGCCTGGTATCGGGCGAACGCTTCCTGCATGAGCATCGCGGTTGGCTAACTGCGCAAATCGCGCACCATCAACCGGACGATGCCGCCTGCGCATTGATTCGTGGCCAGACGACCTGTCTGCCACTGCGCGGCGAATCCGTGCCGCTCTACTGGCACGAAGGCCGCTACGCCAAGATCGAACGCGACGATGGCGGCCTGCATTTCCAACTGCCCGCTCGCACTAACGATGCCATGCTGCCGCGAACGCTGCGCGCGTTCTACGAAGCTGAAGCGCGCGCCGATATTGGCCGTTTGTTACCGAAATATCTCACCGGATTGCCACGCGCACCGTCGCGCTTCCGCCTGAAGATCATGTCCACGCAGTGGGGTTCGCTGGCCCCGGATGGTTCGTTGGCTCTGGACCTGGCGTTGACGCTGGGCCGCCCCTCGGCGTTCGAATATGTGTTGGTGCATGAACTCTGCCATTTGATTCAAGCCAACCACTCTCCCGCCTTCTGGCGCGAAGTAGAGACGCGTTTCCCCACCTGGCGGGATGAACGCGAGTACTTTCACGCCGAAGGACGACGCTTGAAGTCCGTGCTGCATCGATTGTTGTCCGCTGCGAAATAAGCACGTAGAGCGGAGCTGCGCCAATCCGTCGTAGAGCGGAGATTGCTCCGCTGCTCTTGGCCCACTGGCTCCGGAGGCACTCAGCCGAGCAAGCTCGGCTCTACTCGACACGCCGAGCCAATCCGTTGTAGAGCGGAGATTGCTCCGCTGCTCTTGGCGCACCGGCTCCGGAGACACTCAGCCGAGCAAGCTCGGCTCTACTCGACACGCCGAGCCAATCCGTCGTAGAGCGGAGCTTGCTCCGCTGCTCTTGGTGCACAGGCTCCGGAGACACTTAGCCGAGCAAGCTCGGCTCTACTCGAGGCGCCGAGCCAATCCGTCGTAGAGCGGAGCTTGCTCCGCTGCTCTTGACCCACTGGATCCGGAGGCACTTAGCCGAGCAAGCTCGGCTCTACTCGACACGCTGAGCCAATCCGTCGTAGAGCGGAGCTTGCTCCGCTGCTCTTGGCCCACTGGCTCCGGAGGCACTTAGCCGAGCAAGCTCGGCTCTACTCGAGGCGCTGAGCCAATCCGTCGTAGAGCGGAGCTTGCTCCGCTGCTCTTGGCCCACCGGCTCCGGAGACACTCAGCCGAGCAAGCTCGGCTCTACTCGAGGTGCCGACCAATCCGTCGTAGAGCGGAGCTTGCTCCGCTGCTCTTGGCGCACCGGTTCCGGAGACACTCAGCCGAGCAAACTTGGCTCTACCAGGTACGCGGATTACTTTGCAGAAGCGATGTCGGTATTGCTGCCGCTATCTAGATTCTCAAAGAAGCCGCCAATCGCCGTCGCCACGGCAACAGGATTTTCCATATGCAAATGATGGATGCCGGCAATGACCTGCAGCCGGCCCCGCGGGAGCAAACCAACCCGGTGCGTGCGCAATGGTTCCGGAAAATAGCTTTGCGGCGGATCGGCGTAGATGACGGTCGTGGGGCATTCGATATCGGCGATGAGGCGGCTGATCTGCGCTTCATCCAACCGCTGCGGAGTAGGCAAGGTCAGGCGCGGATCGCTGCTCCATACGTAACCGCCCTCGACGGGTCTGATCCCGCGCTCCACCAACAATCGCGCCGCGGGCTCGCCCAATTGGTTGGCTTGCATGCGCGCACGCACGGGAGCCGCCAGGTCGGCGAAGACGCGCAGGCTTTTCCCCGGCAATGCGCGGGCGGCGGCAATCGCTTCGCGCCAGCGAGCCGCTGTCCGTTCCACGGTTTCGGCCAGGCCGCCCAGCGCCTCGATAGCGACCAATCGCTCAATGCGGTGCGGGGAAGAGGCCGCCACCAGGCTGGCGATGCCCGCACCCATCGAGTGGCCAAGCAGCGAAAAACGCTGCCAGCCCAACGCATCGGCGATATCCAGCACTGCGTTGACGGCCACGCCACCGGTGTACTCCGCGCCGGGCCCCAAATGCGCGCTGCGGCCGTGGCCGGGCAGATCCGGCATCACCAGGTCCAGCTGCGGAAGATGTTCCGCCAACGGAAAGAAGCTGGCGGCGTTGTCCAGCCAGCCGTGCAACGCAAGCACCTTGGGGCCGTTCGGATCACCCGCCCTCAACGCGGCGATGCGACCGAGCGGGATATCGAGGAATAGCTCGCGCCGGCTCACCGATTCGCTTCCGCCGCGTGGCGCGCCAGCGCGATCAATGCGTCGGCATGCGCGGGCGATTCGTTGAGGCACGGGATGTAGCGGAGTTCGCCGCCGTGTTCGGCAAAGCGCTCGACGAACCCGATGCCGACCTCCTCCAGCGTTTCCAGGCAATCCACCGCGAAGCCCGGGCAAACCGCATCCACCCGGCGCACACCGCTTGCAGCCAGCTGATCCAGTACTTTGTCGGTTGCCGGTTCCAGCCAGCGTTCGCGGCCGAAACGCGACTGATAGGTCAGCGTCCACTCGTCATCACGCAGCCCCAGCGCCTGCGCGATGGCTTGGCTACTGGCTTGGCAACGTTGAGGGTAGGGATCACCGGCGTTGGCGACCCGCTGCGGCAGCCCATGAAAGGAAAACAACAGATGCTCGCCGGCGCCATGGCGTTCGCGCCAGTGGCGGATCGAATCGGCCACCGCCCGCACCCAACCCGCATCCGTGGAGTAGTCGTCGATCATCGCGGTCCGCAGCCCCTCGCCTTCACGCGCCACCACGTCGCCGACCGACGCGGTGGTGGTGGTCGAATACTGCGGATACAGCGGCAGCACCACCACGCGCTCGATGCCGGCCTGGCGCAATTGCCGCAGCACGCCGGCCAACGCCGGCTGGCCGTAACGCATGGCATGGACCACCCGCCATTGCGGCGCTCGCTGCTGCATCGCTTCCGCCAGCCGGCGGGTATAGACCGCCAGCGGCGAACCCTCGGGCAGCCATACCTGAGCGTACTTCTTCGCTGCCTTGGGGCCACGCAGTGGCAGGATCAGCAAATGCAGCAGCGGCCACCAGAGCCAGCGTGCCAGCTGGACCACGCGGCGATCGCTCAGGAACTCGCCGAGATAGCGGCGCACAGCCGGCGCGGTGGGCGCTTCGGGCGTGCCTAGATTGACCACGACGAGCGCGGTAGCGGGTGCGTTGGACATGCCGGCATTGTCGCAGAGCCGAAAGCCTCCTGAAGAAGCGTCAGCCATCGATTTTTCGAAACGGCCGCCCTGTCATCGCCTATCGCCGAGCGCGTTGAGGGCGACTGGCTTCCGGCCGCGCGCCTCAGCCGCGATTCATCCCCGCGCTCCTACTTTCGCCCCATTGCAGTATCTTGCTGTCCGTTCGCTTTTCGGAGATCGCCATGACCCCTAATTGCCGCGTCCGTCGCGTGTTGCTTCCGGCCGCCTTGCTGCTCGCTGCCTTCTTGTCCGCCGGCCAAGCCTTGGCGGGTCCGAAGGAAGACGATCGCGCCGTCAATGCGGTCCGGGTGCTGAAGGAAATCCAGAAGATTCCGGAGCAGGGCATTCCCGACAAGCTGCTGGATGAGGGCAAGGCCATCATCGTCATTCCGGACACTTTGAAGGCCGGACTGGTGTTCGGCGGCCGGCGCGGCCACGGCCTGATGTCGGTCAAGAACCCCGACGGCACCTGGTCCAATCCCGTATTCGTGAAACTCACCGGCGGCAGCGTCGGCTTCCAGGCCGGCGTGCAGTCGTCGGACGTGGTGCTGGTCTTCCGCAACGATCGCAACCTGGACAACATCGTCAACGGCAAATTCACCTTGGGCGCTGACGCCGGCATTGCAGCCGGCCCGGTCGGTCGCAATGCATCGGCCTCGACCGATGGACAGTTGAAGGCGGAAATCTGGTCGTGGTCGCGTGCGCGCGGCCTGTTCGCCGGCGTAGCGCTGGATGGCGCGGTGTTACAGATCGATGACGATGCCAACTTGGCGGTCTATGGCAGCGCCGCCACGCCACGCGCGATCTTCGAAAGCCGCAGTGGCGCGCCATCCGATGCGGTGGTCGGCTTCCGCGATCAGCTGGAAGAAGCCACCGCCATCGCTCGCAGCGGCCGCGGCACGCAACGCACCTCCGCTCCGGCTGCCTCAGTCACGCCAGCGCCGCAAACCCCGCCGGTGGCTGAATCCCAGCCGCAGACGCAGGGCTTTCAGCCCGTTTCCGACGACGAAATCAAAACCGAACCGCTGAACGGCAACCCATGACGTCCGTTATGGGGCATCGATACGTAATCTGGACCCGCAGCTGCGTTATCCTGAGCACCCTTACTTTTACTGCGAGTACACCATGGGCGGTTTGAGCATCTGGCATTGGATCATTGTGCTGGTGGTCGTACTGCTGATCTTCGGTACCAAGCGCCTGCGCAATGCCGGCCAGGACCTGGGCGAAGCGGTCAAAGGCTTCAAGAAGGGCATGAAGGAAGAAGACAAGCCCACCGGTCAGCTCGGCGATGAGTCCCGCAACGATCAGACGCGGAGCGGAGAATCCAGCAGCTCGAAAGAACGCGACCGCGACGCCAGCTGATCGGCAGTTCGGTTTTTTTGCGCTCTCGGCAGTTCATGTTGCCCGACCCTTGCCCGCCAAGCGATTGTGCGCGGCGCGGCGGGTCGCTGCGTGAGTGCTTACCCGGTGCGTGGTCGTTACGTTCTCTCATGCCCCGCATGAGTCTTTTGTCTGGCATCCGCAGGCTCTGAATCGTCATGTTCGATATCGGCTTCAGCGAATTGTTGATTGTCGCGATCGTGGCTTTGATCGTGCTCGGCCCCGAACGTCTCCCTAAAGCCACGCGCTTCGCGGGCTTGTGGGTGCGGCGCGCCCGTGCGCAATGGCATTCGGTAAAAGATGAACTGGAGCGCGAATTGGCGGCTGAAGAGCTCAAGCGAGGTTTCCAGGACGCCAAGGACGCGATCAGCGATACCGAGCGCCGGATACGCGATAGCGGCACCGAGGTCGAACGCGAATTCGACGCCATCCGGCAATCGGTGAAAGACGATCCGGATGGCAACCGCGTCGAACCCGACGACGGTGATGACGCCGACAAGAGCGGCTATGCCGCCGATGCACTGCCGGCGATGGAAGACGAGCAGGAGTCATCACATGGGGCGAAGCACGAGAACCAACCGGAGGGCGAAAGCGATGAACCGCGAAACGTCTGATCCGGAATCGGAAAGCAGTTTGATCGAACATCTGGTCGAACTGCGTTCGCGCCTGATGCGCGCACTGATGGGTGTGGGCGTGGTGCTGGTGGTGCTGTTGCCGTTCACCAGCCAGATCTACACCTGGCTGGCGATGCCCCTGGTCCAGCGGCTTCCCGTTGGCCAGACCTTGCTGGCGATGAATCCGGCGGGCGCATTCTTCGCACCGGTCAAGCTGACCTTTTTCGTCGCGCTGTTCTTCGCCGTTCCCTGGCTGCTCTATCAAGCGTGGGCGTTCGTGGCGCCAGGCCTGTACCAGCGAGAGAAAAAACTGGCGATGCCACTGCTGGCCTCGTCGGTGGCCTTGTTCTACATCGGCTGCGCGTTCGCCTACTTCCTGGTGTTGCCTTCGGTCTTCAGTTTCCTGGTGAAGTTCAAGCCGGACATCATCGCCATCACGCCAGACGCCGGGTCGTATCTGGATTTCGTGCTGCTGATCTTCTTCGCCTTCGGCGCCAGTTTCGAATTGCCGGTCGCCCTGGTGATCCTGGTGGCGCTGGGCTGGGTTACTCCACAGCAATTGAGGGAAGGCCGCGGCTACGCCATCGTCGCGGTATTCGTCCTGGCCGCCATCATCACGCCACCGGACGTGGTGTCGCAGTTGATGCTCGCCATCCCGATGTGCCTGCTGTACGAAGCCGGGATCATTGCCGGGAGTTTGTTGAAACCGAAGGAAGTCGAGGCGGAGTAAACGCCGCATCTCGCATCCACTCACGTAGAGCGGAGCTTGCTCCGCTGCTCTTGGCGCATCGATCAGTCGAGCAAATTACGAAAGCGCCACAGGCAATTCGCTTATCCCTGCCGTTGCGACGGCCTCACTGCTACTGGTCCCGTACTATCGCGAGGCGCAGCTCGGCTACAAAAAGCGCAAGGCGCAGCCCTACTCAGACTTCGATATGTGTTGCTGTTTGTGGGGATGCCGATTGCGCCCCCATCATCTGCCGCCACGCGTAATAAGCCGCGCCCGCCAATACCGGCATCAGTACCGCCATCAGCATCAGCTGCCAAAGCAGCATCGCCAATGTGGCGCCCATCAGCAGTTGCAGCAACGATGCGACCAGGAGCAGACCGATCGAAATAGCAAAGATCGCGATACCCGCCAGCAGGTAGAACACCAGCATGGCCGTCCAGTTATGCAGGCATGCACGCAAGCTGTTGCGCATCGATGTCAGCGCATCGTTTCCGGAAAAAATAATTTGCGGCGTGGCGACGAAGGTCATCCATTTCACTGCGACGAAGCTCACCAGCACCAGCAGGACCCACAGCAGCAGACGGCCGACCGGCAGCCCTTCCAGCATGGACGGGTCAGCCTTGCCACCGCTTTCGGCGATCACCTGCATCTGCGCCATCACATCGCTCAGGTGCTTCAGCTGCTCGGTACCGACCACCACGAACAGCAACCCTCCGAGGATCAGCGCAGCCAGCGCTTGTGGCAGCAGCGTTGCCAACAAGCTGCGTGCATGGCCGTCGCGCACCGGTTGCAGCAGATGCCCCGACAGCGCCGGGCGGTCCTGGTCGACTTCGCGTACCGCAAGAATCATCCCGGCGAAAAACAACGGGCCTGCCAGGATCAACAGGAATTGCAGGCCATACATCAACACGGGAACCGAGATCGCCACCATCATCACCACCAGCGAGACCAGCCCCCACAGCACCGCCAGCCTGCCCAATGCCAGCGGCGCCTTGCGCAACAGCGCGAATCCGCCCAGCAGCCATTCCGCACCGGCGCCGGCCGGTACCTTGTTGATCATCGACATCAGGGTTCCGATTTCGGTTTGTGGGTCAGCGGCCGTGCAGGCCGCGCGCATGCTTGACGAAGCGCCGCAATAGTTTGCGGGCTTGCGGCGCCGCCGTCACGTTGCGGACGATCGTTTTGGGACACCGGCCTTCCCGCCGCAGGTGTTCCTCGCGCGCCAGGACATAGCCGCGCATGTGATGAGTAGCGAATTCAGGATGGAACTGCACGCCCCAGGCACGATCTCGCCAGCGGAACGCGTGGCAGCCGTCCTGCTCGGAGCGGGCCAGCACGGTGGCGCCTTCCGGTGGACGCATCACGGTCTGCACGTGGGTGGCGTGCGCGGAGAATCGCGCTGGCAACCCGGTGAACAGCGGATCCGTCTCGGCGTGCGGATGCAGATCGATGGCGACCGTGCCGGATTCGCGCCCCGTCGGGTTATCCGCCACCTCGCCGCCCAACGCATGCGCCAGCAGCTGGTGGCCGTAGCAGATGCCCAGCAGCGACATGCCGTCGTGGGCCGCGTCGCGCAGCCAGTCGGCGCTACGTTCGCTCCAGTCCGCGCGGTCGGTAACAAACGCGGCCGAACCGGTGACGATGACCCCCGCGAAGCCCTCTCGGCGTGGCAGGGCATCGCCGCGTTCGACATTCGCCACCACGGTTTCGTCGGCCTCGAGCCCTGCCGCTACTCGAATCCAATGGGGGAAGCCGCCATAACGCCGCATCGACGGCACCGGCTGACCGGTTTCGACGATGAGAAAAGGGGCTCTCGCGGTGGCTTTCACGGGCGCAAACGAAGGAAGGGCGTGGGGTTCCCCGTATACTAGCCCGCTTTTCCGCAGTGCACGATAACCCGATGGCCGAACCCTCGAATCCACCGGTAACTTTCCAGGGACTGACCTTCCAAGGTTTGATCCGGACCCTCAATGAATATTGGGCTTCGCAGGGCTGCGTGCTGATCCAGCCGCTGGATATCGAAGTCGGCGCGGGCACTTTCCACCCCGCCACCTTCTTGCGCGCGCTAGGCCCTGAGCCGTGGAACGCTGCCTACGTGCAACCCAGCCGCCGCCCCACCGATGGCCGCTACGGCGAAAACCCCAACCGCCTGCAGCGTTACTACCAGTACCAGGTGGTGATGAAACCCAACCCCGACAACATCCAGGAGCTTTACCTGGATTCGCTGAAGGCGCTGGGCATCGATCCGCGCGTGCACGACCTGCGCTTCGTCGAGGACAACTGGGAATCGCCCACCCTGGGCGCCTGGGGCCTGGGCTGGGAAGTCTGGCTGAACGGCATGGAAGTCACCCAGTTCACCTATTTCCAGCAAGCCGGCAGCCTGGAATGCCGGCCGGTGCTGGGCGAGATCACCTACGGCCTGGAACGGCTCTGCATGTACCTGCAGAACTGCGACAACGTCTACGACCTGGTCTGGACCGAAGGTCCGCAGGGCATCGTCACCTACGGCGACGTGTACCACCAGAACGAAGTCGAACAAAGCACCTACAACTTCGAATACGCGGACGTGGCCGAGATGTTCCACCGCTTCGACGCCTGCGAAGCCGAAGCGCTGAAACTGGTCGAAGCCGGCCTGCCGCTGCCCGCCTACGAGCAAGTTTGCAAGGCAAGCCACAGCTTCAACCTGCTGGACGCACGCCGCGCAATTTCCGTCACCGAACGCCAGCGCTACATCCTGCGCGTGCGCAAGCTGGCGCAGGCGGTGGCCGAAGCGTATTACGCTCAGCGGGAAAAGCTGGGTTTCCCGGGGTTGAAGAACGTCACCGCTTAAGTCCCTCTCCCCTCGGGAGAGGGGTTGGGGAGAGGGTTCGGCGAAGTCCTGGTGGTTCGCCGCCATTGACTCCGCCGCACCTCATCCGGCGCTTCGCGCCACCTTCTCCCAGAGAGAGAAGTGAACCGCTTTACAAGGCTTGTTGATATGAGCGAACAAAAACCCCTGCTGATCGAACTCGGTACCGAAGAACTTCCCGTCAAGGCATTGCCCGGGCTGGCGCAGGCATTCTTCGACGGCGTGGTCGACGCATTGAGCAAGCGCGGTGTCGCGTTCGAACGTGGCGACGCCAAGCCGCTGTACACGCCTCGCCGATTGGCCGTGCTGTTGCCAGGCGTCGCAATCGAACAACCGGAACAGAAATCGGAAGTGCTGGGGCCTTACCTCAACATCGCGCTGGATGCGGATGGCCAGCCGACCAAGGCGTTGCAAGGTTTCGCACAGAAAGCCGGCATCGAATGGACGCAGCTGGAACGCAGCACCGACGGCAAGGGCGAGCGCTTCGTTCACCGCGCGGTGAAGCCGGGCGCCAAAACTGCCGACCTGCTGCCGGACATCGTGCGCGAGGCCATCGCCTCCATGCCGATTCCCAAGCCGATGCGCTGGGGCGATCACGACTACGCCTTCGCGCGGCCGGTGCACTGGCTCGTGCTGTTGCTGGGCCGTGACGTGGTGGACGCGGAAGTGCTGGGCGTACGCAGCGACCGGATGAGCCGCGGCCATCGCTTCGAACACGGTAAGCCGGTGTGGATCGGCCAACCCAGCGACTACATCGAAGCACTATGCGCCGCACGCGTGCTGGTCGATGCCGATGAACGACGTGCGCGCATCGTGCGCGAAGCGGAACGCGCGGCGAAGCAGGCCGGCGGGAGCGCACGCATCACCGATGACAACCTGGAACAGGTCGTTTGCCTGGTCGAATGGCCGTCGGCGGTGCTATGCAGTTTCGACAAAGCGTTCCTGGCGGTGCCGCAGGAAGCATTGATTGAAACGATGGAAGTGAACCAGAAGTTCTTTCCCGTGCTGGACGACAGTGGCCGCCTGACCGAGCGTTTCATCGGCATCGCCAATATCGAATCGCAGGACGTGGCCGAAGTCAGCAAAGGCTACGAGCGTGTGATTCGCCCGCGCTTTTCCGACGCCAAGTTCTTTTTCGACGAAGACCTCAAACAAGGCCTGGCGTCGATGAATGAAGGGCTGAAGACCGTCACTTACCAAGCCAAGTTGGGCACCGTCGCCGACAAGGTCGCTCGCGTTGCCGCACTGGCCGAAGCGATTGCGCCGCAGGTGGGTGCCGATCCCGTGCAGGCGCGCCGCGCTGCCGAATTGGCCAAGGCCGATCTGCAATCGCGCATGGTCAACGAGTTCCCGGAACTGCAAGGCATTGCAGGCCGTCACTACGCGCTTGTGTCTGGCGAACCAAAGGAAATCGCATTGGCTATCGACGAGGCTTACCAGCCGCGTTTCGCCGGTGATGACATCGCGCTGTCGCCACTGGGCAAGGTGCTGGCGATTGCGGAACGGCTCGACACGCTGGCGGGCGGTTTCGCCGCGGGGTTGAAGCCGACGGGAAACAAGGATCCGTTCGCACTGCGGCGGAATGCTTTGGGTTTGGCGCGGACGATGATCGAGAGTGGCTTCAATTTGAATCTGCGCGAGCTGATCGACACCGCCATGGAAAAATTGCCGGCCGGCGTACAACCTGCGGCTGACCGGAATACCGAAACGCTCGGTTCCGATCTGTACGACTTCATCCTCGACCGCCTGCGCGGCTACTACGCGGATAAGAACGTACCGACCCAGCATTTCAATGCCGTCGCCGAACTACGCCCCGCATCGCTGTACGACTTCGACACCCGCATCGATGCCATCGGCACGTTTGCCACACTGCCGGAGGCCGAAGCGCTGGCTGCGGCCAACAAACGCATCAACAACATCCTGAAGAAGGCCGAGGGCGAGATTCCTCGCGCCATCGATCGCGAGCTGCTGAACGAGCCGGCGGAAAGCGCACTGGCGGAAGCGGTGGAAGCCGCTATCGGTGACACCGACGACGCCCTGCATCATCACGATTACGTCGCGGTGCTGAACCGCCTGGCTCGCCTGCGTCCGCAAGTGGATGCGTTCTTCGACGGCGTGATGGTCAATGTGGATGACGCAGCGGTGCGCAATAACCGGTTGGCGCTGCTGAAGCGACTGGCCGACCGTTTCGGCGCGGTGGCCGCCATCGAGCATCTGTCGAACTGATGCTCCTCTTGTAGAGCGGAGCTGCGCCCCGCGATAGGGCTGGGTCGGCATCGATGAGGCCGTCGCAACGGCAGGCGATAGCGAATAGCCGCTGAAAGGCGCTCTCGTAGAGCGGAGCGCCATCCACCGAGCAACGACTGTTCACCGGTCATGTGAGAAGCGCCGAGGCACATGAACCAGCCAAACCTTTCCTGTCCGTTTCTCATCTTCCTTTTACCCGAATTCCCGTTCGCCGGTTATCCTCCCCGGATGCGAAGACTCCCCCACCTCGCCGCCGTTCTCACATTAATTGTCGTCAGCAGCCCAGCATGGGCCGCTGCCACCGTCGATAGGATTCATATCGCAGGTCTGGACAACGAATTGATGGTGGAAAACGTCAATACCGCGCTGTCGCTGAACGAAACCATCGGCCGCAGGATGGGCGAATCGCGCTTGGAGTATCTGCTGGGCGAAGCGGACGACGAAGTGCGTGAAGCCTTGGAACCGTTCGGCTACTACTCGCCCACCATTACCGTCGAAGCGCCGCGTAGCGATGGCGCCGAGGACGAACACATCACGGTCACCATCACCATCGACAAAGGCGAGCCGGTACGCGTGCGCCGCGCCGATCTGGTTATCGAAGGCGAAGGCGGCGACGACCGTTACTTGAAGGAGGACCTGGCCGACTTCCAACCGCGAAAGGGCGAAGTCTTCGACCACACCACGTATGAAGCCAGCAAGCTGAAAATCGTACGGCGCCTGGCGGATCGCGGCTATTTCGATGCCGACTTCACCGACCGCAAAGTCGAGGTCACGCGCGCCGATCATGCCGCCGATATCCATCTCGCCTGGGCCAGCGGCATCCGCTACGACATGGGTCCTACCACTTTCCATCAGAGCCAGTTCGAGCCAGGCTTGCTGGACAAGCTGGAGTACTGGGAGGAGGGCAGCTACTTCCACCAAGGCAAGCTGGACCGCCTGCGCGAATCACTGGTGGGCTTGGATTATTTCAGCACCATCGATATCCAGGCCGATCCGAACAAGGCGGTGGAAGGACGCGTACCGATCGACGTCAACCTGACCTTGGCCAAGCGCAATATCTATACCGCCGGCGTTAGCTATGGCACGGAAAGCGGCGCCGGTATCCGGCTGGGACTGGACCGCCGCTATCTGAATTCGCGCGGGCATAAACTGTCCACACAGCTGGACTATGCGCAGAAGCGCAAAACGCTGCTGACCCAGTACCGCATTCCCGCATTCAAATGGCTGGATGGCTGGTACACGGTGGCACTGCAGGCCAGTGACGAACAAACCGATTACATCGATCTGCGCCACCTGGAATTGATCGGCAGCCGCAGTGGACAACTCGACGACGATTGGACGGCGATCGCCTCCATCCACGCCGTGCGCGAACGCTGGAGATACGTGGAAGAAGGATCGGAGCCGGAAGAGAATACGGCGCCCTATCGCTATGCCACGTTCACTTATCCATCGATACAGGCCAACTATGTCAGCACGCCGGTCGGCTCCAACGCTCCCGAACGGCTGACCGGCTCGGTGCTGCTGCGCGGCGGGCTGGAAGGCGCGGGCTCGGACGCCAACTTCTTTCAACTCCATACGCGCGCCCGCTGGTCACGCGAATTCGGCACCAACAGTGTTTTCATCGTGCGTGCCGAGTACGGCCAGACGTTCACCAACGCACTGGTGGACATGCCGCCATCGCTGCGTTTTTTTGCCGGCGGCGACAACAGCATCCGCGGCTATGCCTGGCGCGAAGTCGGCCCCCGCCGGGGCAAGTACTCACTGGGCGGCAAGAACGTGGCGACCGGCAGCGCCGAATACGAGTACTACCCTGGCGGCGGTGCCTGGGGCGGCGCGGTATTCGTCGATACCGGCAGTGCCTGGGGCGGCGCAGCGGCCGATAGCGACAACGGAACCGAAGGCAACAGCTTCAAGCTGAGCACCGGCATCGGCTTTGGTGCGCGCTGGCGTTCGCCAGTGGGCCCCGTGCGTATCGATATCGCGCATGGACTGGATGACCCGGATTCGCAATTTCAGATCTATCTCAACATCGGAGTGGATTTGTGAGCCGGCCGGGCGAAACGATCACGCCGGAAGAGCGCGAAGCGCACATCGCGGAACTGCGCGCGCGTCGCAGGGCACGCCTGCGCGTACTTGCCGTGCGCAGCGCGATAGGCGCGGTGGCGCTGACGGTGTTGGTGTGCATCAGCCTCTATTGGCTGCTGCAGACCGTGGCTGGCCGCGACGTGCTGCTGGGGCAGATCATGGCGCGCCTACCCGCGAATTCATCGTTGACCTGGCAACGCGTCGAAGGTCCGTTGGCCGGACCGTTGACCTTGCACGGCGTTGACTTGCGCTGGGACAAAATCCATTTCAGCGCCGAACGTGTCCACCTCGACCCGGACCTGCGTCCACTGCTGGGCAAGCGCCTGCGCTTGGACTCGCTGGAAATCCATAACGCACGTCTGGACGTACCGGAGACCGATGAGCCTTTCGAGCTGCCGAGCTGGCCCGAATCGCTGCCGCAAATAGAAATGCCGCTGGCCATCCAAGCGGATCGTCTGATCATCGACGGTTTCGCGATCAACCAGTCCGGCAAACCGACCATCAATATCGCGCGCGCACGCGGCGGCATCGATATCGGCAATGGCTATTTTCATGCCGAAAAAATATCCATTGCGAGTGATCGCGGCGCTTTTGGTGTGCACGGCAGCTACGCGCCGCGAAACGACTATCGGACCGACCTGACAGCGACTGCCGTTTTCCCCACCAACCTGTCCCCAACTACACTCGGGCGCGCGCCGGCACGGCTGGGATTGGTGGCACGCGGTGACATAGATGCGATGGATGCCGCGATAGTAGGGAATGCCCCGGCTCCCGTCCGTGTGACGGTGACGGTGCGCGGGCAAGAACGTCCCACCTGGCACCTCAAGGGCAATACCGAATCGCTGGATTTGGCGACGCTCGGATTGGCTGAAGAAAGCTCGCCGCTGGCGTTCGATGTAAAGGCCGATGGCGCGGGCGGCAAGGCGAGCCTGCAAGGCCGCATCGAACAGGGCGATATGGTTGTGGTCATCGATCCTTCGCAGATCGCCATTGCCGACGAAGTGCTGACGGTGGAACCGCTGCGGGTACGCGTCTTCGATGGCGTGGCCATCCTGCGTGGTCGCGCGGACTTCAAGGTTCCGGAAAACCCGGACTTCAAGTTCTCGATCAATGCCAACGGCCTGCGTTGGGGTGCCGAAGCCGAAACCGCCGTTGGTGCCAACGCCGATTTTGGATTCGCCGGCAAACTCGAGAATTGGGCCGCCATCGGAAAAGCCGAACTAACCCGCGCCGGTGAAAAAGCCGTGGTCGACTTTGAGGGCCATGGCAACGCCGACCGCGTCTTGTTGAAAAAGCTGCAAGCTCGCATGCCCACCGGCACGCTGCAGGCAACAGGACAGGTCGGCTGGGCGCCGGTCCTGAACTGGAAAGTGGACGCGCAGCTGGCCGGATTCGATCCAGGTTATTTCTTCGCTGGATGGAAAGGCAACGTGTCCGGTCAGCTGGCGACGCAGGGACAGGAGCGCGAAGCCGGCGGCTACCAGGCGACCTTGGACGTGCCCAAGCTGACAGGCCGCCTGCGTGATCGGCCGTTGGATGCTCGCGGGCGCTTCGCGTTGCAGGGCGACAATGGCGAGGGGGAATTGAAACTGTCGCTAGGCGGTAGCCACGTCGATGCGCGTGGCCGCGTCGGCGACACATTGGACCTCGCCGCACAACTGCAGCCGCTGCACTTGAACGATCTTCTGCCGGACAGCAGCGGCAGCCTGGCGGGCACAGTGAAGCTCACCGGCGCGCGCAATGCGCCCAATGTGGAAGCGGATTTGTCCGGTAGCGGATTGCGCTGGAACGACTGGAGCGCCGACAGCATCGGCGTGCGCGGCCGCCTGCCCTGGCGCAACGGCGAAGGTGCCCTGACCGTGCAAGCCTCGGCCATCCAGGCTGGCGTGCTGCTGGACAGCGTGCGTCTGGAAGCGCGCGGTGCGGTGGAAAACCTGCATGTGAATGGCGAGGCTCGCAGCGCGATGGGCGCGGTCGCCTTGGCCGGCAGTGCGCGGCGCGGCGGAACCAACTGGCAAGGCAGCCTGGACACACTGCGACTGACACCTGCCAAGGGCAGCGACTGGCAGTTGCGGGAGCCCGCGCGATTCGCCCAAAAGGGAAATACCTGGACCTTGTCCAACACGTGCCTGGCAGCCAACGTCGGCGGTGCGCTTTGCGCCAGTGCCGACTGGCCGCGCCAGGGCATCACGATACGCGGCGACGCGTTGCCGCTGGCGCTGGTGCAGCCGTGGGTACCTCCCAGCAACGGCCGGCCTTTGATTCTGCGTGGCGACTTCGAACTCGATGCCACGCTGCGACCGGCAGGCCGCGCCTGGCAAGGACAGGCTCGCTTGGCTTCGCTGGATGGCGGCTTGAAGCTAGGCAACAACGCGCGCGGCGAGATCATTCGCTACGACAATTTCACCCTGGACGCGGATTTCAATCCACAACGCATCCAGGCGCGCCTGGGCACCGGCTTCAAGGGCGACGGTTACATCGATGCGCGGGTAACCACCGGCTGGGACGATTTTTCGCCGCTACAAGGCGATCTTTATTTCCACAATTCACGACTGTTCTGGATGGAACTGCTGTCGCCGGATCTGGTGCGTCCTCGTGGTCAGATTGCCGGCCACATCGGCCTGAGAGGCACTCGCGGTCAACCGGCGATGACCGGCGAAGCGCAGCTGGCCAACTTCACCGGCGAGCTACCCTCGCTGGGCATTTCGCTGACCGAAGGCCGCGCCAACCTGGTCGCTCTGGCGGACGGCAGCGCGCGCATCGACGGCAGTGTCACGTCCGGCGAAGGCGTTCTGAACATCGACGGCTCGCTGGGCTGGAACAACGACACCACGCCGCTGTCGTTCACCGTGCGCGGCGACAATGTGCTGGTGTCGGACACCGCCGACCTGCGCGCGGTCGCTTCGCCCAACATCCAGGTGGGTTTTGCCGACAACACCATCCAGGTGCGCGGAGAAGTCAGCGTACCGTCGGCGAACATCGATGTGGAGCGGCTTGACCAAGGCGTATCCGCATCGGAAGACGTCGTGGTGCTGGATCCGGCGGATCCGGAGCGCGAACCCAGTTCGCGCCTCGACCTGGATCTGGGTATCACGCTGACGGATCAAGTGAAGCTGAAAGGCTACGGCCTGGACGGCTCGCTGGCAGGCACATTGCGGGTGCGCTCGCGACCGGGGCGCGAGATGGTGGCCACCGGCCGTCTGGACGTGGACGGCCGGTACGAGGCGTACGGACAGAAGCTGCTGATCACACGCGGCGAGCTGACCTGGAGCAACAACGCGGTTTCCGATCCGCGCATCAATATTCGCGCCGAACGTGAAATCGCCAGCGCGAATGTCACCGCCGGTATCGACGTGACCGGCCGCGCCGGCGCACCGCGTGCCAACGTGTGGTCCGATCCCGCCATGGCTGAATCCGAAGCGCTGGCTTATCTGGTATTGGGCCGTTCCCTCA
The DNA here is from genome assembly GCF_039710385.1 of Pseudoxanthomonas sp. CCNWLY206-1. Taxonomy (NCBI): domain Bacteria; kingdom Pseudomonadati; phylum Pseudomonadota; class Gammaproteobacteria; order Lysobacterales; family Lysobacteraceae; genus Pseudoxanthomonas; species Pseudoxanthomonas sp. CCNWLY206-1. Next base: position 54,430 of record NZ_JBDKXI010000006.1, on the reverse strand, counting down.
ATACGGCCAGTAGCGATGAAAGCCAGCGGATCAGCGCGGCCTCGTCGGCATTGTCCGCGGGCGCCGGACTGGTGGCCTCCCAGCTGGGTGCCAAGATCGGCCTGGACGACGCCGGCGTGCTGGAATCGCGCACGCTGGGCGGCTCGGTGCTGGGCGTGGGCAAGTACCTGTCGCCGCGCCTGTACGTCAGTTATGGCGTATCGGTGGTCGGCTCGGGTTCCGCGGTCACCCTGAAATATCTCCTGCGCAAAGGCTTCAACGTCGAAGTCGAATCCAGCACGATTGAAAACCGGGCGTCCATCAACTGGCGTAAAGAGAAATAGTTACACTTCGGCGCAACCACCACTGCGAGGATCGCTATGCGTCTTGTTGCCGGAGTTCTGGTTCTGTTATTCCCATGGGCTGTCGTCGCCGGCACTCCGTTGCCGGATGGCCCGCATATCGTGGTTTCGGGCGAAGGGAAGGTTTCGGTCAAGCCGGATAGCGCCAGGATCGTCTTCCATTTCGAGCAGCGCGCGGAGCAGGCATTGCCTGCCAAACAAACGGTCGACAAACACGTCAATGACCTGCTGGACGGTACCTCCCGGTTCGGCATTGCCAGCGATGACGTTCGCGCTTCGGACCTGACCACGAGTGAGGACATCCTGCACGACAAGAATGATCGCCGCATATCCAATGGTTTTGTGGCCACACGCAACGTCACCGTGGTTCTTCAAGACATGGAACGACTGAACGAGTTCCTCGATTTCGGCTTGGCGACAGGCGCTTCGATATTCCAGGTGACGCTTGAGTCCACGCAGGCCGCCAAACTACGCACCGACGCGAAAAAGAAGGCGGTGAACAATCTGCGTGAGAAAGGCAATGAAATGGCCGTCGCCTTCGGTGCGAAGCTCGGCGCCATCTACAGCATCGACAGCATCGGCTCGCGCCAAGGCAATGGCTGGTTTTCTGGACCGCTGGACAGCGTCCTGGTGACCGGCAGCCACCGCCAACAAGGCGGGCGCTACCTGCAACCCACCGTGGAATACAGCGAAACCGTCAGCGCGGTTTTCGAACTAACGCGCTGATTGCGCACAGCGCGGGTCACCGACGGCTGCGATAGTTGTCGCAAGCCCGTCGGTGGCCGCACTTCACTCATGCTCTTTTTGGGCAAGATATCAATCCGGTATTCCCATGGCGCCGAAACCGAAATCTCCCTTCGCCAACGGACTCGCGTCCCAGCGCCTGCTCAATCAACGCATAGCGCTGCCGATACCCGCCGGTGCCAGCGAAGTAGTCAAGCATCTCGGCGCGGTGCAGGCTCAGGACTATCAGTCCGCGTTGTGGGCGATCGGGTTGCGCACCACGGAGGCGACGCAGGCGGACGTCGAACAGGCGATCGCCAATCGCGAGATCATCCGCACTTGGCCCATGCGCGGCACGCTGCATCTGGTCGCGGCAGCGGACGTGCGCTGGATGCTGTCGCTGATGGCGACGCGCGTCATCTCGCTCAACGCGGCGCGGCTCGAACGCGAATTCGGACTCGACACGAAATCACTGACGCAATGCCGCAAGATCATTACTCGCGCGCTGGCGGACGGTCAGCCGCAAACACGTAGCGCGTTGTACGCCATCCTCGAGCAAGCTGGCCAGGGCACATCCGCGCAGCGCAGCCTGCACATCCTGGGGCGACTGGCGCAGGAAGGCACCATCTGCCAAGGTCCGCGCATCGGCAAACAGCCTTCGTTCGTTCTGCTGGATGCGTGGGTGCCGAAATCCGCCGATCTGTCGCGCGAGCAGGCGTTGGGCGAACTCGGACTGCGTTACTTTCGCGGCCATGGCCCGGCGACGGTGCAAGACCTTGCCTGGTGGTCCGGACTGACGTTGAAAGACGTGCAGGCCGCACTGGCACTGGCGAAACCGTTCTTGCAGCAGGAATCCATCGGCGATGCGATCTATTGGTTCGATCCCGGCACTACCACTGCGGCGGGTGTAGATGTGGAAGCCGCGGCCATTCACCTCTTGCCTGCGTTCGACGAATACTTGGTGGGCTACAAGGACCGTAGCGCCGCGCTCGATCCAGCACATACGAAGCAAGTGATCGGCGTCAACGGCATATTCGCTTCCAACATCGTCATCGAGGGACGCGTGAGCGGGCTTTGGAAGCGCAGCATGGACAAGCAAGGCGTCGCAATGAGCGTCACGCCGCTGCGCCCACTGAAGAAGCAGGAGCGCGCGGGGATAGCCGCCGCTTCACAACGCATTGGCCGGTTCCTGGATTCACCGGTACGTATGCTTTAGCGGCCGCGTACTCATTGCCTCACTTCGGGACCGAACGGTATCGTCGCCACTGCCTCAGATCGGAACCAAAGCATGATCAGCAAGCCTTCGCTGTCGCTACTCGCTCTAAGCGTCGCCTTTGCCCTGCCGGCCCACGCCGACGAAGGCATGTGGATGCCTTCGCAACTGCCGGAACTGGCCAAGCCGCTGCGCAGTGCAGGGTTCGAAGGCGATCCTGCATCACTGGCCGATGTCACCCAGCCGCCATTGAGCGCGGTGGTGAGAGCCGGTGGCGGCACAGGTTCATTCGTGTCGGAAGACGGACTGGTGCTAACCAATCATCATGTCGCCTATGGGGTCATCCAGTACAACAGCAAGCCCGACCGCAATCTGATCGATGACGGTTTCATTGCCGCCGACCGCGCCACGGAGCTGCCGGCCAATCCGGATTACCGCGTGCTGGTGACCGTAGGCTTCGACAAAGTCACCGATACGGTGCTGAAGGACGCCGCCGGCAAGCGGGGGCGGGAATATTTCGATGCAGTGGACCGGGCCAGCAAGAACATCGTGGCTGAGTGCGAGCGGGAAGCAGGCATGCGCTGCAGCGTTGCCAACATGTACTACGGCACCGACTTCTACCGCATCAAACAGCTCGAGCTGCGCGATATCCGCCTGGTCTACGCGCCGCCTCGCGCCATAGGCAACTATGGCGATGAGATCGACAACTTCATGTGGCCGCGCCACACCGGCGACTTCACTTTGCTGCGCGCGTATGTGGACAAAGACGGAAAACCTGCCGCATACAGCGCCGACAATGTGCCGTATCGTGCGCCGGCGCATCTGCGCATCGCGAAGGACGGTCCGCAGGCCGGCGACTTCGCGATGCTGGCGGGCTATCCCGGCACCACCTACCGCCATCGCACCGCTGCCGAGTTCGACGAACAAGTCAATTGGAAACTGCCGGCGCAGGTTGAAGTGCTGAATCAACTGATCGATATCGTGGAAGCCGCGGGCAAGAAAAACCCCGCGGACAAGACGCTTTATGCGGCGCAGCTGCAATCCCTCAAGAACGGCGCCAAGCGCTATGCGGGCGAGCTGGAGGGCCTGCGTCGCAGTGACGCGGTCCACGTGCGTGCCGACGACGAGCGCGGGATGTTGGCCGCCACCAAGGACAGCGAACGGCGGGACATCGGTTCGCTTCAGGCATCGCTGGCGGAAGCCTCCGCGGTACGTGAGCGAGAGTTGTTACTCGGCCTTTTCGGTAGCCAGACCCAATTGATGCGTTCGGCGTTGACGTTGGCCCGCTTGCGCATTGAGTCCGCCAAACCGGATGCGCAACGCGAAAGCAACTACCAGGCACGCGATCACGCCATGCTGGAGGGCATGCTGAAACAGGTGCAGCGTCGCTACTCGCCCGCCGTCGAGAAGACGCTGCTCACCGCGCTGTTGACGCGCTATCAGCAGCTCCCGGAGACGCAACGCATACCGGAATTCGACGTTGCTTTCGGCCGCACCCCGGCTGAATTGGCCAAGGTCCTGGAGTCGCTTTACGCGGGGACTTCGTTGGGCGAAGAAAGCCAGCGCCTGTCCCGCTTCCAGGCCGCACGCGAAGGCAAGGCATTTGCCGCCGATCCATTGACCGACCTGGCCGCCAGGTTGATTCCAGCGCAACTGCGCATCGAGCACGAGCGCAAGACGCGCGAAGGCGAACAGCTGCGCCTGCGCCCGGCCTACATGCGTGCGCTGTTCGCCTGGCGCAAGCAGCAGGGCCGTGCACTTTATCCAGACGCCAACGGCACGCTACGAATCAGCTACGGCAAAGTGGATGGCTTCTCGCCACGCGACGGCGTGGTCTACACGCCTGTCACGACCGTCGCGGGCATCGTCGAGAAGAACACCGGCCAAGTGCCCTTCGATGCACCCAAGCCGCTGCTGGATGCGATCGCCAAAGGCGATTTCACCGGAACCGCCGATCCCGCACTGAAAACGCAGACGGTGAACTTCCTGACCAACCTGGATACCACCGGCGGCAACTCCGGCTCACCAGTACTCAATGCGCGCGCGGAACTGATCGGACTCAACTTCGACAGCAACTGGGAATCAGTGAGCGCCAGCTGGATGTTCGACTCGCGCTACAAACGCGCGGTACATGTGGATACCCGCTACATCCGCTGGCTGATGGATAAGGTGTACCCGGCGCCGCACTTGCTGAAGGAAATGGGTGTTGATGCGGAATAGACACCGTAGCTTTCCGTTTCTTGTAGGAGCGGCGTCCCGCCGCGAGCTTTCCCGCCAGGTCGCGGTAGAAGCGAAGAGCTCGCGCCGAGACGGCGCTCCTACAAGAGCAACGGCCCCGCAATCATCCTCACTTTCGTAGGAGCGGCGTCCCGCCGCGAGCTTTCCTGTCCGGTCGCGATAGAAGCGAAGGGCTCGCGCCGAGACGGCGCTCCTACAAGAGCAACCACCACGGCAAACATCCTCGCTTTCGTAGGAGCGGCGTCCCGCCGCGAGCTTTCCGTCAGATCGCGGTAGAAGCGAAGAGCTCGCGCCGGGACGGCGCTCCTACAAGAGCAACCGCCGCCGCAAACATCCTCGCTTTCGTAGGAGCGGCGTCCCGCCGCGAGCTTTCCGTCAGATCGCGGTAGAAGCGAAGAGCTCGCGCCGAGACGGCGCTCCTACAAGAGCAACCGCCGCGGCAAACACCCTCGCTTTTGTAGGAGCGGCGTCCCGCCGCGAGCTTTCCCGCCAGGTCGCGGTAGAAGCGAAGAGCTCGCACCGAGACGGCGCTCCTACAAGAGCAACGGCCCCCGCAAACATCCTCGCTTTTGTAGGAGCGGCGTCCCGCCGCGAGCTTTCCGTCAGATCGCGGTAGAAGCGAAGAGCTCGCGCCGGGACGGCGCTCCTACAAGAGCAACCGCCGCGGCAAAAATCCTCGCTTTTGTAGGAGCGACGTGAGTCGCGATGGGGCGCTACCGGTAAAGCTTCATCGCGAGTCGCGTCGCGACTGCAAAGATTCAACCACTCGGACTCTAAGCCACCTTGCTGCGCCGTGCCCGGGTCAGATGCACCAGCAGCAACGACATAGCGGCTGGTGTCATGCCGGGAATGCGCTGGGCCTGGCCGACGGTTTGCGGGCGCACGCGTTCCAGTTTCTGCTGCACTTCGGCGGACAGGCCGCGCACGGCGGTGTAGTCGAAGTCCTGCGGTATCGCGGTGCTTTCGTGGCGCTGCTGGCGTTCGATTTCATCGCGCTGGCGATCCAGGTACCCGGCGTACTTGACGCCGATCTCGACTTGCTCGGCGACCTTGGCATCCTCGGCACCGGGCCCCAACGTGGGTACCTGCATCAGTTTCTTGTAGTCCAGCTCGGGCCGCTTGATCAGGTCCAGCACGTTGGTTTCGCGGCTGACCGCGATGCCCAACGTGGTTTCCACCTCGCGCCCCAACGCGTTGCCAGGCGTCGCCCACAGGCCACGCAGCCGTTCGGTCTCGCGAGTGATCGCCTCACGCTTGCGTTCGAACTTGCCCCAGCGGTCGTCGTTCACCAGCCCTAGTTCGCGCCCGGTTTCTGTCAAACGAAGATCTGCATTGTCCTCGCGCAACTGCAGCCGGTATTCGGCGCGGCTGGTGAACATGCGGTAAGGCTCGTTGGTGCCGTGGGTGATCAGGTCGTCGATCAGAACACCGATATAGGCTTCATCGCGACGCGGGGACCACGCTTCCTTCTGCTGTGTATAGCGCGCAGCATTGAGCCCTGCGACAAGACCTTGCGCGGCAGCTTCCTCGTAGCCGGTGGTGCCGTTGATCTGCCCTGCGAAGAACAGACCAGCCACGGCCTTGGTTTCCAACGAAGCCTTCAACCCTCGCGGATCGAAGAAGTCGTATTCGATAGCGTAGCCGGGACGGGTGATATGCGCGTTCTCGAAACCGCGAATGCTGCGCACCAGCTCCAACTGCACGTCGAATGGCAGCGAAGTGGAAATGCCGTTGGGATAGATCTCCACCACGTCCAGTCCTTCCGGCTCGACGAAGATCTGATGGCTGGCTTTCTCCGCGAAACGCACCACCTTGTCTTCGATGGAAGGGCAATAGCGCGGGCCGATGCCTTCGATCTGCCCGGTGTACAGCGGCGAGCGGTGCAACGCGCTGCGGATGACTTCGTGCGTGCGCTCGCTGGTGTGAGTGATCCAGCACGACACTTGGCGCGGATGATCCGCCCTATCGCCGATGAACGACATCACAGGCAGCGGGTCGTCGCCCGGCTGCTCTTCCATCACCGAGTAATCCAGCGAACGCCCGTCGATGCGCGGTGGCGTGCCTGTCTTCAAACGATCCACCACGAACAGGCCCTCGCGCAGCTTCTGCGCTAACGCCGTGGCCGGCGGATCGCCCGCGCGGCCGGCGGCGTACTGGGTTTCACCGACGTGTATCTTGCCGGCCAGGAAGGTACCCGCAGTCAGCACGATGGCCGGAGCATCAAAGCGCAAACCCGTCTGGGTAACAACGCCGCATGCCGTGTTGTTTTCGATGATCAGGTCATCCACCGCGGCCTGGAAGATCGTCAGGTTTTCCTGCGATTCCACCGCTCGGCGAATGGCGCTGCGATACAGCGCGCGATCGGCCTGGCAACGCGTGGCGCGTACTGCCGGCCCTTTGGAGGCATTGAGCGTGCGCCACTGAATGCCGGCACGGTCTGCTGCCCAGGCCATGACGCCGCCCAGCGCATCGATTTCCTTGACCAGGTGGCCTTTGCCAATGCCGCCGATGGCGGGATTGCAGCTCATAGCGCCGACGGTTTCCACGTTGTGGGTCAGCAGCAGCGTGCGGGCACCCGCGCGGGCGGAAGCCAGCGCCGCCTCGGTGCCGGCGTGGCCGCCACCGATGATGATCACATCGTGGTGATGGAAGCGGTCTTTCATGATGTTCATAAGAATAGTGAGAACCGGCCTGACGCGCGGTAGTCGTTCAGAGATTCAGAGGGCGATGGTCGTTCACGGCAGCTGCCAAGCCGCTAATCGAGTGGGCAAGGTTGGCACACTTCCTGCGTAATCTTCCGTGCACCCAACGTGGCAAGCGACACCAGGGGCGCCAGGCTGGAATTGGAACAGGGGCCAGCCATTGCGCACGTCGGGGATGCCGGGGCCGGTAGTCGGGGGACTGCCGGCCCCTTTTTTATGCGCGTCAGGATAACCCAGAACAAGAAAAGCCCGGCATGCCGGGCTTTTTATTTGGCGCCGACGTCCGGCAGGGCCGGAACAGGGGGGATCCAGATTTCCCCACCGGACGTCGACATGGAACCTTTATATTGCCTGTTACGTCAGAAAGCGACGCAACCGGTCAATTCGGTTCGCTAGCTTGCGACGATGTCCCGCGCAACGCAATAGCAGGACATGGCGGGACATGCTGGATCCTGTATTACGGTTCCTGTGTCCTTACCCTTGGGGCGCTTCGTACCGCCGGCTGGGAAGGGCGTTCCATCGACCGCGGGCGGCTGCTCTCATTGCGCGGCTCCGGCCGGGGTGTGATCCGTGGCGGGTTGTTGTCGCCACGGATCTGGGAGGAACTCGGGGCCGGCCGCTGGTACTGAGGCTGCGACCGAGGCGGAATCTGGACCTGCCCGGTTTCCCGATACGCGCCGTTGGTCGGGTCGCGCCAAGGCGGCGGACGATTGCCGGGACGAGAGGTCGGTGGTGGCTTGGGCGGACGGGGATTGTGGCCGTGGTACGGAGGACGCGGGTAGTAATGCGGCCGGTAGTACGGATAGCTGGGGCCGTAATGACCGTAGTACGGATAGCCGCCGTAATAACCGCCGCTACCGTAACCGCCGTAGATGCTTACTCCACCCGAATATGGGTAGCCGCCATAGCCGTAAGGACCGTAGTACTCCGTGGTGGGGCGACCATGGTAATAGCCGCCCGGCCCGGCGCCGCGGCCGACGTGGTCGTAAGTGACGCAACCGCTCAGTGTGGCGGCAGCAAAAAGCGCGGCGATGACTAGACGTTTGTTCATGGCGGGTCCCCCCGTAGGGCTATGGCGCAGCATCGGGCTCGAGCATTGAATCCGTGCTTAACCCTGCCAGTAGACGAAATTCGCGCTCAGCTGCGCGCAGGTTGGCGGCACAACCCAGGCCGAGCCGCCACGAGCGGAGGATGCGTTAATCTTTCGCCATGCCGACCCCGCTGCCTACCTTCGACGACGTACTCGCCGCCGCCGCCCGCATCGCCCCATACGCCCATGTCACTCCCGTTTTACGTTCCCGCACGCTGGATGAACTCGCTGGCTGTTCGTTGTTGTTCAAGGCTGAGCCGCTGCAGCGCGCCGGGGCTTTCAAATTCCGGGGCGCCTGCAATGCGGTCTGGTCGCTGGAGGCGGCAGAGGCGGCCAAAGGCGTCGTCACCCACTCTTCCGGCAACCATGGGGCCGCATTGGCGCTGGCCGCGCAAACACGCGGCATCCCTTGCCATGTGGTGGTGCCGGAGGGCGCCATAGCGGCGAAGCGGGAATCGATTGCCCGCTATGGCGCCACCCTGCACGCCTGCGCTCCGACCATTGCCGCGCGCGAAGCCACTTGCGCCCAGGTTCAACGCGATACCGGCGCCACCCTGGTGCACCCTTATACCGACAGGCAAGTGATCGCCGGCCAGGGCACCGCCGCGTTGGAGCTGCTGAACGCCGAAGCTGGCATCGAAGCCGTAGTGACGCCGGTCGGCGGCGGCGGACTGGTATCGGGCACGGCGATCGTGGTCGCGGCCATGGCCCAGGACTGCCGCGTCTATGCCGGCGAGCCGGAAGGCGCCGCCGACACAGCGCGCTCCCTGGCAGCAGGCAAGCACTTGATCGATTTCGTTCCGGAGACTTTTTGCGACGGTTTGCGTGGCACGCTGGGCGAAGCGAATTTCCAGCTGCTGCGGCACTACGGCGTGGAAGTCTTCACCGTCAGCGATGAAGACACGCTCAAGGCCATGCGGCTGTTGTGGCAGTGCTTGAAACTGCTGGTTGAACCTTCATCGGCGATCGCCTTCGCCGCGTTGCTGCAGCAACGCCAGCGCTTCGCCGGTAAGCGCGTGGGCATCGTCCTCTCCGGGGGCAACGTGGATATCGATGCATTGCCTTGGAGCCTGGCATGAGTCCACGTACTGGCCAGCGCAAACGAAAACGCGGCCTGCTGGGCTGGATCGGCCGGCTGTTGTTGCTGGTAGTGATATGGCTGATCGGCGTTGCCGCCTACATTATCTGGACGGGACAACGTGACGATGCCGGGCCGGCCGACGCGATCATCGTGCTGGGAGCGGCGGCCTACGACGCCAAACCCTCGCCGGTCTTCGAAGAACGTATTCGCCATGGCATCGATCTGTTCCACCGCGGATTGGCCCCCAAGCTGATCTTTACCGGCGGCTACGGCGGTGCCGGCGCGCGCTTCTCCGAATCGCAGGTCGCACGACGTTATGCACTGCGCCAGGGCGTTCCGGAGAAAGCGATCCTGATCGAATCGATATCGCGGAATACGCATGAGAACCTGCGCCAGGCGTCGACGCTGATGCAGAACCACAATCTGCATAGCGCCATTATCGTCAGTGATCCGTTGCATATGGCACGCGCGCTTCGTTTGAGCGGCGAACTGGGCATCCGGGCTGTGGGGTCGCCCACGCCAACCACGCGCTTCCGCAGTTTCGCCACGCGCTGGCGCTTCCTGCTGGCGGAGGTTTACTTCTTCCATCGCGATCGTCTGTCGAAGGTTTATTGACCGCTCACTGCCACAGGCGCGGCGTATGATGTCGCGTCATCTCCATCTCTCGCTAGGGCCTGTTAACGCTATTGGGATAGGTCACGCCGCAATCCAGTGCGTGCGGGGCAAGGAAGAATGAGGAAATGTATGCCGATACATGCCCGAATGATGACGCCGCCCCGTGCGCACTGGGTTGCGGCCCCTCGGGTTGCTTCCAATAGCGTTAACAGGCCCTAATGACCATGAAGATCGACGGCAACCGGAAGCAGGATCGCGCCACCGAGTTGGTGCTGACCTACTACGCCGCTTTCAATCGCGGCGATTGGAACGGCATGTTGGCGCTGCTCGCCGACGATGTCGTCCACGACCTGAATCAGGGCGCGCGCGAAACGGGAAAAGAAGCCTTCGCCGCCTTCCTGGCGCGGATGAACGGCAGCTACCGCGAACAGTTGCGCGACGTCGTGGTGCTTGCCACGCTGGACGGCCAACGCGCCGCCGCCGAATACGTGGTGCACGGCGAATACCTGCGTACCGACGAGGGCCTACCGGCCGCCAAAGGGCAACGCTATGTGCTGCCGGGCGGGGCTTTTTTCGACATCCGCGACGACCGCATCGCCCGCGTCACCAACTACTACAACCTGCAGGATTGGATTGCGCAGGTGAGTGTGTAGTGGTGTTTCCTTGTAGGAGCGACGTGAGTCGCGACCGGGAACATCAACGTCGCGACTTATGTCGCTCCCACAAGGAACATACCGATTTACTCGCGCCTACGAATCGGAATCGACGACACCGGCACGGCGGCAATTTCCTCACCCTGTCCGCGGATCGGTGCGCCTGCTGGCGGCGCCCACGAATGCGCGTAGATCACTTCCCAGGTGCTGGGTAGTTTGCCGTCTGGCAGACGCGAGCTTTCGTAGGCGGCGGATGCGGCGGCGAAGCGATGGCGTCCGGTCAGGGTGTGCCGACGCGTGCGTAGCGCATTGGTTGCGCCCATCGCACGCAGTTCACGCATCAGTGCCGGCAAGTCGTTGTAGGTCAGCGTGAAGCGATCACGATCCAGCACCGGATCGCGGAACCCCGCCATCATCAATGCATCGCCGAATTGCGCAATGGAAGCGAACGGGCTGACGTGAGGGACGGCGTCCGCCTGCGAGAACGCATCACGAAGTTCGTGCAGCGTCTCCGGCCCGAACGTGGAGCACAGCAACAACCCGCCTGGCTTGAGCACGCGGCGAAATCCGGCAAACACCGCGGGCAGGTCTTCCACCCATTGCAGACACAGATTGGTGAAAAGTACATCGGCACTGCCATCGGCCAAGGGCAGCGCGCGCGCGTCTGCACAGACGCGCGCGAACGGTTTCCACCAACCCGCTTGCTTCTTGGCCTGGCGCAGCATCGGCAGCGCCAAATCCAATGCCACCACCTGTGCACTCGGCCAGCGTTTGTGCATGGCGGCGGCGGCATGGGCGGGGCCGCTACCTACATCCAGTACCACCTTCGGCGATTGGCGTTCGCCTTTGTTCTGCCGGATCTCCCAATATTCCAGAGACTCCAGCAATCGCTTTTCCACTTCATGCTGCAACGCAGCCGCGGCATCGTAGCTGCCGGCCGAGCGGGAAAACGCACGCCGGATGTGGCGGTGGTCGAAGGTTTGATCCATTGGCAAGTCTAGATTTTCATTGTGGGAGCGACGTAAGTCGCGACCGTGAGTCTAAAGAGTGATTGAAGCCCGCCTGTTCGCCACCCGGGCGCGCTGCGGCGCGTTCTTCATCGCGCGTGCTGGGTGGCTACTGGGGCGCAGTCGCGACTTACGTCGCTCCCACAAATCACTCATCGCTACCTTCCATAAACCCGCGGATTTCCAACGCCACTTCATCCGCCTGGCCCAGGAACGGCGCATGCCCACCGCCGGCAATATCGACGTAGCGACTGTTCGGCGCCCGCGCGGCGGCATCGCGCATGCCGTTCGGCGGCACCAGGCGATCGCGGCGGCCGGAGATCCACAGGTTCGGCACCGACAATGCCGGCAGATCGGCGCGCAGATCGCTGTCTTCCAGCAGCTTCAATCCTTGCTGCAACGCCGTCGATGATGGCTCTCCGCGCGCGTACAGGGTTTCTTTCAAGGTCCTGAGTTCAGCGCGTGCGTGCTCCGAACCGATCGTATCCAGCGCCAGGAAGCGCTCCAATGTGCCGCGATAGTCCTGCTGCAATTCGTTGCCGAACTGCAGGAAGACCGAAGGCTCCACCGCATGCGGCCAGTCCGCGCCACGGACAAAGCGCGGTGTGGCAGCGATCATCACCAGTCCGCGCACGCGGGGCGAACGCGCGGCGGCATGCAAGGCGACCAGGCCGCCCAGCGACCATCCCAGCCACACCGCGGGTGGCGTCTGCGCCAGGATTTCCTGCGCGCAGTCACCCAAAGTCAGTGGCGTTGTGCTCTCACGGCTGTGGCCATGACCAGGCAGGTCGACCAGATGCAACTGAAAAGTGTCGGACAACCGCTCCACGAGCGGTGCGAATACACCGCCATGCAGTGCCCAGCCATGGATCAATACGAGCGGCGCGCCGCTGCCTAGGACTTCGATATGCATACCGATATTGTCGCCGATAACCGGCGATGCCGGCGTCGACGATGCCGAGCGTTACGCCACCGCCGTCGCGCCGTGAACCCGCTGCACCGCGTCCCAGGAACGCGCCATTGCTTCGACCAAGGCGTCGACATCCTGCGGGGAGTGCAACGCCGAGAGCGTCACCCGCAGGCGCGCCTTGCCGTCCGGCACGGTCGGCGGCCGAATCGCGGGTATCAGATAACCGGCGCTTTCCAACGCGGTGGACAACGCCATCGCCGTACTGTCGCTACCGCATAGCACCGGCTGGATAGGCGATTCCGAGGCCATCAGTTGCAGGCCCTTGCGTTGGGCGGCGGTACGGAAGCGATCGATCAGACCTTGCAGCTTCTCCCGGCGCCAATGATCGCGACGCGCCTGCTTGACCGCCACGCGCGTGGCCGCGGCCTGTGCGGCGGGCAACGCAGTAGTGAAGATGTAGGGACGCGCCGTTTCGGCCAGATGCTGGATCAGCGCTTCGTCGCCAAGTACCACCGCGCCGTAGCCGCCTAATGCCTTGCCCAGTGTGACCAGTTGCAGCGGAACATCGCTCACGCCCATGCGTGCTTCGGCCACGCTGCCGCGCCCCTCCGGTCCACGCAAACCGACGCCGTGCGCGTCATCCACATAGAACAGGGCTTGCTGCATGCGCGCCACCAGGCTCAACGCCCGCAGCGGCGCCACGTCGCCATCCATGCTGAAGACGCCGTCGGTCGCCAGCATCGCCGCGCCTTCGGACGCTTGCTTGAGCTGGCGCAACGCGCCTTCCGGATCCAGATGCGGATAGCGGCGCAGCTTGCAGCCCGCCAAGCGCGTGGCATCCAGCAGGCTGGCGTGATTGAGCCGGTCCTGCACGCAGACGTCGCCGTCTTCCAACAGCGCCTGCTGTACAGCGAGATTGGCCATGTAGCCGCTGCCGAACAACAGGCCGCGCGGATAGCCCAGCCACTCAGCGACATCACGCTCCAGCCCCTCATGCACCGCATGATGGCCGGTGATCAGATGGGAGCCGCCAGAACCGACGCCTTCGCGCGCCGCGCTGTCCTGCAAAGCACTGACTACTTCGAATTGCTGGGCCAGGCCGAGATAGTCGTTGCTCGCGAATTCGATCAACCAGCGGCCCGCCACTTCCACCCGCACGCCATCGCGGCGAGTGACCACGCGACGCACGCGCTGGCGACCTTGGGCGATGCGCTGCTGGCGCTGGGCCTGGACACGTTCAAGCAGATCGGGACGGGTCATGATGAATAAGCATCTAGCGAAGTGGGAAGGGTCGGCGCGCACGGTGACGGCAGTGCGACAGGCGACCGGACCGACGACAGCGACCCGCCCTCCGTGAGGGCACGGCGGCGGCTACGTCTTCCAGTCTTTCCCCCTGTGCACAACCCGACTTCGAACCTGTTCACGACCCGTCGGATCGTGGACCGGTCCTTACGCCGCCCGCCCGCATTGCGGGGTAGGTTCGGTGATGTCCGCATGCACCGTACCGCTGCCGGGCACATCGGTTCTGTGATCGGCGTGCACATTTTGAGCCTGCAACGGCATCGGCCGCAGGCCCAGGCGCGCGAACAGCGCCTGATCGCGTTCCGTATCCGGGTTGCCGGTGGTCAGCAGCTTCTCGCCATAGAAAATGGAATTGGCACCGGCGGCGAAACACAGCGCCTGCAGTTCGTCGCTCATGCTTTCGCGGCCAGCGGACAGCCGAACCATCGATTGGGGCATGGTGATACGGGCCACCGCGATCGTGCGGACGAACTCGAACGGATCCAGCTCCGTCGTGCCGTGCAACGGCGTACCGGCCACCTGGACCAGGCGGTTGATCGGTACCGAATCCGGATGCGCCGGCAAGTTGGCCAACGCCTGCAGCAGGCCCGCGCGCTGCTCGCGCGATTCGCCCATGCCGACGATGCCGCCGCAACAGGTCTTCATGCCGGCGTCGCGAACGTTTTCCAGCGTGTCCAGGCGATCCTGGTACTCGCGGGTGTGGATGATCTCGCCGTAGAAATCCGGCGCGGTGTCCAGGTTGTGGTTGTAGTAATCCAGCCCGGCGCTCTTCAGCGCGTGCGCGTGATCGGCGTTCAACATCCCCAGCGTGGCGCAGGTTTCCAGCCCTAGCGCTTTCACTTCGCGGATCATCTCGGCGACCTTGGGAATGTCGCGGTCCTTGGGCGAGCGCCATGCCGCGCCCATGCAGAAGCGGGAGGCGCCGGCCGCCTTGGCCTGCTTCGCTTTCTCCAGCACCTGCTCGGTGTCCATCAGCTTTTGCGCCTGCACGCCGGTGTCGTAGCGCTGCGCCTGCGGACAATAGGCGCAGTCCTCGGGGCAGCCGCCGGTCTTCACCGACAGCAACGTGGAGACTTGCACTTCGGCCGGATCGAAATGCTGGCGGTGGACGCTGGCGGCGCGGTGCAGCAGCTCGGTGAAGGGCAGATCGAACAGCGCCAGCAGTTCGGCGCGCTGCCAGTCGTGGCGCAACGCCGGCGACGGACCGGGTGGAAGAAGTGCGGCTGGGGCGGACATCGCGGCCTCGCGAAGGTAAAGTCGGGCAAGTCTGGAAACCGGAAGCAAGACTGTCAACCGCATGGAAGCTTTTAAAGTTGACAAGTGGCTGCGCGCCGCCAGCCTCGCCATGCTGGTGCCGCGATGTCTCTTGTGTGGCGAACGCGGCGCTAACGGCCGCGATCTGTGCGCCAACTGTCGCGATTCGCTGCCTTGGAACGCCACCGCATGCATCCAATGCGCGATTCCATTGCCGCATCCAGGCACCTGCGGTGCCTGCCTGCAATCGCCTCCTCCGCTGGCTGCGACCCGCGCGGCCTTCGTCTACGGCTTTCCGCTGGACCGGCTGGTGCCACGCTTCAAGTTCCACCACGATCTGGCCGCCGGCCGGTTGCTGGCGGAGCTGATGGCCGAGGGCCTCGCGAATGCTGATCGCCCGGAGGCGCTGGTGCCTGTTCCGCTGCACGCCGCGCGACTACGCCGGCGCGGCTATGACCAGGCGGTGGAGTTGTCGAAAGGGTTGGCGCGGGCGTTGGACATTCCGCTGCTGACCGACGCTTTGAGTCGGACCCGCGACACCGCGCCGCAATCGGAGCTGGACGCGACCGCCCGCCAGCGCAATCTGAAGAACGCCTTCGCCGTACCCGATCCCACTGCCCTGCCCGGCCACGTCGTGTTGATCGACGATGTCATGACCACCGGCGCTACCCTGCACACGGCAGCCAAGACACTGCGCAAGGCGGGCGTGTCCCGCGTCGATGCGTGGGTGTGCGCACGGGTGCAGTGATCCGCCACCTGACCTCCCTGCTACAGGAAAATCCATGCCCGATTCAAATCTTTTTCGCGGATGGGCCGCCGGTTTGCGCATTGCTGGATTGGCAAGCATCGTCTTGCTGGCCAGTTGCGCACCGCAAACCCTGATCGAGCCGCCGGTGCCGCCAAAGCCGGGACTGGAATTCCGCATCGCGTCCGCCGAGCCCTGCCTGGGCTGCGAGGAATTCATGCGCACACCGCCGCAAACGACGCTGTACCTGCAACGTCGTCCGCTGATGACTTCTGCCGACATCGCCGGCATCACCCGGGCGTACGATCCAATTTCCGGCTCCCCCGCGCTCCAGTTCGCGTTTCGCCCCGATGCGCAGGAACGGATCCAGACCATCACCGCGCAACACGTCGGCAAGATCGGCACCTGGGTCAAGGACGGCCAGATCATCTTCGAGGCACATATCGCCGGTGCATTTTCCGAATCGATGCAACTGACAAGCGTCGGGCGCGCCGAACGCGACCGCCTCTACGGCCAGCTGACCGGCATCAAGGAACCCAAGGCGTTGAAGCGGCCGTAGGTCAGTTGCGGGGCTTGGGCGGCGGAATATCCCTGCGCACCTTCGCAGAGCCCGGGAGAGATGTTGGATTCGTCATCCCGGCGCCAGGTCACGACCTGCGCCGGGGCGACGAATCTGGCACCTCGCGTGGAAACGCTTAGGTCCCCAGCGAGAACTCCAGCGCGATCCCCGCAAACACCGCCGCGCCGATCCAATTGTTGTGCAGGAACGCGCGGAAGCATGCCTCTCGCCCGCGATCGCGCGCGATGACGAATTCATAGGCAGCCAGCAGCGCCGCTATTCCGATTCCCGCCCAGTAATACATGCCTAGTCCCGCCTGGCGACCGACCAGATACAACGCCAGGAACACCAGCGCGTACAGCACTCCCTGGATGGGTAAATCCATATCGCCGAACAGGATCGCGGTGGATTTGGAGCCAGCGCGAATGTCGTCTTCGCGGTCCACCATGGCGTACCAGGTGTCGTAAGCCGTGGCCCATAGAATGTTGGCGCAATACAGCACCCACGCCACCGGCGGAACTTCGCCCTGCACCGCGGCGAAAGCCATCGGTATGCCCCAACCAAACGCCAGGCCCAGGTAGACCTGCGGCAGATAGGTGTAGCGCTTCAGGTAGGGATAACTGGCAGCCAGAAACAAGCCAACGACGCTCAGGTAAACCGTCAGCCTGTTCAGCGTCAGCACCAGCGCGAACGCCGCGATCATCAGCACGGCGAACACCAGCAGCGCTTCGCGGCCAGACACCGCGCCGGTCGCCAATGGCCGTCCCTTGGTGCGCTCGACCTGCGGATCAAGCCAGCGGTCGGCGTAGTCGTTGATCACGCAGCCAGCCGAGCGGGTCAGCCACACGCCCGCGGTGAACACGAACAGCGTCCACATCGGCGGCACACCGCTCGAGGCCAGCCACAACGCCCACCAGGTCGGCCATAGCAGCAACAGCACGCCAATCGGCCGGTCGCCGCGCACCAGCTTCCAATAAAGACCCAACCGCTCCCGCCAGCGCGGCACCTGCGGCGTTTCGTAACGTTCGTAGCTCATCCAGAAAGCCTAGCAGGCCGTCACTGGCGCGTGCACGTTCGTAGGTCCGGAAACCGATTCGGAAAATCGAGAAACTGTAGTGCCTCAGTTTCGGCGCTCGAACAGAACCGGAAGTTCGATCGTCTTCCGCTTGCCGCCACTTACGGCTCTGTCGCGCGTCATGCCCGGCCAGCCCGAACGCTCAGCCACCGATCACCGGGCCTTCCCACGCACCGACGTATCTCGCTGACGACCCAGCCGGCCTCCGTGAGTGCGGACCGCAGGGCAGGCTCGCGCCAGTACGTCTCGACGTAGCGCCGAGACGCGGCACCGCCGCCGTGTGTGGATACATCCTCGCCATCGCCCTCTCTGACTGAGGCGTGCAGTCGCCCACCGGTCCGGGTTGCCTCGGCAAGCCGTCCAAGCACCGTGCCGAGATCCTCGCGCGCGACGTGAATAAGACAGGCACAGGCCCATATCCCGTCGTACCGCGTGCCGGGACGCTGCGGGTCATCCAGGTCATCGGTCAGCGGGTCCAACAGGTCGGCCTCGAAACCACTGTCGCGAAGCAATTCGACGAAACCCTGGGCAATATCGGTGCGCCGGACGCTAATCCCCCGCTTCTCAAGCTCAAGTGCATCTCGCCCGCCGCCGCTTCCGATCTCCAGCACCCTGCCAGAGCGACCCAGCTCGGTCACGAACGCATCGATCTCTGTCGCGACCCATTCGGGCATTGCCGCGGCCTCGGCAGCGTATTCCGCCGCGATCGCATCATACGAACGCACGGTATCCCGGTCGGTGCTCATCCTGGCGCTCCTCCTTCGAAGACACGAGAACCGCCCGATGAGCGAGCGGCCCAGCAGTCCGTTGCGCCGTTCACTGGTTCGGCCGGTAACAGCACGGGCGATTCGCTTCCCAACTACAGCAGAAATTTGATCTGAGACACTACCAGCGGAACAGTAAACGAGCCAAGCGACGCAATTCCCGCTAGAATGCGCCTCCCGTGCGCCCGTAGCTCAGCCGGATAGAGTAGTGGCTTCCGAAGCCATTGGTCGGGGGTTCGAATCCCTCCGGGCGCGCCATCTTTCGCTTTTTAGCGACCGCTTTTTGACCTTGGTCGGAAACGACAGCAGTCATGCCTCGCGACGAACGGTTCAGAATTCGCAGCCGGCCACAGCTACGCACGGATCCTGATCATCTCCACCAGGCTCGCCTGGTCGGCATCGCCATAGCCAGATGCGACAGCTTTTTTCAGGAGCTGGAACATCGGCGCGATCAGTTCGGGGCTGACGCCCTGGCCTTCGCTAGCCGTGATGAAATTGTCGAAAGCCGCCGCCTGCATCTCAAGGTTGGAGACGACATCTTTGCGGTAGTCGCCGCTGTCGATGCGCCGTGCCATGTCGGGCAGCCATGTCATGACCGCGCCGAGCCAGTTGGTCAGCATCGGCAAGAATTTCTCCGCCCGCACCTTTTCCGATCCGGTCAGTGCGAAGGCATGCGTGACGCCTGAAAACAAACCGTACATGGCGGTGAGCAGAGCGATGTCGTGCAACGGTGCCAGCCCAGCGTCGCCGCCGAGATATTGAGCCGCCCCTAGCGCGTTGAGCGTTTTCTCGTGCGCCTCGAACGCCGACTGCGCGCCGCTGTAGAGGATCAGCGCCTCGGCTTGGCCGATCATCGGCGGAACCGCCATGATGCCGCCGTCGAGGTATTCGGCGTTCTGGGTGGTGGCCCATTGCGCCATCTCACGCGCCTGCGCCGGCGTGCCGTTGGTCAGGTTGACCAGCACGCGGCCGGCAAGTGCATCCTTTGCCGGCTCGAACGCCTCATACACGGTGTCGTAGACCACCAGACAGGCGATCACCAGCTTGCTGGCCTCAACGGCCTCCTTGACGCTCGCGGCGGCGACCGCGCCTTTGGCTACCAGAGCCTCGGCCTTGGCCGGCGAGCGGTTCCACACGGTGACGCCAAGACCACTTTTCAACAGTGCCTCGGCCAGGGCCGAGCCCATGGCGCCAAGACCAATGACGGATACGTCGGACATTTTGCTTTCCTTTCTTTTTTGATTCGATGGTGATGTTGCGCGGCCAACTGTGTGTGTGGTGTTCCTGCTCATCCCATGGCCGGCGACAGGTCCTGGCCCAGGCCGCCGTCGACCTTGATCCGCTCGCCGGTGGTGAAGGTGGCATCGAAGCCTAGGAACAGCACGGCGCGCGCCACTTCTTCCGGCGTGCCGTGGCGCTTCATCGGCGTCACCTCGTCACCGACCTTCATGAAGGCGGCTCGCTCTTCCGCCGAGGCGCCGGCCACGCCCATGGTCGGCGTGTCGATGAAGCCGGGGCTCACCACGTTGACGCGGATTTTTAGCGGAAGAAGTTCCGATGCCAGCACCCTGCCGAAGGCGCGCAGCGCCGCCTTGCTGGCGGAATACACCGCCATGCCGGCGATGCCGGAATCCTCCGCGATCGACGAGGTGAAGACGATCGCGCCACCTTCCTTGATCAGCGGAACAAGACGCTGGGTGGTGAAAAAAGCGCCCCGGGTGTTGATGTTGAACTGGCGGTCGTAGGACGCTTCAGTGACTTGGTCGAACGGCTCCAGCTCCGACACGCCAGCGTTCACGTGCAGAAAATCGATCTTGCCGAGCTTCTGCTCCACTTCCGCATTGAGCGCGGCGATATCGCCCGTGCTGGCGATATCCGAGCGGACCGCGTGGACGCTGCCGCCAAGCGTCTGACGGGCACCCGCGATGTTCTTTTCATTGCGCCCGGTGATCAGGACTTCGGCGCCACCTTCGACGAGCGCTTGCGCTACCGCCAATCCCATTCCATGCGTGCCGCCGATGACGACCGCCTTCTTGCCTTGATATCTGCTCATGATTTTTCCTGTGCGCCGGCGCGGTGCGCCGTGGTCTGTCTGTTTGAAGTCGCCGAAAGCGATCGCTTTTTTCTGTGCGAAGAACGGTGCCATTGGAAGCTTCACTGTCCTTCGGCTCACTTGCTCCGGCGTCCTGGGCCGCACCTTAGGCAGGCACTTTCGATTGCGCAAGTACAGACAAAAAAGTAAGGTACCCACCAAATCCTCAGAATTGGAGCGTTCCGTGGCCAAGAAACAAAAAGAACTGCCGGACAGCTGCGGATTGGGCCCCGCACTCGCGGTGATCGGCGGCAAATGGAAGGCGCTTTTGCTCTGGCAGATCCATCAGGCGCAACCCTGCCGCTTCGGCGAACTGAAAAGACTGCAGCCGGAGATCAGCGAGAAGATGTTGATCCAGCACCTACGCGAGATGGAGGCCGACGGCATCATCCATCGCGAGGTGTTTCACCAGGTGCCACCGCGCGTGGAATATTCGGTCACACCTGAAGGCGCCGAGCTCGACTTGGCGCTCGCCCCGTTGGGCGAATGGGGCAAGAAGCACCAGGAGCGGAAAGAAAAGGCGATGGTCGGAGCGGTGGAAGAAGCGCCGCTAGGCTAGCTCTGGATGTGGATGGAGTTTCCGCTTCACGCATGAAGCGAAGCGGATTCTCGCGATCGATCCCTACGACCTACTCCTCGAAGCGACCGGGAGCCTCACGATCACGCTCGTATCGCCTCGCGAGCGGAAACGGCGGCAACCAGGACTCGCGACGAAGGGTCCAGAGTTCGTACGTTGGCCTCAGTTGATCAGGCGCATCCAGCGTCCCCAGGTTTATTTCGACTTCGTCCACGCTGATTCCGAAAACGGAAGAGCCACAGCGAGGACAGAAATGCCGCCCAGCGTAGTCGCGTGTTTCGCCCTCGATCGTCACCGCATCCTGCGGGAATATCGCGGAAGCGTGAAACAGCGCCCCGTGATGCTTGCGACAGTCGAGACAGTGGCAGATGCCGACCCGGTACGGGAGCCCCGACGCCACGATTCGAACATCACCGCACAGGCAACCGCCGGTGAATCGTTCCATGCTGCGTCTCCTGTAGATCAAACGGAAAAGTTTCAGCGAACAGCATTGACGATCTCGCCCGCCCCCGGAGGACGCTAGCCGCGCTCATTCAAATCCTGCCAGAAGCCCAGCACCGTCGATACGATGGCCTCTGGTGCGTCCTCCTGCACGAGGTGTTTCGCATTGGGTATCGCATGGAAGGCGGCGTTCGGAATACGGCGCGCGAGCTCACGGCCGTCTTTCAGTGGGATCCACTCGTCGTTCTCTCCCCAAAGAATGGCTACCGGGCAACGAATCTCGTTATAGCGCCACTCGACTTCTTGCGAGTATTTGTCATCCATCTGAGCAACCTGACGCCAGAAGGCTTTCTGGCCATCAGCGCCCAGCCACGGCGCAAGGTAGAGCGCCATCTCGTCCTCGCGTAACGGGTTAATCACGGCGCCGCCAATATAGGCGCGCAGGATCGCTTGGTGGATGTAGGCAGGAAGACTGGCGAAAACACTCTCGTGTTGTTTGGCCGCCTGAACAAGCGGCGATCCTTGCGGGCTGATGGCGACAGGATCGATCAGCACCAACGACCGATAATCGAGTCCGTTGAGAATGTGGCCGCGCAAAGCCGTGGAGCCACCGAAATCATGCGCGACGATATCGGGCTCGCGCAGGTCCCAGAAATCATAGAGCGCGGCAAAAAGCTCATTTTGAATGCCGCGAGACACATCGCCGTCGGGTTTGTCGGACCGCCCATAGCCGAGCATGTCAAAACAATAGACGCGCCGTCGTTGAGCCAGCAACGGCGCGATCCTCCGCCATTCCGATGATGAAAATGGCGTGCCGTGAAGCAACACGGCCGGCGGACCATCGCCCATTGCTCCCCAGGCAATCTCGTTGTCGTGAAACGTGAAGCGCTCGGGAAGAGCCCAGTCTGTTACGGCCATCAGTCTGCCTCAGGTCTTTCGCACAGCCCGGACTGTACTTTGACGCAGGTTTCAAAGAGGTGGTGATGAGCGAAAAAATCCGGCGCGTTATCTTCACGCTTCGGTGTCCTCATTCCGCAGTTTCTGGAACCACTGAAGAAGATCCACCTCCGATACGACACTGGGAAACCCACCATTGTCTGTATCGATCGGCAGCTTACGCCGCTGTAGATTTCCCGCGCTGCCAACAGTTCGCCTGGACAGTTGTCGTCATCCCTGCGAAGGCGGACGCGCTTTTAAACCGCCGTATGGTGGGTCATCCAGTGACTTGAACGCCTTTAAGAACAATGGCGCTGGATTGACCGGCATCCGCCGTTGAAAAGCGCGTCCGCCTTCGCGGAATGACGAGCAAGAATAAGTTGTTCAAATCCACTCCAACAAGAACCAAGCCTCCAGCGTCTCCCCAGGCAGCAGCACCTTGGGCTCAAGATTGAACGCATCCGGTGGGCCGGTCTGGGGTTCTATGCAAGTGGCGTGTTGGGTTTCGTCGTACACGACCCAGTGGTTGCAGTTGGAGGTCAGGCGCAGCTTCTGGCCGGCGCGGTGCGTGATGACTTCGGTTTCGTTGATGAAGCAGTCGTCCCACGGTGCTGGCGGTGGCGGCGCGAGCGGGAGGGTCGAGATACCTTCGTGGTCGCGTGGGTAGTAGGCGCTGGGAGTGAACTCGATGCGGTCCGGTTTGCGGAACCAGGGATGCCAGCCGATGACAGCAGGCATGGCATCTGCTTCCGCCTGAAGAGACAGCTTCATCTCCACGCGCTGCTGGTTCACCTCGATGGCTTGCCTTGCTATGCCACCGAATGGCCAGCGTGCATCTTGCGGCAGCGATAGCGAGAGTTCGGCGCGGTGCTTCGTGTGTGCATCGATACGCCAAGGCGTGCCGAATGCCACGCCGTGGATCGCATGTGTTCCCAGATTCAAGGGAAGCTGGTAGTCGCCACCGCTGAAACCAAAGCGGCCGCGGCGCACGCGGCCTGCCCAGGGCACCATGGGATAGCTGCCCCACGCGATCATGGCCGGCGTGCCGTCGCCAGGGCCGATCAGTTGCTCGACGCCGCGGTAGGTGATCTGCGCGATGCGGCCGCCGGCTTGCGCCGCGATGTCGACCTTGAGGTGTTCGTTCGAAAGGGTGGTCAGCGGTCCCGGCGCCATGGGCGCCGTGGCATCCGCCTGCGGCGCGTCGGCCGAAACCTCACGCGCCATATGGATCGATAGTCTGGATTCTGCCGTGCTCATCGTGGTGCAGCTCGGTGCACTTGACCGAGCGCAGGTGGGTCACGCCGCCGGATAGCAAGGAGTCGTGATAGAAGAGATACCACTTGCCTTCGAATTCGCAGATCGAATGGTGCGTGGTCCACCCCACCACCGGCTTGAGAATCTCGCCCTGGTAGGTGAAGGGGCCGTAGGGGTTGTCGCCCACGGCGTAGCACAGCAGATGCGTGTCGCCGGTGGAGTAAGAGAAGTAGTACTTGCCGAGGTGCTTGTGTATCCAAGGGCCTTCGAAGTAGCGCCGTGCGTGGTCGCCTGCTTTCAACGGCTGGCCGTTCTCGTCCAGCACGACAATTTCCCGCGGTTCTTCGGCGAACTCTTTCATGTCCGGCCGCAGCTTGCCCATGCGCGGTCCTAATGCGGGTTCGTGGTCAGCTGGCTCCTTATGGTTGGCGTCGAAACGGTTGTCGCGATACTTCTGCAGCTGCCCGCCCCAGATGCCGCCGAAGTACAGGTAGTACTCGCCGTCGTCGTCGGCGAATACCGCCGGATCGATCGAATAGCTGCCCCGGATGGCTTCCGGTTCGGCCACGAACGGACCCGCCGGATGATCGCCAATCGCCACGCCAATCTGGAAGATGCCGTCGGCGCGCTTGGCGGGAAAGTACAGGTAGTAGCGGCCGTCCTTGCAGGCCGCGTCCGGCGCCCACAGCTGTCTTTTCGCCCACGGCACATCCTTGACATGCAATGCCACGCCGCAATCCACGGCTTCGCCATCGGGCGAGTCCATGCGCAGCACGTGGTAGTCCTCCATGCCGAAGTGATCGCCGTTGTCGTTGAACGGGATGCCAGCATCGATGTCGTGCGAGGGATAGACGTAGATGCGTCCGTCGAACACGTGCGCCGACGGATCGGCGGTGTAGATGTGCGTCACCAGCGGTTGCGAAATGGCCTTGGCGGCCAGCGCTTCCAGGTCGACGGTTTCCGATTCAACGGTGGCCGATTCAGCGGTCATGGGGGTTCTATCCGGTTCAAGCATTGATTAAAGGAATCAGGACGCGGCGCCAGCCTGCAGCCTGCGTTCGCCCAGTTCGCGCTCGATGCGCGTCTCCATGGGCTTGTTGATCTCGTACAGGAACAGCAAGGCGACCGCCAACAGGAAAGGAGTCGAGCAATACACACTGACGGCCAGGCGGATTCCGCTCACCACTTCGGGCGACTGCGTTGGCGCGCCGGCGTCGTAGCTGTAGTACGCCAGGATGCCCGCCACCAGCGCGCTACCGACGCTCAGGCCGATCTTCAAGCCGCACAACATCGCCGAGAAGATGATCGCGGTGGCGCGGCGGTTGTTCTTCCACTCCGAATAATCGGCCACGTCGGCGATCATCGCCCAGAGTAGCGGAATGGTGATGCCGTAGAAGAACCCATGCAGGATCTGCGAGACGAACACCAGCCAGATGGCATCGGGCGCGTAAACGTAGAACCCCAGCAAGAACAAGGTGGAAACGAACAGCGCGCCACCGAACACATCACGCTTGCCGAAGCGGTCGGCCAATGGCTTGGAGAAGCCAATGCCGATGATCATGCAGATGATGCCGCCAGCATTGAACAGGCTGAAGGCCGAGGTGGCCGGATCGTCGGGCCATTGGAATTCGGTCAGCCCCGCGCCCGTCAGCATCGCATTCAATCCTGCGATGAAGCTATTGAAACCAACGCTCTGCAGGAACTTCGCCAGCTCCGCCTCGTCGAGGTAGTACTGAAAGTAGTAGACGTACATGCCGCCCTTGAGCGCCAGGGTGACGAATACCAGGATGGTGATTGCCAGCACGATCCGCCACGGACGATTGCGCGCCAGGTCGGCCAGGTCCTGCATGACGCCGGCCGATTGCTCAGCGGTGGGAACAATGCGCTCGCGCGTGGTGAAGAAAGTGATCAGGAAAAACACGGTGCCGATGACCGCGAACAGCGTCATCGCATTCTCGAAACCCTTCACCTTGTCGCCGCCGCCCAGGATCAGCACCAGCGGCAGCAGCAGTGCCTGGATGATGAACTGCGCGATCATCACCGCCACGAAACGGTAAGCCGACAGGCTGTTGCGCTGTTCCATGCTGCCGGTCAGCACGCCGCTCAGAGCGGAATAAGGCAGGTTGTTGGCGGCGTACACCAGCACCAGCAGTGTGTAGGTACTCGCCGCATAGATGACCTTGCCGCGCTCACCCAGATCCGGTGTGCTGAAGGCCATCAGCGCGAGCACACCGAATGGAATGGAGGTCCACAGTATCCACGGCCGGAACTTGCCCCAGCGCGAGCGGCTGCGATCGGCGAGGACACCGACCACCGGGGTGAAAACGAAAGCGCCGAGCAAACCGACGATGAAGATGACCGTCGCCGCGGTTCCGGCCGGAATCCGATACACATCGGTGTAGAAGAACGCCAGGAACGTCACCAGCGTCTGGAAGATCAGATTGGCCGCCAGGTCGCCCAGGCTGTAGCCGACCTTTTCCGTGATGGAAAGCTTTTCCGCGGTGCTATGCATGTAGGTCGGTTTCGTAGGGCGGGCGGGATATCGGAAAAGTATTTTGAGCTAAATCGCGAAAACTAAGTACCACCAGCCCTCCATGATCCCAGTTCATTGGTCGGCCCCGGCATCTGGCCACCGCGCGTCACTGATGAGCACGCACCGAAAAAGACGGTCCACCCGACGCCGAAGCGCCGGAGTGGACCGAGGAGGGAGACACAAGATGCCGCTGTGCTCAAAACTTGCCCCGGACCCCCAACATCACCGTGGTACCCGGGTCGTAGTACTCGTATGTAGCGTTGTCCCAATGGAACGCCTGGCGCATCGGTTCACCGGTGATGTTGGTGACGTTAAGCGTGATCTGCGGTTCCGTGGGTAGTGAAGTGAAGGTGTAGCTGGCGGAAAGGTCGAGCTGGCCGCGTGCATCGATCGTGCGGCGCGCGTACGGGATGCCGTTCTCGTTGGTCTGGGAGGCGATCATGTCGTCGGTCCAGGTATAGGACAGCCGAACCGAAGCGACGTCGTTTTCCCAGTAGGCGGTGGCATTCCACAGATCCGGTGCCACGCCAACCGCTACCGCCGGCGCATCGCCTTCGGCCGACTGCTTGATCTTGGTGTAGTTGGCCATGAAGCCCAGGCCATTCACCCACTTGTCGAGCGGTTGCACCCAGATGGCTTCCCAGCCACGGATGTTGAGCGTCCCGTCGGCATTGACCTGCCGCTGTTCGGTCACCGTAGCCACATCAGGGCCACCGCGCGCGTTGATCGCGCCGCGCTGTCCGTCGGTCAGATCCTCGAACGCAATGCCCAGCTCGCGGAACGGAATGGTTTGTGTGCCCAGCACGGTGAAGCCGTCGATGCGTTTATCGAACAGGGTCAGGCCGATAAAGCCTTCGTCGCCGGTATACCACTCGCCACCGATATCGAAGTTGGTGGACAGGTACGGCGTGAGATCGGGATTGCCTCGCGTGGCCTGCTGCGCCACCGGATCGCTGAAGTTGATGTTCGGCAGCATCGAGCTGGGATTCGGGCGGGTCATTGTGCGCGAGCCCGACATACGCAACACCACGTCTTCGGCCACGTCCCACGCGGCGCTGAAGGACGGCAATACTTCCTTATAGTCCGACTTCAGCGTGACGTAGTTGCGCGATGTTGCTGTTTGCACTGGACCACGCGTCTCTTGATCGGTGGTGACATAACGTACGCCGGCGTTGAAGCGCAACGGGCGGTCCAGGATGTCCGCTTCACCATTGAGTTCGACATAGAAGCCCATGTTCTTCTCATGGATGCCGCCCGTGGATGCCGCCGTGTTGGCAGAGCCGGACTCGGGTGCGTTGTCACGCAGCTCGTAATAGTTCGTGTCGCGCTTGAAGCGTTCGAAATCCACGGTGACGAAGCCGTACGGACCGGGTTTCAGATAGGACGCCAGGCTGGCATCCGGTATGGCTGCCAGCGGGCCACCGGCACAGGGCAGCCGCGGGTTGGGCACGCTGCCGTCGGGATTCAGTCCACGGCAGGCGACATCTTCCCAAGCCGCGCTATTGTCGAAACCCTGGATGCGGCGTTCGGCCTCATCGTAGGCGAAGCCCACGGTGATGTTGTTCTTGTCTTCGCCGAACTGCAGGTCGGCGCGTGCGCCCTGGGTTTCGGTGACTCGTTTTTCGTTCTGGATGTTGACGCGCCCGCCTGCCCAGGTCCATCCGAGGTTCGGGTCGTTGAGATTCAGGTCCGTCTGCCAAGCGGGGAAGTCACCGCCCTGGTTGGAATACTGGATAGTGGTGAACGGAGTGTTGACCAGGACGGTGGGGGACTCGCGGAACATCCAGCTGCGGCCCAGGTTGGCCTGTACGTCCAGCTTGATGTTGTCGTTGTCGCCGAAGAATATCTGCGCGCCTGGATTGATGTTCCAGAACTGCACGTCTTCGAAGTAGGGCCTCGCTTCCAGGAAGAACTGCGCATTGGCGAACGTCGCTTCGGTGACCACCCCATTGCCGTCGAGCTGCATGCCGATCGGAATGGCGCCATTGGCGGCGAAGTTGCGCATGACCAGGTTGATGGCGAGGCGTTCATTGGTGCGACGCGCCTTCGAATACATCGTGTCCAGGTAGAAGCTCATGTCCTCGTTCGGCTTCCATTCGAACGAAGCCACCACGCTGTCGCGGTCTCGGTCGCCGGACATGTGCACCGGCCGGCCCAGGCGTGGAACCAATGCTTCGCCAATTTGTTCGATGGTCAATCCGGGATTCAATGCGAGCAACATGTCCCGGGTAATGGGATCGTTTGGCGTCAAGCCAGCGCCAATGGCGGAAGCGTTGTTTGGCACCCTGGATGGAATCAACCAGTTGCCGCCGCCACCGGTATTGCACGATGCAGGACGGTTGTTGTACGGGGCTTGGTTCGGATCATTCAGTGCCGGCGGCGGCGTAATGCCGCACTGGACTTCGTTCAAACCCGGATTCGTCCAGCCGACGCTTTCGAAGCCTTCCACACCGATCTTTCCACGTACCGACGAAAGCCCGACCAGCGCGCCGAACGTGCCGGCCTCATTCGTCCAGCTGCCCATGAACGAGCCGCGCGGGCTGGTCTTTTCGCTGATGTCGTTGTATTCGGCCTGTAACTGGTATGTGAAGTGCGTGCCCGGGTTGTCGAACGGCCGTGCGCTGCGCATGTCCACAACGCCCGACACGCCGCCTTCCAACAGGCCGGCCATCGGCGTCTTATGAACCGTCAGCTGGGTGAAGAACTCGGTCGGCAACAGATTCAGATCGACTTCGCGATTCTGATTCTGAGCGTTGAGGCCGATGGATGCGGTGGCAATCGAACTTCCGTTGAGCGTCGTCTTGGTGAAGCTGGTGCCCAGGCCGCGAATGGCCACATTGACGCCTTCGCCGTTGACGTCGCGCGAGAGCTGGATACCAGGAACGCGGCTCAAGGATTCGGCGATGTTCTGGTCCGGAAACTTGCCGATGTCCTCGGCGAAGATCGAATCAGTGAAACCTGTCGATTCACGCTTGGCATCAGTGGAGAACTGCAGGCTCCGGCGATAGCCGGTGACGGATACGGCGTCCAGCTGGGTGACATTCGGCGATTCGCTGGCGGCGGCCGGCGGTTGTGCCGGTGCCGGCTCCTGCGCGGTTGGTTGTGCTTGCGGCTCGGCTTGTGTCTGGGCGAAAGCGGAACCGCTGGCGATGCCAAGCAGGGCCACACTCAACGCCCGCGACAATGTCGTTCTTGCGATATGGATTTGCACCGTACTCCCCTCTCGTTTCTGGTGACCCGGCCGCCCGCGAACACCTCGCAACGCACGCCGACTTCGATGGATTTGTGCTCGACGCGCTAGAGCTTGTTGCTGCCTCGTTTTCGGTTCGGCCGGATGGTAGCGCTACCATTTTGGCTCCGCACGCTGCATAGCAGCATTCCTGGTTTTTGTCCCCTAAATGTCCTCGATGCACTGCAACATAAGGCTTTCAGCGGATCTCTGATTCACTAATCGGTAACAAAAAGCAGCGGGTGGCGTCTCGCGGCGTGCTTGTGTTACTGATAGCGCTACCACTTATGCGAGCCCTGCGGCTTTGCGCGGGGAAATCAGCGATGAAGCGAAACGGAACATGCGCACTGGGTGCGCTGCAACGCAGCAACTTTCTTCGCCACAAGCACGCCGCAAGAAGCTTGAGGCCTTTCCATGATGCGGTGACGAGCGATTCCCCGGCCGATGACGTTTTCATCGATAACGCGTTGGCGGGGACATTGGCTAAACATTCGGCAGGCCGGGCATGAACGGGACTCCCTCCCCCGCGGACGTTTCGGCGGCGAAGGTCGGCATGTACCGCTGGCGTATTTGCGCCATGCTGCTGGCGGCCACGACGATCAACTACATCGACCGTCAAGTATTGGGCGTGCTGGCGCCGTTCCTGCAGAAGGAGATCGGCTGGAACGAAATCCAGTACGGCTACATCGTCACCGCATTCCAGGCCGCCTATGCGATCGGCTTGCTTTGCACCGGTGCGATCATCGACAAGCTCGGCACGCGCATTGGCTATGCCATCGCCATCGCCATCTGGAGTATCGCTGCGATGAGCCATGCGCTGGCGGCCAGTGTGGTCGGCTTCATGCTGGCGCGTTTCATGTTGGGGCTTGGGGAAGCAGGTAACTTCCCCGCCGCGATCAAGACCGTTGCCGAATGGTTTCCCCGGCGCGAGCGCGCGCTTGCCACCGGCATCTTCAATTCCGGTTCCAACATCGGCGCGATTGTTGCCCCGTTGATGGTGCCGATTGTCGCTGTGACCTGGGGCTGGCAAGCGGCGTTTCTTTTCACCGGCGTGTTGAGCCTGACCTGGCTGGCGGTATGGCTATCGACCTATCGCCCACCCGAAAGCCAGCCCAACCTGACCGCTGCGGAACTGGCGCACATCCGCAGTGATCCGCCGGAACCGACCGTGCGCGTGCCATGGGCGCACATCCTGCGGCACCGGCAGGCGTGGGCGTTCGTCGCCGCCAAATTCATTACTGATCCGGTCTGGTGGTTCTTCCTGTTCTGGCTGCCGAAATTCCTGCACGCGGAGTACGGCCTCACCTTGTTGGGCCTGGGCTTGCCGCTGATCGTGATCTTTTTGCTGGCCGATGTCGGCAGCATTGCCGGGGGTTGGATCGCAGGGCGCTTCATCAAGCGCGGCTGGAGCGTCAATCGCGCACGCAAGAGCGCGATGCTGATCTGCGCGCTGTGCGTGGTGCCGATCATCTTCGCGGTACAGGCGGACAACCTGTGGCTGGCGGTCGGATTGATCGGCTTGGCGACGGCAGGACACCAGGGCTGGTCGGCCAACGTATTCACGCTGACCTCGGACATGTTTCCGCGCCATGCGGTCGCTTCGGTCGTCGGCATGGGCGGCTTCGCCGGCGCGGTCGGCGGCATGCTGATCGCCACCTTCACTGGCTTCCTGCTGGAAGCCACCGGCAGCTATGTACCGCTGTTCCTGATGGCCGGATCGGCGTACCTGATCGCGCTCACCATCGTCCACGTGCTAGTGCCGCGATTGGAGCCAGCTCAGCTGGAAAACAAACCGATAGCGTAATCACGGCGGTGCCACGCTCGATTGCTCACACTCAACCGCCGGAGGGGAAGGCCTATGAAGAAAACTCGCATCATCATCCTGCTCGCTGCGCTGGCCGCGTTTCCATTTGCGCTAGACGCGCAAGAAGCGCAAGACGCGCCCAAACAGAGCATGCCTAATCGGAGCATGCCTAATCGGAGCATGCCCATCGCGGCCGGACAAGCGAAGTTTCTTGGCAGCGCGTACAGCCGCCTGCAAACCAAGGATTTCGCTGCGTACTGGAACAAGGTCACCCCGGAAAACGCAGGTAAATGGGGCGTGGTGGAAGCCAAGCGCGACCGCATGAAGTGGAGCGGGCTGGACGAAGCGTACCGGTTCGCCAAAGCGAATGGTTTCCCATTCCAGATGCATGTGATGGTCTGGGGCAACCAGCAGCCTGAGTGGATGGAGACGCTTCCGCGCGACGAACAGCGCGCGGAGATCGAAGAATGGTTCGCCGCCGTCGCGGAACGCTACCCGGATCTTGATTTTGTCGAGGTGGTCAACGAACCGCTGAACGATCCGCCGAGCAAGAATGACGAAGGCGGCGGCAACTATATCGAAGCGCTCGGCGGCGCAGGTGCCAGCGGCTGGGACTGGATCCTGGAGTCCTTCCGGCTCGCGCGCAAGCACTTCCCGCGTTCCACGTTGATGATCAACGACTACAGCATCACCAACAATGTGGACGCCACTCGCCGCTATCGCGAGATTGTCGAGCTGCTGCAGAAGGAGAAGCTGGTCGATGCCATCGGCGTGCAAGGGCACGCATTCGCGACCACGACCGAAACACCGATGCAGGTGCATCGCGCCAACCTGGACAGCCTGGCGGCTACGGGCCTTCCGATCTATGTCACCGAAATGGATATCGATGGATCAACCGACGAGCAGCAATTGCGCGACTACCAGCGTATTTTCCCGGTTTTCTGGGAGCATCCTGGCGTACGCGGCATCACGTTGTGGGGTTTTCGACGTTGGCTTTGGCGTGATAAGGAAGGGGCATATCTGGTGCGTAACGATGGTTCGGAACGTCCCGCGTTGAAATGGTTGCGG
Organism: Pseudoxanthomonas sp. CCNWLY206-1; assembly: GCF_039710385.1. Taxonomy (NCBI): domain Bacteria; kingdom Pseudomonadati; phylum Pseudomonadota; class Gammaproteobacteria; order Lysobacterales; family Lysobacteraceae; genus Pseudoxanthomonas; species Pseudoxanthomonas sp. CCNWLY206-1. The sequence continues at coordinate 22,224 of NZ_JBDKXI010000006.1, read as the reverse complement.
GGTTATATTCGCGGTGAAGTCGCGTCGGGCGCATCGCCAGAGTAGTGAAGGCTGCTCTGGCCTTGTTGTCTCAGTGCGAAAAGCAGTCGAGCAAGCTCGCCTCTACGATGAAAGCACGGCCTCCAATATCCGTCGATCCGTTTTGACCCGCGTCACCGCCTATTAAAGGCACCGGAAAATCATGAACGTTGAATCCAAAACCTTGTCCCTGCACGAAGACCGGCTTTTTCCGCCAGATCCTCTACAGCGCGCGATCGCAAAGCGCCTGTATGCACTCGTCGCACATTTGCCGATCGTCAGCCCGCACGGCCACACTGATCCGGCCTGGTTCGCCGGCAACGCACCGTTTGCCAACGCGACGGAGCTGCTGCTGATCCCCGACCACTACGTGTTCCGCATGCTCTACAGCCAGGGCATCTCGCTTGATGCGCTGGGCATTCCGCGGAGCGATGGCTCGCGTGCCGCGGCCGACCCGCGAGCGGCGTGGCGGTTGTTCGCGGAGAACTTCCATCTGTTCCGCGGTACGCCGTCATCGATGTGGCTGAACCATGTGTTCCACGACATATTCGGGCTGCGCGTACGGCTGGACGCCAGTAGCGCCGATCAGTACTACGACCACATCACCGATGCCTTGCAGACACCCGGCTTTCGCCCGCGCGCGCTTTTCGAGCGTTTCAACATCGAAGTGATCGCGACGACGGAATCGCCGCTGGACCCATTGCAACATCACGCCACCATTCGCGACAGCGGTTGGGGCGGACGCGTCATCACCGCCTATCGTCCTGATCCCGTGGTCGATCCGGAGCACGAGCAATTCCCCGATGCTCTGAAGCATTTCGGCGAGCTCACTGGCGAGGACGTGTACAGCTGGGACGGCTATCTGCGCGCGCACCGCCAGCGTCGCGCTTTCTTCGCATCGATGGGTGCCACGTCGACCGACCACGGCCATCCCAGCGCGGCGACCGCGAATCTTTCCGAGGCCGAAGCGCGCAAGCTGTTCGACACAGCCGTGCGGGGCACGGCGACATCGACGGAAGCGGAACTGTTCCGCGCGCAGGTGCTGACCGAGATGGCAGCGATGAGCCTGGATGATGGATTGGTGATGCAGATCCATCCAGGCTGCTTCCGTAACCATAACCATGGCTTGTTCGAACACTACGGCCGCGACAAGGGCGCCGACATTCCGCTGCGCACCGATTACGTCCATGCGCTGAAGCCGCTGCTCGACCGGTTCGGCAACGAACCGCGCCTGACCCTGATCCTGTTTACACTGGACGAAAGTACTTACTCGCGCGAACTGGCGCCGCTGGCGGGTCACTACCCGTCGCTGTTCCTCGGTCCCGCGTGGTGGTTCCACGACGCGCCGGAAGGCATGTGGCGCTTCCGCGAGCAGACGCTCGCCAGCGGTGGCTTCTACAACACGGTTGGCTTCAACGACGACACCCGCGCGTTCCTGTCGATTCCGGCGCGCCACGATGTCGCCCGTCGCATCGATTGCGCGTTCCTGGCCAAGCTGGTCGCGGAGCATCGTATCGATGAGGACGAAGCCGCGGAGGTTGCGGTCGATCTGGCTTATCGGCTGCCGAAGCGGGCGTACAAGCTTTGATATCGACTCCGGCTCCATACAACCTCGTAGGAGCGCCGTCCCGCCGCGAGCTCTTCCCCTCAGATCGCGATAGAAGCGAAGAGCTCGCGCCGAGACGGCGCTCCTACAGGTTCTGCATGTACATGGATCTTTTCTACGAATGAGCATTAACCGTTTCGCTGTCCTATTGCTCCTGCTGTTCGCGCCGCTCGGCCTGCATGCGGCACAGGACGCACCTCGTGAACGGCTGTCGATCAATACCGGTTGGCGTTTCCATCAGGGCGATCCGGAAGGCATGACGACCGTGCTCGACTACGACGTGCGGCCCAAGGTCGTCCGCAGCGAGGATGGCAAGGATGCGGATGCGCGGCCGGAAGAAGCCGAGAAGCTCGCCGCCCACCCGGAAGCGGTGCTGAAGCCATGGATTCTCCCCAGCGGAAACGCCTTCATCAAGGATCCGGCGCACCGGCACGCACGACCCGCAGGCGACCCCGGCAGCGATGTTGCGTTCGTCAACCCCGATTTCGATGACAGCGACTGGCAAGCAGTTACTTTGCCGCATGACTGGGCAATCGCAGGACCGTTCCTGACCGAGGGTCCGCATGGCGGCGTGGGCCGGCTGCCGAGCGGGGGCATTGGCTGGTATCGCAAGCGGCTCGACATTCCGGCAAGCGACCGCGGTCGATCCCTCTTCCTGGATATCGATGGTGCGATGTCCTACGCAACGGTGTGGCTCAACGGACGATTGGTTGGCGGCTGGCCTTACGGTTACAACTCGTGGCGGTTGGATCTGACGCCGTACGTCGTACCCGGTGGCGTCAACCAGCTCGCCATCCGGCTCGACAATCCGCCGGATTCCGCACGCTGGTATCCGGGTGGCGGGCTCTATCGCAACGTCTGGCTGACCAAGACCGATCCGGTGCACGTCGCGCAATGGGGCACGTACGTGACCACGCCGCAGGTGTCGAAGGAGCAGGCCACCATCAAGCTGGAAGTCGCGATCGACAACCATGGCAAGACGCCCGTCGAGGTGGAAGTGGCCACCACTATCCACGCGCTCGATGCGAACGGCTCGAAGATCGATGCCGCCGTCGCGCGCATCGCACCAGCGCGCGCCACCGTGACATCGCAAAATACTGCGCGCGTCGCCGGCACCGCCACGCTGATCAATCCGCAGCTGTGGGGTCCGCCGCCAACCCAGCGCCCGAATCGCTATGTCGCGCTCACCACGGTCTCACGCGGCGGCAAGCTGATCGACCGCTATGAAACCCGGTTCGGCATCCGCTCGCTGCGCTTCGATCCGAACACCGGTCTCCACGTGAATGGCGAACGCATCGTCATCCAAGGTGTCAACAATCACCATGACCTGGGCGCATTGGGTGCGGCATTCAACCTGCGCGCGGCGGAACGCCAGCTGGAGATGCTGAAGGAGATGGGCGCCAACGCGATCCGCATGGCTCATAACCCACCGGATCCGCAACTGCTGGAGTTGACGGATCGGATGGGCTTCCTGGTGATCGATGAGATCTTCGACGTGTGGGAACGCAAGAAGACACCGCTCGATTTCCATCTGATCTTTCCCGACTGGCATGAGCCGGATCTGCGCGCGATGCTGCGGCGCGACCGCAACCATCCTTCCATCGTCATGTGGAGCGTCGGCAACGAAGTCGGCGAGCAGTACACCGGCGAAGAAGGTGCCGCCATCGGACGGCGCCTGCACGGCATCGTCCGCGAAGAAGACCCGACCCGGCCCACCACCGCATCGATGAACTGGGCCAAGCCGGACATGCCGTTCGCCACCGCCTTCGATGTCATCAACCTCAACTATCAAGGCGAAGGCATCCGCCAGTCGGCGGAGTTCGAAGGCACCGACCGCATCCGCACGCCGCCGCAGTATCCGGGCTTCCACCGCGCCTTTCCGGACAAGGCCATCATCAGCAGCGAGACGGCGTCGGCGCTCAGCAGCCGCGGCGTGTATTTGTTCCCGGTGTCCAAGGAAGTCAGCGCGCCGGTGCGCGATGGCCGCGGTGGCGATTCGACGATTCGCCAGGTAAGCGCGTACGAACTGCACGCGGTCGACTTCGGATCCAGCGCCGACAAGGTATTCGCATCGCTGGACCAACATCCCTATGTGGCGGGCGAATTTGTGTGGACCGGCTGGGATTACCTGGGCGAGCCCACGCCGTACTACAGTTCCCGCAGTTCCTATTCCGGCATCATCGATCTGGCCGGATTCAAGAAGGATCGCTTCTACCTGTATCAAGCGCGGTGGCGACCCGATCTTGCGATGGCGCACATTCTTCCGCACTGGACCTGGCCCGGGCGCGAAGGCCAAGTGACACCCGTGCACGTCTTCACCTCCGGCGATGAAGCGGAGTTGTTCATCAACGAAAAATCGCAGGGGCGCAAGAAGAGGGGCCCGTTCGAATATCGCCTGCGTTGGGACGACGTGGTCTACCAGCCGGGCGCGCTGCGCGTGGAGGCGTACAAGCATGGCAAGCCCTGGGCCAGCGCCACGACCTATACCTCGGACACGCCCGCGAAGTTGGAAGCGATCGCGGATCGCCGCGATATCCGCGGCGATGGCTTGGACCTGTCGTTCGTGACGGTGCGTATCGTCGATGCAGAGGGGCGGCCTGCGCCGACCGCGAACAATCGCATCCGTTTTCGCGTGGAAGGCCCTGGCGAGATCGTCGCCACCGACAACGGCGACCCGACCGACATGACCTCGTTCGCCTCGCCCGAACGCAATGCGTTCAATGGGCTTGTGCTAGCCATCGTGCGCAGCCTGCCTGGCAACTCCGGCGCCATCACGCTGCACGCGGAATCCGACACATTGCAAGGCGCCAGCACCACGTTGCGTGTTGTCGACAGCCGCTAGAGCTTTTTCGAGCCAGATGTTCATAACCCACGATTATTTCGTCACTCCCGCGCAGGCGGGGATGACGGTCCTGTAGACATTTCGCCAACAATGCTCTAGTCCACCGCAATGGAGATCACCAATTGGAGAACCAGCAAGTGACTGCACGCTATCGCAAGACATTTTTCCTGGCTTTGGCGCTGTTGAACGGTGCGCTGTTGAGCGGTGTCGCGCTTGCCGACGGCAGCAAGCCCACCTCGAACATGGGGCCTACTACGATGCAATCACGTGCTCCAGCCACGCTCAAAGATGCCTATGCAGATGCGTTTCTGCTGGGTGTCGCCGTCAACGACGACATCGTGTCCGGCAAGGACGCGCTATCCCAGGCGCTGGTGCCGGTCCACTTCAACGCCATCACCGCCGAGAACGTGATGAAGAACGAGGTGATCAATCCGAAGCCGGGCATCTATGACTTCGGTCCAGCCGATGCCTTCGTCGAGTTCGGCGAACGGCACGGCATGTTCGTCATCGGCCACACACTGGTCTGGCATAACCAGACGCCGGAGTGGTTCTTCCAGGACGAGCACGGCAAGCCGAATACCCGCGAAGCCCAGATCGAACGTATGCGCCGCCACATCGAAGTCGTGGCCGGGCGCTACGCCGGCCGGGTGGATGCCTGGGACGTGGTGAATGAAGTGATCGACGACGATGGCTCCTATCGTCCGACGACCTGGGTCAAGAGCATCGGCGATGGCGACGAGCTGGTGCGGCTGGCTTTCAAGTTTGCCAGCCAGTACGCGCCGAACACCGAGCTCTACTACAACGACTTCAACGCCTGGCGGCCAGAAAAGCGCGACGGCATCGTGCGCATGGTGAAGATGCTGCAGAAGGCCGGCATCCGCATCGACGGCATCGGCATCCAGGGTCATTGGGGACTGAACTATCCGCGCACCGAATACATCGAAGCCGCCATCGATGCCTATGCGGCCTTGGGCCTGAAAGTGATGATCACGGAGCTGGACGTGGATGTGCTTCCGCTGACGAAGGAAGGACAGATCATCGGCACCGGCATGGCGCACCCGCAGTTTCAGCTGGAGGAGTTCAAGCGGTTTCTCGACCCTTACCCGAACGGTTTACCCGCCGACGTGCAACGGCAGTTGAGCGAGCGCTATGCCGAACTGTTCCGTATCTTCCATCGCAAGCGCGACGCGATCTCGCGCGTCAGCCTGTGGGGCATGCACGACGGCATGTCGTGGAAGAACGACTATCCGATTCCGCACCGGACCAACTACCCACTCTTGTTCGACCGTGCACGCAAGCCCAAGCCTGCGCTGGAGGCGGTACTGAAAGTGCCTGCGGAATTCGCCAAACCGTAGGGTGGACCCCGGCCCACCGCGCGGTAAATCATGCATCGTTCGTCGGCGGACCGGGGCCCGCCCTATGGGTGGCGTGATGACCGGCTTTCGTAGGAGCGACGTGAGTCGCGATGAAGTTTACCGGTAAAGCTCCATCGCGACTCACGTCGCTCCTGCAAGGATCTACAGGGGCGTCCGCCCACCTTCGCGCAGGAACGACAGCGTCTCCGTCCACAAGGCTTTGCGTCGTGGTTGCAGATGCAGCCAGTGGTTGCCGCCGGATATCTTGATGTCGCGCTTGTCGCGGGTTCCCGACAAAGCATCGAACAGGCGCTTTGCGTCAGCGTCGGTCGTGACGTGGTCCCATTCGCCACGCACGATCAATGTGGGCTGCCGGATACCGCCGCTGTCGACGATCGACTTTCCGGACCACAGCAGACCGATGTCGGCACTGGGGCCGTCGGGCACCTTGGCCGAACGAGGCTCGCGCTGTAACGAGGTCGGATCGCTGTCGAGATAGGCGGCGCACCAGCGATCCAATTCCTCATCACTGACGGGCGTGGCCGCATGATCCGGCAAGCCGGAACGTTGGCGCGGCCGTTGCTGTTCGGCGGTAACCAATGTCCAAGCCGGACGCGGTGTGGTGTCAGCAGGGCCATCGCGCGTGACCACCGGCCCGAACAGCACCAGCCGCGATACCAGTTCGGGATGATCGATCGCTACCTGCTGCGCGGGCAGCGTGCCCCAGGAATGCGCGACCACATGGATCGGCACGCCGGGACGTTCGCGACGGATGTGCTGCAGTACAGCGACGATTTGCTCCGCCGCCGCCATGCATTGTCCGAACGGCGCGGCAGCCATGGCATTCCGTTCGAAGACCCGCGGCCGGTCCGAGCCGCCGTAGCCCGCGAAATCAAACGCCCACGCGTCCAAGCCCGCCGCCTGCAGTTGATCCATCCACGAGATGCCTTCCATCTTCCAGGCTACCGCCAGTGCCGCCGGAAACGTCGCGCCATGTACGTACAACACGGCATCGCCTGCCGCCGGTCGCCGCGTCACCGCCAGGTCGAGCGATTCACCTGCGTGTCGCCAAGGCAACCGCACGCGCTGGGGTTCAGCCGCCTGCGTGGCGGATGCAAACGAATACGAAGGCAGAGCCTGCGCTGCCAAGCCGAGTGCTGACCACTTCATCGCATCGCGTCGGTTCATGCCGGCCTGACCATTGAAAGTACGGCTATGTTGCACTTGCGAGGGCGGCGATGCTTCGTTCAACATCGAACTATGGATGCAGGCCCCTCATTGGCACGTATCGCCGCGCTGATCGGCGACCCCGCGCGCGCGCTGATGCTCGCTGCGTTGATGGATGGGCGCAGCCGCACTGCCGGTGAGCTGGCGCAGGCGGCAGGGGTCACACCGCAGACCGCGAGTGCGCACCTGACCAAATTGTCGGAAGCCGGATTGCTGGCCATCGAGAAGCAGGGCAGGCACCGTTATCACCGGCTTGGCAGCACGGAGGTCGCGCAAGCACTTGAGGCGCTGATGGCGGTTTCCGCGGCGCCACTGAGAACACCCGCACTCGGCCCGAGGGACCTTGCCTTGCGGCGCGCACGCACCTGTTATGACCACATGGCCGGCGAGCTCGCGGTGGCTCTGGCGGATCGCTGGTTGGCGAACGGATGGATCGGGAAAGCGGACGATCAGTGGCTGCTGACGCCTTCCGGAAGCCGCGGCTTCGCTTCGCTAGGCATTCCGCTGCCAGATCCCGAGCTGCGGCGCCCGCCGTTGCGGCCATGCCTGGACTGGAGCGAACGGCGCCCGCACATCGGCGGGCAGCTCGGAGCTTGCATGCTCGAGTTGTTGCTGTCGCAAGACTGGGTACGCCGCCACCGTGGATCGCGCGTGTTGCTGGTGACCGATGAAGGCGAGCGCGCCTTGTCGAAGTGGAGGGGAGCGCGTCGGTAGCGATATTCCGCGCAGCGCTTTGCTCATTGTGAGCGTGGCGGACCGGACACGCCCTCGGCCGTCTGCTGGATCGGCCGTATCGTCCCGTCCTGGTTGTATTGGAGATGTTCCACCGCAACCGCTCGGCGACCCAGCGTGCCCGCCTGGTCGCCAATCGTCAGTCCCGCGTGATGGTAGAAGAAGTACCAGCGATCCTTGAACTCAATGATCGCCGGATGGATGGTGAAGCTGTTCTCGCCGGATCCTGTCAGCTGCCCGCGATACGTCCACGGGCCCGTGATGGCAGGCGCGGTCGCATAGGAGATCGTTTCATTTGGGTTCTGCGAGCGGTCGAGCGATGCGTAGGTGAGGTAATAGAGGTCGCCTCGCTTGTGCAACCACGGGCCCTCCTCGAAATGCGGAATTTCGATTTCACGGACCGGGCCGTCAAGCTCGATCATGTTGGGCTTGAGTTTTGCCAGATAGCAGGTGCCGTTGCCCCACATCAGCCAGGTGGTACCGTCGCCGTCGGTGAAGACGGTGGGATCGATGTCGTCCCAGCTGTGCTTTCCCTGGGGCGTCATGTCGTTGCTGATCAGCGCCGATCCACGCGCATCGATAAATGGCCCGGTTGGCCTGTCGGCGACAGCGACGCCAATCGCCTTGCCCGGATGCGTCTTGTCGTGTTCGACCGCCGCGTAGAAATAGAACTTCCCATCTTTCTCGATCGCCTCCGCGGCCCAGGCGTCCTTGGCTGCCCAGGCGAAGTCCGTGGCTTTCATGATCGGTCCATGCGGTGTCCAGTGCTTCATGTCGGTGGACGAGAAGACCAGCCAGTCGCGCATGGTGAACATCTCGTCCCCGCGCGCCTCGTCATGACCGACATAGAGATAGACGCGGCCGTCATGGACCAGCGGTGCGGGATCCGCGGTGAAGACGGTCCTGATGATCGGGTTCGTCCCGGGCCTCGGGTTCTGACAGATGCCCGGCGCGGCAACGCCGATGGTGAGCATGAGGAGCCAGGCAGCGCAGCGTGCGTATCGCCGTTTCATGTCCGTGCTTCCTTGGATTGCTTGAGAGCATTTGCCACCGCTGCGGGTGTCGCATCGCCGAGCGCCGCGTAGGCGTCGCTCAGTGCTTCGACGAAGCGCGCGTCGTCGGATACCGACGCAAACACGGCATCGAGTGCGAGAAACGCCACGACATCGTCCAGTGCATTTCCGGTCGCGGTACGCCCGATCGCCCGCAATGCTTCGTCCAGTGGATCGGTCAGCGCAACGCCGTTGTGCGCCTGCCGTCGCACGAAATGCAGCCACGCGGCCACGGGCAGGCACAAGCGATCTATACGGCGGCCAGCGGCGAGCGCATCGGCAATGGTCCCGAGTATGCGTACGGGCAGTTTCTGCGAACCGTCCCAGGCGATCTGCGAGAGCAGGTGGCGGATATGGGGGTTGCGGAAACGTTCGAGAATGGCGTCGATGTAGGCATGAGGGTCAAAACCGTCAAGGGCATCGAGCGTCGGGGCGATGTCTTCGCGCATCAGGCGCTCGACGAAACCTGCCAGCGATGGCTGTCGCATGGCATCGGCGACCGTCTCGATGCCCATCAACGAACCGAGATAAGCCAGCGTGGAATGCGGGGCATTGAGCAGACGCAGCTTGGCGCGGTCGTAGCCGGCGATGTCGTCGCTCATCGTCACGCCCGCGCGTTCGAAAGCGGGACGGCCATTGCAGAAGCGATCCTCGACCACCCATTGCGTATACGGCTCCCGCTGGATCGGCCAGGCATCCGTGCAGCCGAGTTGCGCGGCGACGCGTTCGCGCAGTGCATCGTTGGTAGCGGGTGTAATGCTGTCGACCATCGACCGCGGGAATGCAACTTCGGCGTCGATCCATGCCGCCAATCCGGCGTCGACTCGTTTTGCGTACTGCAATACCGCGCGGCGAAGCTTGCCGCCGTTGTCGGCCAGGTTGTCGCAGCTGAGTACGGTGAATGGCGCGGTTCCGTGCTGCTTGCGCAGACTCAATCCGGCGACGATGTAGCCGATGGCACCTTTCGGTGCATCGGGCGCTGCCAGGTCATGGATGATTTCCGGGTGCGCGAAGTCAAGTTCGCCGTTGCTGAGGCAGTAGCCTTTTTCGGTAATGGTCAGCGTGACCAGCCGTACCGCCGGGTCCGCCAGCCGCGCCAGTACCGCCGCCTGTTCGTCGCGTGCGCACAGCAGTTCGCGGATGGACCCGATGACACGCAGGCTGGATTGTTCTCCGAGCAAAGCCAAGGTGTACAGGCCATCCTGTGGACGCAGCGTGTCGCGCACTTCGCTGCTGTGCAGGGAAACGCCGCTGATCGCCCAGTCTGGCTCGTCGGCCAGCAGATCATCGATGTAGACCGCTTGATGCGCGCGGTGGAATGCACCGGCGCCGATGTGGACGATGCCGATGCGAGTCGCACTGCGGTTGTAGGTAGGCCGGGCGATGTTGGGCGGCAGCGCGGGCAAGGCGGCTTGGTTCAAGCGTGGCGTGGCGGAGGTGGAATGGGTCATCGTTGGCTTTATCTCTACGGCGAGCTTAGCTTCTTTCCCTTCTCCCTCCGGGAGAAGGTGCCCGAAGGGCGGATGAGGGAATGGCGGTGACTCGCCAACAGAGCTCGTTACAAGCGGATGCTTCATTCCCTCATCCGTCGCTGCGCGCCACCTTCTCCCGGAGGGAGAAGGGAAGTTTGCCTACCAATTTTACCCATGCCACTTCGCCGTGCCCTCACCCCACCCCCGCTTCGCGCCCCGGCGCGCCATGGCGCGCAAGCCCCAGAGGGAGAGGGGCTACAACGTCCTTATTCTTTTACGGTAACCCGCTTCTTCAACCGAATATCCGCACTCGAAGCACCCAACTGCACCTCATACGCACCCGCGTCGACCGCATACGCTTTACGTTCTTCATCGTAGTGACGCAGATCGGTCTCCGGCGTAAACGTGAACGACACCTCGCGTTCCTCGCCTGGCTGCAAATGCACGCGCTGGAAGCCACGCAGTTCCCTGCGTGCGCGCTCGCGTTGTGGTTTGAGCGGATGCAGATAGAGCTGCACCACTTCATCGCCAGCGCGCTGGCCGGTGTTCTTCACTTTCAACGCGACCCGCACCTGCTCCTTCGGCCCGACTTTGTCGCGGTCCACGCGCAAGCCGGAATAACCGAAGCGGGTATACGACAATCCGTGCCCGAACGCATACAACGGCTCGCCATCGAAGTAGCGGTAGGTGCGTCCCTTCATGGCGTAGTCGTCGAATGCGGGCAGCTTCTCGTCGAACTTGTAGAACGTCACCGGCAGGCGCCCGGCTGGATTGGCGTCGCCGAACAGCACGTCGGCCACCGCATTACCTCCACGCTGGCCCGGATACCAAGCCACCAGGATCGCCGGCAAGTTCTCCTTTGCCCAGTCGACGGCCAGCGCCGAACCGGTCGTCAGCACCAGCGCCACCGGCTTGCCCGTCGCATGCAGCGCTTCGAGGAGTTTGCGCTGGGTCTCTGGCAGGCGTATGTCGGTGCGATCGCCACCGGCAAAACCCGGATAGTTCACGTCCATTTCCTCGCCTTCGACATCGCCGGTCAGGCCGCCGACGAACACCACGACTTCCGCCGCACGTGCTGCATCCAGCGCTTCGTCGGATAGCGATTTCGCTCCGGGCGTGCGCCAGGCCAGGCGCACGCCGGCATCGCGTTCGCGTTCGTAGTACTCGAGCTTGAGATCGTAGGCGCGGCCGGCTTCCAGATCGACCGCGACGGACTTGCTGCGCAGGCGCTCGGCATCGTTCCACTCTTCCAGCAACGGCTTGCCGTCCAACCAAAGGCGCAGGCCGTCGTTGGCGGCGACTTCGATCTCGTACTTCCCCGACACCGGCGGCACCAACTGCCCGGTCCAGCGCACGCTGAAATCTTCGCCGCCGACGCTCTTGGCGGCGGACATCTCGCCACGCGCGACCATGTCGTCGGTAGGTCCGCCACGGTCCCAGCGGAAACCGACTTCCGGATCGACGCGGGTCAACACGGGTTTGCCCTTGAACTCGCGGTCGCGGAAGTACTCGCCCTTTAGCCCGCGCTGGGTTGCATCGGCGGAAGGTCGCAGATAGCGTGCTTCAATCAATGGCGCTGCCATGGGATCGTTTCGGCCTTCAACCAGATCGGTACCGCGCGCGTAGATCACTTCGGCATTCGGCAGCGCTTCGCGAATCCCCTGCAACACCGTCACCGGCGCGGCCGGCGTGCCGTAGTAATTGCCCAGTAGCGACATCGTGTCGTCGGCGGTCGGGCCGATCACGGCAATGCGCTTGAGGTCTTTCGACAGCGGCAGCAGGCCATCGTTCTTCAGCAGCACCATCGATTCCTGCGCAGCTTTTTGCGCCAGCGCGTCATGCGCCGGTGCCTGGTTGACCGAGTAGGGAATCTGCGCCCAGCGCACCATCTCCGGCGGATCGAACATGCCCAGCCGCATCCGCGTGGTCACCAGGCGGGTGAGCGACACGTCGAGTTCGGCTTCGCTGATCAGGCCTTTCTTCACCGCCACCGGCAATGCCTTGGCGTAGCTGTGTCCGCAGTTGAGGTCGTCACCGTTCTTCACCGCGAGCGCGGAAGCTTCCTCGACCGTGGCAACGATCTTGTGGTTCTTCCAGATATCCTCGATCGCCCAGCAGTCGGAAAGCACGTAACCCTTGAAGCCCCAATCGCGCCGCAAGATGTCCTGCAGCAGGTACTTGCTGCCACTGGCCGATTCACCGTAGACGCGGTTGTAGGCGCCCATCACCGCGGCGACGTCGGCTTCCTTCACCAGCGCTTCGAACGCCGGCAGGTAGGTTTCGTAGAGGTCGCGCTTGCTGGGATGCACATCGAAATGATGGCGGTCGGCCTCCGGGCCGCTGTGCACGGCGAAGTGCTTGGCGGTGGCGTCCAGCTTGTGGTACTTGGGGTCGTCGCCTTGCAGGCCACGCACGAAGCTGATGCCCAGGCGCGAGGTCAGGTAAGGATCTTCGCCATAGGTTTCTTGCCCGCGACCCCAACGCGGATCGCGGAAGATGTTGATGTTCGGCGACCAGTACGTGAGGCCCTTGTAGCGGTCGTGCTCGCCGCGTTTAAGGAAATCGTGGTGCTTGGCGCGCGCTTCATCGCTGATGGTTTTCGAGACTTCGTCCATCAGCGGAACATCGAACGTAGCCGCCAAACCAATCGCCTGCGGGAACACGGTTGCCGCGCCGGCGCGGGCCACACCATGCAGGCCCTCATTCCACCAGTCATAGGCCGGGAGGTTCAGACGTGGAATCGCCGGGTTGTCGTGCTGCATCAGCGCGGCCTTTTCTTCCAGCGTCAGCCGCGAGATCAGATCGGCCGCGCGCTCTTCGAAGCTGCGGCTGGTGTCGAGATAACCCGGCTTCTCTGCGTCGGGTTTCTTTGCGTCGGCTGCCAGGCCGGTAACGGATGCCGACGCGAGCAGTATGGATACCGCGATGCCGTTGGCAAGCCGCTTCCCGAGAAGACTGCGTACTTTGTCGCTTGTTGTCGATTGCATTCCCATTTTCTCCTGACCGCGTGATTCTTTGCTTGTGGGAGCGGCACCGGCATACCGGTGCCACTCCCACAACCCGAAAGCCCCTCGCCGGATTACTTGGCGGCTTGTACCGCATACGGCCCCACCACCGCGCCGACGAAACCGCCGGCGGTCTCGGTGCTGAGGATGGTCCCGTCATCGTTCTGTTTCAGCCACTTCCAACCTTTGCCGTCCGCATCGAAGGCGAACGAGTAGGCGCGGCCGTCTCCGGTGATTTTCAGTTTCAGATCTTTCGCCGGTGCTACAACTGTGCTGGCAATCGTCTCGGTTTCGCCGCCGCCTTTCTTGCGCAGGAACAGTTCCATGCCCTTGTCGGTGCGGCGCACGCCGAAGAAGTACCAGTGCTTCTCGTTCTGGAACGCCGCAAGCCCCGCCTCGGTGTCTCGGCTTGTCGGTACCGTGAACGCGGTGCTCGCCTCGAAGGCGATGTGCTGCTGACGGCGCCCAAGAAACGATGGGTTGCGCAATGTATCCAGGCTCTCGGCGAGTGGCTGGATTGCCAGGCGCCCTGGCTGCACGTCCAGTTTCGCCCACGCCTGCTTGGGCACGCGCACGAACATCCACGCACGATCCAGTGCCGACGCATCGAACTCGTCGCGCCAGGTGAAATTGCCTGTCGATGGTGTTTGCGTGGCGGCACGCGACATGAAGCTGGGTCCCGGAGCGACATAGGGAATCTCGCGCCCGGCTTCAAGGATCACCGGCCAGCCATCCTTCCATTCCACGGGCAACAGAAAGGTCTCGCGCCCGGTGTTGTAGTGCACGCCATCGTAGTTGCGACTGGCCAGGAAGGTCGCCCACCAGCGGCCATCCGGTCCTTCCACCAGATCTGCGTGGCCGGCATTGGTGATCGGGTGCTTGCGGTCGGCGGGCAGGTCGCGCTGGGTCAGGATAGGGTTCTTTTCATAGGGTTTGTAAGGCCCCCACACCTTGCGGCTGCGCAGTACCACCTGCGAATGCTGCGGGCCTGTGCCGCCTTCGGCAGCGCTGAGGTAATACCAACCGTCGCGTTTGTAGATGTGCGGACCCTCGATCCAGATGGGATTTGTCGAGGGATCGACGCCGCCATCGATCAGCACCTTGCGCGGACCGAATGGCGCCAGCTTGGCGACATCGAATCCCTGCAACCAGATCGCACGATGTCCGTCGTACCGCGGCTTACCGACCGGCGCGTCGTTGTTGAGAATGTAGGTGCGGCCGTCGTCATCGAAGAACAACGAGGGATCGATGCCGCCGATGGTCGGCAGCCAGGTGAGGTCGGACCAGGGGCCCGCGGGATTCTTCGCCGTGGCGATGAAGTTGCCGCCACTGTCCACCGCGGTGTTGACGACATAGAACGTGCCGTCGTGGTATTCGATAGTTGGCGCGAACACGCCGCGCGACATGCCCAATCCATCGAAGTCCAGCTGCGACGGGCGGTCGATGACATTGCCGATCTGCCGCCAGTGCACCAGGTCCGTACTCTCGAACACAGGAATACCCGGATAGAACGCGAAGCTCGAGTTCACCAGGTAGAAGCGATCGCCCGCCCGCGTGATGCTGGGGTCGGGATGGAAGCCGGCCAGTACCGGGTTGCGGTAGCTGCCTGCGGGGACCGGCGTTTCGAATGCAGCGTCTCGGCCCTGGTATTCGAACCAGTCGAAGAATACGGGCTTCGGTTCTGCGGCTTGGGCTTGTGCGGATAGTGCTATGACGATCAACAGCGCTACTAAGCAATCGCGAAAAACCGAAGAGCGAATCCCCCTCGATCCCCCTTTACTAAAGGGGGAGGAAAAGCGGTATTGGCGAAGAAGGTTCATGGCGCTCACCAATCCCACATCGTGCCGTCTTCCAGACGCGCAATTGGAAGCTGTTTGGGTACGTACGGATATTTCGCGGCGAGCTGTTCGTCGATGTCCACACCATGGCCCGGCGTATCGCCGACATGCAGTCGGCCGGCGCGGAACACGTAATCGTGCGGAAAAACTTCGTTGGCTTCGTCGGTATGGAACATGTATTCCTGGATACCGAAGTTCGGAACCCAGGTATCGAAATGCAGCGCCGCGCCCATGCATACCGGCGACAGGTCGGTGGCGCCGTGGAAGCCGGTACGCACCTGATGCAAGGCGGCGAAGTCGGCCAGGCGGCGGACGTGAGTGATGCCGCCGGTGTGCACGATGGTCGCGCGGATGTAGTCGATCAACTGGTTCTCGATCAGGTGCTTGCAGTCCCAGATCGAGTTGAATACTTCGCCCACGGCCAGCGGCGTGACCGAGTGCTTGCGGATCAGTCCGAACGATTTCTGGTTTTCCGCCGGGGTGGCGTCTTCCAGCCAGAACAATCGGTAAGGCTCCACGTCGCGCGCCAAGCGCGCGGCTTCGATCGGAGTGAGGCGGTGATGTACATCGTGCAGCAGCTCGATGTCATTGCCGTGATCCTTGCGCAGCTGCTCGAACAACTTCGGCGCGGCTTCCAGATAGCGCGGCGTGTTCCAGACCGTCTCGGCGGGTAGTTCGCTCTCAGCCGGTTCGTACGGCTTGGTGCCGGTGGAAATGCCGTAGGCCTTCTTCACGCCGGGTACGCCGCATTGCGCGCGAATCGCGAGGAAGCCCTTCTCCCGGTACATGCCGACCTGATCGCTGGCTTCGGCGATATCGCGGCCGTTGGCGTGGGCATAGACCAGCGCGCCTTCGCGCGAGCGTCCGCCCAGCAGTTGATAGACGGGTAGGCCAGCCATCTTGCCCAGGATGTCCCATAACGCGACGTCGACGGCGGCGATCGCGCTCATCGTGACCGGGCCACGGCGCCAGTACGCGCCACGATATAGAAACTGCCAGAGGTCCTCGATGCGACCGGCGTCGCGGCCGATGAGGTTGGGCACGACGTGTTCCTGGAGATAAGCGGCGACGGCGAGTTCACGTCCGTTGAGCGTGGCGTCGCCCAAGCCGTAGACGCCTGACCGCGTCTGGATTTTCAACGTGACGAAATTGCGTCCGGGACAGGTGACGATGACTTTCGCGCTGACGATCTCGCGGTCACGCGAGGAACCATGCGTCGTAGTTTCAGTATCAGGTGTGGTGCTCATCGGAATCTCGTCGTGAATGGAATTATGGAACGGGAATTTCAAATGGCCCGGCAGGTAGCCCGGCGCCATCAAACAGCGTGACGACCGGGCTATCCGCCCAGCCGTAACGCACGCGGGTGGCGGGCGTTGTCAACGATGCACGCAGGATCACTTCTTTTCCGCGGATCTGCGCATTGGCATATCGGCAGGTGCCAGGACCCGCACCGCACAGTTCGAAACCGATCGGGTTCTCGGCACCGTAAGCGACCAAACCGTCGCTGACATCGCCGAAACTCACCACGACCGCGTCGCCCTCGCGTTTTGCCGATCGCGGCACCGGGACCGGGCCGGATGGCGGCAGCTTTTCGCCGTAGACCACGTGGCGCGCCGCCCGTGCGAGACGGCGTCCGAGTTCCTGCTTGTTCGGTGGATGCAGGTCATAGCGGTCGCCGATATCGATCGTGACCGCCAGTCCCCTGCGCGGGTCCTCGGCGGCAACCAGCCGTTGCGACTCGCGAAACGCCGCCCAATCGCTTTCGCCAGGTTGCGTTGGTGCTTTCCCATAGCCGGCCAGCTGCACGATCAGCATCGGCAAGCCGGCGCCAAAACGCGCCTGCCAACCGCCATGAAGACCACGCAGCAGATCGCGATAACGTTCGGGCTCGGTGGTGTTCGATTCGCCCTGGTACCAGAGGAATCCACGCACGCCATACGTACCTAGCGGCGCGATCATGCCGTTGTACAGCGTCGACAGACCGGTGGCCCCTTGCCACGGCGCGTGCGGTGGCTCGTCCGGCCCCGGCACCACCCTGTACTTCCATACGCCGTCGAGCGGGACGCGAGTGCCGTCCTTGAGACTCAAAGCGTTCGCGGACGCTGGCCCGGTGAGGCCGCCATCGCGGTAGGTGTCGAGCACGTTGATCGCGATGACGTTTTCGCCTTCGCGCAACAAGCCGCTCGGCAACCGGTATTCGCGCCCCGACCAGCCGTAGGTGCTGCCAACGGCGCGGCCGTTGACCCATGTCATGTCCATTTCGTCGACCGGACCCAGCACGAGCGTCGCATCCTGTGCCGCCTGCTGTGCCGTCAACCTCACTGTCGTGCGAAGCCAGATCGTGCCGTTGAAGTCGCTCAGTTCCGGCACGCCCCAGCGTTCCCAGGGCCCGAGCTCGCGTGGTGCATTGCTCCAACCGGTACCGGGCTTGTAACCGGGGCTCCACGGCTCATCATCCGCCGCTACATCGGAACGCCCATGCCACCACTTCGTCCAGATATCGTCCCAGCGCTCGACCGCGGCTGCGGGATCGTCGCTGTACAGCTTCAACACTTCCAACTCATCGTTGTATTGACCGGTCGCGCTGAGTGCTTCGCCGCTTATCCATGCCTGTATGGCGGCACCACCCCATGCGGCGCTGATCAGGCCCATCGGCACATCGACGGTCTTCTGCAGCTCGCGGGCGAAGTAGAAGCACGTCGCGGAAAAATCGCGCAAGGTGTCCGGCGTGGTGGTCTGCCATTGCACAGGAGCGGAGAAATTTTCCTGCGGGACCACGCTGCCGCTCTGCGGAACGGTCAGTAGGCGGATCCGGTCGTTGTCGGCCCCGGCAATTTCGGAGCGCGCGTCCAGCGAACGCCAGACCGGCAGTTCCATGTTCGATTGCCCAGAGCACAACCACACGTCGCCCACCAGCACATCGTTAATGGTTTGCGTCGCGCCGCCTGAGGAGCTCACGGTCAGCCTATGGGGACCACTCGCTTTCAGTGCCGGCAGTTCTACTTCCCAACGTCCGGCTTCATCGGCGCGGCCGCGCGCGCGTTTTCCGGCGAAGGTGATGCTCACCGTCTCGCCCGCTTTTGCGTGGCCCCAGATGCGCAGCGGCCGGTCGCGCTGCAGTACGGCGCGGTCCTGGAAAAGGGTGTGCAGCAATGGTGCGTCGCCTTTCTCCTGTGCCCGCGCGGGGACCGCCGCGGACACGAAGAGTGCCAGAGATGTAGCCACGGTCACGCGCAACAGCAACGACATCGCCGCATTCATCATCCATTCCCCGGCGCGTAGGGGAATTCCAGCGACTCGTAGTACTCCAGCGAATGCGCGGGTGGCGCATAGCCTTCAGGCAGCGGACGTTTGGAGAAGGTCTGGAAGTACGCGATGCTGGCGTCGCGCCACCACTGCGCTTCTTTTTCCTGGATCGCGAGGAAGTTGGCTACTTGCGCATGGCGTTCGGGATCGATGCTGCCTTCCAGGCCATCCCAGGTCTTGCGCATGCCGCGCACGTAGCCCACGCCACGCGTGTAGCGATGCACCAGCTCGTCCCATAGCGGGCGGCCGGAGCGCGTCCGGTAATCCCAAGGTACATGGTGGAACCAGAGCAGGAATTCTTCCGGCACGCGCCGCACGTCGCCGAACTCGCGCGCCACGGCGGGCGCGTATTGCGCCACTGCATTGCTGCCGCTGGCGGTGCGGTCGAAACCGATACCGTCCGCGCTCGCGCGATGGTAGTAGACCGATGTCCAGTCCGCGCGTGGCCCGCCTGATATCCACGGGCCAGGGCCGTAGTGATGGCCGCGCCCCATGACGTGGTGCAAACCCAACGGCGTCATGTAATCGACCGCCGCTTCGCGCGAGCCCATCATCATCTCGACGACGGGCGCGACCACCGAAGCGTCGTTGGAAAAGGTCATCCGCGCCCATTCTTCGGCGATCGCCTGCGAAGACAGATCCGGGTTCCACGCCAAACGACCGTAGACGTACCAGTTGGCCTGGTCGAAATGCGAACCGCTCCAGTTGCGATCGGCACCGATATTGGCCACCCCCGCCATTCCGGTTATTGCGTAGCCATGCAACGAGCCATCGATCACCTTCGCGACGGTCGAGCCCTTGCCGCGCCTGCGCGTATCGGCCTTCAGCGTTTCTTCGAACAGTAGTCCCAGATAGACAAGATGCGTGGCGAATCCCAGATATTCCTTGGTGATCTGGAATTCCATCATCAACGGTGTCTTCGGCATGGCGCCGAACAGCGGATGGAACGGCTCGCGCGGCTGGAAATCGATGGCGCCGTTCTTGACCTGCACCATCACGTTGTCGCGGAATTTGCCGTCCAGCGGTACGAATTCGCTATAGGCCTGTTTCGCGCGGTCATCCGGTTGTTCGTGCGAGTAGACGAACGCCCGCCACATGACGGTGCCACCGTGCGGGGCAAGCGCGTCGGCCAGCATGTTGGCGCCGTCGGCGTGCGAGCGGCCGTAATCCTGCGGTCCAGGCTGGCCTTCGGAGTTCGCCTTGACCAGGAAACCGCCGAAATCCGGAATGATCTTGTATATCTCGTCGGTCTTCTCGCGCCACCAACGTTGCACTGCCGGGTCGAGCGGATCGGCAGTCTTCAATCCACCGATCTCGATGGGCGCACTGAAACGCGCACTGAGAAAGACGCGGATGCCATAGGGCCGGAACACGCCCGCCAGCGCGGCGGTCTTCTCCAGGTACATCGGCGTCAGACTCAGCGCGTTGGAGTTGACGTTGTTGAGGACGGTGCCATTGATGCCCAACGAAGCATTGGCGCGCGCATAGTCGGCGTAGCGTGGATCGAGGTAGTCCGGCAGCTTGTGCCAATCCCAGATCGAAGCCCCGGCATAGCCACGCTCCACATGGCCGTCCAGGTCGTCCCAATGATTCAGCACGCGCAGCTTGACCCGCGGTGCTTCGCGAATGTCCAAGCGCTCCAGCGGCTGTCCGGTTTGCAGCAGGCGCAGGAAATGGAATGCGCCGTACAACGCCCCGATGTCCTGGTTGGCCGCGATCACGGTGACCGCATGCCCGTCCACGGTCGTACTGCGGATCAGATAGCCTTCCGGGCCGAGGCGGCGGGTGTCCAACGCCAGGCGTGCGATCAATGATGAAGACTCAGGCGTTCCCACGACCACCGCACCGTCCTGGGTGACCTTGTCCGTCATGGCAGGTGTGGCGCCGAGCAAGCCTTCCAGACCGCGCATCAACTCGGTGCGGGCAGCGGCTTGGGTGGGCGTGGCGGTTCCGGCCACCAGTTGGGTGGCGTGAGACCGGTAGGTCTGCGCACGTCCCGCTTCCAGTGCCCGGTAGCGTAGCCACAGGTCGTAACCATCTTCGGCCAGTACGGCGGGTGCGTAGGCCATGCCCGCCCAGAACAGGACGGATAGCCGGAAGATCCAGCCCAGAAGCGCTGCGCGGCGGCTATCGCCTGCCTGAGGGGTTAGCGGTAACATTCCGGGCATCTGGATTATGGGCTCCCGATCGAGTTTTTCATGGGCATTCCTGTGGCGTATAAAGCCGGGGGCCTCGACGGCGAAGCCTGCGTCCACCAGCCGAGTGAAGGAATGAGTGTTGGAGAAGCCTAAGAAATCCGTACGGCGCAAGAGCCGCGGCGTCACCATCGATGAGGTGGCAGCGCTGGCGGGGGTGTCGCCGATGACGGTATCGCGCGTCATGAACGGACAGGGAAAAGTCCGCGACGCCACCCGTGAAAGGGTGATGCAGGCCGTCCGCGAGCTGGATTACACGCCTAACCTGGCGGCCAGTTCGCTGGCCGCCGCCCAGCACACGCGCATCGCGCTGATCTACACCAATCCCAGCGGCGCGTATTTGCGCGAGCTGCTGGTCGGTCTGCTGCGCGTGGCGTCGCGCACCGCCATCCAGCTGGTCATTGATTACTGGGACGACCTGGATGCCGAATCCGAACGCAAGGCAGCGCGTGCGCTGACCAAGAAAGTCGACGGCGTGATCCTGCCGCCGCCGTTGTGCGAATCGCGTGCCGCGGTGACCGAGCTCGTCCGCGCTCACATTCCGGTGGTTGCGATCGCTTCGGGCCGTTTCAGCGAAGACATCTCCTGCGTGCGCATCGACGACTTTCGCGCCGGCAAGGAAATCGCCGAGTACCTGATCGAACAGGGCCACACGCGTATCGGCTGCATCAAGGGCCGGCCCGACCTCAGCGCCAGTGCGCGCCGTTTCCAAGGCTTCCAGGCGGCATTGGAAGAAGCTGGCATTGCGCTGGACACCACGCTGGTGCAGCAAGGCGACTACACCTATCGGTCCGGACTGAAGGCGGCGGAAAAAATGCTGGCGCACCGCCGGCCGCCGAGTGCGATCTTCGCCAGCAACGACGACATGGCGGCCGCAGCGGTTTCGGTGGCGCATCGTCGTGGGTTGGACGTGCCACGCGATCTGTCGGTGGTGGGATTCGACGATACGTCGGCAGCTACCACGGTGTGGCCGGAGTTGACCACCATCCACCAGCCCATCGCTTCGATGGCCAATACCGCGATCGATGTCCTGCTGCGCAGCATTCGCCGGAAGGATCGCAGCACGCGCGTGCTGGTGGACCATGTCGTGCCGCATCGATTGATCGTGCGCGATTCCGTTGCTCCGCCGCCCAAGCGGAAATAACAACCGCGCGTTAGCGACGTAAAGCGGTTCTTGCTCCGCTGCTCTTTGTGTATCGGCTCCGGAGACGGCCAACCGAGTCCGCTGCTCTTGGCTCTCCGTGCACCGATCGAAGAGCAGCCGAGCAAGCTCGGCTCTACGTGAAGCGCAACGCCGAACAGGTTCCAGCCGAGGCAAGCCGGGGGGATCCGCGCGCCGGATAGCACGCGGATCAGGAGCGCATTGCAAGGTGCTGCTCATTTCGCTTCCGCTCCCTCCCAAGCTTCAGACCAACCGATGCACTTCGATACGCTGCCCACTTAGGTGTACAGCGATGCACTCCTCCGCCCAAGCGTGAGCGGAGGAATGCGGCTACGCCTCAACGCAGCAGATATTGATTCAACAGATTCTCGTACGCTTCCTGGCGGCCGCTGATCTGTTTCGGTTCGCCTTGCT
>NZ_JBDKXI010000005.1:354048-419331 GCF_039710385.1 Pseudoxanthomonas sp. CCNWLY206-1 | reverse complement strand
AAGCCAAAAAACAACGTGCGGTCGTAGGTGCCGCCGCGCGATTCCACATAGAAGAAGGTGGCATCGGTGCCGGGCGGATACTGCAGCCAGTGGCTGGCTTTGTAGCTGTCGGTGTTGAGGAGAAGATTGTTGAGGCATTGCATGACGGAAGCTCCTTCGCGTCGAGTGAAGCCGGCGGTCTATCCGCCGACCGGGAAGGCCGGGATCAACCCCGGCCCAGAAAGAATTCGAGAATGTGGATGTGGTCTTCGTAGAGCTTGGGTCCCATGTCCAGCGCTTCGCTGACTGGAATCCAGCGCGCCTTGTCGGCATCATCGCCGCCGCGCACGTCCGGCAGTTCGCCAATGGGAAAGTCGAAGTGATAGGCGTGGGTAATGGTGCGTCCGCGCTGGCTGCGTTCGGGATGGTCGAATACGTGCTGGCCCTTGAGCGAGCCCTTCAGCACCGGCACCGGGATCTTCAGCCGGGTCTCTTCGCGCAGCTCGCGTAGGCAGGCATCCAGCAGTCCTTCGTCCTGGCCGACGAAACCGCCCGGCAGTGCCCACAAACCCTTGCCCGGTTCGGCGCGGCGCCGCACCAGCAACACGTGGCCCGAATGCACCACGACTGCGTCAGTGGTGACGAAGGTGGGCGCGTACGGTGCGTCTTTCCAGGCGGCTTTGTATTGATCGATGAACTGATGTTCGGCCACCAACTGCGCATACGCCGGTGAGTTCTTGCGGAAGGCCTCCAACATCTCAAATACCGGCGCCGGCACATTGCCACGTAGCATCAACAGCGCGCCATGGAAATCGATCTTGCCGGCTTCGAACAGATAGCGGCGCAGTTCGGTGGCCGACAGCGTCTCGGTGTGTTGCACATCCACCAGCGGCCATTGCGGAAACTCGCGCAGGTAGTAGCTGGACGCGTCCTTGTCCATGCCGATCAGACCGACACTGGCATCCGCTTCCCCGCCATCACTGCGAATCGCTTCGGCCACGGTGCGTTGCACACCGGCGATCCACTGGCTCTCGTTGTAGAGGTGGTCGCGTAGGGGACGAATGATCAGACGATCGGCCGCACCGTCCAGTGCCGCCTGAATCATCACGGCACGTTCGGCCACGGTCCAGGGATTGCGAATGGTGCGCGGGGTGTCGGCGGAACCGACCAGGAAGATGAGTTTCTTGGCCCGAGCCAATGCATGGCGGGCGACGGCGGCGTGGCCGTTATGGAAGGGCTCGAAACGCCCGATGAAAACAAGGTAGTCGTAGTCCATGAGAATCCCTCACGGGTAAGTGCCTTTGGGTCTATCCCTAGGCTTGGAATAAATGCTACGCCTGCTGTTGCCGGAGTCAAGTGCCTGCATATGGCGAGACGCTGGAAAATCCTATGTCCGCTTCCGGCTACTAGCGGGCATCCTCGCCACCCAACTTGAGCAGAGGCTCACCCAGTCTTTAGTCACTCCCGGCGCCAACGGTCGTCTCAGAATGTCTGAACTATCCGAGACCCGAGCGGTCACCCCTCGCCTTCCCCTGGAGTCCTGCCGAAATGACTTAAGCGCAGCAAGTTGCGGAGACACCACTCCTCATTTCAGACTGCGCTCACCTAGGCCATGATGCCCTAATCAATCTTTGGACCCGAAGCCCATGGCGCGACTCACGCGGGCCGAGAGACAGTTGTTGCAGACGCTCCCGACCCCTCCAGCACAGGGATCGATAAAGTCGAACACACTCCTGATTCTGGAGTGGCTTCAAGTCGCTGCCAACGAGCCGCGCACAGGCCTTGAGCTTCACCAATTCCTCGAACGCCTCCGCCCTGGGTGGTCAAGGTACGTTCGCTGCAGCACGAAGGACGAGTTCTTGCGAGCAATATCCGCGGAAGGTCGTTCAAACGAAGCAAGGCCGATACTTCATCTTGAGTGTCACGGCGGCAATGAAGGCCTCGGCGACGGCAGTGGTCGCGAGTTTCTAACGTGGAGCGAGCTAAATCCGCGACTTCAGGCATTGAATGAGGCATGCCGATGCAATTTGCTAGTGTTTGTCGCTGCCTGCTGCGGCTTTGCAGGAATAGCCGCACTTACGGAAGGTCCGCGGGCGCCTGCTGCTGCTATCGTGGGGCCAGCATGGACACTTGATACAGATGAGGTGGCCATCGCTACCCGAGCCTTCTACCAGGAGTTAGTGGATGGGAATGCGCATCTACAGTCGATGAGCGATGCATCAACTTCTCATTCCGGGGTACTGTTCGAACCTGAACCAATGGCTCTTCTAGCGTATGAGGCGTTCATCGAGACGATGATCCTGAGGGCGCGCCCAGAGAAGCGCAACGCGAGGATGGATGCAATGCGACAGCGTCTCGCTCGGACTGGACTTGACGCAAAGGAGGTTAAGCGCCGAATGGCCGAATTCGATCTCAACGAGGCTAAGATTTGGCAGTTCAGCTGGGATCGATTCTTCATGCTCGATCTGGATCCAGAAAACGCTGCGAGATTTGGCCTGAACCTCCTAAAGATTGCTCGCCGGATCGCCGCGCACCATGGGCGAGAGATTTAGTCGTCCGCGGGTGACCCACGATATGAGTAGGTTGACGGCTGAAGCTTGAATAGGACATCAGAAAGACGGATGTCTAGCGACAGGCGGTCGCGGCCTAAGCTTTCACGCATCGCGCGACAGAGCCTTGTGTACGCAAGGATCTCCTGCTCTTTCTCAAGAGTGCCGCCTTGAAGCCAAAACTTTTCGAGTGCTTCAACTACTGGAGCATCTGCGCACACACAAATGCGTGCCTTAGCATCATTGAGTGCACCTAACTCACCTAACTCATCTTGTGTCCGACCACTTCGTCGGGCTGAAACCAAGTGGGATGTAATTCGCAGGAAGTCGCCGTAGGCGTCTAGACGCATCTTGGCGAGCTCATCGTTGCGGCTCTTTCGTTCGGACAGCGCATGGCCAAACACTGCACCAATTAGGCCAGCTAGGAGCGACAAAAGTGCGGCTAAGGCGATGCTCATGGTTGTAGACAGCCAACTTCCTAATGTCCGGACCGGACCGGCTATACGACTTGTCTCAGCGCCCGAATGGAGCGCTACCCCGTTATTACGTTTCGATCTTATGGCGACTGGATCCGGCCGACAAGCTGGCTGATGTCGAACCGGAAGTTGACCAAGCCAGGAACGCATCCCGATATCCGCTAGTGGGTGGCCACTTAGTCGCTAGCTGACTCGAATCCAGCTCTTGGCGATGAAAGCCCATCTATCGGGGCCGAGCTATCGATGCTGAATACTTATTGCTACGCCAATGCCAAGTTATGCGGGAAATATCACATTAGTTGGCTTCTTTGCGACAACTTATGCGCTAAAGCACAGTTGATGTTCTTGAAAGCATAACTTGACCGCTACTTGAAAGCATAAATTGACCGCTGCTCTCAGATGAAGCTTTCACCTGCTCTCGATCGTGATGGGGCGGCTTCCGATGCGTGGCTTGCCAGGTGATCTCCCCAATGATGCGGTCTCGAACCAAGTGTCAGTCATTGCTATGGCTAGCACGCGAATTCACTTGATGCTTTTCGGTCGACTAAACATGGATTGTGCCCACGCCCCCACGGAAGAAGCCCCGCGATGAGCGGGGCTTCGAGCAGCCATCATTTCTCGCATTGCGACAGGGAGTAATTCCAGAGCCCGCCGCCGTCAAGACAGATGTCGATCGCAAGCTGGCGCTTTAGCCAGAACCCGGCCGCAATTGCCAATACGAGGATCAACACAATCACCATGACTCTGGTTTTCTTTTTCATATCAGTATTCTGGCGGTAAGCCGTTGGGCCTGAAGCCTGAGCATACCTGAGAGCATGAACCTTCACCCGCATGATTTCGCCCGTATCTATTGGCGGCCTGATCCGCCGCAGACGCTGCAGCCGAGTCGCCCTTCACTCCTTTGTCAAATTTCTCCCGCTCGTCACTGAGTTTGCAAGCCGCATCTTTACCTCCCGGTCCTCGCTGAGCAGCTTCACAGTTTGCTTTGCAGTGAAAGTATTTATCCGAGAGCTTAGTATTAGCTTTCCGCATGTCACGATAGTTCCGCACGAAGTCTCGAACGCCAGCGTTGTACTCGCGAAAATACGGGCTCGCCGGCGGTGGCTTGGCACCAGACTGTTTGTAGATATATTCTAAGTCTCTCGACTGTAAACCGAGCGGATCAACAAAATTCAGCGGATTCCCCCCGACATAGGCATAGGTGTTGACTCCACCTGCCAGTCCGATCGGATCCGACTGTAGATAGCGCCCTATGCTATGACTGTAGGTGCGGAATCCGTTGTTCCAGGTGTCCGTTTCGGCGTCATAGTATTGGCCCGGGAAGCCAATGTTGTAGGCGCCAACGGCATCCTGCGTTACTACGCGACTGAAACCATAGTTGTCGGCCTTCCAGACGACAGCCTTTGCACTGTCAGTAATCTGCTCAGGTCGCCCGATATGGTCGTTGTGGACGCTATATAGCTGCCCGCCGCGCACCATGCCTATAATTTCGTCGTTCGCCCACACGTAGGCCGTCCAGCCCTGCGCCGACTTGTATTCGCCGATCAAACTACCGTCTGGGGCGTAGCTGAACCAGGTTTGCGTAGTGCCCACCTCCTTGTAGACGCGTTGTCCCAATCCATTCACGGCGTAACTGGCTGTTCCGCCACTGCGGGTCGCGGACGACATTCGGTTGAAGGCATCGTAGACGAACGTGTTGACTCCGTCCGATGTCACGTTGCCGTTTGGATCGTATCCGACCACCGTTGTATCCACGTTTAGCAGGCGATTGTTGGCTTCGCTAACAGTGTAGTTCGTCGTGGTCCCGGCGTAGTGGGCGGAGGTCCGATTACCACTGGCATCGTAGGTGTAGTCGTTGTAGCGGTTGGCGTCGCGTTCCTCACGAATCAGTCTTCCGAGGTCGTCGTATCGGTAGATTTGCGAGACGGACGGGGTGACGGCATTGGTAATTGCCGTGACCATATCTCGGCGATCATATCCCAGCGTCAGGCTCTGCATCACCGTGGAGCCATTGCGGACGCTGAGACCCGTCCGCCGGCCGTCTTGGTCGTAGTTGTAGCCGCGCGTCAAACCGTTGCCATAGGTCCAGCTAGCAGCGGGACCAAACGGCTGATACTTGATGCCACTGGCGACAGTGTTGCTAACGCCTGCAACGGTTGCCGTGACCGCCGTCAGTTGCCCGGCGCTGTAGCCATAGCCCACGCCGACACCCCCAGGATAGCCGATCCCAGTCAAGCGCCCCATGCCGTCGTAAGAGTACGCGTACGCGTCCGAGCCGCCTGCTGGCAGAGCGCTGACCTGGCTCGCAATCTGGCCTTGAGGGGTGTACGTGTACTCTACGCTTCCCGTGGGATCGGCGACCTTGCACAGCATCCCTTTGCCATTCAAGCAACTGTCGTAGGTGAACGTCTGTGTTCCGTCGTCTGTAGTAAGCGACGTCAGGCGTGCCAGTCCATCGTATCCCAACGTAGTAACCCGAGCGTCCGCCCGCGTCATTGAGGTACGCAATCCAGTTGCGTCATAGGTGAATCGGGTAGTACCGGTATCAGGACTGCTTTGCGCCCATAACTGCCCGAAGCCGTCATAGGTGTAGCTGGTCACCTTATCGCGCGGGTCGGTGACTCTTACAATGCGATCACCGGCATCATAGAGGATGCTCGTGGTATAGCCATCCGCGTCCTTGGACGATGCTAGGCGCCCCAAAGGGTCATAGCCAAACGAGGTAGCCTTCCCCAACGGGTCGGTGATGGAAAGTAGATTGTCATTGTTGTCGTACGTGTACTTGGTTTCATTCCCAGACTTTGTCGTCGAGGCGATCAAACGGCCGAGCTCGTCGTACTTGAAGGTACTCCCTCCGACGACATCGCCTGAGACTGTCGCCGCGCCGGAGCCCGACAGGAGATTGTTCGGCCTGCCCACAGGCGAGATGCCATGAACGTAGATGGCTTTGCCGACATGGGCCTGGCGGATCGCTGGCGTTAAAGGTATTTCGAAGCGATAAGCCGTGCCATTGGATTCGCAGGCAGCCGCGATCGCTGCTTCGCTTGGCTTGTTGGCCGCAAAGCTCCCTACCATCGTGCCGCTGCCTGCCGGCCCGCCCATATAGACATGCACGTCGATTGATTGCGCTTGGTGCGTTGAACACGCCCATCCCAGCAGTAGTGGATCACCCGCACCTCCCGGGTAAATCCCTTCCACCACGCCGAGCACATCATCGCCTGGGACTGTCGTCGCGCCAGAGCCCGACAGGAGATTGTTCGGTCTGCCCACAGGCGAGATGCCATGAACGTAGATGGCTTTGCCGGCATGAGCCTGGCGGATCGCTGACGTTAAAGGTATTTCGAAGCGATAAGCCGTGCCCGTAGATTCGCAGGCAGCCGCGACCGCTGCTTCGCTAGCCTTATTGGCCGGAAAGCTTCCCACCATTGTGCCGCTGCCTGCCGGCCCGCCCATATAGACATGCACATCAATCGATTGTGTCCGGCCGGTTGAACACGCCCATCCTTTAAGCAATGGATCAGTCGCGCCTGCTGGTTGAATCCCATCCACCGCGCCATACACGTCTGAATTCTTGAGGGTGATAGATGAAGCTGCAGAAGTACGAGAATGTCCGTAGCTATCGAAAGCGATGGCTGTGACCGAATGTGTGCCTGCGGGAGGATTCGCCCAGGCAAATGAGTATGGTGAAGCGGTGGCGCTGCCCAGCCTAGCGCCACCAGCCCAGAACTCGACCCGATTGATACCGCCATCACTATCTGAAGCAGCGGCGGCGAGCGTCACCGTCGCTGGCAAGCGATATGCAGCGCCGTTAGCTGGAGCCGTCAGGGTGAGTTCGGGAGCATGGTTTCCATACACGTCGACATAGGCGACATCTTCACCCGCCGCAACGCCGAGATGAAAGCGGGTTCCAGCGGAGGACACTGAAGCCGCCTTGCTGCCGCTCTGCCCCATTTCAAACAGCGTCATAGTGCTCCCATTCACTGCTGAGCTCCATACACCGCCGGGCCTGTTCATCGTCCAACTGATGGTCGATGAACAGCTTGTGGCTCCTACAGGAATGTGGCACCTGTTTGGCGATGCGGTAATTGAACCGGTAGGAGCGGGGTATACGTTAATTGAAACATTGGCGACCGCTGCGCCCATCGCAGTACTGAAGCGCAAGGTATGCGCGCCCACGCTAGGCGAATGCCAGACGTAAGAGAACGGGACTTGCTGGCCAGAGCGCCCTGCGTCTGTCTGGATATCCGCCAAGTAACTTCCGTTCCTTGTCAGATTAACAACTGTGAATGGGCAGTCGTGGCGCCCACTTATCGTGATGCTGGCAGGGGCAGTGAACGTCTGGCTGTTGTATGGAGCATCAAACCTGATCGTGCACGCAATCGCCGATTCCGGAAGGAACAGCATTGCCGCGCCGATGACGATGCCAAGCAGCCAATGAGAGAGCTCTTTCATCGTACAGTTCCTTGTACTGGCTCGAAGGACACCCGTCGAATCTCTTCTGAGACGGGGAGCGACATCGCGTTGTATGTGTACAACTTCTGGGCGTAGAGGCCTCCACCCTCGGCAACGTATTCTGAAATCAAACGGCCAGCTACGTCGTATTGATAACCCCACTTGACGCCGTCCGGATAGGTAACGGATGCAAGGCGACCAAAGCCATCATAGGCATACGATGTCGTGTGGACGCCTCCGTTAACCGTCTTCTTCTCGCTGACTACACGCCCTCTTTCATCATAGACAAAATCTGTCCGATCCCCGTTCGGACCCACAACATAGCCAGGCTGACCTAAACCATCGTGCCCACCGAACGTGGTCGCATGCCCGGCTCCGTTCTCAACAGAAAGAACGTCACCTAACGTACTATAGGTATAAACCGTTTTCGAGCCAGGCAACGGACCCTCAATGGACATCCTGGAAAGAAGTCCGTTGGGGTGATTTATATACGTGTAAATGATGTCGCGAACTTGGTCCCTGGATTCGGCAACATTGGGCGATATATTCTTGATTGATGTTTTGGTGAGTCGACCAGCTCCGTCATAGGTGTAAGTGATCTCTCGCTGACCAACCAATGTTTCTGTCGTGATTCGGTTCTCAGAATCCCATGTGTAGGTCGTGGTTCTGGCGACCGCAGTACCTGCCGCTTCGATTTTGCTGAGAAGCCGCCCCGAACTGTGATATTGGTAGGTAGTGAGATTATCGTTGAAGTCAGTTTCGCCCAGCCTGTAGCCGTTACTGTCGTAATCGACACCCTTACTTGAGGCTTGGCAGTTTGCGGAAGCTTCTCCGTCAACGGATAACAACTTACCTTTCAGATCAAACAGGTAGTTTGTTTTCTTGCCCAGAGGGTTAGTCTCGGCGACCTTGGTACCTCCGGTTACATCCAGATAGATGAAGCTGTATTTTTCTACGCCAGCATGTTCGGTCGAACGGGCCTTACCGTACGAAAACGTGTACGTTGAGAATCGCGTTCCATTGTAGGATTTTCCGACTAGCGGGCCGAGATCCGGCGAAGCCGCCTCGTCCGCATAGTGGTATTCCACCACCGTGGCCGGGAGGCCGGGCAGAGTTACCGTTTTTAAGAAGTAGAAGTCCCACAGGACGCCAGGCCTCTTGATATAGCTGTAACGATAAAGATTACCGCCGGGATCCCTGACCGTCGCAACAGCGTTCTCTGTCCAAGTTAGCTCGACGTAACGCCCGGATGAGTGGGTGACGCGCTGAAGCTGTGTTCCGTTTAAGCCGCCGTACGTGTACTTCCAGGATATTCCTGATCGCGTCCGCTTCTCTAGAAGAAAACCGCCTGGGGTAAACTTAAGTACTTGGTTATCTTCCGTATTTATCGTCCATGTGCCGTCCGCATTTCGTATCGCATACGCAACGGGAGTTGCTTTCTTTTCGCGATATACATCGTCTACGCCGCGGTAGAAAGTAACCTTTCGGTCGTCACTCACGAGTTCAAAATGGGGTCTGTTAGCGGTGTCCTGAGCCGTGCACTCCTTAATACCAGGGAACGCATCGCACTCCTTGAACTCGGTGCTGGGAGCCTCAAAATGAAGACGGAAGTCGTCGAGATTGGATCGCCAGCGGGAGCCGAAAATCGATCGCTCATACGACGCACTCCGGCTGTTATACGTGCGCCCAAGAGGTAGCGGCATCTCTCCACCAGAAGCCCGGAAATCGATGACCTCCTCGATTTTCGCGCCGCTAGTTATGTCGATAGGATTGCCACGGCAAATCTTCTCGACAGTCACACCAGTAGTGGTGTCGGTATTTCTGGAGAAGCGGTCGTCGCGCAAAGTAAAACGCCACGAGTATGGCTCGTCCGGCGTCCCGGGATAGTTGACCAAGCCGGAAAAGCAGCCGCCTTCGACCGTTCCGGACAAGCCCCATGGGCAACGTGTCGGCTTTACTACTATCCTATCAGCGGTTGTTTGCGCAGAAGCCCTGCTCGAAACGGACGCGCAAACAATGAAGACAATCAACCAAGCCGACCGGATCACCGGCCAGAGACCAACCTCGGAATATTTCACGGAACCCCCTGTCCCAAGCGGAGCGCCATGAGCGTTGTCCGCAGTTGATTTCCCGGTTTCCCCAACCGGGTTCTCGGCGATGCTATCTCTCCTCTTTGCAGGCGTCAAACGGGTCAGGAGGCAATAGGTCACAGATTGAGAACTGCGGGCTTCAGCGATCACGATCACGACCGCGGGCATGACATGCCAATGACTTGTTTTGTCTCGCGTGCGGTTGCCTTGTTAGGTGGCCTGCCGCCTGCGAGCACTGCGCACCTGAAGTAGATCCTATTCCTCCATCTCGACTGTTAGATTCTCTCGAAACGCCTCTTCATATCCTGCGTATGGCAAGGGCTGGGCCGCTAAGGTTGCCGCTTCCAAGGCTCGGCGATCCACCTCACTTAATGCGCAAGATTTCGATGTTGCGCTAATTACACTTCCGCCGACCGTTTGTTGAATGGTTACCGAGCATGCGGCCGCTTGTTTTCCCTGGCGAATCCACTTGCTTCGAATCACTGCTCGCAGTGCAGCCACGTAGCTGTCGTCGTCAGAATCATGGCCGCGCTCTTCAACCCGATCGCCCACAATCGATGGCTCTGAGCTACCAGCATTCTGAGTGCCCGATTCGGCAGCGAATGGCGCCGGGGATGAGCTGGCCAATGAATCCGTCGCTTCTGCAGTTATGACTGCAGTCGAATCCGACACAGGGGCTACGACTCGATCAGCTACCGCTTGTGGCTTCGGATCGGGCGTCTCAACTGGTTTGGCCGGCGAGGCGGCTACCAGCGGTTGACGAAACTCGTCCTCTCCGAGGAAGCGTGCAGACACAGAGGTTGATGAACTCCCTACATCTGGATCCGCATTATGGATGTCAGAAACGCCCATCAGCACCCAAACTATCACGGTTAGGTGCAATGCTATCGATGCCGCCCATGCGCAGTACCTGTCCGAATGCTCTCGTTCACCGACAGACCCGATTGTCATAAAACTCGGCCGCTCACCCATTTGTCGTACCGCAACAGCGGGAGCTTGACCCGCAGACGACCTCATCTTGTAGCAGCGATTTTATATGATGATTGGCGTCAGCTTCGCTCTGAAAGCGAAATTTCTACTGGGAACACGGACTTGGCTCGCTTTTTGTTAGATCATATTCACGATACGCCCCTGTTCTTTGTATCCCATCAGCTCGCCTCATAGTTGACTAAATCCGTTCTGGCATCGGGAAGTGCTAAGCGCCGAACAGTAGGTGCTGAGCGTCAACCGGATTGAACTCTTGTCAATCTTCCGCGCACCTCGCAGTCGCCCTGCACGCATCTAGACTCGTACGGTGTATGGGGCAGCCGGATTGCTGCTTGCCCAGAGCCCGCAAGGCGAAGTGACATACCGGGCCCTCAGCCGGTAGAGCAATGCGACACGTATCAGCTCGCCCGTCTAGCCGCCATCCATTTCCATGCTGGCGTGAGATCAACCCAATCGAACTCGTCGCCCAAGCTTCCGTCGTCATTGACGATTCGGAGGCGCGTGTCCTCCCGTGTGACGAACAAGACCTTGCCATAGATCTTCGGCATACGTTGCGCCTTGCGGCTAGCGTCCTTCGTGCTTTCCTTGGTCTCCACCATGCGCAGCTCAGGTTCCTCTCCTTTCTGGTACTCCAAGCAGACAATGAAGTCAGGGTAGAAGTAATTCCTGTGCTCACTACGTACGATCCGCACAGACCAGGGCTTACGTGAAGGGTTGCGGTGCCACCACACCACATGGTCGTCACGTTCCATCGACTGGATGAACTCGCGCTCCTCCTGGTTAACGCCCGCCGATCCGTCGATCCCGAACACGGAGATCGTGCCACCCGCATGGGCCAGGGTCTCCTTGAACATCGTCGTTTGACCCTCGATATCCAGGCTGTCACGATCACTTGTGATCGTGCTATCTAAAGGCGGGACGATGCCGTAAAGGTTCTTCTGGGCCTGCTCCAGCGCCTTGCTGAGGGGATACAAAAGGAAGTTAGGCAATGGTGCCGCATTCCCTGCGGTGGCAAATTCGGCAATAGCATCCTGGACCATTTCACCGATCCGCTGGGCGTCGCGTCGCACTACCCAGCACGCTGCATCTCGCGCTAAGCGATCAAGCTGCTTGTCGTCTAGCACCGATGCGCTAGCGTCACTAGGAGGGATAGCTACATCCTCCCGCAATCGCACGGCAAGCGTGCCAATGATGATGCGTACGTCGGCGTCCTCCACCTGTGGGATTCTCTTCAGGTGTGCCGCTGCATCTCGGGCCAGAGACGCGCGATCTGTGATGACCGTTACCTCTTCCGTGCGGATGTTGTCCTCATCCTTGGTCAGCTCGGTGTGGATCTCCTTATCGCGCAGCAGGTTGTAGGCTGCCCGAACGGCAAAGGCGATCTTGTCTTCGTTCAGCGGCAGGTGGGTGGCTACATGCACCGATACCTTCGCCATGTCGGACATGGCTGGTCGGCTCTCCTGCTTGAACGCTGCAGGCACACCTGGCAGCTTCATGTTGAGCCGATACGCCTTGAGGCCTTGCTCTTTCAGCCTCTCCAGGATTTCCTTCTCGTCGGCAGGAACTCCCGCCACTTTGGGTGCGCTTTCCACCACCCAATCCGTCTCCATAATAGTCGTGCCTGTATCAGCCACTGCCTCCTTGCCGAACAGGCTAGGTTGCGTAGTGCCAGTGCTTGGCAGTCCCTCATCGTCTTCGTCGTCCGGCTCGTCAATGGGGACGACGGGAGTGGGTTTGGTGTTGTCGTAAAACGCTGGGAGCTGGGGTGACGCCTTGTTGGTGATGACCGTCGCACCACTTTTGGTGTGCTTGACGACCATTTGCTCGGTTTGACCTTCCAGCTGGCTCTTGACAGCACCGACAGTGTTCACCGCCGACTGGAAGCCTGCCTGGGCTTCGCCATCGGCCAAGTAAACAAAAGCCGTATCCAGCGTATCCGGAATCTCCTTCGGCTTGGGGAACGCGTCGCGTACCTGGGGAGCTACACGCATGACGCGCCCAATGAACTGCATGGCGAAGTCGGCATCGTTGACCAGCTTCGTGGACGCCAGAACAAATGCTCTCGGGGCGTCGAATCCGGTACCCGCCGACTGCTTGAAGATCAGGATCTCCTTGGTGTGGTCGTTGGCGATAGCTGCCATCAGTACGGGGTCGGGTTCGTCTGCCGAGTGGACACCAATGGCCCCCATGGGAACGCGGCAGAGACGGATCAGGTCTTCACGAGCCTCCTCAACCGTCTTCTCACCATTGGCGACTTGCACCAGAAGTAGCGGTGTCAGGTCGATCTCCGCAGCTTTGAGGGTCCTCTTTAGCCACAGATGCTTCTTCCAAGCCTGGCGCAGCACCGTCCGCTTGAGATCGGCGACCGTGGAAATGGTCCGCTGCAGGTCGTACTTCACCGCCTCGATGTACTTCTTATTTAGGCGGGCTTCGACCGCTTGGGCGCGGCTCACCACGAATGAAGTGCGGGCTTCCTTGCCTGCTTGGGACAGGAACTGGTCCAGCACAGCGTCCTTGGGCGTAGCCGAGGCCATGACCATGTAGTCCGGCTTGACCCATAGCGCAAAAGCACCGAACTCGGTTCCCGTCTTCAAGCCGATGTGGGCCTCGTCCACGACGAGGCCGATCTTCAACTTCCTAGCGCGTGCCAATTCGACGAACTCATTCAGCGCCCTCTGCTCGTCATCCGCCGCACTCGAGTAGCCCGTCTTGCGATCCTTGGCACTAGCGACGCCCGCGGCCGTCGACAGCAGAACCATGCCCTTGGTTGGCTCTTGGTTGCGCCCGCGCGAAAGCATGATGGGGAACAGCTGCCCGTCCGCGTTGCCTAGGATGGCGTCCTCGGTCTGCTGGACCAGGTTCACATACGGGACGAACCACAACCACACGGTGTCCTGCGCTGCCGACACCTTGGAGAGGGCGCGCACCAACATAAATGTCTTGCCTGACCCTGTGGGCGAACGCAGCAGGATTGGCGGGGACGGGTGGCTAAGCAGCGTAGCAGCCAAGTTGTGGATGATGTCCTTCTGGAAGCCAATGGGTTCAAGGCTATCCGACTGTGCGACCACGAAATCCATATTCATGCGCGCCCTCCGGCCTGACCACCCATCAATGCTTCAGTCAGACTGTGGCAGTTCGAATCGATCGCCCGAGCTTCCAATGCCTCTTGTAGCGCCACAGGGCGATCGCAATACACACCTAGGCGCTGCACGCCATGCTTTTGTGGCCACGCCGCCAGTTCCTCAACCACTTGGCCATTAACCTCCAGGCAGAGCAGAATGTCGTGGTCCCCGGCCCTCGCGATGTGCTGAACAGGGCCAGCAGGTTGCTCCCAGACCGCATGGGTCAAACGCAAGCTCAGATGCGCTAGTGTGTTACTTGGCTTAGCCTCGAAAGGCAAGTCAGCGGCAGCAAACTTGTCGAGCTGGAGATAGGCAAACTCGCCCCCCTGATCCGCTGAGTATCCGGGCTTTCCGGCGAAGCCCTGACTGACGCGGCGCATACGCTCCGCGGTGATGTCACGACAGATGTTCTTATTCGGGTCGCGTGCAGTCATCTCCGTGCTCGAGCACATGATGAAGCGACGCTCACCATCGTCATCGGCGTTCAGTTCAAGCACAGCCTGCCCAGTGGTGGCAGACCCCGCAAAGAAGTCCAATACAATGTCACCAGGCTTGGTGGTCTGAGCGAGCAGGTTGCGTATCAGCGTCGGAGGCTTCGGATACTGGAATGCCTTCGATCCGAACACCTCCTGGATGACCTCCGTACCCTCGCCTGCTTGAGGCGACCGCAGTACCGCGAAGTCCTCATCGTCGTAGATCTCCGTCAATCGTGCAATCCACGAGCCCAGCGGGTTGGTGTGGCTTCGCAGATCGCTCCAGTGCTTTTTGAAGAGCGGGCGTCCGAAGCCAACGAATTTCCCAACCCAGAAGTCGAGATCGGGAGTTTCGCGCGTCAGAAGTGGTCGTTTCCTCTTCGGTGTAACGGGGACGTCACCGGCATCGATCGCCGCCAGTAGCTCTTCCTTCGAATTCCAGATTCGAATCTCTTCCTCTTCGGGGAAGAGGATCTTTTCCTGACGAACCCACTCCTCCATTGTTTCAGATTGGAGCTTAGTCGTGTCCTCGACGCGAGTCTCGGTCGCATATGCCCAGACCCGATTCTCATCGCATGGATACCATCGATCGCGCTTCGGGTCGTGAAGCGGGTAGTACAGGTTCTCTCGATCAAACCGATCAAATGCCAGAGTAAGAGGGTCGCCATTCCATGGGCCCCGTGGATCCTTGTCTGGATTCTTGTACTTCTTCTGGGTCTTTTCGGTTCCGTTGAAGGCGAACCCTTCATTCCCGTACACAAGAATATGCTCGTGCACATCGCTGAAGTTGCGATCCTTAGCGCTTGTCGTGTCTCGGGTGCGCCAGACCAGACTACCTACCCGCCTGCCTGGAAATACCTCATCCATCAGCATTTCCAGTCGCGCGCGGTTCTCGTCGTTAATAGACACCAGGATCACACCATCTTGCGTTAGGAGGTCCCGGGCTAGCAGCAGACGCTGGTACAGAAACTCCAGCCACATGGAATGCCGGTAACGATCTGTCTTCCCAACATAGTCGTCGTTGTAGACCCAGTCCTTATTTCCGGTGTTATAAGGTGGATCGATGTAGATCACCCGAATTCGTCCAGCATGAGTCGCTTTGAGCAGCCGTAGCGCGTCAAAGTTGTCGCCCTCAATGATCAGGTTGCGGTGTACGAACTTCTCACCCGCGCTCGCTGGCTTATGACTCAACTCGGGCACGAGTCGGGGTAGCACGATGTCGGCATTCAATGCCTCGTCGTGCTCAATTGCGTTGCGCTCCCAAGTCAGGCCTAGCTTGCGCTTGGTAAGATGTTCGACTAGCAACCGACGGAGTTCAGGGGCGCTGAGTTGGCCGAGGCGAGCAAGGAGGTCCGTGGGCTTGTCAGATGAAGTCATGAGTTCGATATGTGGCGTATCGGCTGCCGCAATGAAGGCGGCCAGGGTAGGTCCCGATTGTCACATACTCCGCGAACTACGTTCCACGGTCCTTGGCTTGTCCGGTCGTTGTACCGCATGATGCTGGGACGGGCTGCCGGGTACGGGGCAACCCACTGTTCCTAAGTAAAGCCTGCCCTCTCGGCTCTCGGGTTCCAACGCCGGAGCCTCTCGCTAACCCTCACCACGGGATCTCAACGGGTCGGGGATGAAAGTCATCATCGCGAACTTTGGTCAAGGCAACTACCTCTGGCCGCAATGTCTTAGACGCAATACCGTGGCCACGATCGAGGACTCGCGGGTCAGGCCGTTTTCTCTGAGCGGTGACCGAGAGGGTTATATCGATTTTTGCATCCGATCTTTGAAGCTGCTCGAGGACATACTCCTACCCGATCGGTAGCATCGCGCTGGTTCAACGTCGCTCTTCAGATTGCCAGCACCCATGGGGATATATGGGTTCATCGGGAGAAGGACGCTATTTGGTGGACGATCACGAGGCAAGATGCTGCAGAGGAAGTGTTAGAGCCTGCTCATCTACCCTCTTACTTGAATCAATTGGTATATGCGATTCACAAGCCAGCTCAAAGATGGTCGAATCGCGATCGCAAAGGTAGGCTCTTGGACTGGGCATCCATTCATCCAAAGTCCAAGACAACTCCGAGTATGTTCGCACCTTGATTGATGGGGCGACGTTTCAGCGTGGCACAACCGGCCGCAATGGATAGATAAGCTCAAGACCGCAAAGCAGGCACCGGTAACCCACTTCACTCCGATCCAGATCGCTGCTCTTATGATGGTGAGGGCAGCGTTGAACACGGTACTCCACTCCAATGGCCAAACTATCAAGCGGAAACAAAAGAACAAAGAGCATGAATTCTCAGGAGAAGAGGAGTTTCGCAACTACGTTGAAGGGCGCTCTGAGCGGACTCCCGTTGCATTATGGCAGCGCTAATGATGACTCTGAAATGCAGGCATCACTGGATCGAATTGATAGTCAAGGACACCATGCCTGGAAATCTCCAGGTTGTCTGTCGCTTCATCAATCGCTGGAAGAGCGACGACGATGACGATAACTTCGGGCGACTATTAGCGGCAGTCCGGTTGAGCTCAACGCGCGGCTTTATATCTTGTCGAAAACACCATCCATTCTCTAACGAACCGACAGCTGCTATTGGAAGCATATGTGGGCCGCTGACTTCAAGCACAAGTGCCGCTTTTAGCCCCGTCTACCATATGCTGGCGCTGACACCTGCGGTACTTGCAACCAAGTGCGCGCGATAGCTGGTGTGCTGCTGTGGTGGCCGGCTTAAGAAGACGAGCGGCCGCACCCACCTTAATCGACAGATACTGCTATGTTACTTAGCCAGCCAGGCTGAGTACGCATCAACGTCAATCATTGGCACTGTGCCACTGAACTGAAGTTGGGAGATCAACTTTAGTAGGAAGGCCGTCGCGGGCTTCCCTTCATTCGTCAGCCCATAGCTCCCGCTCTTATGGTCATACGCGAAGTGCCCGTGGGATGCCACGCAACCTAGGTCGAGCCGACCGCCATCCGTATCACGAAGGAGCGCTGTCTCTAGCGAAGATCCAAGTGCAGGAATCCACTCGCTTTCCAAAGAGAGCACGCCACCAATAATGGGCATAGGAGGCTTGGGTGGATAGACACCTCCCGCATGCGGAATAGGAAGGCTGGTGCGATGCAAACGCCTGACCGACGCAACTTTATCCTGCGCATACTTTATCAGTGTGGCATCTATTGTTTGCTTTGTCTCGAAGACGGCGTACACACTTTCTGCTGGAACGATCATTTGCCCCTGGAAAGTAAGTATGAAAGGTGAATACTGCCTATCGAAGATCAGCACATCGATCTGCTCGCTAAAGACGCCGTTGCTGTCCACAACATGCGCCTTGGCCGCCTGGTAGCGTTTCGGCAGATAGGACTCTAATAGTTCTATCCAGACACCCTCGCTAGCATCGCCCTTCGTCCCAGGATGCGCGAATGAGCGACGTGCGATAGCCAGCCGGCCTTGGATATCATCATGTAGCGAGGCAAGTACGCTACTCAGTGACCAGTCTTTCATGTGCGAGCCCTCAGGAGTAGCATTTCAGGAAATAGGAAACATCTTGCCGAATAGGTTGCGCCAAGCGCGCAGCGAATCGCCTTGCTTCCCTTGGCGTCCGAGCGCGATTGCACTTGCCACTTCGCGCTCTGCAACGCGAAGTAGATCTTCAGCACGCTTCCTGCGCGTGGCATCCATATCACCGCTTACAGGTGGCCCAAGGCCTGCCGGATCTTTCCACTCATCATGAATACGGTCAGCCATGGTCGCAAAGAAAGATTGGATCTCTCGTTCGAAGTTGCCGCCCCACCCTCCATGCAAGCACTCAAGCGCCATCACCTCGATCAGGAATGACGGCTTGATCGGTTTTTCGCCATGCTTCGGGTTGTTGTTCCAATACTTGATCATGCGCACCAAGCCCTTCCACTCATTGGAGTAGGCCTGATGTGCGGCGGTCGCTTTGTCTGCGTGGATGCGAGGGTTGGTTTCAACCCATTTACTAAGCCGATCGTCCGGGATCTTATAGTTTTCTCCGTGTGCAAATGCAGGCACGACATCCACGCTCATCAGGCGGCAATCAGTATTGTCCTCGTCGTCAGCCTTGACGCCGAACTCGACATTGAGCGATCTGTTTTGCACCCGGACCTTGTCCTCGTACTTCTCCGCCAAGGCTTTACGGAAGTCCTCTAGGATCACTGAGGGCGACTTATCCAAGTAGTGATCTTCTATTGTCTTCAGAACAAAGAAGATGTCGACGTCCTTCAGCGGCTTCGTCTTAGTCCAGCGCGCATAAGAGCCCGTTAGAAAGCTACGATCGATTTTGAACTTGCCAGCCAAATAGTCGCGGACCTCATTCTGCCTGGCGGAGGCATTGTCTTGCTCCTTCTGGTTCAGTTCCAGGCGGCTTTTGAACTTCCGAAAGGCTTCATCTACAGTGATCATCAAGCGGTCCTCAAATAAGAGGCACGGCCGCCAAGTCCACTGTGCTCGATGGCAGTGCCAAGGCTTTGGCGCACCATTCCGCCGATAGAACGGCCGGTGGTCGTGCTCCAGCCGAGCACATCCGGCCGACCATGCCTGGTCTGGATTAAAAGTCGGTAACGTGCCTGGCTCGGCACCAACCCCTCTTTCTTGATCGCGTAGCGAAGCGCATCCGTGTCTGTCCAGAAACTTCCTTCACCAGCAGACCAACCGTAGTGGATATCGATATCCCACCTGATGATCAAAGAGTCTGTTTGCGGGTTGTAGATTTCAAGCTTCACCGTCTGTAGGTGCTGAGACTCAAGCCAGGTCTTAATAGCGCGCTGGTTGCTCTCCCAGTCATCCGCAAACTCGCTGGGGTCAAGCCCCGTGAGCCGGATGATGTCCTTCAGGCTTTTCAGGATGTTGTCAGCGACATATGTCACCGAGTGCGTATAGGTGTTGACGGAGACAGTAGTCATTGGCCGAGGAATCCCTCGATATCTAATGTGAGTCCTGCCGGTTGAGCGCTGCGCGGCTCGCTCTTTGCCACGTCAGTGGCGAGGTCACGCGCCGTGATGCGCGCGCTTTTTTGTGCCAATGCGCCTTGCACCCAGGAAAGGTCCTCACCTTGACATGGAAAGGAGACCTCCCAATCTCCCGCCAACGGGTTATAGGCCAGCTGATCTTCATTGGCGTCGCTGCCATCGATGGCGTCATCGTCATACAGGCAGTAGATGCGCGTGCGGGTACCATCGCAAGTCACAGTGATCGCAGCGTTTTTCGGTGCTTGATCTGCGATCAGTGAACTGGCAATGCCTGCAACAGACTCAAGTTCCTGTCGGGCACCAGAATTGACGCGCGTAAGCATACTCACCATCTCTGCCCATGTTTGAGATGCGTCGCGTGCAGGTGTGGCCTTAAACGTGCGGCGGACGACAGTACTCATGCGCCACCTCCATTGAATGACTGCCCCGCTTTGGCGCGTTTGGCAGCAGCCAGCAAATCGGCAATCGTCAGCTTCCCGGGATCTAGCGCAACCTCCTTTGAACTACTAAGCGCGCTTGCGACAAGCTTGCGGATAGAGCGGCCATCCAGTCCAGTACACGCCTTGGCGCAGGCATCGAGCCCTTTGTCATGAAGTAAGGAAGAGAGGCTCAGAAAAACCTTGCTCAAACCGCCTAGGCAATCGACCAAGATGCGCTTGCAGGCGGTTTCGTCGGGCAAGGGAATATGGAGAACCAGGTCGCAACGCGAGATAAAAGCGGTATCGACTGCTTTGGGAAAATTGCTGGTTGCAACAAAGAGCAGATTAGGATGTTGTTCGGCCAATAGATCCAGCTGAACCAGTACTGCGTCGGTTGCACGATGAATATCGATCGGATTGGCATCCATGCTCATCCTGGAGCGATCCGCAGCCAGCGTCTCAACTTCGTCCAAGAGCACGATGGTCGGCCCCAGGTGTGCGGCTTCAGCAATGGACTGAGAGAAAAGTTCCGACACGGCTCGCTGGGTTTTCCCCATAGAAGAGCTGGTCAAGGTGTGTGGTTCCACCTCTAACAGGCGAAATCCAGCGCCTTTAAAAGACTCGGCTACCCGGTGAGCGAGGCCTTTTGCCAGTGAAGTTTTGCCCGTGCCTGGCGGCCCCACCAGCAAGATAGCGCCGTGCAAGGGCAGCACGCTGCGCTTGACCTTAGGACGGAGCGTGAAGTTGAGCACCGCTTGCGAGAGCAGTTGCTCCTTGATCGCCGCGTCCAAAACGATTGAGTCCCATAAGGCACCTAATTCCGGATCTGGCAGCTTTCGTGATTGCTGAATTCCCTTTGCCAAGGGGATTTCGTCGTTCTTCACTGCTGTTGGCTTCTGCATGATGGACCTTGAGCTAAGGGGGGAACAAACGCGAGGAGCTAGATGCTGGAGGTCCCGAAACTCGGTGCCGCCGCAAGCGTGATTTCAATCACAGAGCGTCGCAGGAGCTGCGACGCTCTGCGCGCACTACTTGGTCCTGGTCCGGTCTACCAGGGTATAACTTGATTTGGGGCTGGGCGTGGGCGGTAGCGGCTCGTGTCGTACCACTGTCCGCTCCGGTCCTTTGCCACCACGCGGTCCGATGATCTGGTACTGGCCTGAGGCAGGAGCTGCTTGGCCGGGCTTCAATCCACTTGTCTTGCTCATATCCTTCTCCTCGTTTCATTTCCAGGCAACAGATTGGTCAGCAAAAAGGCCCACAAGAGGCCGTTTCGAAGCCAGGCAACACCGCAGAAAAAAACCGCTTTTGTGACGACGGGTTGTTTCTAACTC
Source organism: Pseudoxanthomonas sp. CCNWLY206-1 (assembly GCF_039710385.1). NCBI lineage: Bacteria > Pseudomonadati > Pseudomonadota > Gammaproteobacteria > Lysobacterales > Lysobacteraceae > Pseudoxanthomonas > Pseudoxanthomonas sp. CCNWLY206-1. The sequence continues at coordinate 398,466 of NZ_JBDKXI010000005.1, read as the reverse complement.
AGGCAACAGCCTATACTCCCCTCACACGCATTGCAAGCACCAGGGGTTTGAGTGGATTTCGGGACTTACATTGCCGAGCTTCGGGAAAAAAAAGACCTTAGCCTCAGGCAGTTAGAAGAAAAGGCTGGTGATCTAAGCCACGTTTACATCTGGCGCCTAGAGAAGGGAGACCGGATCGCCCCCTCCCCCGAAACCCTCGAAAAGTTAACTACCGCGTTAGGCGCGACAAGCCGCGAGCGGGAGATCGCCAGCTTGCTTGTCAAGACGAAGATCGAAGACAGCCTCTATCAGCTCATCGTAAAAAGACCCGATATTCCAATCGAAGATTTCGAGCCTGTCGCCACCATGAGCTTTCGTGGGTCGCGCCCAACCACCCCAGAGGCCTGGCTTCAGCTCATTAATATGGTGAAGTCTCTAAAGCCCTAAGGATTTTTCATGGACGAACTAACCGCCATCAGTCGGGCTCGGAAGCTCGTTGGACAAATCACTTCCGCGCCAATCGATGTTTATGCACTGGCGGGAAAGCATGGGATGGAAGTAGCCGAGCGTGAGCTAGCTCCCGGTCAGGCTGGCAATACGCTGGACTTGGGGACCAAGATCTTTATCGTCGTCAATCAGAATGATGACCCTGCTCGCAAGCGATTTACGGTGCTCCACGAGATGGCCCATCACTTGCTCGAACTACCATCGAAGCATGGCGAGAAGGTGCCATCTGATGAACTAGAGCGCTTCCGCGGGCGGCCGATCGAAGAACGCTTGTGCGACACCTTCGCCGCAGAGTGTTTGGTGCCAAACCATTTGCTCAGACCGTTAGTGGTTGAAGCACGCTTTTCTATCGACGTGCTCCATGAACTTTGTGAGCATTTCCAGGCTTCTCGCCAATGCTTAGCGTCCTGCTTTGTTAGAGCCTCGCGCGAGATGCTGGCCTATGTCTACTGCGAGCAGGGACGCATCCAGCACGTCATCACTTCAGCGGCCCTGCGACAGGCTGGGATCTATATCCAAGAAGGGATGGCTCCATCCGGCTCCGCTGCCTCACTAGCGGACGCCAATCGATCCATCTTCGAAAGTGCGGAGTTGGATGCATCCGATTGGAGTTCCAGTGATGCAGCCATATCCTATAGCTGCTACGAAGAAGCGTGTCACATGCCCAAACATGGGGCGACCCTCTCCCTCCTAACTTTCGAGCTAGCCGCGTCACAGCAAACATCAGGCAGGACTGAAGCATTGGATGAGGATCCATTGCTTGAGGAGTTGACCGGCCACCTGCAATTCAAAAAGCGCTGACAGGACGCGGGAAGTACATGGGAATAGTCACCGTCGTTACGGTAACGAGGCGATCTAGCCAGGCCTCGGCTTGATCGCTGCCACTGTCATTTACTTACAGCCGAGTTCTTTATCCGTGCTAATGCTCTGAACCTAAATAGTACTGGTCAGCTGAGATGACGCCTAGTCGATCACCCATACTCCGGCGGCAGACCGTCAACCCATAAGATTATTTCCTGTCCATAGCAGTCTAGGACCTTCATCGCCTTAAGTTGTGGATTGCTCTGAAGGATTCGCGAGAGCTCAAACAATGCATTTTGGGGAGCGGCGCTTTCCCCGAGCCAGGTCACCCTCGATCGCCGCCTAACAGGCTCCAGTCCTTTCAATATTTCGAGCCCTTCGTTGCTATAGCCCACGGCCCTAGAGACGGGTGGGAACGGGAGGACATCGCCCATGTTGGCTCCTTAGTAGCCCAGCCTGAAGCGGCTTGTGAGCATCGCGATCAAAATAAGTCTGATATAAATATATCTTACAAATCAAATACTTGCGCTAAATGGAAGGATGCGCTATACGGGTTCCAGAATACCGGATAGAGAGTCCCCAAGCATGCCTGGTCATTCAAATCCCGGTTCTGACCATACGGGGCAGTATCCATGGGGTCTGACGCCTCTAGGCGTGACCCTCCCTGATAGTCCGATTCTTTCGTCAGCCGACACCGCCCGATTGATGGGCTTTCCCACACGAGAGGCCTTAGCCAAAGCCAGGCGCTCCGGTCGACTCGCCATACAAATGTTTCAGATTCCCGGCCGCCGCGGATGGTTTGCCTCCCGAGAGGAGGTTTGCGGCTGGCTGCGGCATTCGCTGAATAGAGGAGATCGCCCCATGAGCTAGCTCAAGCGTCGGGCGCCCAATAGAAAAGGCCGCACATTGCAGTGTGCGGCCTTGGGCATAGCAAACGGTTAGTCACCCGTTGCTGCCATATTGAGAGCAGCCCTCCCGGAAAGTCAAGCCCCCGCGGCACTGCCGCGCGCCTTCGCTTTTTCTGTCCGCTGGCCGCCGAGTCAGCGGCAATGGAGGAGTTATGCCTATGTCAGCCAGCGAGTTCGACTCGTACATCAAGCGACTCGACCTCTCTTCCCTCGCAGCCGATTACATCCGCAATACACGCGACAACCCTCCGGCTCGCAAGGTCGACTCAAGCCGATTGCGCAACACGATCTGGCGATATCCCAGCCGCAAGATGGGTTGGGTGGTCTCACTGGAAAGCTCAGAAGAGCACGCCTTAGCGGTCCAGCTGGAATATGACTCTGAAGTAGTTGAGTACTGGGACCAACCTCCCCGCGTAACTGTCATGACCAAGGACTCCCGCGGACGCGCATGTCGCATCCCTTACGTCCCAGACTTCCTTCTATTGGGCGAGAGCAAGGCCAAGATCGTTCAAGTTAAAACAGCGGAGGATTGCGAGACGCTTTCCACAACTCAGCCAGAGCGTTGGACTTGGGGCGGAGGACGCGCATGCGACTTAGCAGCACGTGACTATTTTGGGGACTTTGGTCTAGAGCATGTCGTCCACGTTGGTAGCCCTAAAGACCGTAGGCGGATCGAGAACTGCGAGTTGCTGCTGAGAATCAGAGGGAGTCACCCTAACGCTAGAGAGATGCGAGCTCTGGCTAGAACATTGTTAAGGCTAAGACCAGACACGGTGCTAAGCCTTGGCCAGCTTATGGCAAAAGCAGGCATTCAGTCCGCCTCGTCCGTTATCAGACTTATTGATCAAGGCGATCTATCCACTGATCTCAACCGGTGCCGCCTTAGCGCACCCAACGATTGCCTAGTCTCCTTAAACCATATAGCGCTCTCGGACTATTACATTGCAGCAGATGGCCTTGGCGCCAGTCCATTAAGCATCGAACAACTCTCTGATAGAGAGCTCAAAGAAACTCATGCGCGCGTCGTCGCGTTACGCGGCGCTTCGCAACATTCGGTCTCCCCCCGCACGCTGCGTCGTTGGCGAAGCACCCTAAGTCACGCAGACGGGAATCCAATATCCTTGCGCCCACGCCATCAGCAGAAAGGCAACCGAGGAGCTAGGCTGTCGAGTAGCGAAGAAGACTTATGCGCTCATTCCATCCGTGAGCACTACCTCAAGCCAGAGTACGTCAATATATCTGCGGCTTACGCTCAGTACTTGCTCGACCATTCACTAGCTGTGCGTGGGGGACAGCTTCCGTCCCTAGCTATCCCTGTTTCGTACACGACATTTCTGCAACGTTGCAACCGTGTTCCAACGGAGCTGGCAGCCCAAGCCAGAAGCGGGCCGAGGTCGGCGGCGGCGGCCGCCAATCCTGTTGATCCACGAGTACGGCATCTTTCGCCAGCTCGATTCTTCGAGAGAGCACACGTCGACCACTATTTATGCGACCTGCACGTGAAGGTCGACCCAACCGACGCGTTCTACACAAAACGTCCGTGGTTGACGGCAATGCGTGACCAATCCACAGGTATGGTCCTCGCGCTCTCACTCAGCTTCCGGTCACCGAATCGAAATAGCTGCCTGAGCGTGCTTCGTGACTGTTCGCGACGTCACGGCCGGCTTCCCGAGACCATCGTGGTTGACAATGGCGCGGAGTTCCACTCTTCCTACTTCGAAATTGCACTAGCCCGTCTTGGTGTTTCGAAGCAAAGCAGACCACCAGGATGCCCCCGCTTCGGAGGAACTATAGAGAGCTGGTTTCGATCAGTTAAGGCGTTTCTCTACACCCAACCTGGCAACACCGCAAACGACTCTAGGGGACGCTCCGCGTCCGCCACACATAAAGGCAGAAAACGCACCACTTGGAATCTCTACGCACTGCATGCTGCACTTGAAGAGTTCACATTCGAGTACTTCAATAACCAGTCCTCAGCTGAATCAACAGAATCTCGATCAGACCTAGCGAAACGTTCTCTTGCCATGTATCCCGAAAGTGGGCAACCAGCCCCCTTCGACGACCAGCTGCTGGCGATAACTGCCATGCCGATCAAGAGAAAGCTCTCCGTAGATCCTGCGCGGGGAGTACGCCACCTCAATCGCTGGTTCAGCAACCCGCGACTCTTTGACAACCGATACCAATGGAAGTCGCTGCAGGCATCCGAGGAACCATGGGACAAGAACCGAATCTACGTACAGATCGACGGCGAGGTGGTTATTTGCCATCACGGCCCATCAGGCAGATCTGAACTCAGCAAGGACTTCACGTCGGCTCTAGATTCCATTCTGTTGATGGAGTGTCCAGATGTTCGTTCACGACAGACAAAAAAGAAAGCTTTAGAGGGCGCGAAACTCGCCCGCAAGTGGGCTTATACATCCCGAACTATGGTCGCGCCCAGGATCGAAAAAACGCCAACCTATTCTGCCGACACATCGCTACCACCCCTCGCTGAGAACATTACTCCCTACACAAATGGCAAGGAGAACTCGTGATGGGCTCCTTGAAGGACGCGATTGAGAACGCCCGCTTTCAACACCCTAACTACATGCAGGCTGTGAACGCGGCGATCAGCCGAATATCGTTCATGCCCCGCGGCTCAGTGATAGCAATGGTTGGTCCCACGCGCGTTGGAAAAAGTGCCGCCATTCGCGATGCTGCAAGTCAAACTTACCCGGTGCGCTCTGAAGGAACTGTGCCTTACACAGTAGCGGACTGCAGCCGAACAGACAGCGGATTCGCTTCCACCCGATATATCACTCTCGACCTACTCGTCAAGCTCGAACACCCGTTTTATACCGATGATGACCACCGTTTACGACTATCGCAAACAGAGACCGATGCGAGGCTCCGTCTTAGGAAAGCCATAGAACACCGAGAGACAAGGTTAATCATCTTTGACGAAGCGCACCATCTCTTGCGCGTCAAGAATCGCGCTGGCAAAGAGGCCGCCCTTGAGTCGCTAAAATGCCTCGGAAACGAAACGGGCGCATTGATATTTCTTGTTGGCGGATACGAATTGCTGAGGGCTTGCTTTTGTTCCGCACATTTGAACGGGCGCCTATCGCTTATTGAGTTTTCGCGCTACAAGCGAGATCCACAAAGCATACGTGACTTTGATTGCATCCTTGCCTCATACGACAGGATGCTACCTTGGGCGAAGGGCCATTCACTTCTCTCAATGAGAGAGTTCATCTACTCGGGCACCTTGGGATCTTGTGGTCTGATTGGGAACTGGGTGCTTCTGGCCTTGGCGCAGATGTCCTCGTTGGACCATCACAAGCTCTGCCGGGACCACTTTCGCAATGCGCGATACAAACAACAAGTGCAGGAGATCGCTAGCGAGATCGAGTTTGGCGAGAGCGTTCTTTCGCCCATTGAGAATGGATCCGCAGGACTACGCATAAGCGCACCGGAAGACACAACCAGCTCGGCGCGTACTACAAAGCAAAAGAGAATGCCCGGTCGACGCAACCCTCACCGTGACCCCACCTGCCGGGGGAGGAGATCCTCATGACCACGTACTTTTCGGTCAAGCCGGCGGCTGCCGGAACGGCGTCAGTAGAGTGTCTTTCCTCACTGCTTCATCGCCTAGCTGTCGCACACGGAGTCACACGCCACCAGTTCATAACGCATCTTCGTGGTTGGTGGGCTAAACAGCATCAGAAACACCTCCCCAGATGCGAGGAACTGCGCTGGGACGGCTATAGCGAGAATGTCGCCCTCGGTCTGAACGCCCTTTGTGACGCAATCGGCGCGAACTACTCGGATTGCACGCTTGTTGCGCTGAAAGATGTATGCGCCGCCAATTACATTGGGTCCGTTAAACACTATCGGGCATGGTGCCCGGCTTGCTATCGAGATGATCTTGCCGCCGGCGGCCCCGCCTATGATCGGCTGCTCTGGCGAATTCAGGCTTCTGTGCGATGCAGCCTCCACCGGCACATCTTGGTCAGCAACTGTCCTTACTGCGGAAGTATGCAGAAGAACGATACGGCATCCATTGAGCTACATCGATGCTCATCCTGTGGACAAAGCCTCGCATCACAACGTGACAAGCAAAACTACGCGCCAAACCCTTCGTTCGGCGAGCATCAGATACATAGTTTGATCGAGAGCCTACCTAACCTTAGCCAAATTGCGATGTTTCCCCTGCAAAGATTTCTCTCCTCCGTTGAAGTCGACATGGGTAAGGTTGCAGATGATCTCGGCGATCTTTTTCACCATCGAACCTATCCCGCACGCCCCCAGCTAACTTCGCTCATTGCTGTATCGGTGTACTTCGAGGTTGACATAGTCGATCTTCTATCGGATCCAGAAGGGACTGCCAAACGTGTTCCACTCGGAGTGGGCAGGGCTCTCCCGGACCGTAAGCGGAGGCCATCCTCTCTACGACGCGAGGAGAGGTCTGCCTGGTTTGAGCAGGAGCTATTACAGGTTCTTCGGTCCGCACCACCATATCCGTCGGTGCGGGATTTTTGTAGGGCAAGGGACTTCTCTCATCATGCCGCGTGGTCGAACTTCTCTTCACTCACTAGAAAGCTGTCTTGCAAGTATCACGAGTGGAAGAATCAGGAAGCGACTAGACTCAGGCGTAAGGCCATCTCAGCGATTCGCGCCCTACATGCAAAACGCAGCCAGGTCACCGAGAGAGAGTTCGTGCGGATCGTAGTAGAACGCTCCGGCGCCCCCGTTCACGTTGTGCGAAGCCTACTGCGCTCCAGCTGAACTGGCGTGGCGAAACGGGCCGGCGCGGCTGACTGACCTCCGGTGAGATGGTAAGATCTCGTCCTCGGCTTAAATCTTGTGTGTCTGCTCTCGGCCAGGCACGAACATCAGCGAACTAAGCCGAACCCACGAAGCGTGCGCGGCTTGCATGAATTGCTAGGCTCCGCATCAAGTACTAGCAGCGCCCCATGCCCAACTCTGCCCGACTGCAACGAATATTTCCGACTTGAATTTGCGAGCGGCAAACGCAGACTTAACTTTGTCTCGCACGTAATCGCGAACCTCCCCTGAGCTACTGCCATTGAAAGTACCCATGGCCGAAGTTGTTGGGATGACGACATCACCACCCTTGTCCGACTTCTGGACTTTGGTCAAACCTATCTGCCCAAGATCAGCGTAAGCGTCCTTATAGTCCTGACTGCTCGCATTCTTCAGATCAAAAGTGCAGAAAACTAAGTAGCTCATTGGTGAACCTCCGTGTTTGTTAGCAATGTGGTCAACAGCTTAGTTAAGCCGCGCCGCTAAGCGGCGTCGCTTGGACGAATTGTTAGGTTCGCAGCCAGGGATCTAGCAACTCCCCGCGATCAACTTTGAACTCTACCTTAGACGCCCATGATGCGGTGGCGGGGACTGTTGCCGGTATGTACATACCTACAAAACATTTTGGGAAATTAGTGACGGCGGGGCTGAGATAGTGGAAGGCGTAGATGTCGAACGCGAAGATGCAAAAAGGTACGCCGCCCTCCAGGTGATCCCAAACGCATGCGTACCGAAAATTGTCGTTGTAGGCAGTAATGAAATCAGCGCTGTTGGTTAGCAGAGCCCTGCGAACGGCCCCGGAGAAGACAAACGCCTGATCGAGTGGTTGCTGAGGTTGGCCGGTCTCACGGTCCGCAGCCGGGAGGGGCACATGAATACTGTTCCGTGTTTGAAGCGGAAGGTACGACTTGTAGAGAAGCGCATGCATGCCGCGGACGACGCGGAGACCGATTGCCGCGAGTGGTACATTGCTAACAGCCGCGACCCGCTTGCCGTTGAACGGCAGCCAATGTGCGTCTAGGCGTTTTGTGACATTTTCGTCCTGGCTCTTCTTTCGACTGTGAAGCGCGTCGGTGAGTATGCCTACTAGCTCATCTACACCGTGCCATTGATGGTTGCAAGTCTTATGGGTTGGAAGGATGACTGGAAAGTTGATCCGGTCGCTGGGCGAAAATAAACCCTTCGGCGGGCAGTGGTCGCGATCTACTGAGTCAGGCCCAGAGAGTGCTCGGCCGCACAGATAGCAGAACGAGGGCTGCCCGTGCCTCCTGAGGTGCGTTTGCGACGATATTTCCAAGCCAACCTAATGCCTGAATTAAGCCGACCCGCGAAGCGGCTTCGGCTTGAATGAGGCTGCAGCATGTGGTGCTACAGGACTAATTGGATCATGGTTGAAAAAATAGGAAATATGATTTGCCGGCGAGTGTTTCTCGATGTGTCGCGCGAGATCATATGGGAGGCTGAAGTACCGATGGATCCAGTCTAGGTTGCTACTAATAGTGGTATTGGCCGTTCTGGTTCCAGGGTGGACTTGGGCGCCATTTACGGACAGGCTGATCTTGTGATGTAAGAAAGCATTTCTCTGGACATTAAGGCGTTTTAGCGTCTCGAACAAAGCGCCACCCTTTGGTAAGCAGTAATTTGCATCAAGCGACTTTGGCCCATTGAGCCATTTTTCTAGGAAGTCCGCTCGTTCATGGATTGCGAACAGATCGCTCAAATCCTTGTCGGCCAAACCAACAGCCAGGGTTGCATTGATCTGAGACTCGCATAGCGCGTGCGACAGAAAAGCCACGATCACGTACTCGGACATGACTAAGTCGCTGAGAGCGATAAATCTCTGCACGTGCGGTGGCAAGTAACGCTGCAAGAGAACTGAAAGGCGCGTTGCAGCCAGCTCATCAGAGACACTTGGGTCGTTTTGTTGAAGCTCTGCTACCAACTGCGCGCACTCGGACTCGTACTCTTGGACTGTCTTCGGCTTGTATGTTGCAACAGTTTCTCTTAACTCGACGAAGTGCTTCCAACGCGACTTAAGTGCCTTGTCTAGGGAGAAAAATGCCCCGGATATTTCGCTTGAAGTAATCGGTGACATAGATGCTCGTATGCAGCCAAACTACCTATTAGCCGGACCTCGGGGTCCGGCTATACGACTTATCCACAGTGCACCGTATGGCGCGCTATCCCCTTGATGCTGTGCTTGATCTTAGGCTGACTGGGTCCGGCTAACAAGCCGACGTATAGCTAGGCCCAGAGACGCTGCCCATACCCGTCAATGACTCCGCCTGGCGCTCTCAACAGGTGTCTGCTTTGGGTCGGGAGCAGACTCTGGCCAAGCAATGTCATGGCCAAAGCTTAGGCCCGCGACCACGCAGACGCGGTTGCCTAAGTAATTGATTTCAGGGATTGGCTGCCCGAGCTAGGCCAATTTATGGCTTCATTGACACTATAAGTTGGCCAAAGCGGTCAACTTATGGTTTCAGGAACAGTTGAATTTGGTCGAACAGCGATATGGTGGGCCCACCAGGACTCGAACCTGGAACCAAAGGATTATGAGTCCTCTGCTCTAACCATTGAGCTATGGGCCCGTGGCGTAATTGTAGCGGGACGCCGGTGGATCCGTCAGTTGTTGCTTGGGTCGCTGGGGGGCGACAGTGCGAGCGATTCGCGCAGTTCCAGCGCGCGTGCGAGTACGGGGGGCGGTGCGGATTCTTCGGGAATCCTCATCAGGCCGATGCGGCGCAGCCATTGGCCGGCGCGGGTGGATGAGGTCAGCAGGTTGAGCGGAATAGCCAGTATCAGGCCCAGGATGACGGGGCCCATCCAGGCGGCCAACGCGGGCGAGATGGCGTAGGCGGCGGCGCCGGTCAGTGCGCCGGCCAGACTCAGGCCGCCGTAGCTGCGTATCAGGCTGGACAGCGGCAGGCTGCCGTCGTCGCGGCGCTGTGTTTCCCAGCCGGAATCTTTTCCGGCCAACACTTCCGCCACGCCACGCGATTGGCGATACATGGTAATGGGCGCCATCAGTGCGGCGAGTACGGTTTCCAGCAGCATGCTGAAGAAAATGCGGATGGCGCCACCGCAGCCGCGCCGGGTTTCGGTGTCCGCCAATGTCGCCAGGTAACCCATCCCTTTTGGCGCCAGCAGCACGGCCATGGTGAAGGAGAACACCCAGAGGTAGCGCTCGGGATCGCCGCCGCGCCAGTAGACCGATGGGGTGAAGCCTTCGATGCGCAGTTGCTCGAGGTTGATGCCCGCCTGTTGCAGCGGAATCGCCAAGCCGATCAGCATCAGCATGGCCCACATGGGTGCGGTGAAGTAGTGGCCGATGCCGGTCAGCAGATGCACGCGGCTGATCCAATGCAGTCCGCGCGCGGTCAGCACCGCGCCGTGCTGCAGATTGCCTTGGCACCAGCGCCGGTCGCGCACCAGCATGTCGGTCAGCGAGGGCGGGCCTTCTTCGTAACTGCCACGCAGTGTAGGCACCATGTGCAGTGCCCAGCCGGCGCGCCGCAGCAACGCGGCTTCGACGAAGTCATGGCTCAGCACGGTGCCGGAGAATGGTTTGTGGCCGCGCAGTTCCGGCAGGCCCGCATGCGCAGCGAATGCGCGCGTGCGGATGATGGCGTTGTGGCCCCAGTAATTGCTTTCCGCGCCGTGCCACCAGGCCACGCCGCGCGCGACCACGGGACCGTACACGCGGCCGGCGAACTGCTGCATGCGCGCGAACAGCGTGTTGCCGTTGACGATCATCGGCAGCGTCTGGATCAGCGCAACATCCTCGTGCTGTTCCATGGCCGCCGCAAGCCTGACGATGGTGTCGCCGGTCATCAAGCTGTCGGCGTCCAATATCAGCATCTGCGGATAGGCGCCGCCGAAGCGCCGCACCCATTCGGCGATGTTGCCGGCCTTGCGTTCGGCATTGCTGGTGCGGCGGCGATAGAACAACTGCTGCGTGTCGCTCAGGCGTTCGCGCAGCGCGGCGAAGGCTGCTTCTTCGGCCTGCATCACTTGCGGGCGCGTGGTGTCGCTGAGCACGAAGAAATCGAATTGCGCCAGTTGCCCGGTGGCGGCGACGGATTCGTAGATGGCTTGCAATCCCGCCAGCAGACGTCCGGGATCTTCGTTGTAGGTGGGCATCAGCAGCGCGGTGCGGGTGGACACTTGCGGCAAGGGGCCGTCATTGGAAAGACCCAGGCGCTCCTTGCCTTGCGCGAGCGTCAGCACGAAGCCGGCGAGCGAGCTGATGAAAGACAGCGCGATCCATGCGAACAGCGCGACGAACAGCAACAGCAGCAACGCCTCCAACACGCCGATGCCATCGCGCCCGAGTACCCACCAAATCTGGTAGACGGCAAGCAACGTCAACGCGCCGGCACCGCCGAACGCGATAGCCCGGCGAGCGCCCATGCCGGGCGGCTCGCTGGCAAGCTGGTTCGGACTTATGCGGCCTTCGCTGAGGGATTGCAGCGGCATCGGCAAGGGCGATTCCGGTGGCAGTTGCGGCGCCGATGCGTAGTGAGACACGGGGATTCGTACATCCATTCTGTCTAGGGCGTCCATCGGTACAGCCAGGTTTCCGACAGCCGTCCTTGGGTGTCGTACGCGTGGGCGTGCAGTTCCGCGTCGCGGCCTGGCTCGAGCTTGAGTTCGAAGCTCATGCGCCAGCCGCCGGTTTCGGGATTGGCGTATGCCACGGCGTTGGAAATTTTTCCGTGCGACGCCCAGACCTCGGTATCGACGCGCGCGTCGGCCTTGAGTTGGGCCATGCGACCACCTATCAGATCGATCACCACCAGCTTCCTGGTTGGGTCCACCGGCTCACCAACGCCGTGCGGCACCGTGCCGATGCGCGTTGCCATGACGGTGGCGAGTTCGGGTTGCCACGCGTGATCCTTGCACCAGTGCAGGCGGTAGTCGAAGCGATGCTCCTGGCCCGCGGCCAAGGGCTGCGCCGGCCGCCAGAACGCGACGATATTGTCGTTGTATTCGTCGGCGGTGGGGATTTCGATCAGCGTCACTGCGCCTTCGCCCCAATCGCCCACAGGTTCCACCCATGCGCTGGGTCGCTTCTGGTACTGGGCTTCGGTGTCAGCGAAATCGGCGAAGTTGCGCTTGCGCTGCATCAGTCCGTAGCCGCGTGGGTTGCGGTCCTGGAACGCGCTGAACTGCAGCGCGGCTGGATTCTTCAGTGGCCGCCACATCTGTTCGCCACCGCCGGTGGACATGGCCAATCCATCGGAGTCGTGCACGGCTGGGCGGAAGTCGTCCACGCCCACGCGATCGGCGGAATCGAAGTAGTACATGCTGGTTAGCGGCGCGATGCCGGCGCGATCCAGATCGACGCGCGGATACAGGCGCATCTGGATATCCATGAGCGTTTCTTCGCCGGGCTGGATGACGAAACGGAAGGCAGCCGCCGCGCTGGGACTATCGAGTAGCGCATGCACCACGATGGCTTTGGCGCCGGGTTGCGCGCGCTCAATCCAGAATGCCTTGAATACCGGAAATTCTTCCGGGCCCGGATCGCCGGTCTTCAATGCCAAGCCACGCGCGGAAAGCCCGTAGTGCTGGCCCTTGGCGACGGCACGAAAATAGCTGGCGCCCAGGAACGCGCAAATCTCGTCGAAATAGTCCGGGCTGTTGAGCTGCGAATGGATTCGAAAACCGGCGTAGTCCAGATCGCTTTCGGTCGGCGTTGGCGCACTGCCGAAGGTGAACTGCTTGGGCGAATAGACCACCGGTGCGGCACGGCCATCTTCCACCAGCGAGATATCCACGCGTTCCTTGAAAAAGAAACCGCGATGGAAGAACTGCAGTTGGAAGGGCGATGACGTGCCGCGCCATATCGCGCGTTTGGGATCGTAGCGGATGTCGCGGTACTGGTCGTATTTGATCTTCTGTAGCGAAGACGACAATGCGCTGTCCGGTGGACGATAGGCACTGGCCGCCAATGTGCGGGCCAGATTGGGGACGGTATCAGCATCGAAAGGCGTAGCGCGCGCTACGGCCGCGAGGGCGGTCAGCGGCAAGCTACCCAATCCACCAAGCAGGGGCAGCGAAAAACCCGCCTTAAGCAATTTCCGGCGATCCACATTTTCTCCAGCGACAGGGTTCCCGACGCGAGTCTAGTCGATTACATGTAAGTGTCATGCATACGGCTTAAAGCGACCGAGTTGGAAACGGTTCCCTTGTGGCATCGAGCCTATGGCGGGGCGGCTTACCGTAGGCACAACGCGGATGCGGGGGTGAAGCTGATGGGCGTCGAGTGCAGGTTGCATGTCTCTGCGACATTCTGTTGGTGGCTGGGATGACGGGTGAGGCTCTTAGGCCGGCGCCGAAAGCAGCGGAGCAAGCTCCGCTCTACGAGGTGGATGAATTCTTGTGGGCGTGGTGCCGGCATGCCGGCACCGGCAAGTCGCTCCCACAAAGATGGGGCACAGGCGAAGGAAGCCGCGGCAGGCGCAAAAAAAACGGCCCGGGTTAGCGGGCCGTTTTGTGTTTGCTGCGGTGGGCCGCGGCGTGCTTACTCGATGTCGAGGAAGCTGCGCAGTTGTTCCGAACGGCTGGGATGACGCAGCTTGCGCAGGGCCTTGGCTTCTATCTGGCGGATGCGTTCGCGTGTGACATCGAACTGCTTGCCCACTTCTTCCAACGTGTGATCGGTGTTCATGTCGATACCGAAGCGCATGCGCAGCACCTTGGCTTCCCGCGGGGTCAGGCCGGCCAGCACATCGCGGACGGTTTCCTGCAGGTTGATGTTGGTGGTGTTCTCGATCGGGGACTCCACGTTGGTGTCCTCGATGAAGTCGCCCAGATGGGAATCCTCGTCGTCGCCGATCGGGGTTTCCATCGAGATCGGCTCCTTGGCGATTTTCATCACCTTGCGGATCTTGTCTTCCGGCATGTCCATTTCTTTCGCCAGTTCTTCCGGCGTGGCCTCGCGGCCGTACTGCTGGAGCATCTGGCGAGAGATGCGGTTGAGCTTGTTGATGGTTTCGATCATGTGCACCGGGATACGGATGGTGCGCGCCTGATCGGCGATGGAACGGGTGATCGCCTGACGAATCCACCAGGTGGCGTACGTCGAGAACTTGTAGCCGCGGCGATATTCGAACTTGTCGACGGCCTTCATCAAACCGATGTTGCCTTCCTGGATGAGATCCAGGAACTGCAGGCCACGGTTGGTGTACTTCTTGGCGATGGAGATCACCAGGCGCAGGTTGGCCTCGACCATTTCCTTCTTGGCCTTGCGCGCCTTGGCTTCGCCATAGGCCATCGCACGGCTGATTTCCTTGATCTCGGCCAGGCTCAGGTGCATCGCTTGTTCGATGGCGATGGTGGCTTCCTGCTCGGCGATGATCTGATCCTTCACGTCGCGCAGACCGGACGACCATTTCTGCTTGCGCTTCAGGACTTCGTCCACCCAGCCCAGGTTGGTCTGGTTGCCTTCCCACGCGCGCAGGAAATCCTTGCGCGGCATCTTGGCGACGTTGGCCGACAGGTGCAGCACGCGACGTTCGTGATCCTTGACCTGTGCAACCACTTCGCGCAGCTTGCGGACCAGCGTATCGGTCAACGCCAGCGGCAGCTTCAGGGTGACGAACACTTCAGCCAGGTCGGTGCGCAACTTGGCGACGGCCTTGTTGTCGGCGCCGTTCTTCGCATACGACTTCTTGAACTTGGTGTAGCCGTCGGCCAGCGCCTGCATGCGGCGGGCGACTTCTTCCGGATCCGGACCGGTGGGGCCGGCTTCTTCGGCGACTTCGTCGGCGGCTTCTTCCTCGTCGTCTTCGGCTTCGGCATCGGCATCGACTGCCTCGACCGGTACCGGCACTTCTTCCACCGGTTCTTCGATGTCGTTGAAGCCGACCACGATTTCAGCCAGGCGCTTCTTGCCGGCCTTGTGCAGTTCGTATTCTTCCAGCAGCAGTTCGATGGACCACGGGAAGTTGCCCAGCGAGGCCTGGACCTGGCTCAGGCCCTCCTCGATGCGCTTGGCGATGGCGATTTCGCCTTCGCGGGTCAGCAGTTCCACCGTGCCCATTTCGCGCATGTACATGCGCACCGGGTCGGTGGTACGGCCACCTTCGGTGTCCAGCGAGGTCAGCGCGGCAGCGGCTTCTTCCGCGGCGGTCTCGTCGACTTCGCGGTTGCCGGTGTTGCCGTCGGCCAGGAGCAGGGTTTCGGCATCGGGTGCAACTTCGTGCACATCGATACCCATGCCATTGATCATGCCGATGATGTCTTCGATCTGCTCCGGATCGACTAGATCGTCGGGCAGGTGGTCGTTGACTTCGGCATAGGTCAGGTAGCCCTGCTCAAGGCCCTTGCTGATCAGTAGCTTGATGTCGGATTGTTGGGCAGGACGTTCAGTCGCCATGGGTGATTGCGCCACCGGCAGGAAAGGGGTAAGGAACCTAGCATTATACCGCACCGGGCCCTCCCAAGTCCCTGAAAAAGCAGCGATAGCCCGAAGGCTAAGGAAACGTTTGTTCAGGGGCGCAGCAGGAAGGTCACAGGGCCGTCGTTCACCAGGCTGATCACCATATGGGCACCAAACCGCCCGGTTTCCACCCCCGGCGGATGCTTTTGCCTGCATATTTCGAGCAAACGGTTGAAGCCATGTTCAGCCTCGGCGGGCGGAGCCGCCGTGGTGAAGCTGGGCCGCATGCCCGAGCGGGTGTCGGCCGCCAGGGTGAACTGGCTGACCAGCAGCAATCCGCCGCCGATATCGGCGAGGGAGCGATTCATCTTGCCCGCGTCGTCGGCGAACACCCGGTAACCCAATAGGCGCTCAGCCATGCGGGAGAACTGGGCCTCGCCGTCGCCGGGCTCCACCGCGACAAGGGCGAGCAGGCCCGGACCGATGGCGCCGATGACTTGGTGGTCGACGGTGACGGAGGCTCGGGTGACGCGCTGGATGAGAGAGAGCATGGGGTGAGTGGTGAACGGTGAGTGGCGAAGCATTCCGCTTTTGCCCCCTTTAATAAAGGGGGCTACGGGGGATTTGCTCTTGCTGTTGTTTTCTCAAGAGCAACAGCAAATCCCCCTCAAATGCTTTACAACCGCCGAATGGCGGGTCATCCCCCTTTGTTAAAGGGGGATGCAAAAGCGGAGCCTTTTCGGCTTCTTAATTCTCCACTCCCGATCCTGGCTCCCCGATTTCGAGCAAGCAACGGCGACAAAACATGCCTTAGAACCGCGCGCCAGACTGACCCGATAGACTTGGCCGCATGAAACCACAAACACTGGCTGACCTGGCCTACCGTGCGGCGGCCCTGATCGGGCGCCTGCCTTGGCCATGGCTGCACAAACTGGGCGATCTGATCGCTTGGGTCTGGTTGAAAGCCGATGCCAGGGAGAGCCGCGTGGCGCGGCGGAACCTGGAGCTGGCCTATCCCGATCTGTTGCCGGGACAGCGGCAAACACTGCATCAGGCCATCTTGCGCACCACCGCGCGGCAGGCGCTGGAGACGCTGCGCTTCTGGACCCGGCCCCCGGCCGAGAATCTCGCCCGTCTGCGCGAGCGCCATGGCGAAGCGCTGTACGACCAGGCGCTGGCTTCCGGCAAGGGCGTCATTGTCGCTGCGCCTCACTTCGGCAACTGGGAGTTGTTGAACCAATGGCTGTCTTCGCGCGGCCCCATCGCCATTGTTTATCGTCCGCCCGAATCGCCCATCGGCGACGCATTCCTGCTGCGTGTCCGCGGTGCCGACAACGTCCGCCAGGTGCGCGCCGAAGGCCCCGCGGTGCGGCAGTTGTGGAAAGTGCTGAAGGACGGCGGCGCGGTGGGCATCCTGCCTGACCAGCAACCGAAAGCGGGCGACGGCGAATTCGCGCCGTTCTTCGGCGTGGCGGCGTTGACCATGACGCTGGTGTCGCGGCTGGCCGAACGCACCGGAGCAACCGTTCTTTTCGCCTGGTGCGAGCGCATCGGCCCGGGCCCGGACTTCGCGCTCCATGTGCGTCCTGCTCCGCAGGAAATCGCGGATCCCGATGCGATCGTCGCCACGACCGCGCTCAATGCCACGGTCGAAAGCATCGCCCGCCGCGACCCGGCGCAGTACCAGTGGACCTACAAACGCTATACGCTGCGGCCATCGGGCAAGGGCGAGGACAATCCTTACCGCTGAGGCGCGCAGCCGGGGGAAGTGCTTGGGGAAACAGGTGCGTGCCGATGGCCGCTCTGCCGCCCATCGGCATTTCGGTGGAGGCTCCGCACCGTTAGCGCCGAAGCGCTCCGTGGCACGCTCGACGATGACGCAACCGGACAAGATGATGTGCCGGACCGCAACACTGGCGAAATGGGAACAGGCAATCTCTGATGACTGATATCGATACCGATCCCGAGCCCGCATCCGCACCGCAGCCTCCTGCAGAACAGCTTCTGCCATCGCCGCCGGTTTTCGATGGCGGCTGGCAGCCCCTGCCCCGCCGCGGTGCCATGCTGGCGGCCGTAGGCGGTGCGATGGCGCTGGTGTTTCCGCTTGGCTTCGGCAGTTTTTTTGTGGCGAGGGCGACGAATCTTGTTTCACCCTGGTTGGCGATGCCCATCGTGGTGGTGCTGGCAGCCGCGGTCGGCGCCTGGGTGGCCGTCAAACGCCATCGCCGCACTTTCTGGCAGCTGGACGACGAAGGCTTCGCCCTGCGTCGCGGCAATTGGTGGCAGGTCGAGATCCGGGTGCCTATTTCCCGCGTGCAGCACCTGGACTTGAAGCGCGGTCCGCTGGAACGCGGCCTCAAGCTGTCCACACTGGTCGTCCATACGGCCGGCACCAAGATGGCCGCCGTGTCGGTATCGGGACTGGACGCCGCGGACGCCGAACACCTGCGCGATCGCCTGGCGCATCAGCTGGATCGCGACGACGCGTTGTGATGGAAGCCACTGAAGAGACTTTCCTGCGCGAACGCCGGCTGCATCCCTGGTCATGGCTGTTCGTCCTGCTTCAACAGCTCAAGCAATTTGTCCTTCCGCTGGTGGCACTGGTGGTGTTCGGCGGCCGTGGTGGCGGTGCCTACGGTGGTTACTGGGCGCAGATGGGCCCGGTCATCGCGATCGGCGTCCTGGTATGCCTTTCCATCCTGCAGTACTTCACTTATCGCTATCGCGTGGGCCGGGATGGCTTGAGCGTGCGCGAGGGCTGGCTTCATCGCTCATTGCGTGAAATTCCTTTTGCGCGCATCCACAACGTGGTGGTGCATCAGTCGTTGCTGCACCGTTTCTTCGGCGTCGCCGAAGTGCGTCTGGAATCGGCGGGCGGGCAAAAGCCGGAAGCGCAGATGCGCGTGTTGAGCCTGGACGATGCGCTGATCCTGGAAAACCTGATCAAGCACCGCGGCCACATCGCCGAGCAAGCGGGCGACGATGCTGAGCCGGACAGCGACACGCTATTGGCGCTTTCGACCGGCGACGTGGTCCGCCTGGGACTGATATCCAATCGCGGGATGATCGTGGTGGCAGCGGCCGTCGGCGCGGCCTGGCAGATCCTGCCGGAAAAGATGATGAGCAGGTTCATCGAGAACTTCGCGCGGCAGGCCTTCGGTTATGCCGATCACTTGCAATGGGGCTGGGCTGCCATGGCCGCCGCCGCGCTGTCGTTGCTGGTGCTGGTCCTGCTGTTGGTGCGGGCGCTGTCCGTGGTGCTGGCGCTGCTGCAGTTCCATGGCTTTCGCCTGAGCGAAGACCCGCGACGGCTGATGGTCGAACGCGGGCTGCTGGCGCGGTTGAGGACCAGCGTGGCGCGCCGTCGCATTCAGTCGTGGACAGTGCAGGAAGGCGTTCTGCACCGGCTGCTCAAGCGTCGCACGGTACGTATCGATACGGCCGTCGCCGAGACACCGAACCCGAGCGAGCAACGTGCACTGAAGGAAGTCGCACCCGTCGCCACGCCGGAAACCTGCGATGCGCTGATAGCGCACCTGCTTCCCCAGGCCGAATGGCCCCGGCAGGGTTGGCGCCCATTGCCTGTTGCGGCTTGGTGGCGGTTGTTCCTGCCGGCTGCGGTTCTTACCCCGGTGCTCACGGCGGTGCTGGTCTGGCGATTGGGTCCCTGGGCCGCTGGCCTGCTGTTGTGGCTACCTTTTGCCGCGTATAGCGCGCGCCAGCAGGCGCAGCGCGCGGCTTACGACGTGGACGATCGTCTGGTCGCGGTACGTGGCGGTTGGTGGTCGCGCCACTGGCGCTTCGCCGAGATCGACAAGCTGCAAACACTGCGACTGATGCGCTCGCCGCTGGACCGCCGCTTGGGCACCGCTTCGTTGTGGCTGGATACCGCGGGTGCCACGGGAATGGTGCCGCCGCTGCGGGTACGCTTTCTTCCCGAGGCCGAAGCGCAGGCGCTCTATGACCGCCTGACGCATGCGTTGGCGCATCGCCGGCTACGCTGGTGATGCGGGTTTAGGGAAGGCCTCAGCAACTCAGCTTTTGCTCGTCATTCCCGCGAAGACGGGGATGACGTATTTGTTCAGACCTTCCCTATAGCTCGACAGAAGACGGCCCCCAATAGTGCAGGTCGCGGCGAATCTGCAGCGCGCGCAGCCACCCACCCATCGGCTTTCGCCGCAATTGGCCCAGTTCGCCACCGAGCAGACGTTCGGTGGCGGCAATGACGCGCTCCGAGGAGCGGCCATCGCGATAAGGATGGATCGCATCGGCGTAGGCGGCCAGTTCGGATTGCAGTGCTGCCGAGGGTGAAAACGCACGCTCCAGCATCGCCGGCAGCGCCTCGGGTTCGGCGAAATCCAGCATGTGCGGTTTGGGTGCGCGGTTTCGAAACGTCACCACCGGTTTGCGCTGGACGACAAATTCACTGACCACCGATGTGGTGTCGGCCACCAGCACGTCGGCTGCGCGCTCCGCACTGATCAGATCCTCGGTCTCCAGGAAGGCCGCATTGGAGCCGGCCAGCGCGCGATAGCTTTTGAACAGCCCCGGCGCGCATTTGGGGTGCAGCGTCAGCAGCCAGTAGTGCTCACCGGTCGCGATTTGCGCGGCGATCGCTTCGTACAGATGTGGCGCCGCGCTCAAGCGCTCGGTGAAGGTCGATGCGAACATCACCATCCGTCGTTCGCCGGCTTGCTCGCGCAGCCGGACCACCAACGGATCCTCTGTTCCGAACAGCGGATCGAGTTTTGGCCAACCGGTCTCCACCACTTTGAAATGACCCATCTCCGCGGCCATCGCCTGGAACGGCGCTGTGGTCGCGGGACCTTGCGTGCAATAGAGATCGAACAGGCCGCGCACCCGGAAGTGGCCGCGTGCAGCGTCTCTTTTTTCCACGTTGAACCCATGAAACAGCTGCACTTTTGCGCCAGACACAAACGTCGGCACCCAGTTGGCGGCGCTGAATACGGCACGGGGACGCAACGCCACTGCTTGCCGCGCATCGGCGATCGTCCGCACCGGTCCTGACAGGCGGGAATCGGCAGCGTTGTCGACCAACCACGCGTGCACCCCATGGCCGGCGGCTTGCAGCGCATCGGCCAGCGGTTGCAAGATGGGCAACGCATAACGTTCCGTCGCAAACAACAGGTAATCCGCCATCAACTCTTCCTCGCAGCCCAGCAGGCCCCTTGTCTCGGCCTGCATTATCACGTTTAACGAGGCCGACCGTATTGGCGACTGCCTGGCCTCGTTGGCATTCTGCGATGACATCGTGGTGGTTGATTCGCATTCCAGCGACGCCACTGTCGCGATCGCCGAGGCCGCCGGCGCACGCGTGCTGCAGCGGCCTTTCGAAGGCTTCCGCAGCCAGAAGCAGTTCGCGATCGAACAGGCCCGCCACGACTGGGTGCTGTGCCTGGACGCGGACGAGCGAGTGAGCGAGGCATTGCGCGCGTCCATCGAAACGGCGCGCGATTCGGGTTTCCGCGACGCAGCCGGCTATCGCTTCGCCCGGTTGTCGGATTATTTCGGACGTTTCCTGCGCCATGGCAACGCCTATCCCGATCGTGTGCTGCGCTTGTTCGATCGCCGACGCGGCGGCTGGCGCGGCAAGCGTGAAGTCCACGAGGCAGCGAGCGTCGACGGACCGGTGCGCACGCTCGCGGGGGACCTGATCCACTATCCCTATCGCTCGCTGGAGCAACAGCTCAGCAAGACGCAACGCTATGCGCGGATGATGGCCGAACACGATTTCGCCCGCGGCAAGCGCGCCACCCTCGCCAAGCTGGTGCTGTCGCCGGCCTGGCGCTTCTGGCGCGGCTATCTGCTGCGGGGCGGATTCCTGGACGGTTGGCACGGCCTGGTCTACGCCTATGTCCGCGCCAACTACGTGCGGCAGAAGACGATCATGCTGTGGCTACTGCAGAAACAGCAGCCGATCGTGACGCCGTCTTCCGCGCCCTCCGATTCCGGGCAGGAACGCTAGCATGTGCGGGATCGCTGGCGCCTGGTCGCCTGTTCCGCGCGACGGTGCGGATGAACTGCATGCGTTGGGACGGCGCATGGGAGACACGATCGCCCATCGTGGGCCCGACGACGCAGGCACGTGGGTCGAACCGGACGCTGGGCTGGTGCTGTCGCATCGGCGGTTGTCGATCATCGATCTCAGTCCGGAAGGGCATCAGCCCATGGTTTCGGCGAGCGGTCGTTGGGTGATCGCCTTCAATGGCGAGATCTACAACCATCGCGAATTGCGTTCCGAGTTGACCGCATTGGGACACGCATTCCGCGGCCACTCCGACACGGAGGTGCTGCTTGCCGCCATTGCCGAGTGGGGTGTGCAAGCAGCGTTGGAACGTGGCAACGGGATGCTCGCGCTCGCGGTCTGGGATCGCCAGGAGCAGGTGCTGTGGCTGGCACGCGACCGTGTAGGCAAGAAGCCGCTGTACTACGGTTGGGCCGGCGATGGCACGTTCCTGTTCGGCAGTGAACTGTCGGCGATGCGCGCGTATCCCGGCCTGCGCCCGCAGGTGAATCCCGATGCGCTCGCGCTGTTGTTGCGGCTGGACTACATCCCGGCTCCTCATTCGATCCTGCAAGGTATTTTCAAACTTCCTGCCGGTGCCCTTCTCCGCCTGGACGCTGCCGCGGTTCGGGCCACTAATGCCACGGGTGCCGCCGATCATCCGGTCACCTCCTGGTGGAATGCGCGCGAGCGGCAGGAAGCAGCGATCGCGCAAGGTTTCGATGGCGACGAAGAAGCCGCGCTGGAGGCGCTGGACGGCCTGCTGCGCGACGCGGTCGCCCTGCGCATGGAAGCCGATGTTCCGCTGGGCGCCTTCCTGTCCGGCGGTACCGATTCTTCCCTGGTGACGGCGATCATGCAGGCGCAGTCGTCCCGTCCGGTGCGCAGCTTCTCGATCGGGTTCGACAACGTGGTGCATGACGAAAGTGTCCACGCGGCGGCGGTGGCGCGGCATCTGCATACCGATCACACAGAACTTCATGCCGATGGCCGGGCCGCACTTGAGCTGGTGCCGCACATGGCGCGCATGTTCGACGAACCTTTCGCCGATTCCTCGCAACTGCCCACCGCGTTGCTATGCCAGTTGGCGCGCCAGCACGTCACCGTCGCCTTGTCGGGCGATGGTGGCGACGAGCTGTTCTTCGGCTACGGCCGCTATGCACGCGCGCTCAGGAACAACGCCCGGCTGGAACGGTTGCCGCGGCGATGGCTGGCGCGCTTGGCGGGCGATCCGGGCGAACGCGCGCGACTGGGCGGATGGGCGGCGCTCCGTGCAGAACTGGCCGCCGGCGATCTGCAAGGCATCGCGCGTGGCCGCGTCAGCCGCTGGCGGCGCCCGGAAAAAGTAGTGCTGGGTGCCAAGCGCGTGCTGACCGCTTATGACGATCCCGCTGCGATGCCAAGCCGCGGCACGGCTGCCGATGCGCTGATGGCGCTGGATTTTGCGTGCTATCTGCCGGAAGACATCCTGACCAAAGTCGATCGCGCGAGCATGGCCGTGGCGTTGGAAGCGCGGGCACCCTTGCTGGATTGGCGAGTGGTCGAGTTCGCCTGGTCGCTGCCCATGTCGATGAAATGGCACGACGGAACGCTCAAGCATCTTCCCAAGCGCCTACTCGGGCGGTACCTGCCGGAGTCACTGGTACGGCGTCCCAAATCCGGTTTCGGCGCGCCGGTCGGCGATTGGCTGCGCGGACCCCTGCGCGACTGGGCTGAGGCGCAACTGGACGAACGACGGCTGCGTGAGGAAGGCCATTTCGACCCCGTCCAGATCCGGTCCATCTGGCAGGAGTTCCAGGCGGGACAACGCAAATGGCACACGCATCTATGGGGCGTGCTGATGTTCCAGGCGTGGCGGGAAACGCTTTGACGGCGGAGTATCGCGCCGGACATAGAAGTATTCGACGGTAACGGGACTTTTCGTCAACGCTCGAGCTTATGTTCGACCAATTGCTGCCGGGCCAACTCGCAGGAATCAGGATTGCGAACCATCTCGTAGTAGCGCATCCGTTTGTAGACCGCGTAGCTGGCGGCCAACTGGGAAATGATGTAGCCCCGCCATCCATCCAGCATGGCTAGCCGCAACACGTAATCCTTGAAGAACGCGGCGGCAAAAACAAGCGGCGTCATCCACATTCGGACCGGCCGCCGTTTCTGGTGCCAGTCACGCGCTTTCAACTCCGAGTAGCGCAGGAGTTTGAGCTCCTTGTGGACCAAGGTCGGATTGTGCAGATGATTGAAAGGCGACGTGAATTCCCCTGCGCTGCCTTCAAAGCGCAGCGATTCATGCACTCGGGCATCTGTCCAGCGGGCACGACCACGGTGGTAAACACGCGCCATCCGCTCGCCCACCATGGGTTTGTACCAGCGCATCGGCGCGCCCATGAACCAGGTCCGGCGTCGCAGCCAGGCGCCCGCTTTGTCCGAGGCAATCAATCCGGGCAGTTCCCGCACGCACTCGGCTATCAGCTCGTCGGATAGAAACTCATCGGCATCCAACACGATGATCCAATCGTGCTTGGACTGTGTGGTGCCGAAATTCCGCTGCGGGCCGAAGCCCAGCCAGTCCTGTTGCACGACACGTGCCCCATGAGCCTGCGCTATCGCCGCCGTACCGTCGGTGCTGCCGCTATCGACGACGATCTTCTCCGCTGCGAATGGCACGCTGTCCAGGCATCGGCCGATACTGGCGGCTTCGTTATAGGTGATGACAATGAGCGATAGCGGGAGTGTCTGCATCAGAGGATTCTAGGGCCTGCGACCGATCGAGCGATCATGCGCATGCGCAATTTTTCTGGCCCTGGAACATGAGCCAAACACCGATAGGCCCGCCCCGCTGTCAGCGTTGCGGGATGACCATGCTTCGATTCGCCAACACGACTGCGCCTCCCGCCAACGATGCCGATTCAGGCGGAAGAACATGCTGCTTGGCGATGCCGTATTCGGTCCATGTGCGGCGGATATCGCGCGTCTCTGCGCGCAATTGGCGGTTGAACTGAATACTCTCCTGGGTCGCATAGCTGCGCGCGTGGTCCAGGTGCACCACGATGGCGCGGTGGCGGATGCGCTTGCCGCGGATGCCCGCGTTTTCCAATCGCTCGCCGAATTCGCGGTCTTCTCCGCCGTATCGCATACGTTCGTCGAAGCCGTTGACGGCCTCGATGTCGCGTTTCCACGCGGAGGCGTTATGACCGTTCCAGCTGGCCCGGGCAGGACTGACGACATCCAGCACGCCTGCCACCAAAGGCCCTGCCGTCAACTTGATATTGCGCCGCGATTTCGGCATGCCGTGCCTGCATAACCAGCTCTCGTCGAAGCATCGTCCGGAGCGTATGTCGGCAGGCGAGATCGCCAGGCTCGTCGGCATGGGCAACTTGTGATATCCCCCTGAAAGAAACCGCCCGCTCTCGCGCAGGCGTAGATGCGTGGAGACGAAATCCGCGCGAGGGATGCAATCGCCATCGGTGAAAATCAGATAGTCCGATGCCGCTTCGCCGATAGCCATATTCATCGCCTGGCATTTGCGGAAGCCATCGTCGGGTTGCCAGAGGTGGCGCACGGGCACGGGCAGTTGGCCACGCAAGGCGTCGATCCTCTGCCGGGTGTCGTCGTGGCTGCCATCGTCGGCGACCAGCACTTCGAAATCCCGCCGATCCTGCGCCGCAAACCCAAGCAGTACCTTTTCCAGCCAATCGGGCTGGTTGTAGGTGGTGAACACGATACTGGCGGCGTGCGAGTTAGCCATGAGACAAAGGAACCGAACTGCCGTCGAGTTGGCTGGAGGCTACCCCATTATTATGGCGGTTGTGCGACTGCACATCAGGGTTATTTTGCCTGCATGCGGCTCTTTTCAAGGCAGATTTCCCAGGCCATCGCCGTCAACGCAACTGCGATTTGTCTGCCGAGCGCTGGCACGTTATGGCCATTACAGCGGTTCGGAACCGCAAACTCGCCGCCGTGCTGTGGCCTGATTGAATCTGGTCAACGGAACGACCACAGATAGTGCTTGATTATCGAAAACCAGTGCTCTATGCGCTTTCGCAACGGCAGCGGTGATCGCCAGAGCAGCCAGGAATACGCGCGAAACTCGAACAGTGTCGGCTTTTCCTTGGTCCGAAATTCGGCCTTCGCCAACCGGGTCCAACCATGATCGACGCCGGCAAGGCGCCGGTAGTGATCCAGCATCCGTTCGCTACGGACCATGTAGTGGTAGTAGGCGATGGGCGAGCGGCCGTATTCACTGAGCGCATTCTTGCCGTGCTCCCGATGCAGCACCAGCGGTTCGCCTATGTAGTATTTTCTCGATCCCAGGATTTCGCTGCCGTACGACAGGCAATCGTCGGGACGTGACTTCCATTCGGCCGCCAGCTGTTCCGGCAACTCCAATACCCGCTCCAACAAGTCACGACGCAGACTGATGGCGGAGGTGGCACTGGATTGCCAGCGCTGCACGAAAGCGCCCATTAGCATCGAGTATCCCAGGTCGCGATCCGGTCCGGCGGGCAACATCGTGTTGTCCTGCTCACCGAAGCGGCGCATGTTGCAGTACACGAAATCGACTTCCCTGCGCGCCATATAGATGTCGCGAATCCGGGTCAGATACCGCGGCTCCCACAGGTCGTCGGAATCAAGGAAGGCGACTATCTCGCCGGTGGCATACCGAAACGCACTGATCCATGCGGAAAGTTGCCCGCCATTGGATTGGGTGAGAAGAGTAATGGCGGCTTCACCGCCAAAGGCCTGCTGGAGAACTTCCAGCGATCCGTCGGTGGATCCGTCGTCGACGACAATCACCTGTAGCGGCGGCTCGTCCTGCCCCAGCGCGGATCGCACCGCATCCGCCACGTACTGCGCGTAATTGTAGCTGGACACCAGCACGCTGACCGTAGGTCTTTCGCCGGAAGTGATTGCGGGACCGCTTTCGCGCATGGGCAAAACACCTAATCTATGCATCATTCTATCAGGCCACCTCACCCCAACGAGGTATACCATTGCTGACCTGCCCGCCTCCCGGACCGGCGAACAGAACTGCGCGCGCGGCCCGAATGAGCTCATCGTACGGCAGGTCGCCAGTTTGCGGCGACGTACTCACGGCAAGGTAGCCAGCCGGCAAACAGGAGAAGACCACTTGCAACAACATACGGAAGATCCGGACCGTCACCTGGACATCGGTTGCGGCTACTCCCCTCGCAATCCCTATGCGCGCGGTCACCTTTGTGGCGTGGATATTCGCCCCCCACGGGATACCGATGGATTCGACTATCGGGTCGCCAACTTGATATTGGAGCCTATCCCCTTTCCCGATAACAGCTTCTTATCTGTTTCCGCCTTCGATTTTCTCGAGCATGTACCGCGTGTTTTCCCTGGCCATGGGGGCACCATATTTCCGTTTGTCCGACTGATGGATGAAATCTGGCGCGTACTCGCGCCTGGTGGCCGGCTTTATGCGCTGACACCGGCATATCCGCATCCTGAGGCTTTTGTCGACCCGACGCATGTCAACATCATCACCGATCAAAGCCACGCCTATTTTTGCGGCGAGAATCCGGGTGGACGGATGTACGGTTTCAATGGCCGCTTTGAGGTGATCCGCGTAAAGCGTACGGAGCGCGCCAGCGCGTACAGCGCCCTGGCGGAGTCGAAGGAAAATCACCCGCCACTAAAACAGTTCTCGCGCACATTGCGCCGGTGGTCACGGTGGTTCCGAGGCAAACGCGCCAGCGCCGCACCAGCTTATTTGCTGTGGGAACTCGAAGCCGTCAAATAGACACCCATCGCCTCGGGAATCTCCCCGATCATGTGGTACCGCGACGAGCTATAGACAAGCATCCAGAGATTCCATACCCACCAACCACCAGCTACGGCGATTCGCCACGCCCAAGGTATGGGCGCTTCCTCGATCCACGCAAGCGGGTAGAAGATCCGCTTGGACCATCAGTGCACGGTCCCCAGGATGCGCTCGCAACCAGGTCAACCCTCGCTGCCATTGCAGTTCTGTCGGCGCCTTGAAGCCAAATTCCTCCGTTGGCCCGACCGCCTGAAGCAACTGCTGTTCGCGCCAACCCACCAGTCCTATTGTTGTACTGGCACCTGCTTCAGCGCGCGCCTGTCGCATCAGGTCGCGGCCCGAACTTTCACCGTCCAACTGGGGCGCCAGCAACACGCCGTAACCGATCCACATAATGGCTACCGTGGTCAGCATCAACAGCACCGCCCGCTGCACGCGCATCCACGCCGCCGCGACGAGGATCAGCGCGCCCATCGCTGCCACTGCCAACCAGAGATGATCGGCGTCCGTGCCGGTCAAACCCCGTTGTGCCTCGATCTTCAACTCGAAACCCGGGTCGGCCATCACTGCTGCCAGGCCCACGCCCAAGAACAAAATCCCCATCAGTGCCGCGAGCGTAAGAAGCAGCCAACGGAAACCGCGGCGTTGCGCGATAGCGGCCATGAAAGGTGCGGCCGACAGGGCCAATGCGGGGAGCGCTGGCAAGATATACATATCCCGTTTCCCCGCGCTGGCGGTGAAAAAGACCAGTACCAGCAGCGCCCACAACAATGGCCACCACACTTTTGCGTCGCGCTGGCGCCACGCATCTCGCCACCGCCCGATCAACCAGGGAATAAACAGGGAGAGCGGCAGCCAGAACAGCAGGATGACTTCACCGTAATACCAGAAGGGTTGATGGTGATGCCAAGCGCTGACGTAACGGGTTGCGGTCTGCCGGAACAGCAAGTCGTCCAGGTAAGCACGGTGCTCCGGATCACCGCTGGTCAGCGCCACGATCACCATCGGCACCAGCCAGAGTCCGATGGCCGCCAGGAACGCCAGCCCACCCAGCAACCAGCGTCCGGCATGGCCGGCGGCGATGTGGCTAAGGCCATTCCAAGTGTCGCCCTGCCTGCTGCGCCACCGCATCCATACATAAGGCAACAGGGCCAACAGAGCGAGAAACCCTACTCCTTTGCTGATCACGCCCAACCCAGCGGCGAAACAGCCCAGCCAATACCATCGCCAGTTCGGTCCCGTCGACAGCACATGCCGGCCGATGCCATAGACACCCAACGTGATGAAGAACACCACCGTCGGATCGATCTGGGCACGCTTGGCTTGGTAGGCGAACTGGAATGCGCAAAGCACCGCACCCGCAGCCCAGAGGCCGGCGCGTCGGTCCCATTGCCGGCGCGCGAAATCGTAGGTCAGGGCCAACGTGCCCAATGCCGCCAATAAGGAAGGAATCAGGAACGCCGCATTCCAGTTCCGCACGAGCGCGTAAGCTCCCGCCAGCAACCAGAAGTAAAGCGGCGGTTTGTCGGCATAGAGCTCATGGCCACGGTGAGGAAACAGCCACTCGCCGGACTCCCACATCTGTTTGGCGACCAGTACGAAACGTGGTTCGTCCGCGGGCCACGGCGACCGTAGGCCCACGCCGGCGCCAAGTACCACCAGCGCAAACAGCATGAACCACCAGAAGTACCGCGCGTCCTCATTTTGTTGATGCATTCAATCTGCCTCGGACGACACCGCTTGATGTTCCAACCACTCTCGCACTCCGTCGCGCTACGCTGGTGGAAGGTTCGTCGGCCCTGCTTCTTTGAAGCGAGATTCCATGAGCGCTACTCCGAGCAAGCTGCCCACGAAAACCGCATAGGTGGTGGCGACCAGCGCATGCGCGAACATCGACTGCGACAGACCTGAAAGGAAGCAAACCACCACTACCATGGCACCGGCCCAGGCCGCTCCTCGGGACGTTCGCCCGCCCGATCGGCGAATGATCCTCACAAATATCGCCAATGGCACCAAGTAGACCGCCAATATGGCCAAGAGGCCGGGAATACCCATGGTGGCTGCCCATTCCGCGACATCGTTATGGGCATGGTCCAGTACACACATCCCAAGCCCTTGCCCCTGACATGCCGGCAATTGATCGACGATGGTGCCGAATCGGTCTATGCCGATGCCCATCCAGGGATGCTCGGCAAACGTGCTGCCAGCCAGCGATAACAGCTTCAGCCTTGCACCGATGGGGGTATCCACGTCACCTTGCGCGTACCGCGCCAGATCCGAATTCACCACTTCTAGCCGCGTCTGCGAGGAAAGACCCGGCAGGCTCCACATCGCCACGAACAACAGCGCAGGCGCACCCAAGGAAAGCGCAAGACGCCACCAGCGCATTTGTCCTGTTCCCCCTATCAACATCACCAGCAGCAGCGCAGCCAACCCAGGAAGCGCACCGCGGCTTCCCGTCAGCACGATGGTCGCCATACCTAGCACCAGAATCGCGGCCAGCAGTGCAAGCGTCCATCTCCGACGCAGGACGGGACGAGCATAGATCGCCAGTGCCAGCAGCATCAGCACGATGTTAGCGAAGACGATGGGATTTCCTCCGCCGTCGGCCCTCTCCAGCCCTCCCGACACTTGCCATGCCGCGATGCCGAACGACAACAGGAGTCCGGTCACCGCACCGGCCCACAAGCCAAAGCGAGATATCCCCGCCGCGTACACCAGCGCAGCGCACCAAGGCATCAGCAGGAGTCGCGAGGTATTGTCGATGGTTCGCCATGGTTGCCCAGAGATCGCCATCGAGGCGATGCAAAGCAGTAACACCGCTAACGTAAGCCAGGTGATGGCTTTCAATGGCGAACCGAGCCTGGACCAGCTTGCCACTATCCGATCCGGCACCAGCAGCGTCGAGATGGCGAGCAGCACGCCAAAAACCGCAAGCCCCTTAGGAAGCGCAACCAGTGCGGTTGCGCTTGCCATTGCCAGGAAGACGCATCGGCGTGCCGTCACGTGGCGCCAGCTCTTCCCTGAGGGCATCAGCATCTCCCTTGTTAACGATTTTGAGTCGATTTCCACCAGCGAACAATCCGAGTATTACATCAAGTGCAGTGAGCCATCCCGCCATCCAGACGCGCTCGACACGGCGCCAATGGCCCGGTCGAATACCCTGAAAAAATCAGCACGTGACGGCACAATTAGAAAAAAAGCGGAAAAAAGAATGCGGCAGCGGAGCTTCACTCGGGGTGAACCGGACCCAATCGCGGAAAATGTGATCGTCGGCATGCTCTTCGCATATCACACTTGTTTGACGATCCGCGCATAGAAGAAGCCATCCAGCCCCTCCTCACCGGGCAGGCGCTGCCGCCCGGCGCCGGAAAGGCGGCCGAAATTGGTATCTAGCTCATCCGCATGCGCGTTGGGCGTGCGTGCCAGGAACGCCGCGATCTGCGCCTCGTTCTCCGCCTTCAGCAACGAACAGGTCGCATAGACCAGAACGCCGCCGGGTTTGAGAGTCCCCCATGCGCCATCCAGCAATCGTGCCTGCAGCGCGATCAATGCGGCGATATCGTCTGGGCGCCGGTGCAGCAGCACGTCCGGTTGCCGACGGACGATGCCGGTGGCCGAACAAGGGGCATCCAGCAGCACGGCATCGAAAGGACGGCCATCCCACCAACTTTGCGGTTCGCCCGCGTCGGCAGCCAGGGTCTGTGCAGTCGCACCCACGCGGAGCAATGTCTCGCGCACGCGGTCGAGCCGGCGCCGGTCGACGTCCAATGCCAGCAGACGCAGCGACGGATCGCGTTCCAACACATGCGCCGCTTTGCCGCCGGGCGCCGCGCAAGCATCCAGCAGATAGGCGCCGGGCGGCAGTGACAGCGCATCGGCGACCGCTTGCGCCGCGCCATCCTGGACGGAAACCTCGCCCTCGGCGAATCCCGGCAGTGCCGCGACCGCGATCGGAGTGTCCACACGCACAGCGTCCGGTAAAAACGACGACGGCGTGGCCTCGATGCCAGCCTCGGCAAGTCGCTCCAGATAATGTTCGCGGGTGCCCAGGCGCCGATTTACTCGCAACCACAACGGTGCAGCTTGAGCGCTGGCGGCGAAGATAACCTCCGCGTGTTCGGCCCAGTCGTCGACCACCTGCTTGCGCAACCAGGCCGGCCAGAGCGCGGCCGGGTCGGCTGGCGGAAAGCCTTCGCGCTGGGCTCGGCGCAGCACCGCATTGACCATGCCCGCCTGATGCGTGCGGCCCAAGGCACGGGCCGCTTCGACGGTAGACGACAAAGCGGCATGCGCCGGCAGTTGCAAGACATCGATCTGCGCGAAACCTGCGAACAACAGCGCGCGCAGTTCGCCATCGCGCGTACCCGGCGGCTTCTGCAGCCACGCGCGCAACGCAGCATCGTAACGTGCGCGCTGGCGCAAGGCTGAAAAACAGATCGCCTCCAGCAGCGCCCGGTCGCGCACGTCCGCGATCTGCGGCAGCGTAGCCGACAACTCCGCCTTCAGCGATCGCCCGCGATGCATCACCGCGTCCAACGTGCGCGCGGCCAACACTCGTACAGCGACACCCGCCAAACTACTCATGGCACAACTAGGTCGCGTCTCGCGTTGAGGTAATCGGCGGCTGTGATGGCTTTACCGCCTTCGCGCTGGATCACCCGCAGGCGAAGTACCCCTTCACCGCAAGCGATATCCAGCCCGTGCTTGCTCGCCGTCAAAAGCGTTCCGGGCGCGGCCGCGCGTGTCTCTTCCAGGGCTACCGCACCGTGTATCCGCAGACGTTCCCCAGCCACCATGGCTTCAGCGACCGGCCAGGGCTCGAATGCACGCACTTTGCGCGCCAGCGCGGCAGCCGGTAGCGACCAGTCCAGCCGGGCTTCGGCCTTGTCCAGCTTGTGCGCATAGACCACACCGATTTCCGGCTGCGGTTGCGCCACCGGCCGGATGCCGGCACGCAGCAGGCCCAAGCCATCGCTCAGTACCGCCGCGCCCATGTCGGCCAAGCGGTCATGCAGTTGTCCACCCGTCTCTTCGGCGCCAATAGACGTGCGCTGCGTCAGCAGCACGGGACCGGTATCGAGCCCGGCCTCCATCTGCATCAGGCAGACGCCGGTTTCGGCGTCGCCCGCTTCAATGGCTCGCTGGATCGGCGCCGCACCGCGCCAGCGCGGCAACAGCGAAGCGTGCACGTTCCAGCATCCGTACCTCGGGATGTCCAAGATCGCCTGCGGCAGAATCAGCCCATAGGCCACCACCACGATCAAATCCGGCGCCAACTGGCGCAGCGCCTCTTGCGACGACGTGCGCTTCAGCGAAACGGGCTGTAGCACTGGAACGCCGCGCTGTATCGCTTCCAGCTTGACCGGCGATGCGGTCAAGCCGCGCCCGCGCCCCGCCGGCCGATCAGGCTGCGTGTAGACCGCCACAACCTCATTGCGCGCATGGGCGGCGCGAAGACTGGGGACAGCGAAAGCCGGCGTGCCGGCGAAGACGATTCTCATGGAGGCGGGGAACAGGGAATGGGGAGTAGGGAATGAAAGCGCACAGCAACGCCGGCAACGGTATCGCCCAGGCAATGGGAACCGTCATCCGGTTCCCCGTTCCCGCTTTCGCTTTCCGCTTTAAGCTGCGTTCTTGCGCTGCTTGGCCAGCTTCTTGCGCACCATTTCGCGCTTCAGCGGCGACAGATAGTCGACGAACAGTTTGCCGTCCAGGTGATCCATCTCGTGTTGGATGCATACCGCCAGCAGACCGTCGGTGCTGAGTTCGCTCGCCTGGCCATCGCGGCCGATGAAGCGCACCGTGATCTCATTGGCGCGACTGACGTCGGCAAAGATGCCAGGGACGGAAAGGCAGCCTTCCTGGTAAATCTGTTCGCCGGCTTTCTGGACGATCTCGGGATTGATGAACACCCGGGGTTCGTTGCGCTCTTCGCTGACGTCGATGACCATGAAGCGCTGGTGCACGTCGACCTGGCTGGCGGCCAGGCCGATGCCGGGAGCGTCGTACATGGTCTCGAACATATCGTCGAGCAGGCGCTGGAATTCGGGTTCGGTCACTCTGGCAGCCTCCACCGGCACGGCTTTCGTGCGCAGGCGGGGGTCGGGGAATTCTAGGATTGGGAGCAGTGCCATGGTCTGTTTTAGGTGGGGGCGCCAGTGGAATCCGGCAAGGCCTCACGAATTCTAACGCCGGCGCTTGCTTTGCGTCAGAATTTAAGCAGTATAGGTGTGACCACCTGTCGGGGAATCAGGTAGATATCGCCATGTTTAAAAGTTTTCGTACGGTTTTCGCCGTTGCGGTCCTTACCGTCGCGACTTATGCAGCTGCCGCCGAGATGGCGGGCAGCCACCCCGACACCTATGTGGTGAAACGGGGCGACACGCTGTGGGACATCTCGGCCCGCTTCCTCAAGAAGCCGTGGCTGTGGCCTGAGATCTGGCAGGCCAACCCGCAGATCAAGAATCCGCACCTGATTTATCCGGGCGATGTAATCAGCCTGGCCTATCTTGACCGCGTGGCGGTTCAGGAAGGCCCGCGCGAAGAGGCGCCGCTGAACGCCATCCCGCTGTCGGATATCGAGCCGTTCCTGAAGGACCTGCGCGTCACCGACAGCTTCGAGCACCTGCCCTACGTGGCGGCGCTGGAAGAGGACCGGCTGCGCAGCGTGTCCGGTCAAGCCGTCTACGTACACGGCCTGACCGACGGCCAGGCCGGGCAGCGTTATGCCATTGTCCGTCCGACCGTGCGTTACGCCGCCAACCCGCGCAGCGACGACCTGGACGCCCGCGGCAAGACCACCGCCGGCGACGCCGACATGTGGCGCGACATGATCGCCCAGACCGGCAGCAGCGAGTTCCTGGGCTATGAGTTGAAGCAGGTTGCCCTGGGTACGGTGGTTCGTGGCGTGGTGCCCGGCACCGAAACCAGCACACTGGCGGTCGACGCCGGCGGCCACGAGGTCCGCGCGGGCGATCGTCTGATTCCGGTGGAAGCCCAGCGCTACGACCTGCATTTCTTCCCGCATCCGCCGGCGGCCCAGGTCGAAGACAAGCTGCGCGTCCTGGCAGTGGCTGACGCCTTGACGTCGGGAGGTCCGCGCGATGTGGTGGCCATCTCCGGCGGCGCCCGCGAAGGTCTCGACAACGGCACCGTGCTTTCCGTCTGGCGCAAAGGCAATCACACCGCCAACCGCATGAAGTACCCGAACTCGTCGCGCATCAGCGAAGCACCTCAGAGTGGTGCAGGACGGATCGCGCTTCCGGACGAGTACGCTGCGCACATCATGATCTTCCGCACCTTCGACAAGGTGAGCTACGGATTGGTGATGGAAGGCGTCAAGCCCGCCAAAGTCGGCTATTCGCTGAAACACCCGGACGCTACCTACTGATCATCAGGTATTTCCTACGTACCATCGGGACGGCGCCTTAGGGCGCCGTTTCTGTTTCAACGCTAGGCTGCGCGGATGTCCACCGAATCCATTGCCTTACTGAAGCTCGCCGCCGCTGGCGGTGCGGTCGCTCCTCGCCGGGCCTTGTTGGAAATGCACGGTACCGCCAGCGCGGTGCTGGCCGCTCGAGCGTCCGCATGGCGCGCAGGGGGCTTGAGCGATCAACAAATCCAACGACTGCAACGTCCTGATGAAACGGATCTGCAGCGAACACTGACCTGGCTCGAATCGCCTAGCCATCATCTGATCGGCTGGAAGGATGCGGACTATCCACCCATGCTGCGCCGCATCTCCGGCGCGCCATTGGCCTTGTTCATCGAAGGAGACCCGAACCTGCTCTGGCGTCCTGCGGTGGCGGTGGTCGGCAGCCGCTCGCCCACCGCGGGCGGGCGGGACAATGCCTATGCATTCTCGCGGGCGTTGGCCACGGCCGGCATCGTGGTGGTCAGCGGCATGGCCGCGGGTATCGATACCGCCGCGCATGAGGCTGCACTGGCTGCGCCGAACGGTGCCACCGTTGCGGTACTGGGTACCGGTCCGGACGTGGCGTATCCCCCGTCGAATGCCGGGTTGCGCGACCGTATCGCTGCGCAGGGCGCGCTGGTCAGCGAGCATCCGCCCGGCACCAAGGCCATACAGTCCCATTTCCCAAGCCGCAACCGGATCATTGCCGGCTTGGCGCTGGGGACCGTGGTGATAGAAGCGGCGGAACGCTCCGGCGCCCTCATCACCGCGCGCCTGGCAGGCGAGAGCGGGCGCGAGGTGTTTGCCGTTCCTGGTTCCATCCACAACCCGCTTGCACGGGGGTGCCATCGCCTGATCCGCGAGGGTGCGGGGTTGGTAGAAAGCGCACAGGAAGTGATCGCCGCCCTCGCTCCACTGGCTTCGGAATTGGCTTTCGCATTGCGCACCCGGCTGGATGAAGCTGAACCTGGGCCGCTCCCCGGCAGTTTGCAGATGCCGGGCGACTTGGAGCCCGACTACCAGAAGTTGTGGGATGCGCTGGGCTTCGACCCTACGGGTATGGATCAGTTGGTTTCACGTACTGGATTGACGGCCGCCGAACTGTCCTCCATGCTGCTGGTCATGGAACTGGATGGACGGGTAGCGGTCGAACATGGCCGTTACCAACGCAAAACTGGTTTCTTTACCTCCACAGCGTCATCGACGCAGGCCGAGGGGCAATGAAAGAGAGCATCCTGGATGTACTGCTGTACCTGTTCGAACACTACTTCACCGAAGACGCCGACCCCGTCCGCGATCGTGACTCGCTGCAAACTGGTCTGATCCAGGCCGGTTTCAGCCCCGCCGAAATCAGCAAAGCCTTCGACTGGCTCGATGCCTTGGCCGAACAACGGCCTGCCGCGTCCGAACCCCGCGTGGGTGGACCGACCCGCGTCTTCCATGGCCCTGAGCTGGAGAAGCTCGACGTGGAATGCCGCGGCTTCCTGTTGTTCCTGGAGCAGCATGGCGTCATCGATGCGGACCAGCGAGAACTGGTTCTTGACCGCGCCTTGGCGCTCGACCAGGACGAGCTGGACCTGGATGACCTGAAGTGGGTCGTGCTGATGGTGCTGTTCAACCAGCCAGGTGCCGAGGCCGCGTACGCCTGGATGGAAACACAGATGTTCACCGACGAACCAGAGCCGGTACACTGAGAATCTGATCACACTCCTGCTGCGCTTTGTGTGCGGTCCGCGTGCGGTGCTCGCAATGCTCACGTATCTCACATACGCTGCGCTTGCTCCGCTCCGCCACGGGTCGCCTGCCTTCGCTCGCGACGGACCGTGATCAGGTTCTGAGTCGTTGATCCGCTTCAGGGGGAAGCATGACGCAGTGGTATTACGCCGGCCGTGATCGGCAACGGCTCGGGCCGGTTTCGGCCGAAGAACTGGTGGCTCACTATCGTTACTCGCGCATTGCGCTGGACACACTGGTCTGGCGTGAAGGCCTGGAGCAATGGCAGCGCCTGGGCGATTTCGCGGATGAGCTGGGCCTGCTGGCCGCCACTGAATCCCAGGTGGTCACACCCCCCTTGCCGCCTCCGCCGCCTATCGCGGGCGCACCTTCCATTTCCTCCTCCACGGCCTCGCGTCCGCAGGGAATGTCGCGCGGAAAAATTCTCCTGATCGTCGCCGCGGTCATGGTGTTGCCGTGCCTGGGCATTGTCGGCATTCTGGCTGCGATAGCCATACCTGCGTACAACGATTACACGCTGCGCGCCAAGCTGACCGAAGCCGTCGCAACCGCCAGTCCGCTGAAGACATCGGTGGCCGAACATTACGCCACTGCCGGCACCTGCCCCAGCAATGACGCCGATGGTTTTGGCGCTGCGGAAAGCTACGCCGGCCGTTATGTCTCGCAGGCGACGATCGGCGAATTCGACGACGGCACCTGCGGTATCGAACTGGGCGTCGAGAACACCGGCAACGTCAACTTGGACGGCAAGAAGATCTGGTTCGAATATGATCCCGAGGCCGCGTCATGGGTTTGCTCGTCCGAGATCGAAGATCGTTATCTGCCGGTGGACTGCCGCGGTTGAAGTCGGCCGCGTGTTCGTACGATAGCGACGAAACCGCCACACACATTAGGGAAGATCATTCATGTCCATTTGGTACTACGCCGATGCCGAGCGGCAACGGCAAGGCCCCTTCAGCGCGGAAGAACTGGCGGGGCAATTCCGCAATGGCGGCATCGCTCTCGAAACGCTGGTCTGGCGTGACGGCCTCAGCGAGTGGCAGCGGCTGCACGATTTTGCCGACGAATTGAACTTGAACGCGAGCGACGGCACGGACGGCGAAGCGCTTCCGCCTGCCGAACCCGTGATGCCCGCCGCGGACGCATCGCCTTATGCGCCGCCAACAGCGGCTGTCGCGTCCGAGCAAAATTTTGTTGCTGGCCACGAGGTGGTGCACGCCGGCTTCTGGAAACGCGCCGCGGCGCTGTTCATCGACTCCATGGTGGTGGGCTTTGCCTACTACATCGTGATGATCGCAGCCATGCTCGTGGTGGGTGTCGGTGCGTTCACCATGATCGGCAACGACCCGACCGCAGGTAGCACGGCGCTGCTGGGAATGATGGGTGTGGTCTACCTGCTGTATCCAGTGATCAGTGCGGCGTATTACGCCGGATTCGAGTCATCCAGCAAGCAGGCCACCCTGGGCAAGATGGCCGTAGGCATCAAAGTCGTGGACAGTGAAGGACGCCGGCTCAGCCTGAAACATGCGCTGGGCCGTTGGCTGTCGGCTGGCCTCAACTACCTGACGTTGTACATCGGTTATTTGATGGCCGCGTTCACCGATCGCAAGCGCGGCCTGCACGACATGGTCGCCGGCACATTGGTGGTGGATCGCTGGGCATATACCGCGCATCCGCAATGGCAGGTCCGCGGACTGGGCACCGTCGCCAAGGTCATCCTGATCGTCATGGGCATTCTGTACGGCCTCATGTTCGTGGCTGTCATCGCGGCAATCCTGATTCCTCTCGCAATGCAAAACCAATGACTGTCCTGGCGCGACATGCGCCACAACTGCTAACAGGCCCGGGGAGGCCGCATGACTCAGTGGTATTACGTCGACAGTAACCAGCAGCAACAGGGGCCGGTGGATCAGGAGCAACTGGTACAGCAGTATCGTCTTGGCAAACTTGCGCTGGACACGCTCGTCTGGCGCGACGGCATGGGCCAATGGCAGCCGCTGCGCGGTGTCGCCGCGGAACTGGGGTTGTCCGTGCAAGGCGCCAGCTCTTTCGGGCAAACACCGGCTCAAGCGACAGAACCGATGGAACCCATGCTGCCGGAGTCCATGTCGCCTTTGCCGGCTGAGACCGAAATAGCAGAAGAACGACCGACCACGGGACGCGCGGTGTTCACAGCGCGCGAGCCATCGTATACGCAGCAGACTGTTATGCACGCCAGCCAGACCGCAGCGGTCGCGGCAGCGGTACCGGCAGCATCCAGCGGCGGATTCGATTCTCCTTATGCTCCGCCCACAGCGCCGCTCACCGGACGTGCGCGCGTCGTCGACAGTGGTCCGGTAGTGCTCGCGGGCTTTCGGAAGCGGTTGGCTGCGCATGTCATCGATAGCATCATCCTGGTGGTGGTCGGCGGCATCGTCGGCATGATGATTGGCGGCATCATGGGCGCCGCATTGGGGTTCGGCGGCGAGACTTCCGGTGGCGCATTCCTTGCGATCCAGGTCGTCACTCAACTGGTTTCCATCGGCCTCACTGCCGCTTATTACGCGAGTTTTCATGCATCCCGCTCGATGGCCACGCTGGGGAAAATGGCTATCGGCATCAAGGTAGTGCGGACCGATGGCGACCAGATAACGCTGGCGCGCGGCGTCGGCCGCTATTTCGCCACGCTCATCAGCGCCTTGCTGCTATGCATTGGCTATCTCATGGCAGCCTTCACCGATCGCAAGCAAGCGCTGCACGACATGATCTGCGACACCTTGGTCGTCGACAAATGGGCGTTCACCGATCATCCCGAATGGCAGCGGGAGGAATTAGGCACGGTCACGGTGGTTGTGCTGGTTCTTTTCGGCCTGTTATTCGTTGGTCTCATAGCACTCTTCGCGATTGCGGGAGCCCGCCTGGCATCGCTGGCGGGGTAGCCGAAAACCGGCGAATAGCCTGCAGTTCCGGCTCGCCGAAAGGGCTACGGCTTGACAGCCGCCCCTCCAACGTGATTCCACTATAAATAGAACCAATCTGAACGCCCGGCGCCTCGGCCCCGGGCGTCGGCTTCTCTGCCACCCCAATTTAAGCCACCCTAGCCGGCCGCTGAATGGCCGAACCCTGAGTCCAAGCAACCACCCATGTCCAAACACCTGCTTATCGTCGAATCGCCCGCCAAGGCCAAGACGATCAACAAATACCTCGGCAAGGACTTCCATGTCCTCGCGTCCTATGGTCACGTCCGTGACCTGGTGCCGAAGGAAGGCGCGGTGGATCCGGACCAGGGCTTCGCGATGTCCTACGCGCTGATCGAGAAGAACGAAAAGCATGTGGAGGCCATTGCGAAAGCCGCCAAGGTGGCCGAAGACATCTATCTGGCGACCGACCCGGACCGCGAAGGGGAAGCGATCAGCTGGCACATCGCCGAGATATTGAAAGAGCGCGGTCTGTTGAAGGGCAAGCCGCTGCACCGGGTGGTGTTCACCGAAATCACGCCGCGCGCGATCAAGGAGGCCATGAGCCATCCGCGGCAGATCGCCGGCGATCTGGTCGATGCGCAGCAGGCCCGGCGCGCGCTGGACTACCT
Source organism: Pseudoxanthomonas sp. CCNWLY206-1 (assembly GCF_039710385.1). NCBI lineage: Bacteria > Pseudomonadati > Pseudomonadota > Gammaproteobacteria > Lysobacterales > Lysobacteraceae > Pseudoxanthomonas > Pseudoxanthomonas sp. CCNWLY206-1. The sequence goes on along the minus strand of NZ_JBDKXI010000005.1, from coordinate 358,547 downwards.
GGTCGGCTTCAATCTGTCGCCGGTGCTGTGGCGCAAGGTTCAGCGAGGCTTGTCCGCCGGCCGTGTGCAGTCGCCTGCATTGCGCATGATCGTCGAGCGTGAAGAAGAGATCGAAGCCTTCATCGCCCGCGAATACTGGAGCATCGAAGCCGAGTGCGCACATCCGCGCCAGGCGTTCACCGCCAAGCTCACCAAGCTGGACGGGCAGAAGTTCGAACAATTCACCGTCACCGACGGCGACACCGCTGAAGCCGCACGCATGCGCATCCAGCAGGCGGCGCAAGGCGCGCTGCACGTCACCGACGTCGTCAGCAAGGAGCGCAAGCGCCGACCGTCGCCGCCGTTCACTACGTCCACCTTGCAGCAGGAAGCTTCGCGCAAACTGGGCTTCACCACGCGCAAGACCATGCAGGTAGCGCAGAAGCTGTACGAAGGCATGACGATCGGGGACGAAGGCACGGTCGGTCTGATCAGCTACATGCGTACCGACTCGGTCAGTCTCTCCGCCGAGGCGCTGGCGGAAATCCGCGACGTTATCGCACGCGACTTCGGCACCCAGGCGTTGCCGGACAAGCCCAACGTGTACGTGACCAAGTCCAAGAACGCGCAGGAAGCGCACGAAGCCGTACGCCCCACCAGCGCACTGCGCACACCTGCGCAAGTGGCGCGGTACCTGACCGACGACGAGCGCAAGCTGTACGAATTGATCTGGAAGCGCGCCGTCGCCTGCCAGATGGTTCCCGCCACATTGAACACCGTCAGCGTCGATCTCGCCGCGGGCAGCGCGCACAGCTTCCGCGCCAGCGGCACCACCGTGATCGATCCCGGCTTCCTGGCCGTGTACGAGGAAGGCAAGGACACCAAGGCGGCCGAGGACGAAGACGAAGGCCGCAAGCTGCCGCCCATGCAGCCAGGCGATCGTATCCCGCTGGACCGCATCCACGCCGATCAGCATTTCACCCAGCCGCCGCCGCGCTTCACCGAAGCGGCGCTGGTGAAGGCGCTGGAGGAATACGGTATCGGCCGTCCCTCCACCTACGCATCGATCATCCAGACGCTGCTGTTCCGCAAGTACACCGAGATGGAAGGCCGCGCGTTCAAACCTACCGATGTGGGCCGCGCGGTATCCAACTTCCTCAGCGGCCACTTCACCCAGTACGTCGACTACGACTTCACCGCCAAGCTCGAGGACGAGCTTGACGCCGTTTCGCGCGGCGAAGAAGAGTGGGTGCCGTTGATGGAGAAGTTCTGGGGCCCGTTCAAGCAGCTGGTGGAGGAAAAGAAGGAATCGGTCGACCGCAGCGAAGCCACTGGTGCGCGTGAACTGGGCACAGACCCCAAGACCGGCAAACCGGTCAGCGTGCGGCTGGGCCGTTTCGGACCCTATGCGGCGATCGGCAGCACCGCCGAGGAGGAAGAGGAAAAACCCAAGTTCGCCTCGCTGCGCCCTGGCCAGAGCATGCACACCATCACACTCGATGAAGCGCTGGAGCTGTTCCTGATGCCGCGCAAGCTGGGCGAGGACAAGGGCGAGGAAGTCAGCGTCGGCATCGGCCGTTTCGGCCCGTTCGCCAAGCGCGGCAGCGTCTACGCTTCGCTCAAGAAGGAAGATGATCCTTACACCATCGACTTGGCGCGCGCGGTGTTCCTGATCGAAGAGAAGGAAGAGATTGCGCGCAACCGCATCATCAAGGAATTCCCCGACAGCGATATCCAGGTGTTGAACGGCCGCTTCGGTCCGTACATCAGCGACGGCAAGCTCAACGGCAAGATTCCAAAAGATCGCGAGCCAGCGTCGTTGACGCTGGAAGAAGTGCAGAAGCTGCTGGAAGAAACCGGCAAGCCGGCGCGGCGCGGCTTCGGCGCCAAGAAGACCGCTGCCAAAACCACGAAGAAAACCGCGGTGAAGAAGGAACCCGCCGAGAAAAAGGCGCCCGCCGCCAAGAAGGCAGCGAAGAAAACGGCTGCCAAGAAAGCCCCCGCGAAGAAGGCTCCAGCCCGAAACGCCCCCGTCGTTGCCGAGCCCGCCAAATCGCTGCTGACGCCGGCCAAGGTCGAAGCAGGCAAGAAGCGAGTGGCGAAAAAAAGCAGCAACGACGCACCGTTCTAGCCGTCGTCGTGAAGCCGGCAGGTCGCTCCTCGTAGAGCGGAGCTTGCTCCGCTGCTTTAGGTTCTATGCACACGGTTCGAAGAGCAGCGGAGCGAGCTCCGCTACGAAGAGCGTGAAGCGGCTGTTCGTTAGCGCCCTGCGACGGCCTTGTTGCCACCGATTCGGCGCCATTCACGGGGCGCAGCTCCGCTCTACGAGAAGCCTTTCCGCTCGGTATCCATCTTCACCAAGACCAGGTCGGCAATGGCAGAATCCGTCTCCATGGTCACACCGCTTTCCATCGAAGACGCCACCGATCGGCTGCAGCAAGGCGGCGTTATTGCCTACCCCACGGAAGCCGTGTGGGGTCTGGGCTGCGATCCCTTCAACGAACGTGCGGTGCATCGGCTGCTTGCCATCAAGCAGCGGCCGATAGAGAAAGGCCTGATCCTGATTGCCGCTGAACTTGATCAGTTGCGTCCCTGCCTGGATTTGGCCGCGTTGCCCACCGAACGGCTGGGGGAAGTGCTGGCCAGTTGGCCCGGCCCTCATACCTGGGTAATGCCGGTCAGCGGACAGGCGCCCGCATGGATCACTGGCACGCACACCCGCTTGGCCGTACGCGTCAGTGCCCACCCCACGGTGGTGGCGCTATGCCGCGCCTTCGGCGGCCCGCTGGTCTCCACCAGCGCCAACCTGAGTGGTCAGCCGGCCTCGCTACGCCGCGAGGACCTGGACCCTGTCCTGCTGGCACGGCTGGACGGCGTGACCGAGGGCGAAACCGGTGGCCTGCCGCGCGCCACACCCATACGCGACGCGCTTAGCGGACAGCAGTTGCGCGACTGACCGCTACCTCGGCGCTATGGGTGGCGTTTAGCGCATGCGAGAACAGTTCACCGGCTTCCCCCGGGCGGGCGGCGCGCGCATGATGCGCGCATGTCGTGTCGCCTCTCATTCGCCCAGGTCGTCGCCGGCACTCTGATCGCGTGCACTGCCGGGATCACGCTGGCCCAGGACGTGACCATCTATCGCTGCGTGAGCGCGGAGGGCCGATTGACCTTGCGTGATTCGCCTTGCGAAAAAGGCGAAACCCAGCAGACCCGAACGATGCAGCGGCCCAAGGATCCGCCGCCGCGCGCGGAACCGCCGACCTCCGTGGCCATGCCGGCTCCATCGCGAAACGACCCACCGACCCGGGTCGTGTATGCCACGCCACCGCGGCCGATGTACGAATGTGTCACCCCGGAAGGCGAGCGCTATACCAGCGATAGTGATGAGGGTAATCCTCGGTGGCAACCGTTCTGGACGCCTGTTTATCCTGCTTATCCCGTATGGCCGCACGGCAGCGGCGCCAGCGTCTCCGGCAACGTGTCGATCGGCAAGGGCAATCTGTCTTTCAGCAGCGGCAGCCCCACGCCATTGCCGCCGCATTCGCCTCACCCAGGGCCTCCCGGCCATGGCGTTGTCCTGCCCGCCGGTGGCACCTGGGTACGCGACCGCTGCCACCCCTTGCCGCAACAGGAAGTCTGCGCACGCCTTTCGGATCGACGATACGAAATCCTTCGTCGCTACGGCAGCGCCATGCCCAGCGAGCGGCGCGAACTGGATCTGGAACAACGCGGCATCGATGCACGCCTCGCCAACGATTGCGTAGACTAAGAATGATGTCGATGCGTCTTTATCTCGTATTGCTGCTCTCACTGGCGCCTGTCGCCAGCTTCGCCGAAGAAGTGGTGTTCTATCGCTGCACCGATGCCGCAGGCGCGTTGACGGTGCAGAACATGCCATGCCCGAAGGATCAGAAGCAGGAAAAGAGAGTGATGCAGGGCATCGCCACTGTGCCAATGGCACCCGCGGCAGCGCGGACACCTGCGCCTGCCTCACCTGCGCCCACAACGCCTTCTCCTGCACCTGCTGCGTCCACTGCCGCTCCTCCCGCGCGAGCGGACCCGGCGGCTGAGGCATCGGCCCCAGTCGATGATACGAAGCGGCTGCCGCCGCCTATCCTCTTTCAGTGCACGACATACGACAACGATCGCTATCTCACCGAAGAATCCGAGCCGCAGTCGCGCTGCAGGACGATGAGAACGGTCGGTCTGGACGGCAATCCGCAGACGGGTGCCGGCCAAGCCTGCGAGGTAGTCCAAGATCACTGCGCTCGCGTCCCTGACGGTGCGCTGTGTGACGCATGGAAAAAACGCCGCGACGAAACAGAAGTAGCGTGGCGTTTTGCACGACCAGAAAATATCGAAAAGAACAAAGCAGATTTCGACCGCGTCGACCGGATCGTCAAAGAAAGCACCTGTAGCGCTGTTGCCGCTCCGTAGAGCGGAGCTTGCTCCGCTGCTCTCGGCGCATCGGCTCCGGAGACCATCAGCCGAGCAAGCTCGGCTCTACGTGAATCGCCTGA